>JAQCZH010000001.1 GCA_027682585.1 Lachnospiraceae bacterium AF51-6-b8A | reverse complement strand
TCTCTTGATTATAATGAAATCCTTGAGAATAAGATGTCAACTTTATTTATACAGCATCAATCTTATGGTCTCACATCAATTGTAACCCTACAGTAAACTTACACTATCATAACGGAGTTCGTATTTTTGTACGTCTTGGATGATATACTGGGATTATGGAAGAAAGGCGGTCTTATGGCACATGCATCATGTCCTAATGGTCACGAAATGTGGGATGGTGACGGAAGACCTCTAGTATGGGTGTTTCGTGTCGGGTTCTTTCGCGATTTCGTAAAAACCCATCCTAACTGTGTACTCGGTGAGAATACAGAATACTGGCAAATATATGATTGTGTAGAAGATATTCCCGGAGAGGATTTTGATTGCTGGTATTGTGATGAATGTAAAAGTCTTGTCGTATATATTGATCTGGCGAGATACGATTTTAAGCGTATGAGAGGTCTTCCAGGTATAAAACTGGAAAAACTTGAGGATTGGGAAGACTATGTCGCAATACGCGAGCAGGAGTTTGAAGAATTCAGGGAATACTATGAGGGTAAGAACCCTCTGGACGCCATAGAACAGTATGATTTCAAATATCGGTACAAATTGTCTCCTGACAAAAAAACGATATTTGCTTTCGATAAAAATGGTAACCTGGCATTCGGATATCAGCAGTGTTGAGAGTGAAATCTGCAAAGAAATTACAGTGGATTAAGGCAGCGTATAATCATGTCGAACGCCAAAGGTCCGATCTTGTGGGCGAGTGTCCCAATATCGCAGCGTGAAATACGGAAGTGGCTTTTTTACAGAGGATTGGAAGAGCTTCTGAACGATGAGGAAGTACAACTATGATCCGGCGAGTTATTGTGATGGAGGCTCTAGTGTTTGTAATCATCGGGTTATTGATTACGGTGGCGAGGTGAGGCCAATGAAATATCGAGGGATCTATTGGACGCTGTTTGCGCCAATGATAAAAAAGAGTATTGCAAACCGCTTTGACAGGGAACTGGCAGAGCAGTCAATTCGTAAGGGAAAAGAAGAATACAGGAAGCTTCTTTCCCGCGCAGATGATCTGGGTCCCGGCAACCCAATGGCGGCGAACGCGTATTTTGCCTATGCCTTTGCGGCAGCATGGCTTGGCGGCGACAAAAAGATCATGCCTGATGAAATGGCCCATGTGATGACAGATGTGCTGACAAGTCCGCTTCTTCGGGCGTTGTTTGGGATGATAGATCTGAACAAATCACCAAAGATATGGTACAGGAGCATGAAGAAGTATGAGACCTGGTACCGGAAGAAGGGAAGAGAATATCCGGTCAATTGGGTTGTACATTTTGATGAAAGCCTGCACAGGGATGGCAGCTACTATTATTTCACCCGCTGCCCTATCTGTGAATTCTGTGAGAGGGAGGGAATCGCAGAACTGATGCCTGCTCTTTGCGCGACAGATGAGGTCATGTTGGGACTCCAGCACGGGAAGCTTTATCGGAAACACACCATCTCAAACGGAGACGGCGTCTGCGACTACTGGATCGTTGGCGATAAAGTCAAAAGCGCAAAGTGAAAGAGCAAAGTTCACCATACGTATGACGAAGGCCAACAGACAGACGGTCTGTTTTTTACCCGAAGCCGGTACAGGAGAGGGCTTATGAGATCGGCTTAAGAGATCGGGATACCGTGCGCCGTAAACGATGGATTGTGATCGACTGCCTCTGGGTCGAATACAGCAGATTCCGGATTCTGCTCGGAACAGAAGACATCCCCTTTATCCAGACCTGGGCGCAGGTTCTAAAAAAGTGCGAAATCCTTACTCTGATCTAGCTCATAGGGACGGGGCAGACGCAGGGATTTTGGTATGTATCTTTTTGAAGAGCTTATCGTGAGTAGATATCGCGACATCAGAATTAAAATTGCGAAAAAATTGAAAGGGAGAAGGGAGAAATGAATGCCGTCCGGGACAGGGTGATCAGAGTAGATATGTCTTCTGATGTTGGCCAGATATCCTTTCGAGCCAGACAAAAGAGTATAGGACAATCAACGGATTTTCATCGTTCAATCCCTTTGGTACGAGCAGTTCAAGCGACATGGAAACTTTATTATCACTGGGCATGAAAATACAGAGCGCTGTCTGATGGTCTGTCGGTAATCTGCTATGATAGGAAGGCATGGAGGGAGGAGAGACGCATAGGATATCCCGGAAGGAAACAGATGAAGACATATATATTTGACTTGTATGGAACTTTGATTGATATTCATACCGAATTACAGAATGATAAGAAATGGAAAATACTATCAGATATGTATGCATGCTATGGCGCCATCTATACACCGGAAGAGTTCAGACAAGCATATTTGAAGTTTGATCAGGAAGAATGGAAACGTGTTGAAGCGATTCATCCCGGCACATATGTTGATATTCAGTTTAAAAATGTATTTCAACGTCTGTATGATGAAGCTCCTAGGCGCGAAGGAGACCGATTGGAAATCCGGGATTTTGATACATGGCTTTTATTTGTAGAGACAGAGTTCAGACGTCTGACAAGAGTTCGCTGCAAACCATATAAAAATACAGTACGTGCGTTGCAAATGTTGAAGGAAGAGGGAAATCAAGTGATCTTACTGTCCAATGCCCAGCGTTCCTTCGTCATAGTAGAGATGGGAATCTGTGGATTGACACCGTATTTTGATGATATGTATATCTCTGCTGATTATGGAATGCGTAAGCCGGAGAAGGCGTTTATGCAGAAATTGCTTGATGACAATGAACTGAATACAAGTAATTGTATCATGATTGGCAATGAGGTTGCCAGTGATATGCAAGTTGCGGCATCTTGTGGCATTCCCGGTGTATTATTGAATACAGCTCATCGCAAAGAAAAAGAGATTCAAAAAGAACTGAAAGAAATAGAGCGGGAGTACCCAGAGTTTCAGTATCAAATTATCCTCTCGGGAGATATTTCAGAAATCGCAGGGAAATAAGTTATGCCAACACGGCTGACAGAGACGGTATTTTACGAGTTTTGTCTACAGTCATTCCATGATATAAATGGCGACAGTATCGGGGATTTCGCAGGTATGATTCAAAAGATACAAGTGGTATCACAGAACCGGATGAGGAGTTGTTGATAAGATTAGAAAAGAATTGATAACGTTAGACAATAGTCGGAATATAACACAGCGACGAGAGAAGAAATAAATCCAGGTTTACAGGGACAAAAAGAGGAGACGAATGGATAAGCTGATTGGTTTTTTGAAAAATAAAATAACGGAGAGAAGTTCATTAGAGGAAATCATCAATGTATTTGAGCGGATGTGCAGTATACCGCTTGAGGAAGATATGATTTTGTTTGAAACAGGAACATTTACATCTTTTGCAGATGAGCCCATGTTTCAAATTTCCCTGGTCAGACAATTTCCAAATGAAGATGAAGAATTTTATCAAGTCCATATCGATATTTTCTATGAGACGGATGATGAGAATAAAAAGATGAGTGAGTCAATATGGGATGAGGATTTAAGCGAAAATATATTTGACTGTATTCGAAATTCAAAAGCCTTTGCCTACGCCAAAAACAAAGAATATCGTAAGGTAAAAATATGGTGTGATGAAACATAGATGGGCAACCTGCTTTATCGGGACAGGAGGCCGGCTCCTTCGCTTGACAGGGCAAGAAGAAGGAGTATATGTATTGGGATAAGGAGGAAACGCGAATGGAAAATTATCATATCAATACAATCTGTGTACAGGGAGGCTATGAGCCGAAAAATGGAGAACCCAGGGTCCTTCCCATTGTGCAGTCGACAACTTACAAGTACGAGTCGTCGAAGCAGATGGGTGACCTCTTCGACTTAAAGGAGTCGGGATATTTCTATACAAGGCTTGCCAATCCGACAAATGATGCGGTTGCGGACAAGATCTGCAAGCTGGAAGGCGGAGTGGCGGCCATTTTAACATCATCGGGCCAGGCGGCGAATTTTTATGCCATATTCAATATCGCGGATGCGGGCGATCATGTTATTGCGTCTTCCGCCATTTACGGCGGGACCTATAATCTGATTGCGAACACGATGAAAAATATGGGCATCGAGGCCACTTTTGTGGATCCCAATATTTCCGAAGAGGAGCTGGAGTCCAAGTTTAAGCCCAACACCAAGATGGTCTTTGGAGAAGTGATTTCGAATCCCTCTCTGCAAATTCTGGATATTGAGAAATTTGCAAAAGCTGCCCATAAGCACGGGGTGCCGCTCATTGTAGACAACACCTTTCCTACGCCGGTCTTCTGCAGACCCTTTACATGGGGAGCAGATATTGTCACACACTCCACGACAAAGTATATGAATGGCACAGCGAATGCTGTCGGCGGAGCCATTGTGGATTCCGGCAATTTTGATTGGACGAAGTACAGTGAGAAATTTCCCGGGCTGACAAGTCCCGACGAGACATACCATGGAACTGTATATACCAAGAGCTTTGGAAAGGCGGCATATATTGTCAAAATGACAACGAACTTGATGCGCGATCTGGGATCTATCCCCTCTCCGCAGAATGCCTTCTACCTCGGTGTTGGACTGGAAACCCTACACTTGCGAATGGAAAGACACTATGAAAATGCCCTGGCTCTTGCCCGGCATTTAAAAGAGCATCCTAAGGTGTCCTGGGTTTCCTTCCCCGGTCTGGAAAATGACAGCCAGTATGCTCTGGCTAAGAAATATCTGCCCAAGGGATCCTGTGGTGTGATTTCATTCGGTATTGCGGGCGGCAGAGAGGCAGCGGTTCAGTTCATGGATTCTCTTACGTTAGCCGCCATTGTCACCCATGTGGCGGATACGAGAACCTGTGTCCTGCACCCGGCATCTACGACACATCGGCAGATGAATGATGAGGAACTGATGGCAGCCGGCGTATCCCCGGATCTGATCCGTATGTCTGTTGGGATTGAAGATATTCGCGATATCATTGCGGATGTCGATCAGGCTCTGGAAAAATAAGAGGAGCATATGTCCGGCAGCCTTGTTTCACGCACGGTGTTTAACCATTCAATTGGAGATTTTGCTTAAGGAATGGAGAGGATGGGAATGGTTTTCCAACAGCGTTCTTTTATAGAGGATGCAATACCAGTGATATAATATGCTCCCCATATGGCAGACATTGAAAACATTCAAAGTGCCATATGGTGTAACAGAATGGGGAAATCGAAAAAAGGAGATGCTGCACCAAAAAGATACAGCATTTCCTTTTTTTAGTTGTGAGATCGGACAGCAAAAAGCCGTTGAGAAGTGAATCTGGGATCGTTATACTTAGAAGAAATAGTGTCTCAGACAGCTCTGTGTTTATCATGATTCGAGAGCAGGAGAGGTTACAGTTTTAAAACGTTAACGATTCTGATTTTTGTTGGGAGAAGTCATGGAAAATAAAGACAGGGAAGTAACCGGTTTTGATTATCTGTGGTGCGCTTTATATGCCTCGGCAGCTTTCGCAATTGAATTGTTACTTCTTGCCATTGAGGGAAAGATAGGATTTAATACTCAGAACCTGACAACGGCTCAGCATATTGGTCACTGGATCCTCATTACGATCCTGTGGATTATTGCCGGAGTTATTATTATTCTGATTGGCAGAAAAACGACAGGACATGAGCTCTGGAAGCCTTCTAAGAAGATGAAGGGATGGCAGTATCTGGCACTCGCAGCATGCTTTCTTGTCAATATTGTTTCAAAGTATTTTGAATGGAACGGTTTTAAGGTAGTCATGGAATGGAATTCCAGAGGGCCGCTTCTTTTTGTTTTTCAGTATATTTATTATCTTGCGGAGGGATTTCTGATCTCCCTGGTGATTGTCTATGGTCAGCTGGCGTGTGAAAAATGGTTTCGTAACGATAAGATTCCCTATGGTGGCATTGTGCTGGGACTGACCTGGGGACTCATGCATATTGTGTCAAAGGGAGATGTATGGATCGGACTACTCTCCGCATTTGCCGGATTCCTTTTTGGGGCGGCTTATGTCATTGTGAACAAGGATTACCGAAAGGCCCTGCCAGTGATCACACTGTTGTTTGTTTTATAACTCAAAGTAACTGGAATCAGCATCGGTGGGAGTAAACCCTGCCGGTGCTTTACTTATGCCATTTCTCAAGTGTGGTCAGGTACAAGAAAGAATTCATCTTGTTAGTGTAATTAATTTTTGCCTTGCATGTGCAGAGAGTCCAGTAGCTTAAGCACATGGCTGATGTCCTCCCTGCGCTTCCTTGTTTTTTCTCTGTGGATGGCCTTTTTATAGCGATTTGTTCCTTTTTGGGAGACGGATTTTTCCACGTGTAAAGCAGATCTTTGGAAAGTAACGCAATTCCCATCACTGGGCAGGAGGAACTGAAATATGGCGCCAAGAGTGTTTTATCAGTCGTTGTCAGAGTATACTAACAATATAAGGGATCAATAAAGGCTTTTATTGTAAAGCAACACAGAAGGGTGAAGGGGGATTTATAAATGGCAAGGAAGGATTCGGAGAAACAGAAGAAATTCATGAGCCGTGTGTTTCGCGGTAAGGAGATTTTTAAACCGCTGAATACGGGCTGGATCGATGAACATGTCGCCTGCGTGAGAGAATGGGTTGCGAATATTTTCTTCTATACGAAGAATGGCAGGACAATTATGATTGATGCCGGGTACAATTACGAGCGGCTGGGTGAAAAGATGGGATGGCTGGATATAGATCCCGCGTCCATTCAAAACATTCTCATCACCCATCAGGATACGGACCATGTCGGTGCCCTGGAAGAGGACAGTAATCTTCTGTTCAAAGACGCAACTGTATATCTCAGTGAGAAAGAAAATCAATATCTGACCGGCCGAGTAAGACGGAAAGTGCTCTACGGCTTTTATAAACTTCCCATGGTAAAAATGAATAACAGGCGGGTTCTTCTGACGGACGGACAGGTCATTACGATTGACGGAATCAAGATCGAATGTATTCTGGTTCCCGGTCATACCTGGGGGCATATGGTCTATCTGATTGATGATCAGTACCTGTTTGCGGGCGATACGATCTGGTTTGGCGCGGACGGGGGCTACAGCTTCATCAGTACTCTGGCGGAGAGCAATCAGCTCTCAGTCAAATCGCTGGCTGTGCTTGAAAGAAAGCTGAAAAGAAGGACAGGAACCATAAAGATTATCACCGGTCACACGGGCTGGACGGACGATTTGGAATTTGCCTTCCGGCACAGGACAGAACTTTGCGCTCCGTTCAGGAAGCGTATGCATGATCCGAATGCGCCCTATGACGGATACGAAGAGGAAGGGGATACGGAGCAAAACGCGCGCGGAATAAGGCTTATCAAACAAATTGATTATGCGGCAAAGCGGTAGCATATATTCATCTTCTCCCATTGTTCGTCTTCGGTGAGAAGGTTTCCATCTTCTATGGAAGCGAAGCCGCATTGAGGACTCAATGCAGGCTTTAAAAGATACAATAAAGAATGGAATGCACGGAAGAATATGCTTGACCCTGTACCTGGTTTATGGTCTATTCTTCAGGGGAAAAGAGGAGGAATCAGCATGCCTGAACGCAGAAAAAGGAGAATTGAATTGACGTATGAAGTGACTTCTTTTAATCTGTAAGATCTAAAAAGATGAGAACATCTTAAGAGCATGTATTACCATAGAGGCGGAGGAAAACGAAAAAATGATCTTATACATCGCTACCGGAGTTGTTTTTCTGCTGCTGCTTCTGTCGATATGGCGGGACAGCCGCAGCCTTTTAAATCCCGCTCTCTTGATTATCAGCCTGGTTTTTGCTCTCGTGTCAGTAATACAGCTTAGCTATCTGTCTGGGAACAACAATTCCTATATGCTGGCTCTGATGGTCTGCTTTTTGGGAATTCCCTTTTTGATTTTTCTCAGCGGCATATTCCTCGTTTATAACGGGATTGTCCTATTGAAGCGTGAGGGTAAATCCAAGGCGAATTTTCTTTCGCTTGTCATGGGGATTCTGATCTTCGCTTTTTTTGGAGTGATACTGATTCGGGCATATGGAAGCAATCTGTATTTTTATCAGAATCACTGGATCAACATTTTTTTTATCTTCTTTGTTTATTCCTATTTGATCTTTGGCTTTGCATTTGCCGGTTTTATGCTTTATTCCATTTTGTACCTGCTGATTCCAAAGCGAAAGCACTATGACTTTATCATTATTCATGGCGCAGGTCTTTTAGACGGAGAAAGAGTGACGCCTCTCTTAAAACGCAGGATCGACAAGGCGGCAGAGGCATATAAGAAGTCTAACAATCCTGATTTGAAGCTGATTGCGAGTGGAGGTCAGGGGCCAGATGAGAAGATTTCGGAGGCGCAGGCGATCTTGAATTATTTGCTGGAAGAGACAGACATCCCGAAAGAGGCGGTTTTACTGGAGGATCAATCAAAAACCACCTATGAGAACCTGCTGTTTTCCAAGCAAATTGGAGAGAAGCTGGTGGATCAGCCCCGCTTTTTATTTGTGACCAATGATTATCACGTGTTTCGCACGAGCACTTATGCCAAGAAGATTGGAATCAAGGGAGACGGCCTGGGCTGTTCAACGGCAGGCTATTATATTCCATCGGCATTTATTCGTGAATTTATTGCTCTATGCGTGAAAATGAAATGGATGTTTGTCGCTTTTTATGCGCTCCTTTTTGTGGCACTGCTGATTTCCTATCATGGGATTTTGTGGTGAGATGTTGGCCTGTCTGTAAGGTTCCGAAGCATTGACTGCGGCTGTGTGTCTGATCTTTTAAGGAAACGCTGAGGGTGACAGAATTTCATCGAAATGGTATGATGAGCCTGTAACAAAGGGGATAATGGAATGATACGGAAACGGATATCAGGATATCAATGATCATGTATGGTATCTGGATTGGATTGCAGCTGTGATATGTGAGTGATATCTGACGGTTTCTTACATTCCTGCTCATGCAAGGAGGTGTCTATGCTGCTTACGACAACAGAGGCTATTGAAGGCAAGGAACTTATGACGCTTGGTATGGTTAAGGGTTCCACCATCCAGACCGTCAACGCCTTTAAGGATATCGGCGCCGGTTTTAAGACCCTGGTTGGCGGAGAACTCAAGAATTACAACAAGATGATGGCAGAGGCGAGAGACAAGGCTGACAGCAGAATGATCGAGGAGGCAGAGAAGCTGGGGGCAGATGCAATCGTCGGAGTTCGCTATGCTTCTTCTTCGATTATGCAAAGCGCGGCAGAGATTATGGTTTATGGTACTGCTGTAAAATTCAGAGTCTGAGCCCTGGATATTTTAAATTACTGTTTTTGTCAGTCAGATTGTTGATCTTCGACTTACAGATTGGCAGGGGCTGTGAGACAACTGCAGTGTATGCTATGCGCATTCTGCTGCTATGAAAAGATGAGAGCTGGCGGTTATGTTTTGTCTGCATATTTGATGTATGCACAGAATATGAGAGTCAGCTCTTTTTTGATTTGTAACAATCGATCTTAAGGCGTATGCTGTGCATCGAATTTTTGAATGGACAGAACAGAAATGCTGGTTTGTCCTTTGGAATTCTTCAGCGTTTTTGGGGAAAAGCGAAAAAGCTATGGTGTTTTGATGCGAAGAACACAACACGTTTCATATAATATATTAGACAAAGCCTGTCAATGAGAATACCATGTGAGAGGGCAGAGAACAGATTCAAGAGAAGGCGCATACATATGATGTCAGAAGCAGGAGAAAGAGATCAAAGGCAGATGTAAGATGAAAACAAAAGAAGATGTTGTACAATATGGTCTGTCCTTTGATGGCGCTTATGAAGACAGGCCTTTTCCAAAGGCGGACTGGCAGCTCATTCGGGTCAGGGGGAGCAAGAAGACCTTTTTGGCCGTTTATGAGAGAAATGGACTGATCAACCTCAATGTCAAAGTAGACCTGGAATGGCGTGATTTCTGGAGAAATGCCTATGCCTCTGTTCTTCCCGGCTGGCATCAGAATAAGGAACACTGGAACACGATTCTTTTGGATGGAAGCATTCCAAAGCAGGAGATTCAAAGGATGATTGCGGAGAGCTATGACCTCGTGACGGACTCTCCGGCAAAGCGCATCTATCAGGCGGTCAGAAAGATCCCAAAGGGATGTGTGGCGACATATGGGCAGGTGGCACAGATGGCCGGGAATCCAAAGATGGCCAGGGCAGTCGGCAATGCCTTGCACAGGAATCCGGATCCTCTGCATATTCCCTGCTTTCGCGTGGTCAACGCGAGGGGAGAACTGGCGGGGGAGTTTGCCTTTGGCGGGGCCGGGCAGCAGGCCAAATTGCTTGAGAAAGAGGGAGTCCATGTGGAGGACGGTCGGGTCGATCTGAAGAAGTATGGGATCTGTCTGCAGAACAAGGGGCTGGCCTGAAAAAGCATGGAATTTACATTGAGGCCGGAGAATTTCATTTAGAATATCATTTACAGTGGGGCGAAGACGGTAACTGAGATAGATACAGATATGGAGACTGCCTGTGGCGAAATATCAAGTGAGTGATTTGATCCGAGAGGCAATGGAAGCCAGGGAGGGGGCCTATGCTCCTTATTCCGGCTTCAAGGTTGGAGCCGCCCTTCTTGCGGATGGGAAGATTTACCGGGGCTGCAATATTGAAAATGCTTCCTATGGCGCCAGCAATTGCGCTGAGCGAACGGCTGCCTTTGCCGCGATTGCCGCCGGAGCCGGGCATTTTCAGGCGATCGCCATCATTGGCGGAAGAGAAGAGAGAGCGGAAAACTACGCCTGGCCCTGCGGTATCTGCAGACAGGTCTTAAGTGAGTTCGCAGAGGAAGAGATGCAGGTGATTGCGGCAAAAGATGAGAGCGACTACCAGATGGTATCACTGCGGAGACTTCTCCCGCACAGCTTTTCTCTGGATATCTTATAGGAACAGGAAGAACCGCAGATATTTGCGGGCACGCAGGGAAAGAGGATCAGGTGACAGATGTATCAGGAAATCATACAGGGACTTTCCATCCCTTTTATTGGAACAACTGCCGGTGCGGCAATGGTTTTTATCTTAAGAGGAAGTATGACAGAACGGCTCCAGAAGATTCTGACCGGTTTTGCCGCCGGAGTCATGACGGCAGCCAGTTTTTGGAGTCTTCTGGCTCCTGCCATTGAGCAGGCGGAGTATTTGGGAAAGCTGGCCTTTCTGCCGGCGGCGATCGGCTTCATGATTGGCGTCGGCTTTCTGCTTTTGCTGGATTATATCACACCGCATATGCATATGGATCAGGTGGAGGAAGGACCAAGAACCGGCTTAAAGCGCACAACCAAGTTGATCCTGGCGGTGACCCTGCACAATATCCCGGAGGGGATGGCGGTCGGTGTGGTCTATGCCGGCTGGTTCTACGGAGACAATCAGATTACGGCGGCAGCCGCTTTCGCCCTTGCCCTTGGCATTGCCATCCAGAACTTCCCGGAGGGAGCCATTGTCGCCATGCCCCTTCGGGCAGAGGGAATGGGGAAGATAAAGACCTTCATTTATGGGACTCTCTCCGGCATCGTCGAGCCCATTGCGGGGCTGATTACTCTTGTCGCGGCCGGTTATGTGGTTCCGGTGATGCCCTATCTGCTCAGTTTCGCCGCGGGAGCCATGATCTATGTCGTTGTCGAGGAACTGATTCCGGAGATGTCCGAGGGAAAACACTCCAATCTGGGAACGGTTTTCTTTTCCCTGGGTTTTGTACTCATGATGATTCTTGATATTAGCTTTGGATGATCCGAAGAGATGGATTATGATGTAGCGATCAGGAATATGAAGTTTACCTGTATTTCTATCTGAAGGGAGAGAAATGAAATTTACAGTTACAGCGCTGGTCTTTGTTCTTATCACGCTCGCAGGCGCGTTTTTCACCATTTATCTCTATTTTAAGCTCCTTGGCACAGCCAGACGGGGCGGAGACTTGCCCCGATGGTTTTATCAAATCGGACATGCCATCAAGGGGCGGGGAATCGAGTACTCGGAAGATCTGCTCGACGATTGTGCTGTTAAGGAGGCGACCTACTATATTCTCGCTTTCCCGCTGGGAATGGTTCTTGTCGTCGGCTTTCGTCTCCTGCAGGGGAATCATCTGTATGAATCCATTCTTTTTGCCCTGCAGGCATCCTTCGTTATTGCTATTGTCATTCAGATGATGAAGGCTGTCTTTCGCCTGATACTGTTTCTGCTGAGGCACAGTGCATCCGACCATGTTTATGCTTCTTCCAGGGCTGTCTGGGGAATGGGGTTTATAGCTTCCTTTACTCTGACCCTGACCATGTCCATAATCGGCCTTCCTGCGAAGCCGGTGCATTTTCAGCTGCGGGACAAAGACTATACGGCAGGACTTTCCAGGGGGGCTGACCTGCTTAACGATGGGTGGACACTCATGGACACGCACAGCAAGACGCAAAGAGGAGCCGAGGATATCATTCGCAATGAGCGAAAGGATCATTTCTATTATGGACAGGCAATGGAAGTCTTGCGGGACGGTAAGAGCTACGGGGTTGTCAACCTGACACCGCCCCTGTCTGATGAGTCTCCTCTTAAGGATTGTCTGCTGACCTCCTACACTGTCCGGTCGGAAAATGACGGATGGGAGGAGGTCTCGATTCAGGAAAGAAAGATTGCGGGGCTGAGGCAGACAGACTATCAGGAGAAGTCACTGGCGGACTTCTTTCATGTGGAGTCGGCGGATACCAAGAGCCTTGTGAGTGAGGGAACTGTTGACGTATCCATGCAGAATCATGACTATGTGCTCTTTCCAAGGTATACAATCAAAGGCAGCTTTCAGGCGGACGGAAGCCCTTATAGATATACGGTGTACTGTCAGCATACGATCTGGGAATGAAGAATGCAGATGACAGTCGCTATCGGTGCCAGATACTGCACTGAGATTGGATTTGACGATGGCTTTTTTGTAATACGGGCAGTGAAAAGTGGCTGGCCGTTTATTCCATCCATCGAAGATCATGGCTGCTCCTGTTGGCGGTTGTTTTCAGATAATGTTAAGATAAAGAAAGCCTTTGCTTAAACTTCAGGGCTTTTTCTTGCGTTATACTAACTGATAGCGTGGCAAGAATGAAAGTATCAAATCCATTGGGGAAATGACATGTTGCAAGGAATCAACAGAAAAAATAAGCAGGATAAGGACAGGAGGGAAACGGTCAAAGAGGGTGAGAGTCAGGGGGAAGAACTCTCCTCAATCGTCGGGAAGAAAGTCAAGAAGAAGAAACAGCATTTTTCCTCCTATCTCAGAGTTGTCCCTCAACTTCTGGAGTACAAGCTGATTGCCTTTGTTCTCCTGCAGGTGGTTGTATTTGGTCTGAAGAAGCTGGGAATGCTCCTGATCTATTCAACCGGCCGTGTCGCGGTCACCAGCGGAGATTACCGCTTTCTTTTTCGTACCTGGCAGGGCTGGCTGATTATGCTGATCACCTTCCTGGCATTTTTCTTTGCCATGTCTGTAGATATTAATGGGACCTTCCTTCTGTCCGCCAGACTTCTGCGCAAGGAGAAGGTGCAGATGCTTTCTCTTATAAGAGAGACGTTCGCGTCAATCCCCAAATTCATCAATAAACATGGAATCCTGCTCTGTCTCTACGTCGCTCTGGGGGCCCCTTTTTTAGGTGTCGGATTCAATCTGACTCTGACCAAGCACTACTATATTCCAAGCTTTGTGGTGGATGCCATTCGGACAACCCCCCGCTATATGTGTATCTATGTGGCGATCATGGCTTTTTTAGTCTTCTTTGGGGTGAGAAATACGCTGGCCTTTCCCTATATTCTAGTGGATGGAAAGACAGCCCATGAGGCGACAATCCTGTCACATCGAATGATTCGGAAGAAATGGAGGCCGATTGCCAGTCGTCTGCTGATCTTCACTCTGCAGCTGGTGGCCCTGCTTTTGCTTCTCTCTTTTTTGATTGCCCTGCTTGGGACACTGGTGACCTCGATTACTGATTTACCGCGCTATCTTAATCGTTTTATCTTCATTTTTACATATGGGGGAGGCGTGCTTTTACTCATTTTTTTAGTCTTGTCTTTCCCGGCCATGGAGGCCCTGGAGATCACCCGGATTTTTATGAACTTTGACGCGAAAGAGGAGATTTTCTTTGAGAAAGAGCTTCCAAAACATTCCTTCCTGCCACTTCGCGTATGGAGTTGCTGTCTGATAGCCTCTATGTGCTTTCTTTCTTTTCTGGGAACTCTCTTTTTTGAGGAGCTCTTCCCGGCCAGAACAGACACGAAGATTGTGGCGCACAGGCTTGGCGGATACGCAGCGCCGGAGAATTCCCTTCTAGGCTTTGACAGTGCCCGCAATCAGTCTGCTTATGGGTTTGAAACTGATATCCAGAGGTCAAAAGACGGGGTCTACGTGATCAACCACGATAATACTTTTGCCAGGACATGCGGGGTCAACCGTTTGGTCTCCGATATGACCTGGGAGGAAATTCAACGATTGCGGATTGCAGATCCGACAGGCAAACCATCTGGCCAGCATCCCCCATCACTGGAGGAACTTCTGGATTACGCCAAGGGCAAAGGGAAACTTTATTTGGAATTAAAGGGGCCGACAGCGGATCTGAAGATGGCGGATGATGTCAGCCGCATGGTTCAGGAAAGGGGAATGACGGATCAGTGTGTGATTACCTCACTCAAATACAGCCTGGTAGCTCATGTCTATCACAAATACCCCAAGATCGAGACCGGCTATATTTATTATTTTTCTTTTGGGGATAAGGCTGCTCTGGACTGTGACGATATGATTATGGAAGAGGAGGCGGCCACAGAGTCTGCGATCAATACCGTCCACAATGCGGGGAAGAAGGTGCTGGTCTGGACGGTAAATTCGCCAGAATCGGCCTACCGCTTTATTGATTCTGATGCAGATGCGGTGATTACAGATCAGGTCTCTATGTGCAAGGATGTTGAGATGGGGCTTGAGGCTCGTTCTGATACGGAGAGGGTAATTGATTACTTGTCCAGAGATCCGCTCTTCGGAGTCAATATCTCTCAGCCCATCAAGCTGGGAGGAATTCTGCAGGCAAGATAGCAAGCCGGGGAAGACAAGAGAAGGCAGATGATTTTATGGGCTGAGCAGGGCGAAAACGGACCCTGGATGAAAGCAGAAAATGTATCAGAGTGTGAGGCAAAGACTGGAACTGGTTCTAGGCTTTGCCCGCACTTTTTTTGCCCTGTTTTCTCTGATAGAATAATAGCCGCGCGCCGCTTGTATCTGTCTGCCGGATCCCTTGCGGCAGACAATGTCGGGGCGGCTTGACCATAAACAGATCATGGAGTGTGATTGAAAAAGGCAGATAAGAATCAGAGGGCAGGGAGTGAATTTTGCTGTTCAATCGTTGAGATAAAAGGCGGGTGATCACATGGAGCAGGTAACATTAGGGCCGCAGGATCGATCCGAAGTTCTGCGCTATCTGGAGTACCGGGGACAAGAGCTTCCGGCAGAACTGACAGACCAGGTGGATTACTGCATGGATCAGGTCAATCAGGCAGCCGATCCCCGTTGCCTGATGAAGATCTTTGCAAGGAAAGACAGGGATGATTACCCTCCCGAACTTGCATTTCTGACCGGCGAGGATATCAGGCGTCACCTGGACGGCTGTGAAGAGATTATCTGCCTGGCGGCTACGCTGGGAAGCGGGATCGACAGTCTGCTCCGAAAGACGCAGATCAGAGATATGGCGGATGCCCTCATCATGGATTCCTGCGCGTCTACCCTGATTGAGGCAGTCTGTGACTCGTTAGACGCAGAACTTCGAGCTCAATATAAGAAGAGGGGGAAGTATCTGACATTTCGCTTCTCACCCGGATACGGAGACCTGCCCATCGGCATCAATTCTCAGTTCGCGGCTCTGATGGAGAGCCGGCGGATCGGCCTTACAGTCAGCGCTTCCGGGATTATGATCCCCCGCAAATCGGTAACGGCGATGATCGGTGTGTCCAGGCAACCGAGAGAGAAGAAACAGAAATCATGTGCGGCCTGTAACCTGAATGGTTCCTGTCGCTTTCGAAAGAATGGAGTGACTTGTGGACAATAAGATCATCGTATTGGATGGAGGGATGGGGACCATGCTGCAGGCGGCCGGCATGCCCGCCGGTCAGCATCCGGAGGTCTTCGGTCATCAGCATCCTGAGATCGTTGAACAGATTCATTGCCAGTATATTGAGGCGGGATCCGATGTCATCTATGCCAATACCTTCGGGGCGAATGCCAGAAAGCTGCAGGGCTGTTCGATAGATACAAGGAAAGCCGTCTTTTCGGCGATCCGGACGGCCAAAAGGGCGGTCCAAAAGGCGGCAAAAGAGACGGTCAGAGTTGCTCTGGATCTTGGACCGGTCGGAGAACTCTTAGAACCTTTGGGCACGCTCTCTTTTGAGGAGGCTTATGAAATTTACAGAGAGGCAGTTGTCGCCGGCTATGAGGCGGGAGCCGATCTGATTGTCGCAGAGACATTCACAGATCTGTTAGATATCAAGGCTCTGGTTCTGGCAGCAAAAGAGAACACTCCTCTGCCTGTCTGGACGACAATGACTTTCGAGCGGTCCGGACGAACCTTCACAGGGACAACCATTGCTTCCATGGCTCTGACTCTGACCGGTCTTGGCGTTGATGCCATCGGGATCAACTGCTCTTTGGGACCGGCGGAGATTCTTCCGCTGATTGAAGAACTGAGGGAGTGGACCCATCTTCCTGTCATCGCAAAACCCAATGCCGGCCTGCCAGATCCGAGAACAGGGGTCTATGACCTGACAGCGGAAGATTTCGGGAAACAGATGCAGGCTTATACCGAACTAGGGGTAAGTGTTCTTGGGGGATGCTGCGGTACGGATCCTGACTACATTCGCTGTCTGGTCAGTCGCCTGAGAGAGGCCGGGTATATCAGTGGATGGCAGGATTTAAGTCAGGCATCTGCCGGGGCAGACCGGTCGAAAATCAGAAAGGGAATCTGTTCCACGACAAATGTCTGTGAGTTCGGCGGGGTCAGAGTCATTGGAGAGCGAATCAACCCCACGGGGAAGAAGCGCTTTCAACAGGCCCTGCGTGAGCACGATATGGAGTATATCTGCAAGATGGCTCTGGACGAGGAGGAGGCCGGGGCAGATCTGTTGGATGTCAATGTGGGACTGCCCGGCGCCGAGGAGAAGCCGCTGATGCTGGAGGTCGTGCGGGCTCTGCAGGGGGTGGTGTCTGTTCCCCTGCAGATTGATTCTTCGGATTCGGAAGTGATTGAAGCTGCTCTGCGCATTTATGCCGGCAAGGCAATTATCAATTCAGTCAATGCAGATGATGCTAAATTGGCGGCTATCCTTCCTGCTGCCAAGAAGTACGGTGCGGCGGTGATTGGTCTGGCTTTAGACGAGGGGGGGATTCCGCAGACGGCCCAGGAGCGTTTTGAAAAGGCGGCCTACATTAAGGGAAAATGTCTAAAAGCGGGCATGGAGGCGGATGACATTATCATTGACGCTTTAACACTGACAGTGTCTGCTCAGCAGGAACAGGCGAGAGAAACCCTGGAGGCGGTTGAGAGAATCAGCAGGGAACTGGGGCTGCACACGGCGCTGGGCGTCAGCAATATCTCATTTGGCCTGCCTGCCAGAGAACATGTCACAGAGAATTTTCTCATTCAGGCCATGTACTGCGGTCTGGATTTTCCCATCATCAATCCTAACATCCTGTCCCTGATGGATGCAGTGGCTTCTTTCAAGGCCCTGTCCGGGGAGGATATTTCCTGCATGAACTATATTGACCGTTTCGCCGGACGTAAAGAGATTAAGACGTCTGTCTCAGACAGCAGGCCTCAGGCCGAGTCGGCAGAAGGAGCCGTCGCCGGGGACGCTTCGAACGGGGAGACAGGAATATCAGATCAGGGGAAGTTTTCCGTCGGATTGTCCGGCAAAAAAGAAGAGGATACTTTTAAGACAGCCATTGATCAGGCGATCTTAAAGGGTCTGAAGCAGGAGACCAGAAAACTTGCCGAGAGACTGTTGGAGCAGGGTCTGACCGAGGTAGAGGTCATCAACCGTTACCTGATTCCAGCACTTGACCTGGTGGGAGATCAGTATGAAAAGCAGACCATTTTTCTTCCTCAGCTGATGAATTCGGCCAATGCGGCCTCGGCTGCCTTCGATATGATCAAGGAACGCATTGCAGCCAGAGGTCAGGGAGCCTCCGGCAAAGAGGACAAGAAGATTGTTGTCTGTACAGTCAAGGGAGATATTCATGATATTGGCAAGAACATTGTCAAGGTTATCCTGGAGAACTATGGCTACAAGGTGTTTGATCTGGGGCGGGATGTCCCTGCCGGGAAGGTGGTTGATACAGTGGTCGCAGAAGACGTCCGGCTGGTCGGTCTGTCAGCCCTTATGACGACTACGCTGCCCGCGATGCAGGAGACCATTGATCGGCTGCGCGAGGCTTCCCCCGATACCAAGGTCTGGGTCGGCGGGGCGGTTCTGACTCGCGAATACGCCAGGGAGATTGGGGCGGATTTCTATGCGGATGACGCCAGGGAGTCCGTAGAAATTGCCCAGAGGGTGCTGGGCGAGGCTTAGGGGTGTCCGGAATCTGGATTTCAGAGGTGACTTGGATGAAGCGCTGTGTTTTCAGTATGGTCAGAGCCGTAATATGAGATCAAAAGAAGGAGGAATATATCTATGCGGATCAGAGAGTATCTTAGGGAGCATATCCTCCTCTTTGACGGAGCCTTCGGAACCTATTACACAGAGCAGTTTGGCCCGAAGCGAGGGGAGAATTTCTCGCTGGAGGGACTGAATCTGTTCAGGCCGGATCGGGTCAGGGCAATTCACATGGAATACCTGTCTGCCGGCGCTCATGCGATTAAGACCAACACCTTCGGAGCCTATCCGCAGAACTTGGCACAGGGCGCACAGGAGGCACATGACGTCATCAGAGCCGGTCTTACTTTGGCCAGGGAGTCCCTGCTGGCCTATTTGGAAGAAAAGAAGAACTCTGAGGATGAGAACTCACCGGCAGATCAGGCGCTGAGGGGGACAGGAGAAGCAACTGCTTCGGCGGAAGAAGATTATTTCATCTTCGCGGATCTGGGACCGGCTCCCGGTGAGGAAGAGGAGGAGAGAATCTCGGCCTATCGCAGTGCGATCGATTGTTTTCTGGAGGAGGGTGCCAGGTACTTTCTCTTTGAGACTCTTCCTGAGGAGAAAACGGTTCTGGATGCTGTCCGCTACCTGAAGGAGAAATGTCCCGAGGCCTATCTGATTACTTCTTTTGCTGTGATGCCCGACGGCTTCAGCAGAGAGGGGCGCAATTATCGGGATATGCTGGCAGCGGCGGCCAGGGAGAGCGCGGTTGACGCAGTTGGTCTTAACTGCATGTCCTCTGTCCGGCATATGGACCATCTGGTTCGAGAACTCGTGGATCCCGGCAAGCCCCTGCTTCTGATGCCCAATGCCGGCTACCCGGTTGTCCGCGGCTATCGTACTGTCTTTGAGGGCAATGTCGATTATTTCGCCGAAATTCTGGCTGCGGATGCGGATCAGGGCGTTTCCATGGTGGGCGGCTGCTGCGGGACGACGCCTGACTATATTCGTGCTCTGTCCGGTAGATTGTGTACCGGGCGGCCTGCGGGAGGCATACGAGAAGGGGAGAAACCGTGCCTGCGGATTTTCAGACAGGCTGCGGATGCGATTGAAACGAGGAGAGAGAGCAGGGCAGGAGCCAGGGAATTTGCCGCTGCAGGAAGCGGGAACCTGGATGCGGATCAGAGCGTCTTCTATCAGAAGCTTTTGTCCGGCAGGAAGGTGATTGCGGTAGAGCTGGATTCTCCCAAAGGCTGTGATGTATCAAAATTCATGGAGGCGGCGCAGACTCTGAAAGAGGCGGGGGCAGATATTCTCACTATTTCTGACAATCCCATTGCCAAGGCCCGCATGGATTCCTCTCTGGTGGCTGGAATGATTCGGCAGAGGGTGGGGATGGACGCTCTGCCCCATATGACCTGCCGGGACCGCAACATCAATGCGACGAAGAGCCTTCTCCTGGGGAATTATGCCCAGGGGATTCGTGATGTTTTGGTGATCACGGGTGATCCTATCCCGAGTGCTCAGCGGGATGAGGTCAAGATGGTCTACCAGTTCAATTCCCGCAAGATGATGGCTTATATACAGGCTCTGGGCCGGGAGGAGGGGGTGTTCCCGCACCCCATGCACATTTATGGAGCACTCAATGTCAATGCCAGAAATTTCGAGATTGAGCTGGAGAGAGCCAGGCAGAAGATGCAGGCGGGAGCAGCTGGCTTCCTGACGCAGCCTGCGCTGACTTCTCAGGCGATTGCGAATATACAAAGAGCATCGGATGTCCTGCGGTCTGAGGATCCCAGGGTTAAGATTCTGGGCGGAATCATTCCGGTGGTCAGTGAGAAAAACGGCCGCTTTATGCAGTCGGAGGTGTCGGGCATCGATGTGCCGGATTCTCTGATTGAGCGCTATGTCGGCAAGGACAGAGCGGCCTGCGAAAAAATCGCGGTGATTTCGTCCCTGGAGCTGGCGGAGGCTATGACGGATGCGGTGGATGGATATTATCTGGTAACTCCCTTCATGCGGGCTCATCTGATCCGGCGGATTATGGAAAATTTACCGAGATAGTTTCCCTGCATCTGAATGCCAAAATGTGCGGAGCAGAGAATGGCCGGAGAAAATGATGAAAGAGGTCTGCAGCGTATTATATGGTTAAGATATGAGGAGCAGAGAATAACTGACAGTGAAGAAAGCAGAAGGAATCGCGGGAGAGGCAGATGAAAGAAGAGTTCTCCAGAACCAAACTTCTCTTTGGAGAGGAGAAGATGAAGAAACTGTATGAAGCCAGGGTCGCCATCTTCGGAATTGGCGGGGTCGGCGGATATGTGGCTGAGGGCCTGGCCCGATCCGGTGTATCGCACCTGGTTCTTGTGGACAGTGATCGGGTCAGTCTGTCCAACCTCAACCGGCAGATCATCGCGACCCATGCGACTCTTGGGAAGTACAAGGTGGATGTTATGCGGGATCGGATCCTGGACATCAACCCACAAGCCCAGGTAGAGACCTTCAGATGTTTCTATCTTCCTGAGACAGCGGGACGGTTCGATTTCCGGGCTTATGACTATGTTGTTGATGCAGTGGATACGGTCACTGCCAAGTTGGAGATTATCAGCCGCGCAAAGAATAGCGGCACCCCGGTGATCTCGTCCATGGGAGCTGGAAATAAGATAAATCCCTGTCTCTTTCGGGTTTTGGATATTGCGGATACCAGCATGGATCCCCTGGCTAAGGTCATGCGAAGAGAGTGCAGAAAGCGAGGGATCGAGAGACTGAAGGTGGTCTGTTCTGCCGAAGAGCCGAAGCGGCCGCTGGAAGAGACAGAATCTTCCTGCACTGGGAATGAAGACTTCTCCGGGCTGCCGGTCAGGGGGGGCAGGCAAAAGGCAGTTCCCGGATCAACGGCATTTGTTCCTTCTGTGGCGGGAATGATGCTGGCGGCTGAGGTGGTCAGAGATTTGATAAGTGATGATAATTGCCCATAATGAACCTATAATAAATGCGCCGAGCATGCGGTGATTGTTTGAAAAGCAATATGAGTGTTAAGGGTGGGAAGCAATCATGAAATGCATGCTATGTAAATCGCTGTTGGAGATACATTATTTCTGGAGAGAGGGAAAGGAGAAGAGATGAAAAGGCACAGAGATATCTTGAGCAGGTCTTTGGCCTGGCTCATGGCGCTGACTGTGATTGCGGGGATGATCCTGCCGGGAGCGGGGACAGCAGAGGCGGCCAGCCAATTGCAGGTGGCCCAGTATATCAAGACAACCAGGGGGACTGTGGCAGGAACCGCTGCAAGTAATCATGGCACCTATGCAGGCCAGTGGAAGGCCTCCATTCCCATGGCGGATGTGATGTCTGCCTTTGAGAGCAAGATGAAGTCGGAGGCAGATGCGGGACATTTTCCGTGGAATATAGAAAAGGTCGATTCGAGTGCTTATATTTACTATGATGTGACCTTCCCGGAGGGGGTATCTGTCGGCATGCCGGTCACTGCCAGCAAGACCAATATTGTCCCGGCACATACGATTACGAACAGCAAGTCCGGCAATACAGTAAAGTTCAAGTTCAAGCTGGCCGATGTCAACTGGAAGACAATTTATGATTATTATAAGGCTGATCGGGCTTCCGGGACATCCAATCACACGGTTGATGTCACTGTCCCGTACACGGTGACAGCCAACAGCTATAAGGAGGCACAAGACCTAGAGGCCAAAACCATTGACAGTTCCGGCAATTTCTCTTTCTATCCGAGTCAGAGAATGGGAAAATGGGGATTCGGTAAGCAGACTTTCTCCTCCGATCAGTCCAGACAGCCTCTGGCCGTGGATTTCGCCAGCTCTGATGTATTCACTAAGCCTACGGTCAGCAATATGAGGCAGACGGTCAATATTGATGCTGACCTCAGATTGGGGGACAATACCGGCAACAATACAATTACGGTTCAGAAGTCCGACAGCATGGATTTCGTCGGTGTAATCCATGCCAAAACCATCAAGGATCAGATGGCGCAGATTGAATCTTCCTATGCGGCGCAGGCAGATCGGATTTCTCTGTCCAATCTGACAACGAGTTTCACAGCCAGAATTGCTCTGCCAGATGCGCTGACCTTCGCGTCTACAGAGGCAACCCTGGAAGGCGCCAACGGTTCCTTTCAGATTACAGGAGTTCATGCCGACGATCATTCCGCAGAAGTGACCTTCAAGTTGGTTCATGACGATAAAATTGACACCTTCGCAAAACTCAGGGAAGCGGTCGATAAGGTGGATGATGAGCTGAAGGTGACTCTCAAGACGGCCAAATTCAACGCGAGCGCACAGGGAAACACTGACTATGAGATCACAGGCGGTGTGACTGGAAGTCTGGTCGCAACAGCGACCAATCAAGACAGCGGCAGCCAGATCAACTTCCATCTGATCTGGAACGGCAAGCAGACAGAGGGTGGTAAGAGCGCTTCCAATCCCAGCCAGATTGCCCTGTCTGTCAGATATCAAGGAGCAATGGAACAGACGTACCAGACAGATCTGAAGCTGCCGGGTGATATTCTGGTCGGCAATGAGACGGAGCACAGTCAGGTCTATGAGGCTGCGGAGAAGAGCAAGATTGCCTTTACGGGGGCTCTGGATGTCTCACCTGTCAAGAATCAGTTACAGCAGGTGGAAGATCGGTTTCGCAGGTCAAATGTAGATCCGACGACCATTGCCCTGTCTGAATACAGTTCTGTTTTCACAGCCAGCCTGGTTCTTCCCGATGAGCTGGATTTCGATGGGACTCCGGAAGTCTCTCTCTTAAACGCCAATGGCAAGTACCGGATTGTCAGTCGTCAGCTGGACGGCAAGACGATGACAGTGACGATGACGGTAAACAAGAATGTGGCGACTTTCGCGGATCTGAAGGACGCAGTGCTTGGCATGGATGATCAGCTGAAGGTTCTTGTGAATGGCGCTGTCTTCAACAGCCAGGCCAGGCCTGACACCAATTACACTGTGAAGGGGTCTATGAGTGGCTGGCTGAAGGCCAAGGCGACCGACCAAAACAGCGGCAGTTCTGTCAATTTCAATCTTGGATGGCAGGCGGAGCAGTCTGCAGAGGGAGCGGACGCGATTCATCCGACAAGCAAAGACATCAGTTTCACACTGAAGTATAAGGCGAGGCCGACAGAGCAGACCATTACCGGATCTGATGTTATGGACGGTGATCTGTTTGTCAACAGAGATACCCAGCACGATAAGGTGTATGAAGCTGGCAGGTCAGATACGATGGAGATTACGGGAAGACTGGATGTCACTAAGATCAAGGAACGGATGAAACAGCTGGAGGATCAGTACGAGGGGGACAATATCCCTGAGAATATCGCTGTTTCCAACCTGGAGACCAGTTTTACCGCTGTTCTTGAATTACCTGACCAGCTGGCCTATAGGCAGAACCTGCAGATCAGTCTTCGCAGGGCGAATGATAAGTTCAAGATCACCAGTACCAGAGTTGATGGAAATAAGCTGACCGTCGTTATGACTTTGAAGAAACAGGCGAATAGCTTCAAGGAAATCAAGGAAGCGGTTGAGGGCGTCGACAATCATCTGGACGTCGTGGTCGATGGAGTTGTTTTCAGAGACAGCGCCGAAGCGGATACCAATTATAGGATCAAGGGGACGGTAAGCGGCAGCTTCAAGGCCAGGGCGACCAACCAGGTCTCAGGAAATATCCTTCATTTTGATTACACCTGGAATGCCAAGCAGCTGGATGGCGGTCAGGATTACACGGCTCCTGCGAGTGAGGAAATCAGTTTGACAGTAAAGTATAGGGAAACCCCTTCGCCAAAACCCCATCAGCCAAATGTCAGGCCCAACCAGCCTGCAGAACCCGGCCAGCCAAACGTCAGGCCCAATCAGCCTGCAGAACCCGGTCAGCCGAATATCAGACCCAACCGGCCCGCAGAGCGGAACAGATCTTCTGCTTTGGCAAAGAAAACAAAGACTGCGCCAAAGACAGGAGATCGGACACAACTTCCCGTGTATGTCAGCATTATGGTCGGGGCGCTTGTGATCGGACTGGTCGCATTTGGGAAGAGGAAGAGAGCTGGTAAGTAGGGAATGAGAATGATCTGCTAATAAAAATTTAATCAGCCGAAAACCGACCGCCATGAAGGTTACTGTGCATATCTGACGCAGGAGCGAATATGGCGGCCGGTTTTTCTGTTCTGGGCTGCGCCCTCCTGTTTCTTCTGGTTGGAGAGAGCGCGAAGAATACAGAAAATACAGAGAAAATCGACCGGTCATAGTTGGTAAGAGGCAGAGAGTCAAAGCAATTGTGCAAAGTAGACAAATTTTATAGTGAATTTTCTACGGAGAAACAGATAACAGAAAGAATGTGGGAAATAAACGCAGAATTAGTACCTTGAACGGAAACGATTGTGCTTGATATATGTTTCTTATGACAGGACAGTAGCCCGTTTTTGAAAAATATCTGTAAAATTCTGTTTTTTGAATATAATTGTCATATATAGGTGATCCACAGAAAACGGGTGGATTCAGATTCACAATACATTTCACAGAGAAGGGAGTAGTGAAAATGTTATTTCAGGTATATGGGGACTTATCTCTCTATCAGGTATTGGGCTGGATTTTGGTCTTCGGAGGGCTCATTCTGTTCAATGAAATTGAGCGCAAATCCAAGATCGGAGGCTATGGGATTTTTGTCGGACTTTTGGCCGGACTGTCAGTTTACTTTATTGCCATCTATATTGGCGCCGCGCAGGGGGCAGACTGGGCACGGAATAATCCAACTTATGTCCATATGAACTCCTGGTTCCATTATGCCAAGCTTTACGCTGCCTCTGCAGGATGTATTGGCTTTATGCTTCTCAAGTATAAGAATGGAGTCGGCAAGACGCAGTGGTTTAAGGCCTTCCCCTTTTTAATTGTGGCCATCAATATTCTGATTGCGGTGGGAAGTGACTTTGAATCTGCCATTCGCGGCTCCATAGCCCTGGCTGAAACGGGGAGCAGGTGGTGGCTGTCCTCTGAGGGCGTCTGGCTCTATGGCGGCTGGTGGAACTGGGCCAACGGAATCGCAGGTCTGATCAATATCTTCTGTATGACCGGCTGGTGGGGGATCTATTCATCTAAGAAGAAGGATGATATGCTCTGGCCTGATATGACCTGGGCTTATATTCTGGCCTATGATATCTGGAATTTTGAGTATACCTATCTGAATCTGCCCACACACTCCTGGTACTGCGGATTCGCCCTTCTTTTGGCACCCACGGTAGCCGCCATCTTCTGGAATAAAGGCGGCTGGATTCAGAACCGGGCCAATACCCTGGCGACCTGGTGTATGTTCGCGCAGGTCTTCCCTGCCTTCCAGGATGCATCTGTCTTCTCGGTTCTTCCGGTACTTTACGCGGACGGGTTCATGAAGACCAATATACATCCGACTGCAGCGGCACCCCAGGTCGGTGGGATGGTCGCTGCCCTGTCTGTTCTGGTAAATCTTGCACTGTTTTTGGCCATTATGAAGAGGGCCAAGAAAAGCGGAACCAATCCCTATCGGGGAGAAATCTGGAAGGGAACGAGGGACTTCGAGGAAGCCATGGCAAGAGCGGAGTGACTTTGCCGGCGGGGGAAATGAC
The DNA here is from genome assembly GCA_027682585.1 of Lachnospiraceae bacterium AF51-6-b8A. Lineage (GTDB taxonomy): Bacteria > Bacillota > Clostridia > Lachnospirales > Lachnospiraceae > Shuttleworthia. The sequence goes on along the minus strand of JAQCZH010000001.1, from coordinate 889,500 downwards.
AGACAATAGAGATGTATCTCTCGCATATCCTCTATTGCCATGAAATGAAAAAAGGAGCAAAAATGCGCTCTTTCAGGTCGTTTATGGGAGAAGGCTGCAAAGAGAAATGCGCTGTTTGTGTAGTTTGATGCGTCAATTAAGTTACGGAAAAGATCTGTAGGCTTGTCTTACATATGCGCAAGTCTGCAGATCCTTTCTCTATGAAATATGAAAGGGGTTTTTATGTCACTGAATCGACCGGAATACATCAAAGATGACGGTCCTTTGCGGGAGCCTGTTGTCAGACTGGCCAGAATGATTACAGACCGTGTTCCTCAGCGCCTGGGGCTGGCTAAAATCACAAAAGAGGATCCGGAATACTGGGCTCTGGCTGCGATTGTCACAGATCAGGAGGCTGAGATCGCTCTTAAGATGGGCCTTCGTAAGCCCAGGACCTTTGCTGAGATCAAGAACCTGAGCGGTCTGGATGAGAAAACGCTTGAGGAATGCCTGACTCACATGTCCTACACGGGACTTCTGGAATATCACTGGGAAAATTTAGACGGCAGGAACCCGGATCACAAGAAACGCTGGCAGGTACCAATGTTCGTGCCGGGAGTGGGAGAGTTCACTAATATGAATGCCGATCTTCTGGAGGAACACCCGGAGTTGGGCCGTTTTTTTGAGCGGATGACCTTCTTGCCATTGGAGAAGGTGACTCCTATGGTTCCCCCCGGAGGCGGCGGAATCGGCATGCATGTCATACCTGTCGAGAAGGCCATCTCCATGGAGGATCATTCCGTCTCCATTGAGCATATCAGCCACTGGCTGGACAAGTACGAGGGAAAGTATGCTGCCTCACCCTGTTCCTGCCGCATGTCCAGAAAAACCTATGATGAGGGCTGTGCCGATGATCCCGCGGACTGGTGTATCGCGGTGGGTGACATGGCGGACTATGTTGTGGAGACGAATAAAGGCGGCCGCTATATTACGAAAGAGGAAGCCCTGGAGATTTTTCAGAAGGGAGAGGACAACGGATTTGTTCATCAGATCACCAACATTGACGGACAAGACAAGATCTTCGCGATTTGTAATTGCAATGTCAATGTATGTTACGCTCTGCGGACTTCCCAACTCTTTAATACGCCCAATATGTCCCGGTCTGCCTATGTGGCCCATGTGGACAGAGACAAATGCGTGGCCTGCGGGCGCTGTGTAGAGTATTGCCCGGCGGGGGCGCTTAAGCTGGGACAGAAGCTTTGCAGAGCAGATGGCTCAGAAGTGAAATATCCGAGACAGGTTCTTCCCTCAGAACGCAAATGGGGCAAGGAGATGTGGAATGAGAACTATCGGGACGATAACCGGGTTAACAGCCATGAATCCGGCACCGCTCCCTGCAAGACGGCCTGTCCCGCTCATATCGCTGTTCAGGGATATTTGAAGATGGCGGCCCAGGGGCGCTATCAGGAGGCCCTGGCTCTCATCAAGAAGAACAATCCTCTGCCTGCCATTTGCGGAAGAATCTGTAACCGCAGGTGTGAGAGTGAGTGTACCAGAGGCAGAGTGGATGATCCGGTTGCAATCGATGAAGTCAAGAAGTTCCTGGCTGATCTGGATCTGAATGAAAAGACCCGATATATTCCTAAGAAGGTGGTACCGGCGACCAAGGGTTATTTTGATGAGAAGATTGCCATTGTGGGTGCCGGGCCTGCCGGGCTTTCCTGTGCTTTTTACCTGGCGCAGATGGGGTATGCGCCGACGATTTTTGAGAAGAACGCCATGCCTGGCGGTATGCTGACCTACGGGATTCCCTCTTACAAGCTGGAGAAAGACGTTATCCTGGCTGAGGTGGAGATCATCCGAGCCATGGGAGTCGAGATTCGATACGGAGTGGAAGTCGGCAGGGATATCAGCCTGGATGCGCTCAGAGCACAGGGGTACAGAGCTTTCTACCTGGCGATCGGCTGCCAGGGGGGGAGAGATCTTGGGCTGGAGCATGAGGATGCCAAAGGAGTCATGACCGCGGTTGATTTCCTGAGAGAAGTCGGAGACAAAAGGGGTTTCAATATCGAGGGGGATGTCCTTGTCATCGGCGGCGGCAATGTGGCTATTGATGTGGCCAGGACCGCAGGCCGCTGCGGAGATGCTAAGATCTCTCTGTTCTGTCTGGAAACCAGAGACACGATGCCCGCCTCCACAGAAGAGATTGCGGAGGCCGAGGAGGAGTCGGTTCGAATTCATCCGGGCTGGGGGCCGAAGGAAATTCTGACAGAGGATGGTCATGTCAGTGGAGTCGTCTTCAAGAGATGTATTTCTGTCTTCGACAGCGAGCACCATTTTGCGCCCAGATATGACGAAAATGACACGATGACTGTTCCCTGCCGTCATCTCTTCTTGTCTGTGGGTCAGTCTGTTCTCTGGGGCGATCTGCTGGCCGGATCTAAAGTGGAACTTGGCAGAGGACAGGGGGCTTTGGCGGACCCAATTACCTATCAGACGGCAGAGCCTGATGTTTTCGTCGGCGGGGACGTCTACACAGGTCCCGGCTTTGCCATTGACGCCATTGCGGCCGGCAAGAAGGCAGCGACTTCCCTGCACCGCTTTGTTCAGCCCCACTCCACACTCACCATCGGGAGAAATCGCTGGGAGTTCCACATGCTGGATAAGGATGATATTCATCTGGTTGATTATGATCACGCCGGGCGTCAGGAGGTTCGCCGCAAAGAGGGGAGAGATTCCGAGGGCTTGGACTGGAAAAAATCCTTCCATGAGTCAAAGCTGACATTTACGGAGGAGCAGGTCAGGGCGGAGACTGCCCGTTGTCTCTCCTGCGGAGCGAGTATTGTTGATCCCAACCGCTGCGTTGGCTGCGGTATTTGTACGACCAAATGTGAATTTGATGCCATTGCCATTCACCGTGATCGACCGGAATGCTCTGAAATGCATGCGGCGGAGGATAAGCTTAAATATATCCTTCCCTATGCTGCCAGGCAGGCAATCCATATTAAATTTGGAAAGAAGAAATAAATGCACGAACTGGGGGTTGTATTTCATATCATAGATCAGCTGACCGAGGTCGCTGAGGAAAACCAGGTCGAAAAAATCAGCGCTGTGATCCTGCAATTGGGCGAGGTATCCACGGTTATCCCGGACTATCTTTTGGACTGCTGGCGCTGGGCCGCTGACAAGCGAGACTTGCTGCGCGGGTCGAAAATGGAGATTGAGACCATTCCGGCAGTGACGCATTGCGATAGCTGCGGACAGGATTACGGGACGGTAGAGCACGGCAAGATCTGTCCCAATTGTGGGTCAGATCAGACCTGGTTGATCCAGGGCAATGAGTTTATCATCAAGGAGATTGAGGCGGAATAAGTCAGGAAGACTGGAATCTGGTCGATCTGACTGTTATCATCAGGGCAGATCGGATCGTTTGTGATGAGAGAACAGAAAGAGTGATGAATTGATCGCAGAGATTTTGAGCCGGGTTCGGGCCTATATGAAGGAGAAAAAGGTCAGCTATTATCTGCTTTCTTCCTCGGATGAACACGCCTCTGAGTATGTGGGAGACTACGATAAGACCAGTTTCTGGATGTCCGGCTGTAGTTCGGACAATGTCCGCATCCTGATCCGTCAGACCTCGGCTCTTCTCTGGACGGACGGCCGCTATTTCATCTCCGCGGCCGGGGAACTGGCTGGAAGTGAGTATACTCTGATGAAGTCGGGAGAGCCCGGTGTGCCGACGGTTACAGAATATCTGGATGCGCGGTTGAAGGAGGGAGACACACTCGCTTATGACGGCAGGACCTTTTCCTATGCGGAAGGAGTCGGTTACCGTAATTTGGCCGAGGCCCATGGTGTCCATGTGAGAAATGACTTCGCCCCTCAGGATGAACTCTGGACAGATCGGCCCGCCAGAGCCAGCCATCCGCTTATGGTTCTGACAGAGGAACTGGCGGGAGAGACCTATGCCTCCAAGTTGGCCCGTCTCAGAGAAGAGATGTCAGCCAAAGGAGCCGGAGAACTTGTGATCTCTAAGCTGGATGATATCATGTGGCTTCTGAATATCCGAGGAGCCGACATAGCATGCAATCCTGTAGCCCTGTCCTACTTGCTTGTGACAGAAGAGGAGGTCTTTCTCTTTTTGCAGGAGAGTGAAGTGACCGATGAACTGCGCCGTTACACACAGAGAGAGGACATTTCTCTGATTGACTACGATCAGACCTTTCCCTTCTTAGAGGAGCATTTTATCTCCCTGGCAGAGGCCAATCGGTCTCAGGCTAAATCCGGTCAAAAGATAGTTCAAAGGCTCCTGTTAGATCCCAGATCTTCTTCTGATGCTATGGTCTCTCTGGCAGCTTCCTGCCTGGGAACGGAGAATTTGCTTTTGTCCTCCAACCCGACAGAAAAGATGAAGTCGATTAAGAATCCAGTGGAACTGGAACATGTCAGAGCGGTATATCTGCAGGATTCTGTAGTTGTCTGCAGGTTCATCTATTACATCAAGAAGCATGTGGAGGAAGGGAATCTCACAGAATTTTCCGTGGCCAGATATCTGGATGGCCTGCGGGCTGAGCTGCCAGGCTATCTGGATCTCTCCTTCGAGACGATTTCTGCCTATAATGCCAATGCCGCTATGGCTCACTATGTGCCGACAGAAGATGACTGCGCCAGAATAGAACCAAGAGGCTTTCTCTTAGTGGATTCCGGTGGTCAGTATCTGGGGGGGACTACAGATGTGACCAGGACCATTTGCCTGGGAGAACTGACGGAGGAGATGCGAGCAGATTTCACTACAGTTGCCGTCTCCAACCTGCGCCTTCTTTTTGCTCATTTTATGGAGGGGTGTTCCGGTATGGTATTGGATGCTATCGCAAGGGAGCCTTTCTGGGCGCGGCATAAGAATTTTAACCACGGAACGGGACATGGGATTGGCTATATCTTAAATGTCCATGAGGGACCTCAGGTAATCCGCTGGAGAGAACGGATTTCTGAGGATCGAACCTGCTTTGTCCCTGGCATGATCACCTCGGATGAGCCGGGGATGTATGTGGAGGGGCGTTATGGGATTCGCACAGAGTCCATTACCCTCTGTGTAGGGGACTGTACCAATGCATACGGAAATTTTCTTCGATTTGAGCCTCTGACCTATGTGCCGATTGATCTGGAGGGGCTGAACCCGGAGCAGATGGACGCTTCTGATATTGATAAGCTCAACCGTTACCACAGGATGGTATGGGAGAAGATCTCTCCTTTTCTGGAACAGGATCAACTGGAGTGGCTGAGACAGGCGACAAGGCAGATTGGCTCTTGAAAAGGGATCGGCTTTTCCGCAGAAATTGTGTGATAATATTCTTGAAACTGATGCGTATCTAGGGCCGGGCGCAGACAAGCGCCCGGCTTTTTCTCTGCATGGAGTGAATAAGATGTCCAATGGCGTGCTTTCCGTTCTGATTGTAATTCTGATTATTGTTCTGGCCTTCAAGACCAAGCGAAGTCTTGAAGTCTTAACTCTTGGCTCTCTCTTATCTTTTATTGCCCTTTATCGCGGCAGTTTTCTGACGGAGTGGATCAGTGCCCTGCAGAAGAGCCTCAGGGACAATGTATGGATCTTCCTCCTCTGCGGCTTTTTCGGCTGTGTGATTGCTCTTCTGGAGGCCTCCGGAGGCAGCCGGGGATTTGAGAAAATTGCGGGGCGCTTCTGCTTAAATCCCAGACGTACCAGGATGGCTTCCCTTCTTCTGGGGATGCTGATCTTCGTGGATGACTATCTCAATGTTATGACCGTGGGCATTTGTATGAAAAGGCTCTACGACAAGTACAAGATTCCAAGAGAAATGTTGGCCTATGTTCTCGATTCTACGGGGGCTCCCATCTGCGTCCTGCTGCCCTTCTCGACCTGGGCCATATTCTTCTCCGGTCTCTTCGCCAAAGAACCCTCTGTCCAAGCCCTGGGCATGGATCCTATGGCCGCCTATGTGCACACAATTCCCTTCTTGTTCTATCCCATTTTTGCAGTAACCCTGGTCTTCTTGCTCTGTATGGGCTGGATTCCTTATCTGGGGCCGATGAAGCGGGTTTACGAAAGAACGGAGCGAACTGGAGTGACCTATGGACGGGATTCTGCCAAGTACAATATCCTGGATGTAGAAGAGGAAGATAAGGGCAGTGTATTCGACTTCCTGCTTCCGATTCTTGCCCTGATTGTCATATCAACGGTAACAGGAGATGTATTTCTTGCGGTTGTCGCCTGTATCGGTATCTGTTTTGTTCTCTATGTCCCCAGACGGCTTCTCTCCGTTGCGGATTTTACCGCAGTCTGCACGCGGGGCTTCGCCGATATGTTGCCGGTTCTATCTATGCTTCTTGTGGCTTTTACTCTGCAGAAGGGGCTGGCAGGACTTGGGCTGACGAATTATCTGCTGCAGATGATCGCGCCGGGACTGATCCCTCAGGTCTTTCCGGCATTCGCTTTCTTTCTGGTGGCGGTTCTTACTTTCACGACTGGTTCCAATTGGGGCATGTCAGCTGTCGCGATACCGGTTATTATGCCTATGGGGGCCGCAGTCGGAGCCAATATCATCCTGGTCATGGCAGCTGTTATCTCCGGCGGCGCCTTTGGCAGTCATGCCTGTTTCTACGCGGACGCCACGCTCTTGTCCTCTCAGGTCTCTGGCATCGAGAATATGGATCACGCTCTGACACAGTTTCCCTACGTTCTGATCGCCAGCAGTATGGCCTTTGTGACGTATTTGCTTTTTGGAATCTTTTTGCCGTAGGGTTATAGGAAAGAAACCATTTCAGACCGGATATTCATATGATGTCTGCCGGAGACTTTATCTTCACAGGATGTGCAGGATGGCAGCCCGAACCTTGCAATGATCCGGGCACTTGTCATAGCATAGAGGTGGCAGATAAGAGAGATTCAGGGAGATGGTATGAAATATACATTGCAGAGAGAACTGTTGGAAGCCTATTATTCTGAGCCAGAGGCTCACGATGTCTCCGGCATGGCGGAGAACGAGGCGATGGAGCACTCGGAACTGTCCTACCATGGTCAGCCGGTGAAGATGCTCTATCTGCCAAAGGCCTTCACACCAGATGGGCTGGCTCTGGTTAAGTCCGCCGGAGAGACCATGTGGCAGATTCTGGTCAAGGTGATGCGCCAGTACATCCGCTGCCCGGACTACAGAGCGCTCTTTGGTTTTCCAGAGGAACTGGAAGCCCTGATTCTAAATGTGCCCGATTACGACTGTCTTCTTCCTCTCTGCCGTTTGGATATCTTTTGGAATGAGAAGAACGGAGACTTCGCTTTCTGCGAGTTCAATGCGGATGGAGCTTCCGCGATGAATGAGAACCGGGTCATGAGTCAGCTTTTTGCCAAAAGCCGGATCTGTCAGAATCTGTCAGAGAAGTATGAAATTGAGGGATTTGAACTCTTTGATTCCTGGGTCAGAACGTTTCTGGAGATCTGTTTTGGAGATCCGCGGCTTAATATGCACTTTCGCAGTCGGACCGGGAGCCGGGCGATCATGGAGAATGCCTTTGGTCAGGCAGAACATACCATTTCTGTTGAGGATTATGATCCGGCCTGTCTGCCCAATGTTGCCATCGTTGATTTCCTTGAAAACGCCATTAATTTAAATGAGTTCGATCGTTTTGCCCAAGCCTTCCGCCGGGCCGGCTGTCAGGCGCAAGTTGCGGAAATCCGGGATTTGTCTTATGACGGCAGGCGGCTTTACACGAAGGAGGGCATGAGGATTGACGCCATTTACCGCAGAGCGGTAACCTCGGATATCATGGATCACAGAGAGGAGGTAAGAGACTTTTTGTCTGCGGTCAGGGACAAAAAGGTCACTCTGGTAGGAGATTTTGTCACTCAGATTGTTCACGATAAGATTCTCTTCCGTATCCTGCATCTGGAGCGTACCATGTCTTTTCTGACGCCGGAGGAGAATATTTTTATTATGCGTCATGTTCCCTTTACGGCGGTTCTGGGACCTGTTCACGCGAACCGGGATGATATCCGTCACAGATTCAAGGAATGGATTATTAAGCCGGAGGATTCCTATGGGGCTGAGGGTGTTTTCTACAGCGGAGATATGAGCCAGGCGGACTGGGAGAAGACGCTGGACGCCTGCTGTGATCAGGGTTATATCATTCAGGAGTACATTGAACCCTATCGAACCCTTAACGCGGACTACTCTAAAAGTTCATACGAGGACAATGATTACCAGGAGCAGGCTCTGGGGCAGAAAAGCCCCTATGTGCACTCTTTCGCCAATATGACCGGGATCTATCTCTATGGGGGGAAGCTGGCGGGAATTTATTCCCGCCTGTCTCCCGTGAATATCATCTCTGTGGAGGGAGATGAGCATGAGATGGTCTCTATCCTTGTTAGGCCAAGGAAGTAAGAAGGATTGCCCTTTGTCATGGGAAACATCAAGGCCTGCGCGTCAGCCTTCTGATGTTGATGATAATCATGATACTGCTCTGCTTCAAATGCCAAATTTTGTCGGTTCAGACATTCAATCTGCTTTGGGCAGATGCCAAATCATGGAATGTACTCTGTCTGGAAATAGGGTAGAATAAGGATATTAAGAGGGCAGATATACCCGTCTTGCGGAGAGAGGAGAGGAACATGAGTGATTTTTCAGAGCTGAGAGAGACCTTGAAGGGCAAGGGAGCCGGAATGAACGAGTACGGCAATGTCAACGGGGAGTCTGTCTATCTCTCCAGGGGTATCCGCCAGGTTTTCCTGGGAGAGCCCTGCGAGCAGAGCCTGATTCAGGCGGTTCGCTGCTTTGAGAAGAAGGATTTCGGCGATGCTGCCCTGCACCAGAAGAAGCAGAAGGAGGGCCATGAATATGGCCGCTACGATATCGCTCCTCTGGGAAAGGATGGCGGAGAAGACAGCGGAGTCTATATGCACAAGGCAGATGATGCTATTTTGGTCTATTTCGCTTTTGAACGTTGAGTGGTAAAAGGGAGAGGGGAACAGGAATGAAGGTAGTTGTAGCAATTGATTCACTGAAGGGGAGTCTGTCCTCTCTGCAGGCGGGAGCTGCTGTCGCAGAGGGGATTGGCAGAGCTTGTAGGGATGCGGAGGTTCTGGTTCGCCCGCTGGCAGACGGCGGTGAGGGAACTGTGGAAGCTCTGGCGCTTGGAATGAATGGAAGAATCGAGAAGGTTCCTGTTACAGGCCCTCTGGGAGAGCCTGTTGAGGCTTCCTACGGTGTGATAGAGAGCACTAAGACCGCCATCATTGAGATGTCCGCCGCTGCCGGAATCACTCTTGTCCCTGATGAGAAGAGAAATCCCCTTCATACGACGACCTATGGCGTGGGAGAGATGATCGCCGATGCCATGAAAAAGGGCTGCCGCAATTTCATTGTAGGAATTGGAGGCAGCGCCACCAATGACGGAGGCGTTGGAATGCTGCAGGCACTTGGTTACCAGTTCCTGGACCAGGAGGGAAGACAGGTTCGCTACGGCGCCGAGGGAGTTGCCGCCATAGAGCGTATTTGCGACAGAGAGATCCTGCCGGAACTGACCGACTGTCATTTCAGGGTTGCCTGTGACGTAACCAATCCCCTCTGCGGAGAAGAGGGCTGCAGTGCGGTCTTTGGACCACAGAAGGGGGCGACCCCCGCCATGGTGACTCAGATGGATCGCTGGCTGGCCCATTACGCCGAACTGACTGGTCAGAAGTATTCCAGAGCCGACAGGAAAACACCTGGAACGGGAGCTGCCGGGGGCTTGGGCTTCGCCTTTTTGTCCTACACCAATGCCGTCTTGGAATCAGGGATTCAGATTGTTCTGGAGGAGACGAAACTGGAGTCCTATGTCAGGGATGCCGATCTGGTTGTCACTGGAGAGGGACGCCTGGACGGGCAGACCGTCATGGGGAAAGCTCCGATCGGGGTAGCGCATATTGCCAAGAAGTACGGGAAGCGGGTAATTGCTTTCAGCGGCTGTGTGACTGACGATGCCATCGCCTGCAACGCGCATGGAATCGATGCCTTTTTCCCAATTCTGCGCAGGGTCTGTACGCTGGAAGAAGCTATGGATCCGGCAAATGCGCGCGAGAATATGGCTGCGACAGCGGAACAGGTCTTTCGACTGGTTCAGAGTATGCGGGTCTGACGGATCAGGACAGAAGCAGATTCATCAGCCGATCATTGTCTTCAGGCTTCATAAAGCAGAAGCGGATATAGCGGTCGGAGAGGAAGGGGAAGGTAGAACAGTCCCGGATCATCATCTTCTGGCGAATACAGAGGTCGAAGAGATCAGCCGCGTTTATGGAAGGATCTTCAATGCGAAGGAGCATGAAATTTGCCTGAGGGTCATAGGGCTTGAAGCGGTCGGAAGATAAAAAGAGATGATAGAGTCGTTCCCGTTCTGAGAGAATGAGGCGGCGGGTCTTCGTCTTATAGTCCTCATCGGTGAACATCAGCTGACCGGCGACATCCGCAAGTGCGTTGATCATCCAGGGATTTTTGACCCGCCGAACCGTGGAAATGATATCTGGGTTGCTCAGGACGGCATAACCCAAGCGCAGGCCCGGGGCGGCAAAGAATTTGGATGTTCCGCGCAGAACAATCAGATTGTTGTAGTCTCTGGTCAGAGGAATGGAAGAGGAGGCGCCGACATCCCTGGTGAATTCGATATAAGTTTCGTCCACAAGGACGTAGATACCCAGCATCTTACAGGTGTCCAGGATTCTTCGCATCTGCTGGCGGGGGATGAGTGTGGAAGTGGGATTATTGGGATTGCAGAGGATAAGCAGCTGATAGTCCTCTGACAATTTGGCGCAGAGATCCTCCGTATGGAGAGTGAAGCCCTCTTTGGCATGGAGAGGATAATAGTGGCTGTTGCCCCCGCTAAGACCGACGGAGCGCTCATATTCAGAGTAGGTAGGACCTAAGATCAGAGCTCTCTTCGGATGGATGAAGTCGATGAAGAGGGAGATCAGTTCCGTTGAACCGTTGCCAACCACAATCTGCTCCATGTCACATGTCAGGTACTGTCCGATGCAGCGTCGAAGAGAGGTGTATTCCCGATCGGGGTAGGAAGTAATGGCATCGACATGTTCTGCCAGTCCCTGGCGCAGTTTGGACGAGATCCCCAGGGGGTTGACATTGGCGGAGAAGGAGATGATTTCCTCTTTTCGGATGCCGTATATTTGCTCAATTTTCTCCAGATCGCTTCCGTGAAAATGATCCCTGTGCTGAATTTGTCCCATAATCTGACTCCTCTGACCGGCGTGCATTGCCTTGCGGCGGGTTCTTTCTTTGGCTATAATTTTAGCTGATGAAAATACAGCCTTCAAGCGATGAGAATAGGAATAGAGCAGGTGCGTAAGAGGATCTGGCGTTTGGCCAATGATGAATTTGATACTCCCAGTCCTCAGGTTCTGGTAAAACCTGATCGGATTGCAGTTGAGGCCGCTGAGGCAAGTTATGTCAGCGGCTCTTTTACCGTCGTCTCCTGCAATGAAATTCCTCTTCGCGGAATCGTCTATTCCTCCAACCCCTATGTGGTCTGTACAACGCCCCAATTTGAGGGGCTGCAAAATGTGATTTCCTATGAGGTTCATTTGCCCAAGTCATTGGCAGGAGACTGCCTTCGGGGACATATGACAATTGTGGCGAATCAGCTTACCCTACAGGTTCCATACGAGATCACCTATCAGGAGGCGAAGCTGATGTCCTCCATCGGTCAGATCAAAGAGATCCGGCAATTTGCTCTTTTGGCCAGGGATCACTGGCGGGAGGCGTTATCTCTCTTTTTTTCGGATGCTTTCGCCCATTGGATCAGGCGGCAGGATCAAAGGCTGCAGCTCCTCTACCGGGCTTATCGCAGGGGGAATCTCTCAGGTGTAAATCTGGAACATTTTCTGGTAGATGCCGGACTTAAGGAGGCGCTGGTCTTCGGCCTGCCGGACGAGACCCGCAAGTACTCCCGGCTGCAGGAGGAAGAGGAGGACAAGATTCATCTGCTCAAGAGGGGATGGGGGCATGGTGAGATTTGTCTGACCAGCCAGGGAGATTTTGTCACTTTGGAGAAGTGCAAAATCAGATCCGAGGACTTCCTGGGACAATCGGCGGATGTCTCTTATTTGCTGCATCCCAGGAAGCTTCGGGCAGGCGTAAATTTTGCTGTGATTCAGATGGAGACCAACGGTCTGATTCATGAGCTTCATATCCAGGCGACCCGCGGGGATTTTCCTTCTGCCATTCCCGGGATCCGTCAGAGCCAGAGAACGTTGATTGTAAGGGTGATGCGTGATTATGAGTCTTATCGACTCGGTCGTATGAGCAGACCAGAATGGTGCCATCGCTGGCTGCGGGATCTGGAGGATCTGCGTCGCCTGTCCTCGAGTCAGGATGCCTTCTGGCAGCTTTTGCAGATTCTGGCTTTGATTGAAAATGATCAGACAGAGGAGGCTCTTGATCTGATCGGGCGCCTGAAGGAGAATATTATAGACAAGAACAGCCCGGAATGGGGCTTCCTTATCTACCTTTACTGCGGTTTGTCTGAAGACAGTCGGAATCGGAGAGAACTCATCCGGCAGCTCGATGCCATTTCCCGGAGGCACAGAGATCGGGTGGATCTCTTCTGTTGTCTCCTGCGGTCGGAAGATAGGGAAAACTCTGAGAAATACACTGCAATTTCCAGAGAGGCTGTTCGCATCCACTCTCCCCTGCTCTATTTAGAGGCCTACGATCTATTGAGAGAGGAACCTTATCTGCTGGCAGAGGCTGATGATTTTGCCCTTGGATTCTTCTCCTGGGTTAGAAGCCGTCGGGCTTTTTCAGCGGCTCTGGCTGACCGCCTGGTCAAGATTCTCGCAGGAGCCAGAACCTATGACAGAGCCTGGGCTCGTATCTTTATGGAGGCGGTCGAAGCCTATCCGAGCCGGGATCATCTGACAGCTCTGATTCAATATCTCCTTCGGGGATCCAATCGTTCTGCCAGGGCATTAGCCTGGTATGAGCGGGCCATTGGAAGTGGGGTCAATGTCACTGGACTCTATGAGGCCTATATCATGTCCATGCCCCAGGATGCGATTCACCAGATTGCCCCTCTGCCAGCGCAGTATTTTCTTATCAAGAATAATCTGCCTCTGGACAAGCAGTCCCTGCTCTTTGCGAATATCGTTTCATTTCGCGATCAGGATCCGAAGACATATGAAGCCTATCGTGATTCGCTGAATCGGTTTGCAGAACGGATGATGATTGATGGGAGAATCGATGATAATATTGCCATTGTCTATAATGATTATCTGGATCGCATTACTCCGTCGGAAACGGTGGCCAGGGCTATGGCGCCTCTGCTCTTTGTCCATAAGATTCTCTGTACAGCGGAGGGATCCAGGCGGGTACTTGTCTATCATCGGGCATTAAAGGATCCGATGATCGCGTCAGTGGCAGATCACTCGGCCTATCTGCCTCTTTATGGGAAAGACCGGCTTTTGGTTTTAGAGGATGAGAATGGGGCGATTACGGAGGGAGATTCTCTGCTTGGCATTGAGCCTCTTCTGGATATTGAACGCTTCTATAAGAAACTGGCTCCTCTGGCGCCGGACAGTATTCCATACCTGCTTTACGGGCTTTCTCTGCGACCGCATATGTCTCTGAACCGTCAGCAGATGCTTGCCATGCTGTCCTCTTATAAGCTGCGTGAGGACTATCTGGCTCTTTATTATCCGTCAATGAGTGGGGATCTGCTGGCTGCCGGGCAGGAGAGTGTGATCGAGAGGTATTTTCGCAAAGTGGCAGATTTGACGGGGATAGCCCAAAACATGCGAAAGGATGTGCTGACTTCCTGGATTCACAGTGGGCAGTATCACAAGGCCTATATGGCTCTGCAGGACTTCCCTGTACCGGATCTGGAAGCGGAAGACCTGGCGGGATTGATCAGCGCGGTCTGCCTGGGAGAAGACGAGGACGGAAACCGGGATATTGGCTTGAGCTTCTGTGGACTTTTACTGGATCGTATCAGGGAAGGGGAAGCTTCCGGCCGATGGGGGGAGGAACTTCTTTCCTTTATGCTAGAGGGATTTGTCGGGACGACTGACCGCATGATGACTCTGTGGAAACTGGCCGGGGAGGCAAAACGGAATCGCCTGGCCCTGGCGGAGCGTATTTTAGTACAATCCCTCTATACAGAGGACATTCCAGAAGGTCTGCCCGAGGTCTATGACTACTACCGAAAACAGCGGTCAAACAGCAAGATTATGGAGGCCTATCAGAATTTCTTTGCCCACCGCTATCTGCTGGATGTAGACGTGAAGGATCATGAAATTCCCGAGCATATTTTCTTCTATATCTATGATGATTACATCAGGAGAAGATCTCCCTCTCAATCCTGCATGCTGGCTCTGATGAAACGGCTCTGCTGGTCAGAGAAACTGACCAATCCGGAATTTGCCCTGCTTGATCGTCTGATTGGTCAGGCGCTTTCTCAGCAGATTCGCTTTTCCTTCATGCAGCGGATTGACCGCAGTCTGCTCATGAAGTATCAGCTCTATGACAAGGTCCTGATCGAATACCAGTCGGAACCCCAGCAGACGGTGCATATCCGTTACTCTCTTCCGGATGGAGGCTATCGGGAAGAAGTGATGCCGGAGATGTACTGTGGTCTCTATGTCAAGCAGATGGTGCTTTTCAAAGGACAGACCGTAGATTATCTGATTCAGGATGATCTGCGGGGAATGGATCCGGCGGCTCGCGGTAAGATCAGCTGTCAGTCTCAGACAGATATTGCAGAGCAGGCGGCCTACACCCGGCTGAACCGCATGGAGGAACTGATTCGTCAGGGAAATCTGGAACAGGGAATACAGGAGATGATGGATTATCGCATGCAGGAAAATATCGCATCAAAGGTGTTTTCCCTGCTCTAGGAGGGAAAGGTAATGGGAGATAATCGAATCTATTACGGTATTGACTTGGACGATTCTTATACCATGTTTTCCTACCTGGATTCCATGCACAGAGAGCCGCAGACCATGAGCCCGGTTCTGGGAAGCGGTCTCTACCAGATTCCAACCTGTATTGGCCGATGCAGAGGAGAGGACAGATGGCTCTGCGGCGAAGATGCTGTCCAGGCAGCCAGGCTACAGGAGGCCGACTTGGTCGATCAACTGTTTTCAAGGGCTCTTGTCGGGGAAGAGGTCTATCTTGAGGGCAAACCCTACCCTTCCTTTGATCTCCTTTTGCGCTTTCTCAGCCATCTCATGGCGCTGACGCCCCAGTTTATGGGGCAAATGGTTCTGGGACAGATCGTCTTCGCTCTGGACCATATAGACGCCCCCCGGGTCAAAATGATTCACAGGCTGGCAGACGCTATGCGCTATTCCAGGGAATTGGTCAGAGTGATTGATCGAAAGGAGAGTTTCTACTACTATGTTTTTCACCAACAGGCTCAGATTTTTGTGGGCGATGTCGCGCTTTTTTCCTGCCAGGGAGATTCCATGAGATTTTGGCGCCTGCATCGGGATCAGAAGACCATGCCCCAGTTGGTGACCATTGAGGAGAAGAACCTGTCCATCGATGCGGATGACCGTGATCTCTGTTTTGATCAGATCATTGACAGAAACTTTACAGGGGACCGTATCTCTGCGGTATATCTGATTGGGAATGGCTTTGATGGAGACTGGATGAAGCTCTCTCTTAATCGGCTCTGCAGGGGACGCAGGGTCTTCATGGGGAAAAACCTGTATACGAAGGGGGCCTGCTACTGCGGTCGTGTTCGGGTATCTGACGAGGCCTGGCCTTTTGCCTATCTCTCTTCCAGCGATCTGAAGATCAATGTGGGACTACAGGTTCTCAATCGTGGAAAGAGGGAATTCTGTACTCTGCTTGCGGCGGGAGAAAATCGGTATGAAGCGGAGGGAAGTTGCGAGGTTATCCTGGATAAACAGGCAGAACTTGAGATATGGCTGCAGGAACCGCAACAGGAAAAGGCATACCTGCATGTGATCGAACTGACCGATCTTCCTAACCGCCCGCCTAAAACCAGCCGCCTTCGCGTTCAGGCCAGGTCAACTGAAGAGAAGAAGATTGACATAGTGATCCAGGATCTTGGCTTTGGAGAACTCTATCCCTCCAGCGGACAGACCTGGACGCATCGCATATGTCTTCCGAAGAAAGAAGGAGAAAGATGAGTGAATGCATTCTGTGCTGTTCTCCTCTGGCGGCTTCGCCCTATCGAACCCAGGAGGGAATTCGCATCTTCAGTCCTGAGGAACTGAGTTTTTATCTGGCCACGCATATTCAGACGCTGGATGAGACCTTTATGAGTCTGGAACTATGCCAGTGGATTGACACGCAGGCGGGGATGCATGAATTGGCGCAGAGACTGCGAAGACTGATCCGCGACAAAGCTGCCCTGCATGTTTTTGTGGGAACACTGCTTTTTGGCGTCGGTTATCTGTCAAGACAGGAGGTTCAGGAAATTACCGGAACCATCGCGGCTTTAGCTGGCAAGGGAATCGGAGAACGTCAAAAAATGGCCTGTGACCGTATGGTGGCCCTGGGGCGCTATCAGGAGGCAGTCAATATGTACCGAAATTTGCTGTCGGAACTCTCAGAAGCCACGACCAATCCCAGAATCGTCGGAGATCTCTATCATAACATGGGAACGGCTTACAGCCGGATTTTCTTCTATAAAGAAGCGGGAGAATGTTTCGAGAAGGCGTTTCAGAGAAATGCCCGTCAGGTCTCTTTGCGCGCTATGTTTTCCAGTTATTATCTGAGGGGGGATCTGGATATGGTGGAAATACAAAGACAGCGCTATCATGTCACAGAGGAGACTTTGGAGAGCGTTGCGTCGGGAATCCGCGACCTGGCTAAGAGCACGGATCTGGTCAGTTACGGGGTGAAATTAAATCACATGAAAGAGGCCGGCAGTAAAGAGGTGGTCCGGGAACTGCATCGGCTGGAAGAGGTGTATGCCAGGGGGGCAGTCTAGCCAGGCCGACAAAAGGAGCGCTTATTGTACTGCCACGAAAGCAGATTGACAAGACAGATCGGGCTTACTAGACTAGTAAGCTGTATTGCAAATTCAGGCAGTTGGTGTGATGATAAAAGGCCGCCCTGCGCATCTGTGCTGGTGCGCAGGCACCTGCGGATGTCAGGAGACAACGCCGTCATCATATCGCGGATCGGAGATAGAAGATGAGTAAGATTAGAACGAGATTTGCCCCCAGCCCTACAGGCCGCATGCATGTTGGGAATTTGAGAACAGCTCTGTATGCCTATCTGGTGGCCAAGCACGAGGGCGGAGATTTTATTCTTCGCATTGAGGACACGGATCAGGAACGCTATGTGGAGGGGGCGGTAGATATCATCTATCGGACTCTGGCCAGGACGGGGCTGATTCATGACGAAGGGCCAGATAAGGACGGCGGGGTTGGCCCTTATGTGCAGTCCCAGCGTCAGGCCCAGGGAATTTATCTGAAGTACGCCAGGGAACTGGTTGATCGTGGAGAGGCCTACTATTGTTTCTGTACGCCGGAGCGCCTGGCCAATCTCAAGGTCAAAGTTGGAGATAAGGAGATCGCTATTTATGACAAGCACTGTCTGCATCTGACTCCGGAGCAGGTGCAGGCCAGGCTGGATGCCGGTCTTCCCTACGTCATCCGCCAGAACAATCCCAGAGAAGGACAGACTTCCTTTGAGGACGAGATCTATGGTCATATTTCTGTGGACAATGCGGAATTGGACGACATGATTCTGATTAAGTCGGACGGGTATCCGACATACAATTTTGCCAATGTGGTCGACGACCATTTGATGGGGATTACTCATGTGGTCAGAGGCAATGAGTACCTGTCCTCCTCTCCCAAGTACAATCGCCTCTATGAGGCTTTCGGCTGGGAGATTCCCACTTACATTCACTGTCCTTTGATCACGAATACGGATCATCAGAAGCTGTCTAAGAGAAGCGGTCATTCCTCTTATGAAGACCTGATTGACCAGGGCTTCCTCTCCGAGGCCATTGTCAATTATGTAGCTCTTCTGGGCTGGAGTCCGGAGGAAAATCGGGAGATCTTCTCCCTGGAGGAACTGGTTAAGGCATTTGACTATCATCGCCTGTCCAAGTCTCCCGCGGTCTTCGATATCGAAAAGCTCAAGTGGATGAATGGAGAGTATATCAGGGCACTTCCCTTCGACAGCTTCTATGAGATGGCTTTGCCCTACTTGCGGGAATATGTCAGGGGGGACTATGATCTGCGGGCAATAGCGTCCATGCTGCAGTCCCGCATTGAAATCTTTCCGGATATCAAGGAGCATGTGGATTTCTTTGATGCTGTTCCCGATTACGATGCGGCCATGTATCGGCATAAGAAGATGAAGACCACGCCGGAGAACTCCCGCAAGACACTGTTGGAAATTCTGCCTCTTCTGAAGACGCAGGAAGATTACAGCAATGAGGGGCTTTTTGAGGCCTGCAAGGGATTTGCCAGAGAACACGAATACAAGAATGGATATGTCTTCTGGCCTCTTCGAACAGCGGTGTCAGGCAAGCAGATGACTCCTGGCGGAGCGACAGAACTGATGTCGATCCTGGGAAAAGAACAGACCATCGCCCGCATTCAGGCAGCCATTGAGAAGCTGAGCTGAGTTTAGAACCCATCATGTTGACAGCAGAGGGGAACAGGAGAAATCTTGGACCTTGCAAGTCATCAAATAAGATGCTATAAATAAGCTTAACCCCTGTTTGCGGGTTAGGCTTTTTTCATAAAGGCATATTTTAACTGTTTATTATTTCTGTTTTGTTTCTTATCTTCATCGCATTTAAAAATCGATCATTTTGTGCTGATTTTATATTTTGATACAGACTTGTTTTTTCATAACAATAGCGGGTTCGTGTTTCCTTAACCTCGTACATGATCGATCAACGGAGGTGATTCCCTTGCTTGATGTACAACAAGAGGAGGCGGTTTCCTTCTATGAAGGAGTCTGCCTGACTATCGCCGGACCGGGCTCTGGCAAGACTGGTGTCCTCACTCGCCGTGTTGCAAGACTGATTGAGGAGAGAAAGATTCCGGCAGAGCAGATCCTGGTGATCACTTTTAGCAAAGAGGCTGCTATGGAAATGCAGAACCGTTTCCTGTCAATGGTGGGAACAGGAGGGATTCGGGTTATTTTCGGAACCTTTCATTCTGTCTTCTTTCGAGTACTCAGGGAAGAGTGCGGTTATTCATCCAAGAGTCTTATGAAGCAGGAGGAACGCCTTCTCCTGGCAATGGAGGTCCTTGGTCAAATGGGAATCAGAGCGAACCGGCAGAAGGCGGAGGAATTGTTGCAGCGGATGGGTCATCTTGAGCGAAAGGATGCGAGCACAGACAATTTTACGCAAGGCGAAGAGGCAAATGCGGATGAAAAAGAGAGGGGACCAGGTCTGACAGAAAAATTTGCGCAAAAATACCGATCGCTGAAAAGAAGGGATAAGCTTCTGGATTATGAGGATATGTTGTCTGAAGCCAGGATACTTTTTGATGAGAAGCCGGCGGTCCGTGCCCGATGGACCCATCGCTTTCGGATGATTCTCGTCGATGAGGCTCAGGATATGGATACCCTGCAGTTTGCTCTTGTGCAGACTCTGGCGGAGGGATGGGGGAATCTTTTTCTGGTAGGTGATGATGACCAGTCGATTTATGGATTCCGCGGTGCCAGGCCCAGACTGCTTTTGAATATTCGATCTGCTTATCCAGGAGCGGTTATTCTGAATTTACAGACGAATTATCGTTCGAATCAGTCCATTGTAAAGGGGGCAGAGCGGCTGATCAGCCACAATCAGGTGCGCTATGCCAAGAACATTCGGCCGGATCGAAAGGAGAAGGGAAGAATCGTGGTCAGGCGCCTTAAGGATCCGAGAGAAGAGGCAGAGCAGATAGCAGCTTCTCTGCGCGAGCGCAAGGGGACGACTGCAGTTTTGTTTCGTACCAGAGCCCAGTCCGCTGAACTGATACGGGTTTTGCGTCAGAGCGGAATTCCCTATTATATGCGCCGGCAGGCGCGTGAAGTCAGCGATCATTGGCTGACGCAGGATATCATCTCATACTGCAGGCTGGCATTGGGCGGAAGGAGAAGAGAGGATCTTCTTCGAATTTTAAACAGACCGCATCGTCAGCTGCCAAGATCTTGCATTGAAGCAGAGTTCTTTGACTGGGATGAATTGAGAAGCCGCTTTGAAGAGAGTTCCGAGCAGGCAAAGCAAATTCTGGAGCTGGAGAAGGATATGACCTTTCTTTCGGTCTCGTCTCCATACGCTGCCCTGACCTATCTTTTGGGCAAGGTTGGATATCGGGCATTTCTGGAGAAGTGTTATGCGGACAAGGAAAGTGAATGGGATGAGATTGAAACGCTGCTTGGGATTCTCATAGGCCTGGCCAGGGGGATCAGAGGTCGGGGAAAAGAAGCCATTGGAAGTTACAAGGAGACACTTGAGGAAGAACGTGCGCTGCCCGAAACCGGAGGGAGGGAATCTTATTTGAGAGGGGGGAAGACAAGAAAGGATGAAATCCTGGCACAGAATGATGACCGGGCGCCTCCGGTGGGGCTTTTTACCTTCCATGGGTCCAAGGGGCTTGAGTTTGATCGTGTCTATATCATGGATGTTAACGAGGGACTGACGCCCTCTTCCCGGGCCAGAGGAGCGGAGGCTTTGGAGGAGGAAAGACGTATGTTCTATGTCGCACTCACCAGGGCGAAAAGAGAGCTGTATCTCTATTCCTGTCTTGTGATGGGCAATAAAAAACTTGCTCCTTCCCGCTTCCTGGCGGAGATGCAGGAAGAAGATCAGGATCGTGGATAGTCACGATCTGCCAGCTGCGTGAAGTAGTGATTGACTTTTTCATATTCCTCATCGGTCTGAATATTGTCAATGGCGGGACTGCCATCCGCGTCTTCCAGATATCGATAGATGTAGACCATACTGTCATCGACCGGGTCTCCGTGCTCGTCGACAGGCATGAGGACAATGTAATCCTGACTGTTGAGTGTGAAAATAGTCAGGATTTCACAGTCCAGATCCCGGTCCTCCAATTCGATGGTCACCATGACATCATCGTCATTCTCATCTGCGGGAAAGGGGGTGCTCATATTCTTGTCAGGCATGGTTTTCTCCTCTATAGCTCTTATGTATTCGTATCCTGGAATCGTCTCAGATTATAGGGGAAGGAAAAGGGCTTTTCAATGATTCGCGGAAAGCATTGTCAGTGCTTATGAAATACAATGACAGAAGAGGGGATATCTCGTATAATTCGTTCGAAGGATTGCAAAGAGGAGGATAGGATGTGGAACTGGCTGGGGCATCTTCGAACCATTCACCGTCACAAAATGTTGGTCATGCGGGGGTGTTTTGCCCTGGGTCTTTATCGGCAGGGACTGCTTCATGATCTGTCCAAATATTCCCCGACTGAGTTCCTGGTCGGAGTCAGATACTATACGGGATCCCAGAGTCCCAATGACGGAGAGCGAAGGGAGCGGGGATATTCTCTGTCCTGGCTTCATCATAAGGGAAGGAACAAGCATCATTTTGAGTACTGGATTGACTATGCTGTTGGTGAGCATTCCGGTCCGGGGATGGTCGGAATGAAGATGCCTGTCAATTACGTGGTGGAGTCTTTTGTCGACCGGGTGGCAGCTTCGAAAAACTATCAGAAGGGAAATTATCAGGATGATTCTGCCTGGAACTACTATCTGCGGGGAAGAGATCATCTGATCATCCATCCGCAGACCCAGGCTCTCTTAGAGTTCATGCTTTTCTTTCTGGCGAAGCGGGGAGAGGCCAAAACCCAGGCTTATATCCGCCGGGTCATTCTGGCGAACCGCAGGAATTTCGATGCCTATCCCAGCCTGCCAAATTATGATGTCACAAAAGGGCGGCTTTTTGAAATTACAGAGGAGATGTTGCCGGATTGATTTATGACAAGGGAATCTTCGGCAGTTATGAAAATGTATCCAGCAATTTTTGCATGTCCGTCGGCAGATCACTCTCAAAACACATCTGACGACCGGTGATGGGATGGGGAAAGGACAGCCTGGCGGAGTGCAGTGGATGGCGGGAGATACCCGGATAGACCGGATGGTAGAGGTAGTCGGCGGGGAGAGGATGGCCAAGGTAGTTCATATGTACTCGGATCTGATGGGTGCGACCGGTTCCAAGCCATATGCGCAGCAGAGAGAATCTCCTTCCCTCTCGAACGATTTCGAAGTTAGTCAGAGCGCTTTGGCCCTCCCAGGCGTTGACTCTTCGCTCTATGACGGATCCTTCTCTGCGTGAGATAGGAGCCGAAATACAACCGCCCAGCGCCTGCCCCGCAGCGCCATAGTGAATTTCAGCAAAAGATTTATCTGCCAGATGGGGATCCGTGGAGAGGACTCCCTCAACAATACAGAGATATTCTCTGTGCAGCTGTCTTTGGTCAATCATTTGCTTGAGGCGCGCTGCAGCCAGAGCGTTTTTGGAGATGGCGACCAGACCCGATGTATCCATATCCAGACGGTTGGCAATACGAAAGACGAAGGGAATTCCCTGTTTTTGGTAATAATACAAGACAGCATTGGCCAGGGTGTCTCCTTGATGGTTCATGGAGGGATGAGATGGCATACCGGCCGGCTTGTCTACCAGGAGGATATCTTCATCCTCGTATACGATATCCAGCGGAAGTTGAACTGGAGCAAAGGAGGATGAATCCTTGTCCTCCAGGATAATCTGGATCCTGGAACCTGCGGCGAGAGAATGCCAGAGGACGGGTTTCTTCCCGTTGATTCGATAGTCTTGTTCACCGGATCGGAGGGCCGCGACAATAGAACGGGGGAAATGCATCTTTTCCCGCAGCCAGTCGTAAACGCTGTCATATTCAAGTTCATTTTCGTAAGTCAGGATTCGTTTCATCCTGCTTATCCTAACAGATATCAGCCGCTTTTTCATGAGAATTGAATATTTACGCGGTGCGCATTCACTGCAATTTTTGCAGCGCGCAGTGCTTTGTGATCTGAAATACGCACAGGGTGTGAATCCTATTGTTTTTGACAATGGAGCACATATGGAGCGTGCATGTATTCCTTTTGTCTTTTTCTGATGAGAGATCTTTTTCGCTTTGCTGTAAGCAGCAGATCCCTCTTTGGTCAGGAGTTCTTATGTATAGTCAAGTAAATACGGCAATTATTCGGGGAATTGATTCTCAGCTGGTGCTGGTAGAGGCAGATGTCTCTGACGGCATGCCTCTTTTTGAAATGGTGGGATTTCTCTCTGCGGAGGTCAAGGAGGCCAGAGAACGGGTCAGAACAGCCCTGCGCAATATCGGATTTCATTTGCCCATCAAGAGGATCACGGTTAATATTTCTCCGGCCTCCATTCGAAAATCCGGAACCGGTTTTGATTTGCCGGTTGCGATTGCTATTTTGGCCACCATTGGAATCATCGGACAGGAGAGGCTGCAGGATATCATTACAGTGGGAGAGCTGGGACTGGATGGGAAGATTAATCCGGTCAGGGGGGTTCTTCCAATTATGACAGAGGCTAAGAGAGCCGGTTTGACCTGTGCTGTCATTCCCAGGGCCAATTTGCAGGAGGCAGCTTTAGTCGATGGTCTGCAGCTGGTTCCGGTTGATCACCTGGAGGATGTGATCCGCTATCTGGGAGGCAAATGTGACCTGAGGAGAGAGAGAGGAGGAACAGGGAGAAATGCTTCTGACAAAAGTCAGAGCAGTCGTCTGACGGAGGAGCATATCTATGATTTTAAGAATATCCGCGGGCAGAAGAGTCTTCGCAGAGCCTGTGAAATCGCGGTCAGCGGGAGGCACAATCTGCTGATGATCGGGCCTCCGGGAGCAGGCAAGACAATGGTGGCAAGATCCATCCCCGGTATTTTACCGCCTATGACCAAGAAGGAGGAACTGGAACTCTCCAAGATCTATTCGGTTTGCGGACTTCTGACGGATGGCGGGCAATTCATGAAGAGGAGGCCTTTTCGAGCCCCCCACCACACCATCTCCCCGGCTGGCCTGACCGGAGGGGGACTGATTCCAAAGCCGGGAGAGATCTCTTTGGCCAATGGAGGCGTTCTGTTTCTGGATGAACTGCCTGAATTTGACAGGGCGACAATAGAAATCCTCCGACAGCCTATGGAAGAGGGATGCGTACGCATTGTACGTCAGCAGGCGGATGTGGAATATCCGGCGGATTTTATGCTGATCGCTGCTATGAATCCATGTCCATGCGGTTATTTTCCCGATAAAAAACGATGTCACTGCAGACCGTCACAGGTGAGGGATTATCTGGGGAAAATTTCTCAGCCACTCTTAGATCGCATTGACTTGTGCGCGAATGTCTCTCCGGTCTCTTTCGACGACCTGATTGGGGAGGAAGAGGCAGAGAGCTCGGCAAGTATCTTGAAACGGGTTCTTCAAAGCAGGCAGATACAGGAGAAGCGCTTTGAGGGCAGCGGGATTCGCTGCAATGGACAGATCCCCTCTGCTGATCTTAAAAAATACTGTCCTCTGGGATCAGAGGAAGAGAATTATCTGCGGATCTGCTTTGATAAGCTGGGTTTAACGGCAAGAGGATACGGGCGTCTTCTTCGTGTCGCCAGGACCATTGCTGATATGGCAAAAAGCAGAGATATTCGAAAAGAACACCTGCAGGAGGCCAGAATCTATCATGGTCTGGATCGGAACTACTGGAAGATGGTCTGAATAGAAGAGGGACTGTGGGAATTTATGAGGGGAAGCAAAGTGGTGAAATATGAGAGAAATGCAGAGACGGAAGGACCTTACCGCTACTGGATGGCCTGTCTGAGCGGGGCCGGATTGGGAAATCGTGCCAAGCGGCAGCTGCTGGATTGTTATCAGAGTATCTCGGCTGTCTACCGGGCCGACGGAGAAGAACTGCAGAAGTTGGGATTTTTGAGGAAGAGAGAGTTGAAAGCTCTGGTGGCCCAGAGAACCGCTTGGAAACTGCAGGAGGAATACGAGCGATTCTTAAGAGCAGATATGGGACTGGTTACGCTGGATATGGGAGAATACCCGGCGAATCTGCGTATGCTTCACGACGCCCCATTTGGGTTGTTCTTTCGTGGGAGGATTCCCCCTGAAGTGAGTAATGGCAGTTCTCGTCTGGCGGCAATTGTGGGAGCCAGATCTCCATCCGCTTACGGAAAGAGGGCGGCTGAAGATCTGTCCACAATTTTGACGGAGTATGGTTATCAGATTGTCTCCGGTATGGCCAGGGGTATTGACGGAATCGCCCAGACTTCCTGTCTGAATGCAGGAGGTCAGACCATTGCTGTGCTGGGATCCGGGGCGGATGTCGCTTATCCCAGGGAGAATTGGATCCTCTATGACCGCATTGTTGAGACAGGCTGTGTCTTCAGCGAGTATCCGCCGCAAACCGCACCTTTGTCCCGGCATTTTCCAGCTCGAAACCGCATTATATCCGGGCTGGCGTCTGTGATCCTTGTCATCGAGGCGAGAAGAAGAAGTGGATCTTTAATCACTGCGGATTTCGCTCTGGAGCAGGGGAAAGATATCTATACCCTTCCGGGGAGAATCACGGATCCCATGAGCGCCGGCTGCAATGAACTTCTGCATCAGGGAGCGGCTCATCCGATTACAGATTACGAACAGTTCATTGAAGATCTGGAACTGGCTGCTGGGATGGGACATTTTCAGCCGAGAGAAGATCTTCGATATCTGCCGGTTTTGGACAGGAAACAGGAGAAAGTTTATCAGTGTCTTGATTTCTATCCGACGGATCTGGACACGCTGGTGGCAAAGAGCGGGCTGGATTATCTGCAGACAGTACAGGCTCTGACAGAACTCTGTGATCTGGGGGTCGCTGTTGATTCTTCGCATAATCAGTTCATGAAATTGCGGTGAGATAAAAATGAGGAAGGGACTTTACACTTTGCTTGAAAATGCGGATATGCTGTTGTATCATGGCTTAGAATTTCTGGTCGGCTGATGCGTCTGATGCTTTTTATTTTATATAGAACTTTCTATGACAATCACGGAACAGGAGAGAGTTTTGGTCCTGTTTTACAGGAGACGGTGCGTTTGATATGAGTCATCAGGGCAGAAATGTCCTGAAGCTGAGAGATCTGATCCGCGCATTTCAGTTGCGCTTTGGATCATATTGAGTTCATATTTTTATAGAAGGAATACTTTGGTCATGGCAAAAAATCTGGTTATTGTGGAGTCCCCCACCAAGGTCAGGACAATTAAAAAGTTTTTAGGTAAGAACTATGAGGTGATGGCATCACAGGGACATGTCAGAGATCTTCCAAAGTCCTCTTTGGGAATCGATGTTGATCATGATTTTGAGCCAAAATATATTACGATTCGCGGTAAGGGACAACTGCTGGCATCACTGCGCAAAGAGGCGAAGAAGGCAGATAGGATTTACCTGGCGACAGATCCCGATCGGGAAGGTGAAGCGATTTCCTGGCATTTACTTGCGGCGCTTCATGCGGATCCGACCAAGCCCATTCATAGGATCACCTTCAATGAGATCACCAAAAATGCGGTCAAGGAAGCCATCAAACATCCGCGGGAGATTGATATGACCCTGGTCGATGCACAGCAGGCGCGCCGCGTCCTGGATCGTATGGTCGGCTATCGTATCAGTCCTCTGCTTTGGGCCAAGGTCAAGCGGGGGCTTTCAGCCGGTCGTGTTCAGTCGGCGGCCCTTCGGATTATCTGTGACCGTGAAGAGGAGGTTGCGGCCTTCATTCCAAGGGAATATTATACGCTTGATCTTTTCCTGAGGGCCGAAGGACTGACGAAACCTCTGATGGCGCATTATTATGGTGACAGCAAGGGAAAGAGAGAAATCGAATCAAAGGACCAATTGCAGGAGATTGTAGCTTCTCTAGAGGGAGCGAATTATGTTGTCAGTTCTGTTACAAAGAGCAAGCGGGAGAGAAAGAGCCCTCTTCCCTTTACAACGTCAACCCTGCAGCAGGAGGCTTCCAAGGCATTAAACTTCGCCATTCAGAAGACGATGCGCATTGCTCAGCAGCTCTATGAGGGTGTTGATATCAAAGGCAGCGGCACGGTCGGCTTGATTACATATCTGCGTACGGATTCTACCCGCGTGGCAGATGAAGCCCAGGCTGCGGTAGCTTCTTTTATCCAAAATAACTATGGGCAGGAGTATTGCAGGCGTTATCATGCAGGGAAGAAGTCGGGGACAGTTCAGGACGCGCACGAGGCGATTCGACCGGCAGATCTGACCAGGATGCCGAGTCAGATCAAGGATTCTCTCTCCAGAGATCAGTTCAGGCTCTATCAGCTGATCTGGAAGCGCTTTATGGCCTCACAGATGGCCAACGCAGTTTATGAGACAACCAATGTGAAAATCAATGCGAAAGACACTGTTTTTTCCACATCAGCCAGTCATCCGATCTTTGACGGGTATACGCTTATTTATGTAAGCGATGATGAGAAGGATCAGACGGACAGGCAGAACCTGAGCAAGATCGATAAAGAGACCAAATTGGACTTTCAGAGTTTTGAGGAGAAGCAGCACTTCACACAACCACCGGCACATTTTACAGAAGCTTCTTTAGTGCACACTCTTGAGGAACTTGGTATCGGCCGCCCATCAACGTATTCACCGATCGTCTCGACCCTGCTCAAGCGCCGCTATATTACCAAAGAGGGGCGCAGTATCTTTGTGACGGAACTCGGACAGGTAGTGAACGACATTATGAAGGAGTCTTTCCCAAGTATTGTCGACCAGAATTTTACAGCTAATATGGAGGGCCTTTTAGACGGAGTAGAAGAGGGCAGGGTGGCCTGGAAGTCTCTGGTTCGGAATTTCTATCCGGATCTGGACGCTTCTGTCAGGAAAGCAGAGAAAGAACTGGAGAAAGTTCAGATCAAGGAAGAGGTCTCCGACGTCATCTGCGAGAACTGCGGACGGAATATGGTGGTTAAATACGGGCCGCACGGAAAGTTCTTAGCCTGTCCCGGATTCCCCGAGTGCAGAAACACCAAACCCTATTTGGAGAAAATTGGAGTCTCCTGTCCTATCTGCGGCAAGGACCTTGTCCTGAAGCGAACACGCAGGGGGAGGATTTACTATGGCTGTGAGAATAATCCCGTCTGTGATTTTATGTCCTGGAATCGTCCTGTCAGCGAGGCCTGCCCCCGGTGCGGCAAATATATGGTAGTCAAGGGAAATAAAATCGTCTGCTCAGATCCTGCCTGCGGTTTTTCCAAAATAAGGGATAAGGAATGATTGAAAGGAGATGGGACAATTACCGGTGATCATGGGGTACCTTTCGGACATTCTATGGACTTTCCCTGAAGCATTCAAAGAAGAATTAACCTTTTGGTTGAATTGTCAAAAAATGATGCTAAAATAATATCAAGAAATAAGTAGAGTAGGGCCGTTCAATTTGAAAAAGGAGGGTATATATGAGTGTAGAATTGCTGGATAAAACCAGGAAGATCGGCAGACTGCTTCACAACAATTCATCATCCAAGGTGATTTTTAATGATATTTGCCTTGTCCTGACAGATATCCTGGAATCTACCGCACTTGTTATCAGCCGCAAGGGAAAGATCCTGGGATTGCGTTTTGGATCCGGCGGGACAGAACTGACGGATGCGTTGAGCAGGGAAATCGGCACATTCATAGAACCAGTTCTGAATGAACGGCTTTTAGGAATCCTCTCTACCAAGGAAAATGTGAATCTGGAGACTCTTGGAATTGCAGGAGACATGATTCCGGAGTGCTCTGCCATTGTTACTCCGATTGATATAGCGGGAGAGCGCCTTGGAACACTGGTGGTCTATCGCTATCAC
Organism: Lachnospiraceae bacterium AF51-6-b8A; assembly: GCA_027682585.1. Lineage (GTDB taxonomy): Bacteria > Bacillota > Clostridia > Lachnospirales > Lachnospiraceae > Shuttleworthia. Next base: position 860,692 of record JAQCZH010000001.1, on the reverse strand, counting down.
AAGAGTTATGGAATTGATGATATTATTCTGTCCGAGTATGCGGCAAGCGTTGTCGGGCTTGAAATGATGCGGTCCGTTAATGAGGAGAACGCAGCGGAGGCGCGCAAGGAGCATGTTGTTAAATCCGCGATCAATACCTTGTCCTTCTCTGAGCTGGAGGCGATCATCCATATTTTCGACGAACTGAAAGGAGACGAGGGAATCCTGGTTGCGTCTCGAATTGCGGATCGGGTGGGAATTACAAGATCGGTGATCGTCAATGCACTTCGCAAGTTCGAGTCTGCTGGTGTCATCGAGTCCAGATCCTCAGGAATGAAGGGAACTTATATCAAAGTTATTAATGATTATGTCTTCGAGGCATTGGATGAAATTAAGAAGCAGAATGACAAGATCACAATCCGCTGAGCCCAGGACTAAGTACCGGGCTGCACAGGACAGAGCATGTTGAGCGTGACAGAATCGTGAGACAGACAGGGGCTAGCCTTGACGTCTCACTTTTTGTTGTGCTAAACTGCATAAGTTAGTTTATACAACACATGCGAGGACTTGAAAACTGGTGCCGTCAGATGGGTAGGCATACGCTGAAATCTATGGTGATTTTCAGGAATGAATCGCATGGAAGTTCAACCATGGAGGTAAGAAAATGAGTGTTGTATCTATGAAGCAGCTGCTTGAGGCTGGAGTTCATTTCGGCCATCAGACCAGAAGATGGAACCCTAAGATGGCTCCTTATATTTTCACTGAGCGCAATCAGATCCATATCATCGATCTGCAGCAGACCGTGCCGATGATTGATAATGCCTACAATGCCGTATATGATATCGTCTCTCAGGGAGGAACCATTCTCTTTGTCGGGACTAAGAAACAGGCGCAGGACGCTATCGCCGAAGAGGCGACTCGCTGCGGCATGTTCTATGTTGATCAGAGATGGCTGGGCGGTATGCTTACCAACTTCGCTACCGTCAAGACGCGTATTGCGCGTCTGAAGGAAATCGAGAGGATGAGAGAGAACGGAACCTTCGATCTTCTTCCCAAGAAGGAAGTTGCCGGTCTCGAGAAGGAACTTGAGAAGCTTGAGAAGAATCTCGGCGGTATTAAGAATATGGATCGTATTCCGGACGCCATCTTCGTCGTTGATCCCAAGAAGGAGAGAATCTGCGTTAAGGAGGCTGAGTCTCTTGGCATTACCCTGATTGGAATTGCTGATTCCAATGCGGATCCCGATGAACTTGATTATATCATCCCCGGCAATGATGATGCGATTCGCGCGATTCGTCTGATCACCTCTACCCTGGCGGATGCTGTTATCGAAGCCAAGCAGGGGACAGTGACTGCTGAGGTTGAGACGAAGGATGAGAAGCAGACCGAAGAGTGATTTTGATCGGATCTGTCAGACGCTGATCATATTTTAATGGAGGATAATTTATGGCTATTTCCGCAAAGATGGTTAAGGAGCTTCGTGATGCTACTGGTGCTGGCATGATGGAGTGCAAGAAGGCCCTGACTGAGACTGACGGTGATATGGATGCTGCTGTCGAGTTCCTGCGTGAGACAGGGGCTGCCAAGGCAGAAAAGAAGGCGAGCCGCATTGCGGCAGAGGGTGTTTCTCTTGTTTTCCAAAAGGATGACAAGACGGCCTCTATTGTTGAGGTGAACTCTGAGACGGATTTTGTTGCCAACAATGAGAAGTTCCGCGCTTATGTGAAGGATGTAGCTGAGCAGGCTGCCTCTTCTGATGCCTGTGATCTGGATTCATTCCTGGCTGAGAAGTGGTTCAAGGATCCGTCCAAGACAGTCTCTGAGGAGTTGGTAAATCAGATCGCTGTCATCGGGGAGAATCTGAAAATCCGTCGCTTTAAGAAGGTGACATCAGATGATCTGGTTGTTTCATATGTACATGGGAATGGCCGCATCGGTGTTGTTGTCAATGCTAAGGCGGATCTTATCAATGACGGAGTGAGAGAGGCTTTGCACAATGTGGCAATGCAGATTGCGGCTCTGAATCCCAAGTACGTTCGTGACGCAGAGGTTCCCGGCGACTTCATTGCGCATGAGACGGAGATCCTCAAGGCTCAGATCGAGAATGATCCCAAGGAAGCTGCCAAGCCCGACAAGGTGAAAGAGGGCATGATCCGGGGACGTATCAACAAAGAACTCAAGGAGATCTGCCTGGTGGACCAGGTCTATGTCAAGGCGGAGGACGGCAAGCAGTCCGTCGCCAAGTATCTTGAACAGGTTTCCAAGCAGGCAGGCGGTACCGTTGATGTCGTCAGCTTTGTTCGCTTCGAGACCGGTGAAGGCCTCGAGAAGAAGGAAGAGGACTTCGCGGCTGAAGTAGCTGCCGCAGCTAAATAAGGAATTTGCTGATGCATGGACAAGAGAGGAGTGACCACTTCGCGTGTGCTCATCTGTCGTGAATCAGGAGAGAATTCCTTCAAGAGGAAGTTGCCGAAGGGTGACTTCCTTTTTGTTTTCAGTAAATGTCAGTTATGGTAGAATAGTTCTGATATATGAGATTCAGACAGAGGGGAAAGATCAATGAAACGAGTACTTCTGAAGCTGAGCGGTGAGGCTCTGGCAGGAGATAAGGACAAGGGCTTTGATGAGACGATCTGCAAAATGGTCGCTGATCAGGTCCGGCAGCTGGTCAACTTTGGACTGGAAGTCGGAATTGTAATTGGCGGCGGAAATTTCTGGCGTGGAGCCGGTAAGGCCAATATGGACAGGACAAGAGCGGATCAGATCGGCATGCTGGCGACGGTTATGAATTGCATTTATGTCTCTGAGGCCTTCCGAAATGTCGGGCTTGCAACTACTATTATGACTCCCTTTGCGGTAGGAACTTTTACAGAACTCTTCTCTAAGGACCGCGTCAACACAGCTTTTCGCCATAAGAAGGTTGTCTTTTTTGCCGGGGGAACAGGCCACCCCTATTTTTCTACGGATACCGGGGCGGTTCTTCGCGCTGTGGAGATCGATGCGGACGGAATCCTGCTGGCTAAGAATATTGATGGGGTCTATGACAGTGATCCGGCAGTTAACCCAGATGCCAGGCGCTATGACACAATCAGTCTGGATCAGGTTCTCGCAGAGAAACTGCAGGTGATTGATCTGTCTGCTTCCCTGATGTGCCAACAGCAGAAAATGCCTCTTTATATCTTTGCCCTGAAGGAAGAGGGAAGTATCGTGGCCGCAGCTTCCGGAGATTTTCATGGGACGGTTGTTACCGTGGATTGACAATCGCCGGGTACAGATCGGTCAGGTCTTTCCCGGATTGTATTATCTGCTGCGCATCCTCACTTTCAGTGAGAGATTCAATGAAGGAGAAAACTATGGACAGTCGTTTAAATCCCTTTGAGGAAAAGATGAAGAAGAGTGTAAATGCTCTTTTGGCGGAGTATATCTCCATTCGCGCCGGACGCGCCAACCCTCATATCCTGGATAAGATTGAGGTTGAGTACTATGGGGCACCCACACCCTTGCAGCAGGTGGCCAATGTCTCTGTTCCGGAGGCTCGCATGATCCAGATTCAGCCCTGGGAAGTCTCTTTGCTCAAGGAGATTGAGAAGGCGATCAATCTGTCGGATGTCGGGATTAATCCGACCAATGACGGAAAGACTATTCGTCTGGTATTTCCGGAATTGACAGAGGACCGGCGTAAGGAACTGGTCAAGGATGTCAAGAAGAAGGGAGAGAGCGCCAAGGTTGCGATCCGAAATATTCGCAGAGATGCCATGGATGAATTTAAGAAATTAAAGAAGTCGGAGGATATGTCAGAGGATGCGATTGCTGATCTGGAGGATCAGGCGCAGAAGCTGACCGACCGCTATGTTAAGATCCTTGATCAGGAGATTGAAAAGAAGACCCAGGAGTTGATGACCCTCTGATCGAAGATTTATGACAGCAGAATCTATCGGGCCAACCACCATGGATTGTTTATGCGGAAAGAACGCAGATACGATCCGGCGGTTGGTCTTTGCCGTTTATGACAATCAACGGTGAGTGGAGCGCGCATATCATTGCAGCGAGATTCTATATAGAGGAGAGAGGATATGGCAGTACCAGAGCATGTGGCAATTATTCTGGACGGGAATGGCCGCTGGGCTAAAAGCAAGGGGATGCCCAGAACGTATGGGCATACTGTTGGAGCCAAGAATGTGGAGAGGATCTCAAGAATCGCCTACGAAACAGGTGTCAGGTATCTGACGCTCTACGCGTTCTCAACGGAGAACTGGAGCAGGCCGGATGATGAGGTCAGAGCTTTGATGAAGCTTTTGACCACTTACTTAAATACTTGTCTGAAAACGGCCAGACGGGATAACATGCGCCTGAGAGTCATCGGTGATATCAGTCGTCTGGAACCTCAGTTACAGGAACTGATCACCAGGGTGGAGAGAGAGACTTCCATCTATACCGGACTCAATCTGACGATTGCGGTTAATTACGGCGGCAGAGATGAGATTGTACGCGCCATGCGGGAGATGTATATTGACCTGAGGGAGAAAAAGGCGGATGCGTCTGAAATTACAGAGGGACGATTGGCTTCGTATCTGGATACGGCAGACCTGCCGGATCCGGATCTGCTGATTCGCACCAGCGGAGAGCAGAGGCTTTCGAATTATCTGCTCTGGCAGCTCGCTTACGCAGAATTCTATTTTACGCCCGTACCATGGCCGGATTTTCGAAGGGAAGAATTTTTGGAGGCAATTGCCGTCTATGAGAGCAGAGAACGCCGGTATGGTAAGATATGAGTTCATGGAGCCTGCTTTTTTGAATTAGAACCCAGAAGCGAGGTATTATGTTTCGAACCAGATTAGTGAGTGGAATAGTATTGCTTGCGCTTGCCCTGATCCTTGTGATTACGGGCGGCCCGATTTTGGCTGTTTGTGTCTGCGCTGTCAGTATCATTGGCATGTATGAACTCTATCGGGTTTTTGGCCTGGAGAGGAGTCAGCCCGCCAACCTGTCCTATCTTATCTGTGTTTTCTATTATGGAAATCTCTATTTTGGTTGGCTCAGGGAGACGATGATGATTGTCATGATCTATCTGATTCTTCTCCTGGCGGTCTACGTCTTCTCCTATCCGAAATACAAGGCAGATCAGATAATGAAAGTCTTCTTTGGCCTCTTTTATGTGGCGTTTTGTCTGTCCTTCATTTATCAGACCCGATCGATGGCGGGCGGGGGCAGTTATCTGGTCTGGCTGATTTTTCTCTGCTCCTGGGGATGTGACACCTGTGCTTATGCCGTTGGTGTCCTGATTGGGAAGCACAAGATGGCGCCTGTTTTAAGCCCAAAGAAATCCATAGAGGGGGCAGTCGGAGGTGTACTTGGATCTGCTCTGCTCACAGGAATCTATTCGTATATTTTACGGCAGACTCTTTCTTTCGATGCAAGAGAAATTCTTCTCCTGTCTATGACGGCGGCTGTGGGTGCTCTGATTTCCATGGTGGGCGATCTGGCGGCCTCTGCCATTAAGCGCAACTATGGAATCAAGGATTATGGAAAGCTGATCCCGGGACACGGCGGAATTTTAGACCGCTTTGATTCGGTGATTATTACAGCGCCGATTGTGTTTTACCTGCTGTCAAATCTCATGCGCTGAGGAGGGCTATCGAACTCATGCTGCTGAGAAAGTTCCAAAAGAAGTCAGGGGTCGGGAAGGAAAGATTCGTCTGATTCTGGATAAAGGCCAAAAAGGAGCATACTGTGAAGAAAGTTGCAATTCTGGGTTCTACCGGCTCTATCGGAACCCAAACGCTGGAGGTGATTGCCGCCAATCCAGGGGATTTTGAAGTGACTGCCCTGTCTTGCGGAAGCAATATCGAGCAAATGGCGCGGCAGGTCAGATGTTTCCATCCGAAGCTTGTTTCTGTTGCTAAGAAAGAGGACGCGGGGAAGCTGAGAGATATGCTTTCATCTGATCCGGATGAGGAAAGGCTTCCGGAAATCCACTGCGGGATAGAGGGACTTTGTGCTGTTGCCACAGAGCCATCTGCACAGATCCTGGTGACTGCAGTGGTCGGAATGATCGGAATTCGTCCTACCATAGAGGCTATTCGGGCCGGTAAGGATATTGCTCTGGCGAATAAGGAGACTCTGGTCTGTGCAGGCCACATAATTATGCCTCTGGCAAAAGACAGGGGGATTTCTATTCTGCCGGTGGACTCCGAACACTCGGCTATTTTTCAGAGCCTGCAGGGCAATGGTATGAATCGGATCAAGAAGATTCTGTTGACCTGCTCCGGTGGTCCATTCCGGGGAAGAAAGAGAAGAGAGATGGAGGAGGTCGGTGTCCAGGATGCTTTGAAGCATCCGAACTGGTCTATGGGAAGAAAAATCACCATTGACTCGGCCAGCCTGGTTAATAAGGGGCTGGAAGTCATGGAAGCCAAGTGGCTATTTGGCGTTGACACGGATCATATTCAGGTTCTGATTCACCCCCAGTCTATCCTGCATTCGGCGGTGGAGTACGAGGATGGAGCTGTGATCGGGCAGATGGGACTTCCAGATATGAAGCTGCCGATCCAGTATGCCCTGTACTATCCCCGCCGCCGCTCTATGCAGGAGAATGAACTGGATCTGTTTTCAGCGGGGGCGTTGACCTTTGAGAGACCGGATACCAAGACTTTCCTGGGGCTGCCCCTGGCCTATGAGGCGATGCGGCGGGGCGGAAATGTCCCGACGATTTTAAATGCTGCCAACGAGCGAGCCGTTGCTTCTTTTTTAAGGGGCGAGATTAAATTTCTGGATATCTACAAGCTGATTCGCGCGGCGATGGAGCAGGTGGATTTTATTGCTGATCCGGGTCTTGAGGATGTTCTCGCGACGGAGCAGGCGGCCTATCGCGTTATTGCGCGTATGATGGATAAGTGAGTTTATGAATATTGTCATTGCGGTTTTAATCTTTAGTTTTATTATCATATTCCACGAGCTGGGGCATTTTCTGACCGCCCGCGCCTGCGGAGTTAAGGTCAATGAGTTTTGCCTGGGCTTCGGCCCCAGGATCATCGGCTTTACGAAGGGTGAGACCCTCTACGCCTGGCGGCTGATTCCTTTCGGTGGCGCCTGTGTCATGGAGGGAGAGGATCAAGAGAGCGACAATGAACGGGCATTTGGCAATAAGTCAGTCTGGCAGCGCTTTCTCATTGTTCTTATGGGCCCTATGTTTAACTTCCTTCTGGCTTTGATTCTCTCGGCTATCCTGCTGGCTTCCATCGGAGTGATGAGACCGAAAATCAGTGGTGTTATGGACGGTTATCCGGCCCAGGAAGCCGGCCTGGCGGCTGGAGATGAAATCACTGCGCTTGGCGGGTATCGGGTCCACTTCTATCAGGAGGTCTCCGCATATGTCTTCTTTCACAGGAAAGAGGCGATTTCGGTGACTTATACCAGAGGGGGACAGAACTGCCAGACGACGCTTGTACCCAGATATGAGGAGGAGAGTAAGCGCTATCTGATCGGTATCCAGGGGCCGGATGGGTATGAGAAGTTGTCTTGCGGTCAGATTGCGGGATATTCTTTTCACGAAATCCGCTTCCAGATCTACAATACGGTCAAGAGTCTGCAGTTGTTGGTGACAGGTCAGGTCAGTGTGCGGCAGATTTCCGGCCCGGTGGGGATTGTTAAGACCATCGGTGATACCTACCAGCAGTCGGCAAGGGATGGGACTTTTTATATCTTTGTCAATATGCTCTCCATTGCCATCCTTCTGACAGCGAATCTGGGAGTTATGAATCTGTTGCCCTTCCCGGCTCTGGACGGTGGGAGACTTGTCTTTTTCCTGATCGAGATGATCCGCCGCAAGCCGGCCCCGCAGAAATTGGAGGGATATGTCAATATGGCAGGCTTCTTCCTTCTGATGGGACTGATGATCACAGTTGTCTTTAGCGATCTCTTTAAGATCTTTGGATGATGTATTTTGTGGAGTCCGACGGGGGCTGATTATACCGTGAACGGGGCGCTAAGCGGCATATGATCCGTGTTAATTACGCGCGAGGAGAGAAATATGCAGTACGATCGCATGAAAACAAGAGAAGTCAGAATTGGAGACCGGGTTATCGGCGGAAAACATTCCATTCTGATTCAGTCTATGACCAATACCAGGACGCAGGATGTGGAGGCTACTGTGGCTCAGATTCTGGCCCTGGAGCGGGCGGGATGCGAGATCATTCGCTGTACCGTCCCCAATCGGGAGGCTGCCGCCGCTCTTGGCGAGATCAAGAAGCGTATCCATATTCCCCTGGTAGCTGATATTCACTTCGACTACCGGATGGCGATTGCCGCTATGGAGCACGGGGCGGATAAGATCCGAATCAATCCGGGGAATATTGGAGGGAAGGAGCGAATCAAAGCGGTTGTCGACTGTGCGAAAGAGCGGGGAATTCCCATCCGTGTGGGGGTCAACTCAGGCTCTCTGGAGAAGGATCTGCTGACCAGGTATGGCGGGGTGACCGCGGACGGACTGGTGGAATCCGCTCTTGATAAGGCGGCAATTATTGAGGACATGGGATATGACAATCTGGTGATCTCAATTAAGTCTTCCGATGTGATGACCTGTGTTTCCGCCCATGAGAAGATCAGAAACAGGACGGATCATCCGCTACATGTAGGGATTACGGAAGCGGGAACCATCACCAGCGGAAACATTAAGTCGGCTCTGGGCTTAGGGCTGATTCTGGGACAGGGCATCGGCGACACCATTCGCGTCTCTTTAACAGGAGATCCCATTGAGGAGGTCAAGTCCGCCAAGGTGATTCTGCGGACACTGGGTCTGCGTCGGGGAGGGATTGAAGTGATATCCTGTCCTACCTGCGGCAGAACTCAGATTGATCTGATTTCTCTCGCAACCGAGGTAGAGACTCTGGTGGCACAGTATCCTTTTGAGATCAAAGTAGCTGTCATGGGCTGCGCCGTCAATGGGCCCGGAGAGGCCAAAGAAGCGGATTTGGGTGTAGCCGGCGGCAACGGAGAGGGTCTGCTCATGCGGCAGGGGCAAATCATTCGCAAAGTGCCGGAGGAGGAACTCCTGGATGCCTTAAGAGATGAGCTTGAGCACTGGGAAGAACGTTGAGATAAGAGGCAGACTATGGCTAGGGCTTTTCGTGAGCTGTTTTCCAATCTGAAACTGGATGGGGGGCTGACAGGCCTCCTGGAAGATGCGCAGATCGAACGCGTGGCGACCAATCGGGAGCACGACGCCGTGCGCATATATCTGTCATGCCAGGATTTGATTCCAAAGCGCAGAATCTGGAAGGTGGAGAAGGCAATTGCCAGTCAATATTTTACCAAGAGGCAGGTCGATGTCCGCATCATTGAGCGCTTTCATCTGTCTGAAGCCTACAACGCCGAAAATCTCTTCGCGTCCTATCGGGACAGTATATACGAGGAAATTGAACGCTACAGTTCGATTCTCTATGGAATCATAAAGAAAGCTGATTTTACCTTTGACCGTGAAGATCACTTAAAGCTGACCCTGGAGGATACGGTTCTGGCCCGGGGCAGAGAGCGGGAACTTCATGATATTTTAGATAAGATTTTCTGTCAGCGATGCGGACAGGCGCTGCTGATTGACATTGATTATAAGCAGGCTGCCAGGAGCAGATATCGGGCTGATACGGACGCAGTGATTGCCAATAGGGTGACAGAGATTGTCGAGCGTCAGAAACAGCTGCAGGAAGACAAGGCGGTGATAGAAGCGGCTCAAGGTCTGCCAAGTGAGGACCTTGGACTGGGGCACCGGCCCAGTCTGCCGAAAGAAATGGCTGAGGGCAGGGGGCAGAATCCTGACGCCACGAGGAATAAAACTGATGGAAGAAGAGGACAGGCAGGAGGGCGCAAGTCGGTTTTTTTGGCCGCCGGCGGTTCTCCTGCCGAGAGCGGAGGATCGTCATGGAAGAGAGGGAACAGCGTGTTCTCCAGAGGACCAAGACCCCTCAAATATTCCTCGCATGCGGATCTGATCTACGGCCGCGATTTTGACGATGAGATCACGCCGATTGAGGAGATCCAGGGAGCCGTGGGGGAACTCGCCATTCGAGGTCAGGTCATTTCCTATGAAACCAGGGAGATCAAGAATGAGCGAATCCTTGTCAGTTTTGCTGTGACGGACTTCACTGACACCATAGTAACCAAGCTCTTTGTGGCCAGGGATCATGTGGAGGAACTGGAGAAGGGGCTGCATAAGGGAGCCTTCGTTAAGATTAAAGGGACACCTTCCTTAGATAAGTTCGATCATGATCTGACCATGGGCTATGTCCGGGGAATCATGACCATTCCATCTTTTCAGACGATCCGAGGGGACAATGCGGCCATAAAGCGTGTTGAACTGCATTGTCACACCAAGATGAGCGATATGGATGGGGTCTCTTCGGTGGAAGACATCGTCAGACAAGCCAGGCATTTTGGTCATAAGGCGCTGGCGATCACCGATCACGGAGTGGTTCAGGCATTTCCGGATGCGGACCATGAAATCGGCAAGGATCCGGATTTCAAGGTCATCTACGGGATGGAGGCCTATCTGGTTGATGATACCAAGACAGTCGTCACCGACGGGGTGCCGGGACAGAGTCTGGATGATTCTTTTGTTGTTTTTGATATCGAGACAACCGGCTTCTCTGCAGAGAAAGATCGCATCATTGAGATAGGGGCCGTGCGCCTGGAAGGAGGAGAGATCACCGACCGTTTCTCGACCTTTGTCAATCCGAATCGCCCTATTCCCTTTCGGATTACGGAATTGACCTCCATTCGGGATGATATGGTTATGGGAGCGGAAGGTATCGAGAAAATCCTGCCAGACTTTCTTGACTTCTGCCAGGGGGCGATTATGGTCGCTCACAATGCGGATTTTGATATGGGTTTCATCCGCCAGAACTGCCTGCGTCTGCATCGAAAGGCGCCTGAAACTTATATGGATACGGTTGCTATGGGGCGATATCTCCTGCCGTCTTTGCACAACCAGAAATTAAACACTCTGGCCAAAGCGCTGAAAATTGATCCGGGCCATCACCACCGGGCGGTGGATGATGCGGAAGCGACCGCCCATATTTTCAAGAAATTCATTCAGATGTTTCGGGACAGAGGAATGAAAGACCTGTCTGATATCAATGCGAATGCAAAGATGTCTGATGAAGTGATCCGGAAGATGCACGCCAACCACTGTATCCTGATCGCTAAAAATGATATCGGCCGTATCAATCTCTATAAGCTGACCTCCCTGTCTCATTTGCGCTTCTTCCAGCGTCAGGCCAAGATCCCAAAGAGTCTGGTGGAGCAGTATCGGGAAGGGCTGATCATCGGTTCCGCCTGTGAGGCCGGGGAACTCTTCCAGGCCCTGGAGTCAGGCCGGCCACCGCAGGAGATTGCCAGAATTGTCAGCTTCTACGATTACCTGGAGATCCAGCCGATTGGAAACAATCGCTTTCTATTAGAGAGTGATAATGACGCCATTCAGACCGAGGAGGATCTGAGAGATTTCAACCGCCGGATCGTCAGACTGGGAGAGGAATTCCACAAGCCGGTCTGTGCCACCTGTGATGTCCACTTCCTGAATCCGGAGGATGAGATCTACCGGCGGATCATTCAGGTTGGAAAGGGCTTTAGAGACGCAGACCAGCAACCGCCTCTTTTTCTGCATACGACGGAGGAGATGCTGGAGGAGTTCTCTTATCTGGGGATGGATAAGGCAAGAGAGGTGGTCATCACCAACACCAACCGGATCGCGGATATGTGTGAGAGAATTCACCCGACCCGTCCGGACAAGTGCCCGCCGGTAATTGCCAATTCCGATCAGATGCTTCGGACGATCTGTCATAATCGAGCCCATGAGCTCTACGGCAGGAAGCTTCCGACCATTGTCAAAGAACGCATGGAACGCGAACTCAATTCGATTATCGGCAATGGATACGCGGTCATGTACATCATCGCTCAGAAACTGGTGTGGAAGTCCAATGAGGATGGCTACCTGGTGGGGTCGCGGGGATCTGTCGGTTCTTCTTTTGCCGCATACCTGGCTGGAATCACGGAGGTCAATTCCCTGCAGGCTCACTATCTCTGTCCGGACTGCAAATTCGTTGATTTCGACTCAGCCCAGGTCAGAGCTTTCGCCGGCCGGTCCGGCTGTGATATGCCGGATCGAAAATGTCCTCACTGCGGGGCAGACCTGATGAAACTGGGCTTCGATATTCCCTTTGAGACCTTCCTTGGATTTCAGGGCAATAAGGAACCTGATATTGACCTGAATTTCTCAGGGGAATATCAGGCTAAGGCCCATAAGTATACGGAGGTCATTTTCGGTGAGGGGCAGACCTTCAAGGCCGGAACGATCGGAACGCTGGCGGATAAGACAGCTTACGGCTATATCAGGAATTACTACGAGGAGCGTGGGATCCATAAGCGGGGCTGTGAGATCGACCGCATCGTTCAGGGCTGCGTGGGAATTCGCCGTACCACCGGTCAGCATCCGGGAGGCATTGTGGTATTGCCCGTGGGAGAGGAGATCAATTCCTTCACTCCGGTGCAGCATCCGGCGGATGACATGACATCCGATATAATAACGACCCATTTTGACTATCATAAGATCGATGGAAATCTGCTCAAACTGGATATTCTAGGGCACGATGACCCTACCATGATCCGTAAACTGGAGGATTTAACGGGGCTGCATGCCACGGATATTCCTCTGGATGACAAGGCGGTTATGGGGCTTTTTATGGGAACCGATACCCTAGGGATTCCAGAGGGGGAGGAACTCTGGGGCGGGACCTCCATGGGGACGCTTGGAATTCCGGAATTCGGAACGGATTTCGCCATGGGGATGCTCAGAGATGCCAAGCCGACGGAATTCTCCGATCTGATCCGCATTTCCGGCCTGTCTCATGGGACGGATGTCTGGTTGGGTAACGCCAAAGATCTGATTCAGCAGGGAATTGCCACCATCTCCACGGCTATCTGCTGCCGAGATGATATTATGGTCTATCTGATCAATCAGGGCTTGGATTCTGAGGAGAGTTTTACCATCATGGAGAGAGTCAGAAAAGGGATGGTAGCTAAGGGCAAGGTGGCTGAAGACTGGTCCAAATGGACAGCGGACATGAAAGAACACGGGGTGCCTGACTGGTATATCGGCTCCTGTGAGAAGATCAAGTACATGTTCCCCAAGGCCCATGCGGCGGCCTATGTCATGATGGCCTGGCGCGTGGCCTACTGCAAAGTTTATTATCCTCTGGCTTATTATGCAGCCTTCTTCTCCATTCGGGCGACCGCCTTCTCTTACGAGATCATGTGCAGGGGCAGAGATCATCTGGAGACGATGCTGGCCGAGTACGACAAGCGCAGGGAGCAGCTTTCCAATAAGGAGCAGGATACCTATCGGGATATGCGCATTGTTCAGGAGATGTATGTCAGAGGTTATGAATTTCTGCCCCTGGATCTCTATCAGTCGGATGCCCGCTATTTCAAAATTGTCGATGGAAAACTGCTTCCTCCATTCGCCTCTATCGACGGCATGGGAGATAAGGCTGCTGAGACTCTGGCGATTGCGGCTGCGCAGGGCAAGTTCCTGTCCAGGGATGATCTCAGGGAGCGCGGAAAGCTCTCTCAGACAATTGTAGATAAATTGGGCGAGTTGGGGCTGACGGGTGACATGCCAAAGAGCAACCAGCTCTCCCTGTTTGACTTTGCATAGGGACCGCAGTACGTGTGATCAGCGGTCTTTCCAGCAAAGAGGCAATACGGGTTCGGGGTTCCGTCCTTTGTGCGGGGCCGATTCATTGTGAATGAGGATGGATAAGATGCAGGATTTAGCGGAGTCACGCAGGAGAATTGATGAGATTGACGCCAGAATCGTGGAACTCTATGAGGAACGTCTGGCTATTTCCGGAGATGTGGCAGAGTACAAGATTGCCAATCACCGGCCGGTCTTGGATAAGCGCAGAGAAGAGGAAAAGCTGACCCGACTGGAAGCGATGGCGGAAGATGCATTCTCCAGGCAGGGAATCCGTGAACTCTTTGAGCAGATTATGTCCGTATCGCGCAAGAAACAGTATCGTCTTCTGTCCGCCCATGGGATGTCGGAAGATTTGGGATTCTATGAAGTAGAAGACTACGATTTTCCCAGCGCCAGAGTCATCTACCAGGGGGTGCGGGGGGCATATTCCCAGGCGGCCTGCAAGGCTTTTTTCCGCGAAGGATGCGCTTCCATGGAACCGGTAGAGACCTGGAGAGACGCTATGGAAGCGATTTCCAACGGCCAGGCGGACTATGCGGTTCTTCCGGTGGAGAATTCCACGGCGGGGATTGTCTCTGAGAACTATGATTTGATGATGGAATATCAGACAGTCATTGTGGGTGAGCAGATCATCAAAATCGACCATGCGCTTTTGGGATTGCCGAAAGCCAATATTCAAGAGATCAGGCGAGTGTACTCTCACCCTCAGGCTTTGGCACAGTGCGAGGGCTATCTGCGCAATATTCATCCGGATTTTGAGGCCTACTCTCTGAAAAATACTGCCATGGCAGCCAAGAAGGTGATGGAGGATAAAGACCCGTCACAGGCAGCTATTGCAGGCAGCATCAATGCTCAGATCTATGGACTGTCTGTCTTAGATCAGGCGATTCAGGACGTCAAGAACAATGAAACCCGCTTTATTGTGGTCTCTCCAAAGCGGGAGTATACATCCGGAGCCAAGAACATCAGCATTGCCTTTTCCCTGCCCAATGAGTCCGGCTCTCTCTACCGGGTGCTCTCGCATTTTATCTTCAATGGTCTGTCCATGACCCGCATTGAATCCCGTCCCCTGCGCGGAAAGAAATGGGAGTATACTTTCTTCATTGATTTTGAGGGAAATCTCAGGGAAGAAGCTGTTATGAACTGTCTGCAGGGTCTTAAGGAGGAGACGGAGGAGATGTTTATCCTGGGAACTTTCTAGGATAGGAATTCCGCAGTACAGAGACCAAAAGTTCCAGAGGTACTTGACGGAACATTTGCTGCAGTGGTATTATCCATATGTTGTGAAATCAAAGCAGAGTTATCCGCTCTCACCCGAGCGCCGTGTCAGGCGTCTTGTGGTTGCATATTCACAGGATTTTTATCTTTGTGACTTGTAAGTGGATAGTCTGCCTATCCACTTTTTTCATGCAGTATTTGGGTTTGTTCCCGGAGGTGTAACCATTAGCAACGAATTACAGATCAATGGACAGATCAGAGACCGCGAGGTTCGGCTGATCGGTGTTCACGGAGAGCAGCTGGGTATCATGTCTGCCCGCGACGCACAGAAGCTCGCTGACGAGGCCAGGCTTGACTTAGTCAAGGTTGCTCCGCAGGCGAAGCCGCCTGTCTGCAAGATCATCGATTACGGCAAGTATCGCTATGAGATGGCGCGCAAAGCCAAGGAGGCCAAGCGCAAGCAGAAGCAGATCGAGCTCAAGGAGATTCGCATGTCACCGAACATCGACTCCAATGATCTTATGACGAAGACCAAGGCTGCGCGCAAGTTCCTCGAGAAGGGGAATAAGGTGAAGATCACCCTGCGTTTCCGAGGCCGTGAGATGGCGCATGTCTCCGCGAGCAGGCATATTCTCGAGGAGTTCGCCGAGAGCCTGGAAGATATCGCATCAGTGGATAAGGCACCTAAGATGGAAGGCAGAAGCATGAGTCTGGTGCTGGCAGTCAAGAAGAATTAACAGGAGGACAAGATAATGCCAAAGATGAAGACAAAGAGAGCAGCAGCGAAGCGCTTTACCGCTACAGGCAGTGGCAAGCTTAAGAGAAACAAGGCTTTCAAGAGCCATATCCTGACCAAGAAGACCACCAAGCGTAAGAGAAATCTTCGTCAGTCTGCAATTACCGACGCAAGCAACGTTAAGAGTTTGAAGAAGATTTTACCTTACATGTAATTGAGCTTTTCAGGAGGATATCAAGATGGCAAGAATTAAGGGCGCATATAACGCTAAGAAGAAGCACAATCGAGTATTAAAACTGGCCAAGGGTTACAGAGGCGCGCGTTCCAAGCAGTATCGCGTGGCCAAGCAGTCTGTGATGCGCGCGCTGGCATCTGCATATGCAGGCCGCCGTCAGCGCAAGGGCCAGTTCCGCCGTATCTGGATTGCCCGCATCAACGCTGCGGCACGTCTCAACGGCCTGTCCTACAGCAAGTTCATGTTTGGCCTTAAGAGTGCGGGCATTGATTTGAACCGCAAGATGCTGGCCGAGTTGGCTGTCAATGACGCAGAGGGCTTTGCCTCTTTGGTTGAAACCGCCAAGACGAAGCTCAAGTAAGACCGTTTTGATTCATCTGCCTTGTTTTTCAGAGGGGCTGTGAAGAAATGAAAATTCATTTCTTCACAGCCCCTTTTTGGACGATCGGATATTTGTAAGGTGCGGACGATCGGATTCGATAGTTTGGCTGCATTGTGCTAAAATAAGCACAGTTTCCGAGATCAGGGGCATTTGTCTCTTTTCTGTATTTCAGTTGAAGAACAGGAAAAGCAGCGGCGTCAGAATCTTGTTCTGAAGACAAGGAGGAGGAAGAACATGGCAATTTTAGTTACCGGTGGTGCCGGCTATATCGGAAGTCATACCTGTGTAGAACTTTTGGAGAACGGCTATGAGGTTGTGATCTTAGACAATCTGGTCAATGCCAGCCGGAAGGTTGTAGATCGGATCGAGGAGCTGTCAGGCGGGAAGGTGACTTTCTATGAAGGAGATATCAGGGATCGTGAATGCTTGAACAAGCTTTTTGATGAGCAGAAGATTGATTCGGTTATTCATTTTGCAGGTCTCAAGGCAGTCGGAGAGTCGGTTGCCAAGCCCTGGGAGTACTATGAGAATAACATTTCAGGTTCTCTGGTTCTCTTTGATGTGATGCGCCGGCATGGATGCAAGAGTATTATCTTTTCCTCATCGGCAACAGTCTATGGCAATCCTGCCCAGATTCCCATTACGGAGGAATGTCCTAAGGGAACCTGCACCAATCCCTATGGCTGGACAAAGTGGATGCTTGAGCAGATTCTGACCGACCTGCATACGGCAGATCCCGACTGGAATGTGGTTCTGCTCCGCTACTTTAATCCCATCGGCGCCCATAAGTCCGGCCGTATCGGGGAGAATCCCAACGGCATTCCCAACAACCTCATGCCTTATATCACTCAGGTTGCTGTCGGCAAACTCAAGGAGCTTGGAGTCTTCGGAGATGACTACGATACGCCTGACGGTACTGGCGTGAGAGATTATATCCATGTCTGTGATCTGGCAACCGGGCATGTAGCAGCAATTAAGAAGCTGGAGGAGAAGAGCGGACTGTCTATCTATAATCTGGGAACGGGTGTAGGATATTCTGTCCTTGATATTGTCCACAACTTCGAGGAGGCTACTGGCATCCACATTCCATACTCCATCAAGCCGCGCCGCGCTGGAGATATTGCCACCTGTTACTCCTCCGCAGATAAGGCAAAGAGAGAGCTTGGCTGGGAGGCCAGATACGGGATTAAGGAGATGTGTGCCGATTCCTGGAACTGGCAGAAGTCCAATCCAAACGGATACGAAGACTGAGAAATTTTCTGTAAAAAAAGACTTGCAATGAGCGCACAGCTCATGTATCATTTCATTGTTGTCGCTTTCGGCACAGCAATGAATACGGTTCCTTGGTCAAGCGGTTAAGACGTCGCCCTCTCACGGCGAAAACAGCGGTTCGATTCCGCTAGGAACTGCTGGTGTAATGAGCACCACAATTTCATATGGTTCCTTGGTCAAGCGGTTAAGACGTCGCCCTCTCACGGCGAAAACAGCGGTTCGATTCCGCTAGGAACTATTTTGCCAAGGCAGTTGATATATTCTTCGCGAATATTCATCTGTTATGGACAAGGGCGCACATACATTATGTATTCCGTTGTTATGAATGAACAGCCCAACCCAGAAGAAGTATCGGCTTTGCCGGTGCTTTTTTCGTTTTTTATGCGGAAGATGATAGCGCTATTCGATTGCCGGCCCGAATTAAGGTACAATGGCAGAGAAAATATCGGATTGACAGGTTGAGGAGAGAAGACAGGAGGAGAGAATGGCCAGGGTTCTTATGGTACAGGGCACAATGTCAAATGCCGGCAAGAGCCTTCTTGCGGCCGGTCTATGCCGCCTGTTTGCCCGCCGAGGGTATCGGGTCGCTCCTTTTAAGTCGCAGAATATGGCCCTCAATTCTTTTGTCACCAGAGAGGGCCTGGAGATTGGCCGGGCTCAGGCTATGCAGGCACAGGCCTGTGGAATTGAACCCTCTGCGGACATGAATCCCATCCTTTTAAAGCCGACCAGTGATGTCGGAAGTCAGGTGATTGTTTCGGGAAAGCCGCTTGCCAATATGAGGGCCAGGGAGTACTTTCAGTATAAGAAGACTCTGATCCCGCAGATTATGGATGCATACCAGCGGCTGGCTGCCAGGAATGATATTATTTTTGTCGAGGGAGCGGGGTCTCCGGCGGAGATCAATCTCAAGGCAGAGGATATTGTCAATATGGGTTTGGCCAGGATGATTGATGCCCCGGTTCTTCTGGTGGGAGATATTGATCCGGGCGGCGTCTTCGCCCAGCTTTATGGAACCTGGGCTCTGTTGCCGGAGGAGGAACGAAGACGTATCCGTGGTTTTGTAATTAATAAGTTCCGTGGGGATCGGAGACTGCTGGATCCGGGAATCGCAATGCTGGAGAAGAAGGTCGGAATTCCGGTTCTCGGCGTTTTACCCTATATGGATCTGACCATTGACGATGAGGATTCGCTTTCGAATAAACTGCGCGATGGCGAACCTGATCAAATCGACATTGCTGTGATTCGCCTGCCTCATATGGCTAACTTCTCTGACTTAACTGTTTTTGAGAAACGAGAGGGAGTCTCTCTTCGTTATATTAAATCACCAGATCGGTTATGCAGGGCTGACCTGGTTATTTTGCCGGGAAGCAAGAATACGACAGCAGATCTGAAATGGATTAGAGAGGTCGGGCTTGCAGCGGAAATTCAAAAATTCGCGAAAAGAGGAGGCCTTTTGGCAGGCATCTGCGGCGGCTATCAGATGCTGGGACAGAGGGTGTCAGATCCCCATGGCCTGGAGGGCGGGGGGAACTGCAGGGGCTTAGGGATTCTTCCCCTAAAGACCGTGCTGGGAAAAGATAAGAAGCTGACTCGGGTCAGAGGATATTTCTCGGACGATCTGACTGGGCCCTGGTCTTGCCTGCGGGGAAGATCTGTCGAGGGATATGAGATCCATATGGGGCAGACAAAACTGACAGAAAGAACTGCATTTTTTGATGAGCAGACCAACATAGAGGGGACAGCAGGACAAACGGATTCATCTCAAGAGGGAAGGCAAGTCAGCCGACAGGGATGGACGTATTTGGAACAGATCAAAACCTGTTCTTCCAACGATGTGGATGGAGCAGACCACCTGCAAATGGAAGGGATGGTTCGGGGTTCTGTGCTGGGGACATATGTTCACGGAATCTTTGACAAAACTGGCAACGCAGAGGTTCTGTTGAATACCATCGCAGGGCGAAAAGGTCTTTCTCGGAGGTATAAGGTAAGGGAGACGGCGGACTTTGCCAGAAAACAGTATGACATTCTGGCTGATTGTCTGGAGCAGTACATGGATATAAGACAAATCGAGGAAATTTTGAACCTGTAAGCTGCATTTCAAAGAGCGAACCTGAAATGCGATGCTTTGAGGCAAGAGGAGGAGAAAATGGTCAGCAGAAGTGAGCTCAGACAAATCAGGGCGCTTGTGCCTGATCAGCGGGCAATGCGTGAGGCAAGAGACCGTTGGGATCGGGTGGCCATGCCTCTGGACGGGCTTGGGATTTTGCAGGATGACCTGATTCGCATGGCCGGTATTCTTGGAGATGCGGATCATCTTCTGGAACTCCCACGTCTGCTTGTCATGTGCGCTGACAATGGGGTTGTCGCGGAAGGGGTAAGCCAGACCGGCCCGGAGACTACCGCCCTGGTCGCTGATTCGATTGCCGGCGGAGAATCTCCGTCCGCCATCTTCGCTGCGCAATGTGATTGTCAGCTGAGAGTTGTAGATGTCGGGATGGTTTATGACGCGAAGAATCCGGCTGTGGTTTGCGACAAGGTCGCCAGAGGAAGCAGAAATTTTGCGCAAAGCTGGCCGCCTGCCCCAAGAGAACAGAAGAGAGTTACTCCTGTGCGAAGCAAAGGGGACTTCAATGGGGGTGCGATGACAGAAGCGGAGACTCTTGCGGCCATTTCTGTCGGTATGAAGGAGGCTGTACAAGCAAAAGAAGAGGGGGTTGGACTGCTTCTGACCGGAGAGATGGGAATCGGGAATACAACGACTTCTGCGGCCTGCCTGGCAGCCCTTCTTGATCTGCCGACAGAGCTTGTGGTCGGGCGGGGGGCAGGTCTGTCAGACTTGGGGCTGGCCCGAAAGAGGGAGGTCATCGACTGCGCTCTGAAGAAGATGTCCCTTCATGCTTCGGTGGGGCATACGGATCCTCTGGAAGTTTTATGCCGGGTCGGAGGTTTTGATATTGCCGCTTTGTCTGGTCTGATTTTGGGGGCCAATCAGACTCGGATTCCGGTTTTGCTGGATGGCTTGATTGCCTCTGTTGCGGCTCTGATTGCGGATCGCCTCTGTCCGGGTGCAAGGGGAGTGTGCCTGGCCTCCCATCTGGGACGGGAACCGGGAATGACCTATGCCATACAGGCTCTGCATCTAAAACCAGTCATCCATGCGGATCTGGCTCTGGGAGAGGGGACAGGAGCCCTTTTGGCCCTGCGGCTGCTGCAGTCGGCTGCCTGTGTTTATACCTCAACTAAGACTTTTGAAAAACTCGGCATGGACGCCTATCAGAGGAAAGAAATATGATGTATCTGATTCTGGGCGGAAGCGCTAGCGGAAAATCTGAATATGCGGAGAGACTGGCTGTAAGACTTGCGGCGAATCTGTCCCCTCTTTATCTGGCCACCATGAAAGGAAATGATTCGGAAACACTTGCCCGGATTGACCGTCATGTCAGACGGAGAAGGGGGATGGGATTTGTCACCCGGGAGATTCCCTATAACCTGGACAGCGACAAGGTCAGAGAAACTCTCCTGCCCGGCCTGATATCAGTTTCTGCCCAGAGGGAGGCGGATAGCAGTGATCGTCTGGAAGGGGAAAAATTTCTCAGTACAGGGTCATGTTTTGCAGGGGAAGTGATTCTCCTTGAGTGCATCTCTAATCTGCTGGCCAATCAGATCTTCGATCCGCAGGCTTTTGCATATGATCCGGACCGATTTTGCAGGGGGATTCTAAGCCTGAGGGAGATATGCAGAAATCTGATCATTGTCAGCAATAATGTCCATGAGGATGGAATCTGCTATGATGAAGTCACGCAGAATTACATCGATCAATTGGGTCTGATCAACCGACGGTTAGGAAAGGCTTCCGATCAGACGACAGAAGTCCTGGCGGGGCTACCCCTGCAGTTAAAGGAGAGATAAGTGATGCTTCGTTCTCTTGCGATTGCCTTTTCTATGTATTCAAAAATTCCAGTCCCCCAGTTCGACTGGAGGGAGAGAGACATGCGCTATGTCATGGCCTTCTTTCCCCTGGTTGGCCTGGCAATCGGTCTGGGACAAATGCTCTTGCTGACTTTAGCCTTTCGCTTGTGTCTTTCCAGGCTTCCGCTGGCTTTATTCATGCTTCTCCTGCCGATTGGAATCTCCGGGGCGATTCATCTGGACGGATTTATGGATACTTCTGACGCAATTCATTCGTACCGTGGGAGAGAGGACAAGATTCGGATTCTAAAGGATCCTCGTACAGGAGCCTTCGCAGTGATTTCTCTGGTTTGTCTCCTGCTTTTGGCTCTGGCGGCGATCTGTATTTTTCTGGATCCAGCCCATGAAACAGGGCGCTTTCATGTGTCTGCCCTGTTTTTTCCCAGGGGGAATGAATCTGTTTTGGAAGCTATGGCAGGTATTTTCTGGTTGAGTCGAATTTTAAGTGCCTTTTCAGTACTGACCTTTCCATCAATGTCCGGCGGGGGAACTCTGTCTGCTTTTGCGCAGACGGCCGATCGGAGGAAAGTTCTTGGCCTTCTGATTCTGCAGTTGATTCTGGTTAGTTTCTGGATTCTGATTCAGGGAAGAATTCTTGGCTTTTTTGTTCTGGCAACAGGCGGTGCGAGCTTTCTCTATTATCATTGGAAGTCCGGACGCGAGTTTGGCGGGATCAACGGAGATCTGGCAGGCTGGTTTGTATCTTACAGCGAGGTCGCAATGGCTCTTTTTGCCGGTCTAATCAAACTTCTGTGGGATAATTTGTCCTAGTCAGCACTATTTTGGACATGGATTGATTAGGAGCGCTTTATGAATTTAGACTTATATCTTGGGGGCTATGCTCAGGGGAAACTACAGTACGTCCTGCAAAAATACTCGGATCAAAACATGGAAATTGCAGAGGGGACTCAGCTGATTTGTGAGGGGCCTGACGCAACATGCGGCTGTGAGCAGACGGACGTCTGCAGGATCTGGAATCATTTTCACTGTTTTGTCAGGGAGATGGCAGCAAATCGCCTGCCCGCGCATTTGTCGGAGTTTCCTTATTGCGAACAGGAGAAGCGGGAGGATCTTTTCCTGAATGAATGCTGGGAGAGAATCCGGCAGGTCGGTCAGACCTGCCGCAAATTGATCGTGATTTCAGATATCGCGGGCAACGGTATTGTTCCCCTGGATCCGAAAGAGCGCATTTACCGGGAGATGCTTGGCCGTCTGCAGGTCCGGCTTGCTGCGCAGGCAGGGCATGTAGAGCGGGTGACAGCCGGTCTGGGGCAGGTTTTAAAGGATGGAGAGAGCAATGATCCGCTGGAAGATTGAGGACGCGCGCAAATGGTCCTGTCTGGGACGTATTTTCTTTATCCGCCATGGCTCGACTCCAGGCAATGCGCAGGGGCGTTATATCGGTTCAGCCAGCGATGAGGAACTCTCCATGGAGGGGATGCTGGCTGTAAAGGCTCTGCGAGATGCTCCCTATCTGCCTGCTCCCTCTGAATTGCTCAAGCTGTATATGAGTCCTATGATGCGCTGCCGCCAGACCGCAGGCCTGATTTACCCGGAGGTACTTAAAGAGAGCATTGAGGATTGGAGAGAGATTTATTTCGGTAGATTTGAGGGACACAACTACGAGGAACTGAAAGGTGACGCAGCTTATCAGGCATGGATAGATGGAAGGGGGCAAGGTGACTTCCCGGAGGGAGAAAGCCGTGCCGCCTTTCAAAAACGGGTTCTGAGAGGATTTGACAGGGTGGTTACAGAGATGGAAACCTGGACGCCGGGAGAGACAGGAATCCGACTTGAGAGTATGACGGAGAGGGCCAAGCGGGAAATCCCCAATGCGGCGGCTGTCGTACATGGCGGCGTGATCATGACAATTCTGTCTGTTTATGCCGGCGGTACGTATTTTGATTATCAGTGCGCCAACGGAGAGGGCTTCGCCTGTCTGATCATGCTGGATGAGGGGCATAAGATACATCTGACAGATCTTGTTCCTCTGCGGGCGGGGGAGGAGAAAGAATGAAAGGCTTCTTCCTTCACGCGATTATTGTCTGGATCCTGGTTTTGCCTCTGGATCTGCTTCTGGGAGATCCCCACTGGCTCTGGCATCCTGTTCAGGGCATGGGCAAACTGATTCAGATTCTTGAGAGCTGGCTCTATCCGCGAGAGAGCAAGAGACTGCCTGAATTTTCTGATGGCGTATCAGAGGGGAGAAGGGACCGGGAAATCAGACAGGACAGGTCCGCTCGCCAGCGGGGAGGGATTCTTGCTCTGCTTGTCGTTTTGCTTACAGCTCTGATCACGGGAGGGCTGCTGACTCTGGCTTACCATGTGCATTGGGCGCTTGGAATCGCCCTCTGGTCAATGATGGGATGGCAGGCGATTGCCGCCCGCAGCCTGGCCACAGAGAGCATGAAAGTGTATGATGCTCTCAAGAGGCATGATATTGAGGAGGCTCGTTGCGCAGTATCCATGATTGTAGGCAGAGATACGGATCGCCTGGATGAAGCGGGAGTCTGCAGGGCGGCGGTTGAAACAGTCGCGGAGAATACTTCGGATGGAGTGATTGCCCCCCTTTGCTGTCTCCTGCTCGGAGGCCCTGTCCTGGCTTTTGTATATAAAGCCATCAATACAATGGATTCTATGATCGGCTACCGAAATGACCGCTACCGCGATTTCGGAACCGCCGCGGCCAGACTGGATGATCTGGTTAATTTTCCCTTCTCCCGTCTTGCGGCAGGAACGATGATCGCAGCTGTCCGCATCAGGGCGGGAAAGGGAGATGCTTCGCGCGCCTTTAGGATTTTTTGCAGAGACCGCTTCTGTCATGAGAGTCCCAATTCTGCTCAGACGGAAGCTGTTATGGCAGGGGCTCTTGGGCTGCAGCTGGGAGGAGATGCTTCATACTTTGGCAGGCCGGTTCACAAGGACAGGATCGGTGACCCTCTCAGGGAGATTAAACCGGAGGATATTCCAAAGGCCTGTCATCTAATGTATCTGACAACGGGGCTTGTCTGGGGAATGGGGCTGATCGTTTTGCTTTTGCTTTTTGCCCTGCTTTAGAGGATATTGCCTGTTTTTTTTGGAGGGGTGGCTGAGGAAAGCACTTGCAAAGAGGATAGAAGAAAAAGCCAAAGGATAGGAACTGCGCGGGGGGCGGAGAGACGGAATCAAAGTCACTGGGCAGGAATTACACTAGAAAGCGGTGTAAAAGTCGTACGACAGCGTTTGCACAGGCGAGTGGGAAAAGGAAGAAAGTGCTTGCGGGGAAGAAAGAAGCGAAAGTCGGTGAACCATCACAAGGAGATGAGGGATTTATGGATTTACACGGCGGAAATATCTATCAATTACCTGTCGCCCTGGATTTTTCTGTCAACGTCAATCCGCTGGGGCCGCCGGTAGAAATCCGAAAGTCTCTAACCAGACCTGAGGACTGGCTGAGTTGTTATCCCAAATTGGATCACAGTGAAGATGAGAAGAAACTGCTTCAATTTCTTGGATTCTCCAAAGTGAGAGAAGTGAGTGACAGGTGGGGAATGCAAAATTCCGCGGACGCTGCTATTTTGGAGAGAGACCGACTGGAAGTACGCGCTCTTCTTGGAAGCGGTGCCTCGGAACTGCTCATGACCTATGTTCTTGTCAAAAGGCCCCGCAGGATCTTGCTGGCAGAACCGTCCTTTTATGGGTACCGACACGCAGCCCGGGCAATTGGGGCTGAAATTCTGTCTTATCCGCTGCGGGAGGAGGAGGACTTTCTTCTGGATGAGGGCTTTCTGGAGCAGATAGACTTAAAGCCGGATCTGATTTTGCTTGCGAACCCCAATAATCCCAATGGTAAGCAGATAAGGGAGGAAGTGCTTGAGAAGATTTTAAAGAAAGCGGCCCGGCATCAGATTCCTGTGATCCTGGATCTGTGCTTCCTGCCCCTGCATCTCATGCTGTATGGAGATGCTGTTTGCGAGAATCCCGACATCCAGGATAAGCCGGCGCTGTTGAGCGCTGTCCTGTCGGATCAGGAGTCTTCCCAGGAGAGTACCGCTGTGGCCCTGAGGGGACAGCGGGTTTATGCGGCCCTTCTGAAGAGATATTTCGCATGGCACGGGGGACTTTTGCTTCTGGGAGCCTTTACCAAGACCTTCGCGATTCCATCCCTGCGTCTGGGATATCTTTTGGGGAAGAAGGAGAATCTGTCGGAAATCAGACGGGGGCTTCCTGAGTGGAATCTCTCCATGCCGGCCCAGATCGCCCTGGAAGAACTCTTTGCGATGGAGGGAAATGGTGGCCTGGCTGCCTATTTTCAGGAGACGGGACAGATGCTTGCAAGAGAGAGCAGGTATCTGAGAAAGTCCCTGAGCAGACTTGGATTTCGGGTCTATGGCGGAGAGGCCAACTTCATACTCTTCGCAGATCTGGCAGAAAGGGAATGGGATCAAAAGGGGATTTCCCCGGGGAAAACGAGTCTGTGTCAGGCTCTGATGGAAGAGAAAGTCTTGATTCGCGACTGCGGGAATTATCAGAACCTGGAGAGAGGTTATTACCGCATAGCCGTTTTGAGTCACGAGAAAAATCAGACATTGATTCGTCTTCTTGATAAAATCAGAAGGGAGCGAGAGAAAGGCCCTGTCCAGGCGTGAAGGAAAAGACATATGACAGATGGTGGTCATGGAACTGGTCAGATATGACAGGAAAGAGAGATGCATGATGGCTGATGAGGTATTTACGGCAATCGAGTATATCAGGCCCATGGAGATTGAGGCGCGGAGCATGGAGATCATCAGCCAGGAGCTGGCTGAAAGAGGAGAGAGCCTGGATCCTGAGCAGGCGCCGACTGTCATGCGCTGTATCCATACTTCCGCAGATTTCGATTACGCCAGGACGCTTCAGTTTTCTGCAAATGCTGTCGAGAAGGGAGTCTCTCTTCTTGAGACCGGGGCAACTATTGTGACGGATACCAATATGGCTCTGGCCGGGATCAACAAGAGGGCCCTAGCCAACTGCAAGGCCAGGGCAGTCTGTTTTATGGCTGATCCCAGGATTGCCGCTGAGGCGAAAAAGCGCGGCGTCACCAGAGCAGCCGTCTCTATGGAGGCGGCCAGCCATCTTGCGGGGCCGGTGATGCTCGTGGTCGGGAATGCGCCTACGGCACTGCTCTCTGTCTATGACATGATCAGATCCGGTAGCTGGATTCCTGACTTTGTGATTGGGGTACCTGTGGGATTTGTCAATGTGGTCGCCTCCAAGGAGCGGATTATGTCAACCTCAGTTCCCTATGTTGTCAATGCAGGGCGCAAGGGCGGCAGCAATGTCGCCGCGGCTATCGTGAACAGTCTGCTCTACCAGATTGAGGGGAGCCGCCTATGAGAGGTAAACTGAAGTCGGGGTTTACCACTGGATCCTGTGCGGCAGCCTGCGCCTATGCCGCCTGTTACACCCTCTTATCCGGGCGAAGATTGGAAGAAGTTTCTATTGCAACACCGGCTGGAAGAGAGTATCGGCCGAAGCTGACCGGGATTCTTGTAGAGGAAGAAGCAGTGACCTGCTATGTTCGCAAGGAATCGGGAGATGACCCGGACGCCACAAGGAATATGCCGGTTGGCGTCCGGGTCAGCCGCAGGATTCCGGCAGATCTGCTCGCAAACCCCGAGCTCTTTTTGACTGGGGATGATCTTGAGGGAAATCCCCTGTCTCATGCGGTCTATATTGACGGAGGGAAGGGAGTCGGACGAGTGACAAAGGGGGGGCTGGAGCAACCGATCGGAGCGGCTGCGATCAATCGGGTTCCCCGGCATATGATTGCCAAAGAAGTTTGCCGGGCAGCAGATCTTCTGGATGAGCAGGGCGATTTTTTTGCCCAGGTTATTCTGCCGGAGGGAGAGCGAATCGCGCAGTCAACATTTAATCCGCGGCTGGGGATTGTGGGGGGACTCTCCGTGCTTGGAACAACGGGAATTGTCGAGCCCATGAGCGAGAAGGCCCTGCTGGATACCATCTATGTGGAGATGAAACAGCATGCTGCGTCGAAGGAGACGGTCATCTGTCTGACCCCAGGCAATTACGGGAAGGACTTTCTGAGAAAGAATTATGGCTATGATCTGGATGACTCGGTTAAGATCTCCAACTATGTGGGAGAGTCCGTCGATATGGCGGTGGAGCTTGGATTTGAACGTCTGCTTCTGACTGGGCACATCGGGAAGCTGGTCAAACTGGCCGGAGGCATTATGAATACGCATTCCCGCATGGCTGACTGTCGCCTGGAACTGATGGCAGCCGCGGGGATCCGAAGGGGACTGCCTGCGGACATTCTGTGGGAGCTTCTGACCTGTCCAACAACGGAAGCCGCCTGTGATCTTCTGCAGCGGGATGGGAAGCTGTCAGATGTCATGAGTGAGCTAATGGATCGGATTGCTTATCATCTGAACAGAAGAGCTGAAGGCAGAATCCAGATTGAAGTTATGATCTATGCGGATGCTTATGGCTGCCTGGCCAGGACACAGGGCGCCGATGCCATTCTCTTGGCCTGCCGACAGGAGAGAAGACATGGATCGCGTTTGAGATGATATGAATACAGAGAAGAAGGTGGCTATGGTACATTTTGTCGGGGCCGGGTGCGGGGCGCCGGATTTGATTACAGTGCGGGGGATGTATCTGCTTGGCAGAGCGGATATTATTATTTACGCAGGCTCTCTGGTCAATCCTGAGCTGCTTAATTATGCCAAAGAACCATGCAGGATCTATAATTCAGCCAAAATGACGCTGGAGGCAGTGACGGATGTCTTTCTGGAAGCCAGGGAGGAAGGGCTGGATCTTGTCCGCCTGCACACAGGAGATCCTTCACTCTACGGGGCGATTCGGGAACAGATGGACATTCTGGATGAGGCGGGGATCGCCTACGATGTGACGCCCGGCGTCACTGCTGCTTTCGGGGCGGCTGCCTCCCTTGGCATTGAATATACCCTGCCGGAAGTCAGCCAGACTTTGATCCTGACCCGGATGGAGGGAAAGACGTCCGTGCCAGACAGGGAGAAGATAGAGTCCCTGGCAGCGCATGGAGCCTCTATGGCGGTTTATCTGTCCGCAGGTATGCTGGATGAACTTGCGGATCGTCTGATGGCTGGAGGCTATAAGCCGGATACGCCGGCTGCTTTGGTCTATAAGGCAAGCTGGGAGGATGAGAAGAGCTGGATATGCAGTCTAGGAAAACTGGCCGAGACGGGGCGAAGAAATGGGATCAGCAAGACGGCCCTGGTTCTGGTCGGGGATGCCGTCGCCCATCGGACATATGCCTGGAGCAAACTTTATGATCCGGACTTTTCTACGGAATATCGCAGGGGCAGTCACATGGAGAACGGCTTCTGATTTTTCTGGCAGATTTTATGAAAATGTCAGTATGGCCAGGATCGATTGATCAGAATGATTAGCAGAGACAGGGGTGTTTCACCGGGCCTGGCGGCAAAGGATGCGCAGGGAGGAGAAAGCTGTGGAGATCGGAATTTGTCATTTCTCTTTGGCGGGGAAAGAACTTGAAACGAGACTGATCTCTTACCCTTGTCCGGGCGCGCAGACAGGAGAAGAGAGGATTCACTGGACGCGCCGTGAGAATTTAAGCCTGGCTGACTGGACAGAATACGGGTTTTCCCATTTTGACGCCATGGTATTCATCGGAGCGACAGGCATTGCCACAAGGGCAATCGCTCCTTTTGTCAGAGACAAATTGCGGGATCCTGCTGTCATCTGCATGGACGATCAGGGACGCTTTGTTATTCCCCTGCTCAGCGGCCATGTGGGCGGAGCCAATGAGCTGGCAGGGATTCTGGCCGGGCGGATCGGTGCCACTCCTGTGGTGACGACGGCGACCGACAGAGCGGGGGCTTTTGCCTGTGATCTGTGGGCCAGGAAGAATGGATTGGGCATCTTGAATCGCGGGGGAATTCAGGCGGTTTCCTCAGCTATTCTGCGCGGCAGCAGGGTGAGTATTTGGTCAGAGGTTGCTTGGGAACAGGGAAGCTGTCTGCCAGGGGAGTTGGCGGAGATTGATCAAATACAGACCCTCTTGAAAGCCGATGCCAGGGGAGAAGCAAAGACATTTCTTCTTGTCTTTGAAAGCTATGCCAAGGCAAAGGTTTTTGCGGATCATCTGAACAGAGTCGGCTCTGGAAAGAAAAAAGTGGCGGATCATGGGCTGATCCTCTATGCCAGACCCTATGTCGTCGGTATCGGCTGTCGAGCCGGGATAAGCTCGGCCAGCATCTTGCGGCAGTATCACGACTTTCTTCAGAGGCATGGACTGGATCCGCATGAGATTCTTGCTCTTGCTTCGGTTGATCGCAAAGCAAAAGAAGAGGCCCTCCTCGCTCTGCATCGGCAGGAGAGGCTCGCCTTTTATACCAGGAGTCCCGCGGAACTAATGAAAGCCGAGGGGATTTTTCATCACTCCGACTTTGTTATGCAGACTTTGGGCTGTGACAATGTCTGTGAGCGCGCGGCTCTTGTCATTGCAAGAGAATTTTCCCCGGATGGAACATCAGCTGGCCTTTTGATTCCGCGGGAGACGGGAGAGAAGGTGACTTTTGCCGTTGCCCGGCGGAACGTTCTGCTCAGAATTTAGGAAGAGCGGAAATAATCTGTGCTTTGCGACAAGAAGAAGGAGAACAAGTGAGAAAACTCTATGTAGTGGGCATGGGTCCAGGAGAAGAACTCTATATGACCTTTGAGGCAAAAAGAGCCCTGATTCAGAGCGATACCATCGTCGGATATCCGGTTTATCTTGCGCAGCTGTCTGAGGAATTCACCGACAAGCAACTGCTCTCTACCCCCATGAAACAGGAAAGGGAACGATGTATCATGGCCTTTGAAGAGGCGATGCGGGGAAGAAAAGTTTCCATGCTCTGCTCCGGCGATGCGGGGGTCTATGGCATGGCTTCGCTCATGTATGAGATCGGCGCAGGGTATCCGGAGATTGAACTTGAGATTGTAGCAGGTGTGACAGCGGCCAATTCGGGAGCCGCTATGTTGGGAGCCCCTCTGGGAAATGATTACTGCGTGATTTCTCTGAGTGATCTGCTTACCCCGATGGAGATCATCGTCAAGCGGCTGCGCGCGGCCGCCGAGGGTGATTTTTCGATCGTCCTCTATAATCCGTCCAGCAGAAAGCGGGCGGATTATCTGGCGAAGGCCTGTGATATCTTCCTGGAATATATGCCGCCCGACCGTCCCTGTGGTATTGTCGAGAAGATTGGGAGAAGCGGAGCGAGGATGCGAATTCTTTCCCTGCGTCAGCTGAGAGAAACCAGAGTAAATATGTTTACTACGGTTTTTATCGGTGCGGCTTCTACGATCAACTTAAACGGGCGTCTTGTTACGAAGCGAGGGTATCAGCTATGAGACATGTCGTGATTTTTGCGGGCACAACCGAAGGGCGAACTCTTGCGAGCATTTTGGATCGAGCCGGGGTTCCCCTGGATATCTGCGTCGCGACGGATTATGGACAAATGATCCTTCCGGCTTTTCGGGAGGCCAAAATTCACAAGGGTCGCATGGATCGAGGTGAGATGGAGGCATTTCTGTCAAGGGAGCCAAGAACTATTGTTGTGGATGCGACCCACCCTTTTGCGCAGGCGGTTTCTTCCAATATCAGGGAGGCCACAGCGAGACGGAAGCTGGATTATATACGCTTGCTCAGAGACGAGGAATCTTATCTGAATCGAGATCATGTGCAGATTTTTTCGGAGATTAAGAAGGGAGCGGATTTTCTTAACCGCCAGGAGGGCAATGTTTTGCTCACGACCGGATCTAAGGATTTGGCCGGGATCGCCCCCAGCTTTGAAGATTTGTCCAGAGTTTATGTTCGGGTCCTGCCCTCTGAGGAGAGTATCCGTCTCTGTCGTGAGGCCGGTTTCTTTGGCCGGCAGATCGTTGCCATGCAGGGGCCTGTCTCTCAGAAGATGCATCAGGCAACTCTGGAGGAACTGCAGATCAAGTGGCAGATGACCAAGGCTTCCGGCCGTGTCGGCGGTGTTGAGGAGAAACTGGCGGCCGCGGCTCTTGTCGGAGTCAGGACAGTGATTATTTCCCGCCCGCCGGAACAGGGGTATTCTTTTGCGCAGGTTCTTCGAATGATGGCCAATCGGCTGGGACTGGGAATGGAGCTGGAGCGCTATCGGGAGGAAGAGGAGAGCAAAGGACACAGAAGCCGTCCTGCACAGGAATGCCGGGCAGAAGATGGGAAAAGGATCCTGCATCTGATTGCCGTTGGTCCGGGAAGACAGGAATATCTGACCGATGAGGCCAAAGAGGCCCTTGCCGACTGTCAGATGCTCTTTGGATCCCGGTCTGTTCTGGATCGCCTGCATCTTCCAGAGGATCTGGCGAGGGAGACCGATTACCGCCGAGATTATGTACAGGAGTATCTGCTCCGCCATCCGGAGATCCGTTCTGCCGGCGTGGTCTTCTCCGGAGATCTTGGATTCTTCAGCGGAGCGGCCGCTTATCCGGGGGACTATATGTTCTTTAAAAATCGACCCGGAAGTCTGGAGTGGGCGGACTGGGAGATACTTCGGCATAGCGGCATTTCCTCTCCCCAGTATCTGGCTGCAAAGGCGGGGATTTTCTGGCAGGACGCTTTCTTTATCAGTCTGCACGGCAGAACGGGTGACAGCGATGTGCTCAGTCAGATCCGCAGTCATGAAAAGTGCTTTGTTATCTTTGGCAAAGGAGAGCAGGTCGCCGTCCTGGCCAGAGATTTGCTGGCCCAAAAACAGGAAATGGATCTGATCTTAGGCTATCAGCTGGGCTGCAGGGATGAGAGGGTGATTTTTTGTGATCTGGGGGAGGCTGCAGAAAAAAGCTATGAGGATGGCCTATGGTGTGCTTTTTTGATGGGGAAGAAGATCGTTCGCCCTCTGACGCCAGTCCTGGAAGATCGCCAGTTCGTACGGGATAAGGTGCCAATGACCAAGGAGGAAATTCGTCATCTGTCTGTTCTTGCACTGGGATTGAAACCGGGAAATATCCTCTATGACATCGGTGCGGGCAGTGGGTCGATCGCTATGGAAGCAGCCAATATCAGCCCTGACCTCAAGGTCTACGCGATTGAGCAGAGGGCGGAGGCTGTCGATCTGATCCGCAGGAATATGAGAGCTCTCGATTTGGGCAACATTAAAGTGATTCAGGGGAGAGCCCCGGCAGCTCTGGAAGAGCTGCCGGAGCCGGACGCTGTTTTCATCGGCGGTTCTTCCGGGGCGCTCCGAGCCATTTTTGAGGAACTCTGGCGCTGCGGCAGGCCAATTCGCTTTGTTCTGAATGCTGTTACGCTGGAGACCCTGGCGGAATACCAGAAGCTGGCTGTCAGTCTGCCGATCCGCCGGGAGAAGATCAGTCTGGTGCAGGTTTCCCGCGCCAAGAGGATCGCTTCTTATCATATGATGATGGCTGAGAACGGTATTTATATCATCAGCGGGGTGTTGGGTGATGCGTGAAGAGGTCAGCAATCCGCAGGCTGCAGGGCTCCTGGAAGAAGGAAAGGCTGGCAGCAAGTCGGTCGGAGCGAGAGGAGTGAAATGACGCAAAGAATCATGATTGCCGCCCCCATGAGCGGATCAGGCAAGACTACGGTTACCTGCGGTCTTTTGGCGGCTTTGAAGAAAAGGGGAAGAAATCCGATCTCCTTTAAATGCGGGCCGGACTATATTGATCCCATGTTTCACCGCTGCATGCTCGGCGTAAAATCTGACAATCTGGATCCCTACTTCCTGGATCAGGAAGAGATCTGTCAGCTGATGGACGAAGATATTCGAAGGGCCGGGAGTGACTTTGCCTTGATCGAGGGAGTTATGGGACTCTATGACGGTTTGGGAGGGACCAGTCTGGAGGCGTCTTCTTACCAGCTGGCGATCTGGACCAGAACGCCGATTATTTTAGTGGTCAGGGCCGGGGGAATGGGGCGGAGTCTTCTATCGCTTTTGAGGGGATTTATGAATGATGACCAAAAGAACCTGATTCGCGGCTGCATTCTGAATGAGATTTCATCGGCTTTTTACCCTCGACTAAAGGCGCTGATTGAGGAGGAGCTTGGACTGCCTGTTTGCGGTTATCTGGCGAAGAACAGGAAAATTGTGATTGAGAGCAGGCATTTGGGACTGATGACACCGGACAGCCTTGCCCATCTTGAACTAAAGTTGTCAAAACTGGCGGAGATGGCGGAAGACAGCCTTGACCTCACGTCCATTGAAGAGATTGCAGGGCAGGCTCCCTCTCTGAATATGGAGGAGGAAAGAGCGGGTCGCAGCGACGGACGGGGCGGACAGGATCGGCAAAAGCTTAAAAGCAGGGAATATGCCGGCAAATTTTCCGGACTTCGCATCGCTCTGGCAAACGACCGGGCATTTTCCTTCCTCTATCCGCAGAATCAGAGAATTCTTGAGGAGATGGGGGCGCAGATCGTTCCCTTTTCTCCTATGGATGACAGGAATTTACCTGAGAATATTGACGGGCTGATCTTAAGCGGAGGATACCCGGAGTTCTATCTCAAGCAGCTGGAGGACAATTACGGTATGCGAACCGATATCAGAAGAGCCATTTTCGGAGGCATGCCCTCGGTTGCCGAGTGCGGAGGCTTTCTCTACCTGCAGGAGACTGTGAGTGATCCCGAGGGCAAATCTTATTGCATGTGCGGGCTTTTGCCTGGAAGAGCCTGGAAGACAAACCGGCTGGTTCGCTTTGGTTATGTTGAACTGCGGGGGAAGAAGGGAAGCGGCTTTTCCGGGACAGATGGGATTCGAGGGCATGAGTTTCACTACTATGATACAAGCGAAAACGGGTCCGACATGTTGGCAACCAAGCCGCTCTCAGGGAGGAACTGGTCCTGTGCTTTTTCCGGGCCGAATCACTGGTGGGGATTCCCCCATCTCTATTACGCTTCCTGCCCCAGGTTTGCCGCCAATTTCCTCTATGCGGCTGACCTCTACCATAAGAGAAGGATGGCCGAGGAGAGAAATGATGACTGAAACGAGGCAGAAATCAAAGACGGGCCGCCGGGTACAACCTGCGGGTGAGGGCAGTATCTGATGATAAGGAGAATGGCGTGAAGAATTCATTTCGATATTTTGAGAACAGGGACTGTAAGTATTACCCCTGTCATAAGATGGAGCATATCAACTGCCTCTTCTGTTATTGCCCTCTCTACAGTTATGACTGTCCGGGAAACTACGAGATGAGAGAGATCCGCGGCCGCATGGTCAAGGTATGCACAGACTGCACCTATCCCCATGAGGCAGAGAACTATCCGGAAATGATTCGGATTTTGAGCGAGCCCTGAGCAGAAATAATGGAGTCTGTAAAATTCTTTTCTATCTTACATTGGTGATCGTTCTTTTGGATGTAATTGTTTTAAACTTGTGGATGGCTTTCAGCAAAAATGTCAAAAACAGGTCGGCAGACATAAAATAGTTCCGCTGGCCGACGGCTGAAAGAAAGGAAATCCCGGCACTTGCAAGACAGGTCAAGAGGTGCTATCATATGTACGTTGTTGTTGGGAGCGGATCCGAGAGGACCCGCTCCCATCTTGTGCAGAGCAGGACAGGAGACGGAATGTCACGAAAAGAGACCTATGAAGAGAAGACAGAGGCTTTTCTCCTTCCCATCCTGGAGAAAGATGGCTTTTCTCTTGTGGACGTGGAGTATGTCAAGGAGGGGGGGCAGTACTATCTTCGAGCCTATATCGACAAGCCGGGTGGAATTACCATCGATGACTGCGTCGATGTCAGCAGAGAAATGAACGAGATCCTGGATCGGGAAGATTACATCGACGGGACCTATACCTTTGAGGTGTCCTCTCCAGGTCTGGGCCGTCCCATCCGCAAAGAACGGGACTTCGCGCGCAATCTTGACAAAGAGGTGGAAATTAAAAGCTACCGGGCGATCGACGGTGAAAAGGAATTTTTGGGTCTGCTGCGGGACTACTCTGAGGCGGACGTCACAATCGAGAGCGAAGAGGGGATCCGAAAGATCTGCCGGGAGGATATCGCGCTGATCCGAGAGGCCATTGATCTCTCGTCGTTTTAGAATTATCTCAGGAGGGAAAACATGAGTAACACAGATTTACTGGAAGCGCTTGACGCCCTGGAGACGGAGCGCGGTATCAGCAAGGAGCATATTCTCGAAGCGATTGAAAAATCTCTTGTTGCCGCCTGCAAGGTGACTTATAAGTTCTCCGATAACGCGACCAATCTGCGGGCGGTTGTAGATCGCGAGACAGGGGACTTCCACGTGTTCGTCAAAAAGACGGTTGTCGATGAAGTGACCAATCCGCAGAGTGAGATGTCTTTAGAGGAGGCGCACGACATTGACGGGAGTCTGAATGTGGGAGACACGGCGGAGGAGGAGCTGCAGTCACATGACTTCAGCCGTATCGCGGCGTCTACAGCCAAGAATATCATGAAGCAGATGATCCTGGAGGAGGAGAGGAAAATTCTCCTGGATGAGTATATCAAGATTGAACACGATATCGTTACCGGCGTCGTGCAGAGATTTATCGGAAGGAATATCTCGGTCAATCTGGGTAAGGTCGACGCCTTTCTCCCGGAGAGCGAGCAGGTAAAGGGAGAACATTATCACCAGTCCGACCGGATCCGCGTCTATGTGCTTGAGGTCAAGGACGCGGCCAAGGGTCCCCGCATTCGGGTCTCCCGCACGCACCCGGAGCTCGTGAAGAGGCTCTTTGAGGAGGAAGTGACTGAGGTCAAGGACGGAATCGTTGAGATCAAGGCGATTGCGCGTGAAGCGGGCAGCCGGACCAAGATGGCGGTCTGGTCCAATGACCCGGATGTAGATCCTCTGGGCGCCTGTGTGGGCGTCAACGGAAGCCGTGTCAACGCGATTGTCAACGAGCTCCACAACGAGAAGATAGACATTATCAACTGGAATGAGAACCCTGCCATGTTGATTGAAAATGCCCTGTCTCCAGCCAAGGTGATCGCGGTGCTGGCGGATGAAGACGCCAGAGAGGCAAAGGTGGTTGTTCCCGACTATCAGCTCTCCCTCGCGATTGGAAAGGAGGGGCAGAACGCCCGTCTGGCAGCCCGGCTGACCGGCTATAAGATTGATATCAAGTCGGAGACACAGGCTCAGGAGGCTGAGGGCTGGCTGGATTACGACGAGGACTATGACGACGACTATGATGAGGACGCTTACGAGGAGGACTATGAAGATGATCCCTCCTATGAGGGCGAGGATTCGTATGATCAGCAAAGCGATGCGGACGATGAGGAGTACGACGCAGACTTTGATGAGGATGATGAGGCATGAGCTTAAAGCATGTTCCCATGCGCATGTGTGTCGCCTGTAGGCAGATGAAATCTAAGAAGGAACTCATTTGCCTGCGATGCAAGTCGGGATCTGTCTTCATTGACCGAGACTACAGGGGACAGGGAAGAGGCGCCTATCTTTGTCAGAGCCCGGATTGCCTGGCCAAAGCGATCCGCAGCAAGGCCTTGGACAGGGCCCTGGGCGCGAACGTCGATGAGAGTGTGCTGCGGGTATTGAGCGAGGAGATGTGATTCATGAACCGTGTTCTCCAGTTTCTTGGCCTTTGTGCCAGAGGAAGACATGTACAGAGCGGGGCTTTTTCCGTAGAAAAGAATGTGAAGAGACATCGGGCCGCATTGGTGGTGGTGGCTGAGGATGCCTCGGAGAACACGAAAAAGGATTTTCGTGATATGTGCAGTTACTACCATACGGATCTCCGTATTTACGGGAGCAAGATCAGCATCGGGCACGCCATCGGTCAAAAGATGCGGGCCGTGGTCTGTGTGACGGATAGGAAGATGGCGGAGGCTTTGTGCCAAAAGATTGACGCGGAGTCCACAACTGAATAAGGGAGGACCAGGAATGGCAAAAACCAGAATATATGAATTAGCAAAAGAGATCGGAGTGGAATCCAAGGATGTCCTTGCCCTTGCGCAGAAGATGGGCGCGGACGCAAAGACCGTCTCCAGCGGGCTCGACCAGGAGACGGCGGACAGGATCCGGGGGCATTTTACAAAAAAGCCGGAGAAAACGGAGAAAGCTCCTGTCAAGAGGGACATGGAGGCAGAGAAGGTGCATCAGGAGCAGTCCGCGCACAAGCAGGTTCGGGAGAAGAAGCCCGAGAGCAGGCGCAGTGAAAAGTCCGGAGAAAAGATGGCGGATGGGACTGCCGATGGACAGGAGAAGCCCAAAAAGAAGCATGTCAGATTTATTGTCAATCACCAGAATATGAGCAATGGCGGTGGTGAAGGCAGGGCTAAGCGAAGAGAGGGGGATCGCCGCAGGAACAGAGACGATCGCCATCAGGGAGACCGAAAGTCTCAGAGCGCCCCCAGGGGAATTATTCGTCCCAGAGGACTGGTTTCTCAGAGAACACTTGCCTCGAATGAGCCACAGGAAGAGATGGCGGAGCAGGCTCCCGCAACGGTAAGCAAGCAGGATGCGGCAGCTTCCAGAGGTGAGCAGACACCAAAGGCAGAGCGGACACCGGGAACGGATCGGCATGCCAGGGCAGAAGAGACGGGAAAGAGCGAGCAGACCGCCAGGAATGATCGCTCCGCCAAAAAAGAGTCCGGAAAAACGGCTTCCAGGGGAACAGGAATTAAGATTCTGGGGCATATTGATCTGTCCAAGTCCGGTTATGGAAATAACCGTGGCAGAGGATCGGATAACCGCAGCTCCAATCGCGGACGCGGTGGCAATGAGGGCGGATTTCGCAGAGGAAATGCCAGTCAGGGCAGCCGCGGGCCCGCTGCCGCTATGGTTCAGAACCCGGTTTCCAATAACGGGAATGGCGGCCGCAAGAGTTACGGCGGATCCGCCTATGGAAACCGCAAGAGAAGAGATGACAGAAGCCGTCATGCCGAGAATATGGTATCCCTTGAGAAGACGACAACCAAGCGAAACCGCAATAAGAACAAGGGGCCGGAGAGAAATATGGAAGAACTGCTCACCATTCAGCTTCCTGAACATCTGACCATTCAGTCCCTGGCTGAGAAGATGATGGTAACTCCCTCCGAGGTGATCAAAAATCTTTTCCTGAAGGGAACCATGGCTACCATTAATACGGAGGTGGACTACGAGCAGGCGGAGAAGATCGCCGAAGAGTTCAACTGCATCTGTGAGCCTGAAGAGAAGGAGGATGTCAT
Source organism: Lachnospiraceae bacterium AF51-6-b8A (assembly GCA_027682585.1). Lineage (GTDB taxonomy): Bacteria > Bacillota > Clostridia > Lachnospirales > Lachnospiraceae > Shuttleworthia. The sequence continues at coordinate 821,989 of JAQCZH010000001.1, read as the reverse complement.
TGAGGAACTTCTGACTGATGTGGATGATGATCCCGAGAGTCTGGTAGCAAGACCGCCAGTTGTCGTTGTTATGGGACATGTCGATCATGGTAAGACATCTCTTCTGGACAGGATTCGTCAGTCTAATGTGAGCGGAAAAGAGGCAGGCGGAATTACGCAGGCGATCGGCGCCTATACGGTCAAAGCCAAAGATCGAAAGATCACCTTCCTGGACACACCCGGTCATGAGGCATTTACGGCTATGAGAATGCGTGGCGCGAACTCGACGGATATTGCCGTCTTAGTGGTTGCCGCTGACGACGGCGTCATGCCGCAGACCGTCGAGGCGATCAATCACGCCAAAGCTGCCGGGGTGGAGATCATTGTTGCCATCAATAAGATTGATAAGGTTGGGGCCAATGTGGACCGCGTCAAGCAGGAACTCTCAGAATATGAGCTGATTCCGGAGGACTGGGGCGGATCAACGGTCATGGTTCCTGTCTCCGCCCATACCGGTCAGGGAATTGATACCCTGCTTGACATGATTCTGCTGACTGCCGATGTGCTTGAACTGAAGGCCAATCCCAACCGAAATGCCCGTGGCGTCATCATTGAGGCAAAACTGGATAAGGGACGCGGTGTCGTTGCAACTGCTCTGGTACAGAAGGGAACGTTGCATGTCGGAGATTACATGGCCGCCGGAGCAAGCTTCGGGCGGATTCGGGCGATGTCGGATGATCATCACAAGCGGGTGAAGCAGGCAGGGCCTTCCGTTCCCGTTGAGATTTTGGGCCTTTCCGAGGTGCCAAATGCAGGGGAGATCTTCAATGTGCTCGACTCTGACAAGGAGGCACGCTCTTATGCGCAGACCTTCGTCGAGGAGTCCAAGTCCAAGCTCCTGGATGAGACAAGGGCCAGAACCAAGCTGGGCAATGTATTTGACCAGATTAAGGCCGGCAGTATGAAGGAACTGGATCTGATCGTCAAAGCAGATGTACAGGGTTCCGTTGAGGCTGTCACCAGCGCTCTGGAGAAGCTGTCAAATGAAGAAGTAATCGTCAAGGTAATCCATGGCGGTGTCGGAGCGATTTCCGAGTCTGATGTGGTGCTTGCATCCGCTTCGAATGCCATCATCATTGGCTTCAATGTGCGCCCGGATACCGTTGCCAAGAATATGGCAGAGGACGAAGGCGTTGACATTCACCTCTATTCCGTCATCTACAATGCCATCGAGGATATTGAGGGAGCAATGAAGGGAATGCTTGAACCTGTCTATGAGGAACAGGTGATTGGCCACGCTCAGGTTCGCCAGATTTTCAAGGCATCCGGGGTCGGCAATATTGCCGGTTCGTATGTCCTGGACGGGCAGGTGGAACGCGGCTGCAAGGTTCGGATTACCCGCGGCAAGGATATGATCTGGGAAGGAAGCCTGGGATCTCTAAAGCGCTTCAAGGATGACGTCAGGGAAGTTAAGGCCGGTTATGAGTGCGGTCTTGTCTTTGACGGATTTACGGATGTTCAGGTCGACGATGAGATTGAAGCCTATAAGATGGTAGAGATTCCCCGCTAGAAGCTCTGCCCCCAAGGAGGATGTATGAGAAAACGCAGTGTCAAAAACAATCGTATCAACGAAGAGGTCCTGCGTGAGCTCTCCAAGATCATTCGCGAAGATGTCAAGGATCCCAGGGTCAGCCTCATGACCAGCGTCACACTGGTGGAGGTGGCTCCGGATCTTAAGACAGCCAAGGTCTATATCTCCGTACTTGGAGATGATGAGGCCGGCGTTAATACGGTCAAGGGACTCAAGTCGTCTGCCGGTTTTATCCGCAGCAAGCTCGCCCATTCCGTCAACCTGCGCAATACGCCAGAGCTCTTTTTCATCCTGGACGATTCCATTGCCTATGGGGTTCGCATGTCCAAGTTGATCGATCAGGTAAATGAAGAGGACGCCAAGCATCATGAAGAAAATTGATGAAATAATGCAGGACCATCGGGTCATCGGTATTACGGCCCATGTTCGGCCTGACGGGGACGCCATTGGCTCCTGTCTGGGTCTATGGAATTATCTGACCAGAAAATATGCGGGTCGGGATATCCAGGTCTACCTGGATCCGCTGCCGACCAAATTTCTCTTTCTGCCGGGGGCGGATCAGGTGAAGCAGGTGGGAGATGAGGAGAGGAATTTTGATCTCTTCATCACACTGGACTGCGGTGCTATTGACCGCATCGGCCCGGCCGCAAAGTATTTTCGCGCTGCCAGAAAGACTGTCTGTATTGATCACCATGTTCGCATGGGTGATTTTGCCCAGATTAATTATATCTTCCCGGAGGCAAGTTCCACTTCGGAATTGATCTTTGACCTGATTGATCAGGATTTGCTGGATAATAAGATCGCCCAGTGTCTCTATATGGGGATCGCTCACGATACCGGTCTCTTTCAGTATTCCTGTACCTCAGAGAAAACCATGCGGATCGCCGGAAGATTGATGAGTACAGGAATCGACTATTCCGGGATTATTGACATGACTTTTTCGGCCCGTAGTTTCGAGCAGAACCGCATACTGGGTCATGCTCTTGATAAGGCCAGGCTTTATGCGGACGGCAGATTTGTCGCATCCTATATCAGCAAAGAGGAGATGGATGCCTATGGTGTCGCAGCCGGCGATCTGGATCTGATCGTCAGCCAGCTTCGTGTCATCAAGGGAGTGGAGGTAGCCTGCTTTCTCTATCAGGTTGGAGCAAGTGATTTCAAAGTCAGCTTTCGCTCTAACGGCAGGATTGATGTGGCGGCCTTGGCTATGGATTACGGCGGCGGCGGGCATATCAGGGCGGCGGGCTGCAATACGGCGCTTAAGCCGAAGGAGGCGATCTGTCTCTTCGCCGATCGTGTAAAAGATCTGCTGTCATGATGAAGCTATCCCGCATGTTTCGGCAGGCGGGATATTTTTTCATGACACGGAATGCGGATGAAGCATTTGCGGAGCATATATTCAATAGATTGCAATGGAGAAAATATGAGATCCGGAATACTCAATGTCTACAAAGAGCCCGGCTTCACTTCCTTTGACGTGGTAGCCAAGCTGCGTGGAATCCTGCATGTCAGAAGAATAGGGCATACTGGAACCCTGGATCCTGCCGCCAGGGGAGTTCTCCCTGTCTGTATCGGTCGGGCGACCAAGGCGGTAGAGCTCATGGCGGATTGGACGAAAAGCTATACCACAGATATGCAGCTTGGAGTCCAAACAGACAGCCAGGATATGACGGGACAGATTCTTGCGAAGAGACCGGTTGCGGTCAGCGAGGAGGAAATTCGAAGCACAATTGCTTCTTTTGTCGGCCCGCAGGATCAGATTCCCCCTATGTACTCAGCCAAGAAGGTGGGAGGAAAGAGACTCTATACCTATGCCAGAAAGGGAGTCGAACTGGAGCGCAAGGCCAGTCATATCACGATCTGCGACATTCGGATACTCTCTCTGAAATCACCTCATGTCATCATGCAGGTGACTTGTTCCAAGGGAACCTATATCCGTACTCTCTGCGCGGATATTGGGGACAGGCTGGGCTGCGGGGCTTCCATGGCCGCTCTGGAACGGATCAGGGTAGGAAGCTTTGATTGCAGGACTGCTCTGACTCTGGATCAGATTGAGAGGACCGTTGCCGATGGAAGGCTGGAAGAAATTCTTCAGCCGATTGACAGAGTCTTTGCGGATCTGCCGGGAGTGAAGCTCCCGGAAGGCCTGACGAAAGCCGCGCGGAACGGAGCCCCCATAGATGAAAGAACAGAAGGCATATCCTGTATCTGGGGCGGCGAAGAGCCGACGCAGACAGGAGGCGACTGGCGCCAGGCAAAACCAGGGCAGGCCTTTCGGGCTTATCTGTCTGATGGGGCATTTCTTGGAATTTATGTGAGATGCAAAGAGGGGCTTCGCCTGAAGACCTTCTTCTATGAGGAGAGGGAATGATTTATCTCTACGGCCCCGCGCGGGATCAGATAAAAGAAGACAGTGCTGTCTGTGTGGGCAAGTTTGACGGACTTCATAGGGGACACCGCCTGCTTATTGACAAGACCAGGGAGGAGGAGAGAAGAGGTCTGGTCTCGGTCGCCTTGACGTTTCAGACATCTCCCCGCAGATTTCTGGATCAGGAGCGCTTCAATATTGTGGATAACCGAGAGAGAGGGATGCTTTTTGAGAGAACCGGAATCTCCCGTCTGGTCCAGTGGGAGTTCAATGAAAATGTGGCGCGTATGGAGCCGGAGGATTTCCTTCGGCAGCTGATCCGGGATCTGTCTATGCGAATCCTGGTCGTGGGAGAAGACTTTCGTTTTGGCTATCGTGGAGCAGGTGATATCAAGATCCTCAGGGCACTGGCGCCAAGACTGGGTTTTCGTCCCCTGATTATTTCCAAACTCAGGGAGGGGGGAGAAGACATTTCTTCCAGCCGTATCCGCCAACAGATCACAGAAGGACAGATAGAAGAGGCAAATGCTCTCCTCGGTTACGATTTCTTCTGCTATGGAGAGGTTGTTCACGGCAGAAGAATCGGGCGTACGATAGGAATTCCGACTATCAATCTCTCTCCCTCTGAGGATAAACTTCTGCCCCGGTATGGGGTTTATGTCACCAGAGTGGTTATGGGGACTGATACTTACTGGGGAATGACCAATGTCGGCGTCAAGCCGACAATCGCAGGAGGGCATGCGACGGGGATTGAGACTTATCTGATGGGCTTTGAGGGAGATCTCTATGGCAGGGAGGCCAGAATTGATTTTCTGCACTTTGTCAGACCAGAGAGGAAATTTAAGGATATAGAAACTTTGAGGTCGCAGATCAGCGCAGATCAGGAGGTGATCGCGGCATATATAAGACGCCATCCCAAACTTCTTTTGGCCTGAATTACAGCTTGCTATACCGGGAATAGATATGGTATGATTGCTCGGTAACTGAAGCCGTACTCAGTGTGTGGAAACTCCGACCAACGCTTAGTACTGACAGAATTACTGATACAAGGAGGACACAATGATCACAAAGGAAAAGAAAACGGCAATTATCAATGAGTACGCCAAGGGTGCGAATGACACCGGTTCCCCCGAGGTACAGATTGCTGTTTTGACAGCTCGTATCAATGAGTTGACCGAGCATATGAAGAAGAACCCCAAGGATTATCATTCCAACCGCGGCCTTCTGAAGATGGTCGGTAAGAGACGTAATCTCCTGGGCTATCTCAAGGACAAGGATATTGAGAGATATCGTTCCTTAATCGAGCGCCTGGGTCTGCGTAAATAAGAATTGTTTAGGCGGAGTGATCATCACTCCGCTTTATTCATGACAATGGGATACTTGCGAGTGGAGAAGGTTTGTATGAAGACATTTAGCATGGAACTGGCCGGAAGAGAGCTTCGGATTGAGGTAGGAAAGGTTGCCAAACAGGCTAACGGGGCGGTTATGATCCGCTATGGAGAAACGACGCTTCTGTGCACGGCAACTGCCAGTGCAAAGCCCAGAGAGGGAATTGACTTCTTTCCTCTGTCCGTCGAATTCGAGGAGAAGTACTATTCCGTCGGCAAGTTTCCCGGCGGTTTCAATAAGAGGGAGGGCAAGGCCAGCGAGAACTCCGTTCTGACTGCCCGCGTAATTGATCGTCCCATGCGCCCTCTCTTCCCCAAGGATTACCGCAATGATGTCACTTTGAACAATCTTGTGCTCTCTGTGGATCCCTCCTGCAGGCCGGAATTGGTCGCTATGATTGGTACCGCAATGGCAACCTCGATTTCTGACATTCCTTTCGATGGTCCCTGCGCTATGACTCAGGTGGGCATGATCAATGGAGAGCTGCTGATCAATCCCTCTCAGTCTGACTGGGACAACGGGGATCTGCGCCTGACGGTGGCCTCCACCAGAGACAAGGTCATTATGATTGAGGCCGGAGCCAATGAACTGTCCGATCAGGAGATGATCGATGCCATCTACAGGGCGCATGAGGTCAATCAGACTATCATCGCTCTGATCGACCAGATGGTCGCTGAGGTCGGCAAGGCCAAGCATGACTATGAACATGTGTCAATTAGCCGGCAGATGTTTGAAGATATGAAAAAGATTGTGACTCCGGAGCAAATGGAAGAGGCTGTGTTCTCTGATGAGAAGCAGGTTCGGGAGGAGAACATCCGCAAGGTGACAGAGTGCCTGGCAGAGGCTTTCGCTGATCGTGAGGATTATCTGGCCGTTCTGGATTCGGCAGTCTATCAGTACCAGAAGAAGACGGTTCGCAAGATGATTCTGAAGGATCACAAGCGGCCTGATGGCCGCGCTCTGGATCAGATCCGTCCCCTGTCCGCAGAGGTGGATCTGATTCCCCGCGTGCATGGTTCCGCTATGTTCACCAGAGGACAAACACAGATCTGTGACATTGTCACGCTTGCGCCTCTGACAGAGGTGCAGCGGGTGGAGGGACTGGATTCCAATGTGACGAATAAGCGCTACATCCACCAGTATAACTTCCCCTCTTATTCTGTAGGCGAGACCAAGCCCTCCAGGGGACCCGGCCGCCGGGAGATCGGTCATGGGGCTCTGGCAGAGAGAGCGCTGCTTCCGGTTCTTCCCTCTGTGGAGGACTTCCCCTACGCCATTCGTGCGGTCTCAGAGACCTTTGAGTCCAACGGCTCTACTTCCATGGCCTCTACCTGTGCTTCCTGCATGTCCCTGATGGCTGCCGGGGTCCCCATCAAGAAGATGGTGGCGGGCATTTCCTGCGGTCTTGTGACAGGAGAGAATGATGACGATTATGTCCTGCTCACGGATATTCAGGGGCTGGAGGATTTCTTCGGAGATATGGATTTCAAGGTGACCGGGACCAGGGATGGCATTACAGCTATTCAGATGGATATCAAGATTCATGGTCTGACCCGTCCCATCGTTGAGGGGGCCATCCGAAGAGCTCATGAGGCTCGTCTTTTCATTATGGATACCTGTATGTCCAGGGCCATTGATCAGCCGCGTGCCGAGTTGTCCAAGTATGCGCCAAAGATTGTACAGATCCAGATTGATCCGGCCAAGATTGGTGATGTGGTCGGTCAGAGAGGCAAGACCATCAACGAGATCATTGACCGTACCGGGGCTAAGATTGATATTGATGAGTCCGGCGCAGTTTCTGTTTCAGGCATGGATCAGGCCGCGATTGATGAGGCGATCCGTCTGGTTCAGATCATCACGACGGATTTTGAGAAAGGACAGCATTTGACAGGCAAGGTGGTCTCTATTAAGGAATTCGGCGCTTTCATCGAATTCGCACCTGGCAAGGAGGGGATGGTGCATATCTCCCGTATTGCCAATCAGAGAATCGACCGCGTTGAGGATGTGCTGACTCTGGGCGATGTTGTTGAGGTGGTCTGCCTGGGCAAGGATAAGATGGGCCGCATGTCCTTTTCAATGAAGTCGTCTGACCTGGCTCAGTGACCTGAAACTGCATGATCCCGCTCGCCGGATTTTTCCTGCGAGCGGTTTTTTCATAATCCTGCATGTTTATGGAGCACACATACCATGTGTGTCGGAGATTCTATGGAACTCAACGTGAAATTAGAGGTGTTCGAGGGCCCATTGGACCTGCTCTTGCATTTGCTTGACAAGAATAAGGTCGATATCTACGACATTCCGATTGTCGAGATTACCAATCAATATATGGAATATATGACGGCGATGAAGGAGGAGGCTCTGGAAGTGACCAGTGAATTCCTGGTTATGGCCGCCACTCTTCTTGATGTCAAGTCCCGCATGCTTCTTCCAAAGTCCGGCAGTGAGGAGACGGAAGAGGAGGAAGATCCCAGAGCGGATCTGGTTCGCCAGCTTCTGGAATATAAACTCTATAAGTATATGGCGGACCAACTCCGAGAGCAGCAGTCTCTGGCCAAGCTGCATTTCTACCACAGCCCATCCATTCCCAAAGAAGTTCGGGCCTGCGAACCTCTGGCGGACCCCAATCAGCTGATTCAGGAATCCGGAGTGGATTTGAATCGGCTCTATGAGGTTTTTCAGGAAGCCCTGCTCAGACAGGAGCGCCGCATTGATCCTATCCGGGCCAAATTCGGCAATATAAAGAGAGAAGAAGTCTCTGTTGATGACAGGATTGGCGATTTGCGAAAATTCGCCCGGACGAAAAAGTACTTCTCCTTCGGCAGCCTTTTAAGGGGGGCGAAGAGCCGTACAGAACTTGTGGTGACCTTTCTGGCCATTCTTGAAATGATGAAGGCCGGAAATATTGTGGTCAGTCAGAGAGAAAGCTTCGGTGAGATTGAGATTGAGTCCAGACTGGCAGAGGAGCAGGAAGATGATGGAGAAGAATGAACTGTATAAGACGATCGAGGGGATTCTCTTTACCATGGGAAATGCCGTTGAACCAACGCGAATTGCGGAGGCTCTTCAGCTTCCGCTTGCCAGGGTGATTGACTGCCTGGAGCAGATGAAGAAAGACTATGAACTTCAGGACAGAGGGATGCGGATTATTTCCCTGGAATCTGCTTATCAGATGTGTACCAGTAAAGATATCTATGATGCTCTTGTTAAGATTGCAAGGCAGCCGAAGAAACAGATTCTGACGGATGTTATGTTGGAGACCCTGTCAATCGTGGCCTACAGGCAGCCGGTTACCAAGGCGGAGATTGACAAGATACGCGGAGTCTCTTCGGATCACGCGATAAGCCGGCTTGTTGAGTATGACCTGATTGAGGAACTGGGGAGGCTGGATGCTCCGGGAAGACCAATGCTCTTTGGGACAACGGAGCAGTTTTTGCGCTCCTTTGGGGTATCCTCTCTGGATGAACTTCCGGCTATGAATCCTCTTCAGATCGAGGAACTTCGTCAGGAAGCTTCCGAGGAGGCCGCGGAACTGGAAGTGGATGTTTGACCATTCCGTCGATGCAGGATGTTGGATCATTCAGTTGAATTATCCAAATAAGAGAGATACTATTATTTAGTCGGCTTTTGGACCTTTTTGGGAGGAACAGGGCCAAATAAACGCAGTTTTCGTGCGAAGAACACGGAAACGCGTGAAAGAGATCATCATTTATGGAGGAATGAGCATGAGTAATGTAGCAACAAGCCCTGCGTTCCGAAGAATTGAATCTCTTCTCGATGAGCACAGCTTTGTAGAACTTGGAGCTCTTGTGACCTCAAGAAGTACGGATTTCAATTCTCAGGAGCAGAAGGCTCCGTCTGACGGTGTTGTGATCGGCCATGGAACCATTGACGGAAATCTGGTCTTTGTTTACAGCCAGGATGCCGAGGTGATGGGTGGATCTGTCGGCGAGATGCATGCCAGGAAGATCTGTCAGCTCTATGAAATGGCAGTCAAGGTCGGAGCGCCGGTCATCGGTCTTCTTGATTCTACCGGTATTCGCCTGCAGGAATCTGTAGATGCGCTTGACGCTGTCGGAAGTATCTATGCCAGAGCAGTTGCCGCATCCGGGGTGATTCCCCAGCTGACAGCAGTCTTTGGCAATTGCGGTGGAGGCCTTAGTATTCTGACCTCAATATCGGATTTTACCTTCATGGAGAAGGATGCCAGACTCTTCATTAACTCTGCCAATGCAATTTGCGGCAATAGTGAGGAAGTATTGGATACCGCCTCCGCCTCCTTCCAGTTTGAGGCGGGCAACGCAGATGGGATTGGAAGCGAAGAGGAGATCTTGTCTAAGATCCGTTCCATGATTGCTCTGATTCCCGGCTGTAACCTGCAGGAAGGAGAAGTCGCTGAATCCGCTGATGATTTGAATCGCGCCGCCGAAGGGTTGGATGTCAAGAGAGATGATGCGGGGGCTGCTGCCGCAGAACTCGCTGATCAGAATGTGTTCTTTGAGACCAGAGCGGGATACGCGAAAGAGATGACGACAGGCTTCATTCGACTCGGTGGAATTACGGTCGGCATCTTTGGCAATACAGAGAATTGCAGTGATCAGGCTGACGGCAATCAGCTGACAGTCAACGGAGCTTACAAGGCGGCTGACTTTGTCCGCTTCTGCGATGCCTTTGATATTCCCCTGCTCAGTCTGACCAACGTGGCTTCCTATGAGGCCAGTGTCTATGCGGAGAAAGCGCTGGGACAGGCAGCGGCTCGGCTGGTATACGCTCTGGCCTCCGCCACGGTCCCAAAGATCAATGTTGTCACAAAGAAGGCTTCCGGAACGGCATTTTTAGCTATGAACGCCAAGTCGATCGGTGCGGATCTGACTTTCGCTCTGCCTGACGCGCAGATTGAGATTATGGATGCCGGGCTGGCTGCTCAGGTAATGTATGCAGCTTCTGATGCCGCAGAACAGACGGCGCAGGCAAAAGCGTTTGCCGCTAAGCAGTCCGGTGTTGCAGCAGCGGCAGGCAGAGGTTTTATTGATCGAATTGTCGCTCCTGAGGATCTGAGAAAGTATTTGATTGCGGGCTTTGAGATGCTCCTCACCAAGAGGGAAGATTTCTCGTTTAAGAAGCATGGAACCAAGTGAGAAAGGCGAGACTATGAGAAAGAAAATTAGAATTCTCGCTCTGACTTTGATTGGCGTTTTCATTTTGACTTCCTGCGGCAGCGCCAGGACGAATTACAACGGTTATTCTGAGCAGGATATCCAGTCCGTGATTCAGAAGACCGCCGGTCAGCTGCAGGCTCTGTCCGCCGATGAGGCCAGGCAGTACCAGAACTACTACAGCAAGAATAAGAAGGAAGAGAATGCTGCGGTCTACGCCGAGATGTTTGACAATTGGGCTGCCAATCGCGATCAGGCGGGAGACTTCCAGGACTACGGGAAATTCAGTTTGAGCAAGTCGGGAAAGACCCTGACTGCGACGCAGATTCTAAAGTACAGCAAGCGCGACTTAAAGCTGACTTACGTGATGAAGATCAAGACCATGGAGGTTACCTCCATTAATATTGAGCCGGTCTATGGCCTTGGAGAGACCATGGGTAAGGCAGGGCTAAATGTCCTTATGGGCATGGGAACCGTATTCGCCATGCTGATCTTGATTTCAATTCTGATCAGCCTCTTCAAATATATTCCGGGTTCCGGCGCATCTATCAAGAGACCTGTTATCGATGCGGATTTTACAGACGAGGACGAGGATGAAAACGCGCCAGCAGATGATCTTGAACTTGCCGCTGTCATTTCCGCGGCCATTGCTGCATCCACTGGAAGTTCGACCGACGATTTTGTTGTTCGCTCTATCAAGAGAAGATATTAATCAGGAGGAAGTTACTATGAAAAACTATACCATTACTGTTAACGGCAAGACTTACGATGTCACCGTAGAAGAGGGGGGCGGGTCTGCGTCTGCACCTCGCAGCCAGGCTGTGACAGCTCCCGCAGCAGTTGCTGCTCCGACAGCAAGCACCGGAGCAGGTTCTGTTCGCATTGAGGCCGGAGCCGCCGGCAAGGTCTTTAAACTCAATGTCCCCGTAGGAACTGTTGTTAAGAAGGGGGATACGGTCTTGACTCTTGAGGTTATGAAGATGGAGACCCCGGTCGTTGCCGCCCAGGATGGCACCGTTGCATCGATTGAAGTAGCAGAGGGTCAGCAGGTTGAGGCCGGTGATCTTCTGGCCACCATGAACTAAGCGAGCATTTCCAGGAGGAAATAATTCATGAGTTATGTTTTGGAGACGATGTCAAACCTCCTCGGTCAGACAGCTTTCGCGAGTCTCACTCCCGGAAACTATGTCATGATCGGTGTGGCCTGCGTTTTCCTCTTTCTTGCGATTAAGAAGGGGTTTGAGCCCCTCCTGCTGGTGCCGATTGCCTTCGGCATGCTCTTGGTCAATATCTATCCTGATATCATTGCAAGTCCTGAGGATACCAGCAACGGCGTGGGAGGTCTGCTCTACTATTTCTATCAGCTGGACGAGTGGTCTATCTTGCCCTCCCTCATCTTTATGGGCGTGGGGGCAATGACGGATTTCGGTCCCCTGATCGCCAATCCGATTTCTTTCTTAATGGGAGCGGCTGCACAGCTGGGGATTTATCTGGCTTATCTCTTGGCTATCTTTATGGGCTTTTCCGATAAAGCTGCCGCAGCAATTTCCATTATCGGCGGCGCAGATGGGCCTACCTCTATTTTCCTGGCGGGAAAGCTGGGACAGTCGGCTTTGATGGGACCAATTGCCGTGGCGGCATATTCCTATATGTCCCTGGTGCCTATCATCCAACCGCCAATAATGAAGTTGTTCACGACGAAGGAGGAGCGGTCCATACATATGGCTCAGCTTCGGCCGGTGTCCAAGCTGGAGAAGATTCTCTTCCCAATCATTGTGACGATCATTGTCTGCCTCGTACTTCCTACGACGGCGCCTCTGGTCGGGATGCTGATGCTGGGCAACCTCTTCCGTGAATCCGGTGTGGTTCGCCAGCTGACAGAGACGGCATCCAACGCCATGATGTACATTGTCGTTATTCTGCTGGGGACTTCGGTAGGAGCTTCTACCTCTGCAGACGCCTTCCTCAATGTGACAACAATCAAGATTGTTGTTCTCGGCCTGATTGCCTTTGCCTTTGGTACGTTTGGCGGAGTGATTCTGGGGAAAATCCTGTCTCATATCACGCATGGAAAGATCAATCCTCTGATCGGGTCTGCCGGTGTCTCTGCTGTGCCTATGGCAGCTCGGGTTTCCCAGAAGGTTGGCGCAGAAGAGGATCCGACCAACTTCCTGCTGATGCATGCGATGGGGCCAAATGTCGCCGGCGTCATTGGCACCGCTGTCGCAGCTGGTGTCTTCATGGCAATATTTGGGATATGATGATCACAGTGGAGTAAAGTCCGAGCCCTTGGCGCGCTTGCGCGGCAGAGGACTCGAGACTTTACGACACGTCCCTGCATGAGCATGAAGCGATGCGAAGCAGAGCGGGAATGCGAATGCAGGGAGGATTGCGGGAGCGCGAAGCGCGAAGCAATCCGGTGATCATCAAGACGACAGGAGAATCCCCTGCATGAGCATGAAGCGATGCGAAGCAGAGCGGGAATGCGAATGCAGGGAGGATTGCGGGAGCGCGAAGCGCATAGCAATCTGGTGATCGTCAAGAAGAGAGGAGAGATAATGGCTGATAAGAAATTAAAGATTACAGAGACGGTTCTGCGTGATGCCCACCAGTCTCTGATTGCAACCCGCATGACGACGGAGGAGATGCTTCCCATTGTTCCGGCCATGGACAAGATCGGCTACAATGCGGTGGAGTGCTGGGGCGGAGCTACTTTCGATGCCTGCCTGCGTTTTTTGAAGGAAGACCCCTGGGACCGTCTGCGCAAGCTCAAGGCTGGCTTCAAGAACACACCTCTGCAGATGCTCTTTCGCGGACAGAATATTCTTGGCTATAAGCCCTATGCGGATGATGTTGTGGAGTACTTCGTACAGAAGTCTGTGGCCAACGGAATTGATGTGGTACGTATCTTCGACTGCCTGAACGATCTGCGCAATTTAGAGACAGCGGTCAAGGCGACGGTTAAGGAGGGGGGACACGCCCAGGTAGCCCTGTCCTATACCCTGGGTGACGCCTATACCTTAGATTACTGGATGAAGAAGGCCAAGGGAGTTGAAGAGATGGGAGCCAATTCCATCTGCATTAAGGACATGTCCGGGCTGCTGATTCCCAAGGCTGCGACCGAACTTGTCAGCGCCTTAAAATCCGCGACGGATCTGCCGATAGAGATTCATACTCACTACACCTCCGGCGTGGCTTCCATGACCCTGATGAAGGCGGTTGAGGCAGGCGCTGATATCATCGATACTGCCATTTCCCCCTTTGCCCTTGGAACTTCTCAGCCTGCAACAGAGGTTATGGTTGAAGCCTTCAAGGATACTCCCTATGATACAGGTTTAGATCTGGATCAACTGGCAGAGATCGCCGAGTACTTTGCTCCCATTCGCCAGAAGTACATCGATAATGGCCGCCTGGATCCCAAGGTTCTGGGAGTTAATATCAAGACCCTTATGTATCAGGTCCCCGGCGGCATGCTCTCCAACCTGATCGGTCAGCTCAAGGAGCAGGGAAAGTCCGATAAGCTGCAGGAGGTCCTGGAGGAAGTACCCCGTGTCCGCAAGGATCTGGGTGAGCCCCCTCTGGTCACCCCCTCTTCACAGATCGTGGGAACACAGGCCGTCTTCAATGTCCTGATGGGAGAGCGCTATAAGGTCGTGACGGATCAGACCAAGGATTTGCTCCTGGGTAAATACGGAAAGACCGAGAAACCATTTAATCCCGAGGTTGTCGAGAAAGCTCTGGGCGACCGTAAGTCCGAGGCCATCAGCTGTCGGGCGGCGGATCTGATAGAACCCCAGCTCCCGGAGATGGAGAAGGCGGTTGCTCCTTACAAACAGCAGGATGAGGATACCCTGTCCTATGCCCTCTTCCCCCAGGTTGCTGTCGAGTACTTCAAGTACCGTCAGGCTCAGCAGACCAAGATGGACGCCAAGCTGGCAGACAGCGAGAACGGGGCCTATCCTGTGTAAAGCCGTGCTTTCTTGCGTATCGTTTTTTCAAAGATATATTTCACAAACAATGAAATACGCGCTCTGCGTGTATTCCATTGTCATGAACGATGGGATACCCGCGGAGCGAGTATCCCGTTTTTAGTTTGTAGTCTCTGGCAAATTTGCCATTTTTTGACGGGAAAAGGTAAAGATGATGAAAGTGGTATGTAAAAAAGATATCGTGCAGGGATTAAGAGGAATTGGCCTGAAACAAGGGGATATTGTTATTGTACATACATCCTTAAAGAACATTGGATATGTATGCGGCGGGGCACAGGCTGTGATAGAAGCCCTCATGGAAGTGGTGACATCTGAAGGTACCATTGTAATGCCGACACAGTCATGGAAAAATCTGGATCCCGAAACAGGTGTGCATTGGGATGCAGACAAGTCAGACTGGAATATCATCAGAGAAAACTGGCCGGCATATGACAAAGAGATCACACCGACCAATACGATGGGAGCTGTTGCGGAAATGTTTCGACAATGGCCAGGCAGCATCCGAACAGATCATCCGGCAAGATCCCTGTGCGCATGGGGAAAACATGCTGCCTATATTACGGCGGAACATAGCCTTTCCAATATATTTGGAGAGGGTTCACCGATCGCAAAGCTCTATAAACTTGACGCAAAGGTATTGTTACTGGGCGTCGGATATGACAAGAATACATCGATTCACTTGGCAGATGTACGTGCAACATATCCGGGGAAACATAACTGCGTCGAACACAGCGCCATCCTTGAAAAGGGGGTGCGCGTATGGAAGGCATACAGTACCTTGTTTGTTGACGGAGCAGATTTTGAGGAGATCGGAAGTGCCTTTGAGAAAACAGGACTTGTAAGTGCAGGTAAGGTGGGCAAGGCTGATTCCAGATTCATGAGGCAACGCGATATTGTAGATTTCTCTGTTTCTTGGATTGAGAGCCATCGAGGGTAAACTGGCTTTTACCAAACCGGTTTTTACAATTTGGTAGTAAGAGATTTGGAAAACTGAATTAGAAGTATCTGACAGAGTATAGAGATCTGATATATAGTGTATTTAGTGATATACAATTATTAGGAGGGTAGGAATCACTTGCCGGGAGGGAAAGATGAAGCATAAGAACTTGAGAATTTCCTTTGAGGCGCTGTTTCTTCTGGCGTGGATGATGATTGCGATTTGTTTGACATTTTATTTTCCGATGAGAAGCAGGCAGGGTCCTGATCGGAGCAAGGAACCTTGCGCTGGTCTGCAGCTGGAGCGCATTTTTGATTGTCAAGAATGCAGTGTACGGCACATCGTTCCCTGGGATAATTGCCCTCATTTTATTTGCTGTATATCTGATTCTGCATTTTCTTGTCTGGTACATGGATATACGCGATATAGACGGAGAGATGTCAGTGAGCTGGAGATGACTTTCTCCTGGGGAAAAATGAAAGAGCCGGGAGGACAGAGCAGGTCTTCCCGGCTTTTCTCTTCGGCAGTTCCGGCTTGCCCTTCAGACAATTCCAGGCTTGCCCTTTGGTTAACGCGATTGGACAAAGGGCGGTCCTCTTTTTTATAATGAATGAGTGTATCGCGAGGAAAGGGGCAGCGGATATGGCAGTGAAGAATGACTTGATGGCCCGCATCAATGCCGACTACAGCAGGATGAGCAAGGGACAGAAGTGGATCGCCAATTATATAGCGGATTATTATGATCAGGCGGTTTTTATGACGGCGGCTCAGCTTGGAAGAGCGGTCGGCGTCTCTGAGTCCACAGCGGTCCGCTTTGCCATGTCGCTCGGCTACTCCGGCTATCCGGCCTTTCGCAGGGACTTGGAGGATAATGTCAAGAATCGTCTGATGGAGCGACAGGAGATCAAGAGCCAGAATAAAAGAGCCGGAAAATCTCAGATCCTGGCCCAGATCCTGGAGTCTGATCGCCATCAATTGGAGGAGACTCTCCGGCAGACGGACCAGAATGCTTTCGATGAGGCGGTCGACATTATCCTGTCAGCTAAAAATGTCTATATTGTGGGGCTAGGGGCATCCGCGCCCCTGGCCATGTATCTGGTCTCGTACCTGCGCCTGGTCAGAGATGATATCCATATCATCACCAGTCTGAACACCTCAGAGATTTTTGAGCAGATGATCCATATCGGATCCAAAGACACCCTCTTTGGGATCAGCTTTCCCCGCTATTCCATGCGAACCTTAAAGGCGATGGAGTTCGCGAATGCCCGTTCCGCCAAGGTAATCTCTCTGACAGACCGGGTCACATCCCCCATGAACCTCTATTCTTCCTGCAATCTGACAGCACAGGTAGAGCTCAACGAAATCGCCCAGTCCCTGGTCGCTCCCATGAGCCTGATCAACGCCCTTCTGGTCGCCATGGCCAGAAAGAGGAAGAGCGCGGTGGCAAGACAGATGAAGACTTTGGAGGAGCTTGTCAGAGAGTATGCATTTGATGGGATCGATGAGCTCAATCCATCGGACGATTCCCTTGGGATGGACTATCCGGGTGAGGTGAAGCATGCCTGAGATTATCGTTGTCGGCGGCGGCGCTGCCGGACTTATGGCAGCTTACGCCGCCGCAAGCCATGGGGCAAAGGTCACTCTCCTGGAGAGAAATGAGAAATTGGGCAAGAAGATCTACATCACCGGGAAAGGCAGGTGTAATTTCACAAACGCCTGTGATCCGGAGGAATTCTTCTCTCAGCTGGTCACAAATCCCAAGTTTATGTATTCCGCCTTCTATTGCCTTGACAATCAGAGGGTAATGGAGCTCTTTGCCCGGGGAGGGATGCCCTGCAAGGTCGAGCGTGGAAACCGGGTCTTTCCGCAGTCGGATCACGCCTCGGATGTGACCAATACCCTGGCAGGGCTCTGTAGGAAAGCGGGAGTTAAGATCTGGCTTTCCTGCAGGGTCAGGGATCTGGTGATTGAGGCAGGAGAAACGAGCGCTGTCACCGGCCTGATTCTTGAAGACGGGCGAAAACTGCGGGCGGATGCCGTCATCCTTGCGACCGGAGGCCTGTCTTATCCATCGACGGGGTCGACCGGGGACGGTTACCGGATGGCTGAGAGCCTGGGACATTCCATAAAGGAGCCGATCCCTGGTCTGGTACCTATGACTGTGGCAGAAGCTGACCTCCTTTTCCTGCAGGGACTCTCCCTGCGAAATGTCAGCTTTAAGGTTTTCGGCAAGCAGGGAAAGAAGATTTACGAGGCATTTGGAGAGATGCTCTTTACCCATTTCGGGATCTCCGGCCCCCTGATTTTGTCCGCGGCCAGTATCATTGGCAGACGTCTTCGAAAAGAGGAAATTCTGTGGTCGGAGATTGATTTAAAGCCCGCTATAAGCGAGCAGGAGCTTGACGCCAGACTGCAGAGGGAGATCAGGGATAAGATCAACAGATCCTATAAGAATCTCTTCGGAGGGCTCCTCCCATCCAAGCTGATACCGCTTGTAATCGCGAGGACCGGGATTGACCAGGACAAAAAGATGCATGATCTCACAAGGGAAGACCGGGAGCGGATTTTGCGCTGCTTAAAACACTTTCCCCTGACCCTGACCGGAACCCGGTCATTCTCAGAGGCCATCATCACCCAGGGTGGGATTTGCGTCAAAGAAATCAATCCTTCTACCATGGAGTCCAGACTGGTAAAAGGACTCTATCTGGCCGGGGAGCTCATCGATGTGGATGCTCTGACAGGCGGCTTTAATCTGCAGGTGGCCTGGTCGACAGGATATCTGGCCGGGATGTCCGCGGCGGGGTCTTGAGCGGTTTTTTTGATGGAGTGCTCTGATTTGGATTTAAAAGAGAAAAGAGGCGTATCATGTATATGAATATCGCAATTGACGGCCCCGCGGGGGCAGGAAAGTCAACTATCGCCAGGCGGGTAGCAAAGGAACTCGGCTATCTCTATGTCGACACCGGGGCCATGTACCGGGCCATTGCCCTCTTTTTGCTTCGGTCAGGAGTGGATTTAAGTGACGAAGACGCTGTCTCAAAGCAGGTCAAAGACTGCCATGTATCCCTTCGCTATCGCGAGGGACAACAGGAGGTCCTCCTCAATGGGGAGGATGTCTCCGGCCTGATCCGCACGGAAGAGGTCGGAAATGCCGCCTCTGCCAGCAGTGTCTATCCAGAGGTCAGAGACCAGCTGACCTGTTTGCAGAGAGAACTGGCGGCCCAGGAAAATCTGGTCATGGATGGGAGAGATATCGGCACGACCGTCTTGCCCCACGCATCCCTCAAGATTTATCTGACCGCGTCTGCAAAGACCCGCGCTTTGCGCAGGGCAAAAGAGTATGAGGTCCAGGGGAAAGCCTTTGATCTGGAGCAGATTCAAAGAGACATCGAGGAGAGAGACGACAGGGATATGCACCGTAAGATCTCTCCCTTAGTGCAGGCCAGGGACGCGGTTCGGATCGACTCTTCCCAAATGTCCATCGATCAGGTGGTGGAGCGGATCCTGCAATTGGCAGAAGAGGAAATAAAATGAAAAACGTGATTTTGGCGCCTTCCGCCGGTTTTTGCTTCGGTGTACAGAGGGCCGTCGACATGGTCGATCAGGAAATCGCCAGGGGAAAGGGGCCGATCTATACCTATGGTCCCATCATCCACAATGAGATTGTCGTCCGGGATTTTGAAAAGAGAGGGGTCTTGGTCATCGAGGAAGGGCATGATTTGTCGGAGTATGAGCCCGGCATTGTAATCCTGCGCTCTCACGGGATCACAGCGAAGGTCTATCATGACCTGGAGGATCACGGATTTACGCTGGTGGACGCCACCTGCCCCAATGTTCTTCGCATTCACCGTCTGGTGGAGAAATACGCGAGGGAGGGCTATCACATTCTTATCATCGGCAATGCGAGACATCCTGAGGTGGAGGGGATCATCGGCTGGATCCCGGAGGGAAGCCCCTATACCGCGATCACGACAGAAAAAGAGGCGGAGGCATTTACCCTGTCCGAAAATGATAAGCTGCTTGTGGTCTCTCAGACCACATTCAACTACAAGAAATTTGGTCAATTGGTTGAAATACTTGAGCAAAAAGGATATGATATTACCGCTGTTAATACGATCTGCAATGCGACGGAAGAGCGTCAGAGAGACGCTTACGAGATCGCACGCAAGACAGATGTCATGTTGGTTATTGGTGGCAAAAACAGTTCCAATACACAGAAGTTGTATGAGATCTGCAGCCGTGAATGCAAGCAAACGTACTTTATCCAGACCATAGATGATCTTGATGTGTCGGTACTACAATCCATTCAAAATGTAGGCATAACAGCAGGGGCCAGCACCCCACAAAAAATTATAAAGGAGGTTCAAACTAATGTCAGAAATGAGTTTTGAACAAATGCTGGAAGAGAGTCTTAGGACAATCAGAAATGGAGAGGTAGTGGAAGGCACGATTTTATCCGTTAAGCCGGATGAGATCATCCTGAACATCGGTTACAAGTCCGATGGCGTCATCTTAAGAAGTGACTACTCCAATGACTCCAACCTGGATCTGACCACTCTGCATAAGGTCGGAGATACGATGGAAGCCGTTGTCACTAAGGTGAATGACGGAGAGGGTCAGGTGAGTCTTTCCTATAAGAGACTTCTTCAGGAGAAAGGCAATCAGAAGCTGGAAGCTGCCTTTGAGAATGAAGAAGTTCTTAAGGCTCCTGTGACACAGGTTCTCAAGGGAGGCCTTTCTGTTGAAATCGAGGGAACCAGAGTCTTCATCCCCGCAAGTCTTGTATCCGACCGTTACGAGCGCGATTTGAACAAGTACCTGGGCCAGGAGATTGAATTTAAGATCACAGAGTTCAATCCCCGCAGGAGAAGAATTATCGGAAATCGTAAGATGATTCTTGTAGAACGTAAGAGTGAGATCCAGAAGGAACTCCTCGAGAAGCTTAAGGTTGGAGATATCATCGAGGGTACCGTCAAGAACATCACAGATTTCGGCGCCTTTGTAGACCTGGGTGGAATTGACGGACTTCTGCACATCTCTGAGATGAGCTGGGGCCGCGTTGAGAATCCCCGTAAGGTTTTCAATGTAGACGATAAGGTTCGCGTCTTCGTTAAGGAGATTAATGGTACTAAGATTGCCCTCTCCCGCAAGTTCGCTGACGAGAATCCCTGGAACGGCGCTTCTGAAAAATTCGCCGTTGGCACAGTTGTCGCAGGCAAGGTTGCCCGTATGACTGATTTCGGAGCATTCATCGAGCTGGCTCCCGGCATTGATGCCCTGCTTCATGTCTCTCAGATTTCCAAGGATCATGTCGATAAGCCCTCTGATATCCTCTCTGTAGGTCAGGAGGTTACTGCAGTGATCGTCGAGTTCCGTGAGGCAGATCATAAGATCAGTCTCTCTATGAAGGCTCTTGATGATTCCAACTCTCGCTTCGCGCAGGACGAGGATGTTGAGACTGCTTACACCGACAGCGATGCTGAGTAATTCATAGAGCTTTTTGAGAATCTCATTTGTCCTTTACGAACAGGAGTTTCCAATCCGATTCCTTTATTGGATAAACGTAATATGGACATTCCGCGGGGATAAATTCGATGATTGAGAAGGCTGACTGCTGCTTTTAGCGCCTGCATTCCATATGCAGATGCCATTTGTGGCAATCAGCCTTCTTTTGGGCTCTATACCAAATATTGGGGGCGGGATCCTGCGGGGACCCGCCCCATTACTGTACTTGAGTCGATTTGCATATTGGCTCTCAGACAGCTAAGCTATGTTGTCGCTGAAAAGAGTTGAGATATGAGGCAGATATGGTAAATGAGAAGAGGCTGGTGCGGCAATTTCAGAAACTGGTATCGATTGATGCGGAGTCCTGGCAAGAGAGGGAGATAGCGAATTATCTGGTCGAATGTCTGGAGGATCTGGGTTTGGAGGTGACAGAAGATCAGGGGAATTTGGTCTATGGTTCTCCTGCCGGAAATATTCATGCGTATTTGCCGCCGACTGCGGGAGGGGAGAGCCTTCTTTTGGCCGGACATATGGATACGGTCTCGCCGGGTAAGGGGCGAAAAGCTTTTGTCCATAAGAATGGCAAGATCACATCCGCGGGAGACACAGTGCTGGGAGCGGATGATCATGCCGCCCTGGCAGAGATGCTGGAACTTGTCAAGGTAATTCAGGAGGATCGGGTTGCCCATTCCGGGATTGAGTTTTCTATTTCTTTCGCGGAAGAGGCTTTCTGTAAGGGAGCGCGGGCTATGGATTTCTCTCTGATTCGATCTAAGAGAGCTCTGGTATTAGATCTGGCCGGTCCTGTGGGTGGAGTCTCTCTGGCAGCTCCCACGATACTATCGATTTATCTTGACGTAATTGGCCGAAGTGCACACGCCGGTTTTGCACCGGAGAGAGGGATTCACGCTCTGGCAGTTGCTGCAGAGGCAATCGCTCAGATCCCTATGGGAAGAGTTCATGAGGATACAACGGTCAATCTGGGACGAATCCATGGAGGAAGCACTAAGAACAGTGTACCGGATCGGGTACACATTGAGGGAGAAATCCGTAGTATGTCTGACCGTAGAGCTGTGAAAGAGGTTGAGAAGATTCGAAGGACTTTTCAAGAGGCGGCGGATCGGGCCGGAGCCAGAATACATATGCAGACAGAGCGGGAGATCAGGGCTTACCGGATGCCGGAAGAGTCTGAACTTATGACGCTATACCGCAAGGCCTGTGCTTCGCAGGGGATCAGTCCCTATATCCAGGAAACCTTCGGCGGCTCTGATAATAATGTCTATGCTGAGCATGGAATCCAAGGACTTGTCATTGCCTCTGCCATGAATGAGCATCACTCCAAGGAGGAGTGGACTTCAGCAGGGGATATGGCTAAGGTGACCCGGATTCTGCTGGAGATGGTGAAGCTGTCGACGAATATGGAGTATGAATACGCCGAACTGTAAGCAAAATTCCGATCGCAGATGATAACTTTACTCACGGCAGACAATTGCTGCAGAGAGTAAAATTTATAATTTATTTTCTTTACGGGCTTGACTGGCTCCCTCTTCAGAGGGGGCCACATCTGTCTTAGTACGATTCCGCTCCGCCCACATGAAGTCCAGGGTGTCGAAGATCATTTCAAAGCCGACCAGGCGAACGTGAAATTCAAAATGGTGAAAGGGGTCGAAGAGGAGCATGGCGGCGAAAATGAAGGAGAGAACCAGCATGATGGCCTGGGGAATGGTGATCTGCCTGCCGTCAAGGATCTCGTCGATTTCATAGGCTCCCTCACGCAAGGATATGATTCCCCAAGTGATGCCGATGGTGACGAGAGCCTGTTGCGTCTGGAAGAGAATGACTGCACCCAGGATCAGATAGAGCAGGGAAGTGCCTGTGTGGATATGATGGGTCTTGTAGAAGTGGTGCATAAAGAGGTCGAATGCGCCGTAGAGCAGCATGAGACCTCCAATCAATTCGGAGGCATAACTGGTGATCTGCTTAGGAAACAGAATCAGAACCAGGCCGAGAAGAGCAAAGGCATAAATCTGTCTGTTGTGTCGGGCACCGCGAAGAAAGCGTTTCATAAATTTCTCCTTCTATGTTCGATTGTGAGAGAGCGTATGTTATGATCTGTAGTTCTCTATGGAGTGCAAAAGAGCTTCAAGGTAGTTCTGCATGAACTCTTTGGGCTGATTCTCAGGGCATTCCAGATAGGCTTGGCGGCTCTGTGTATTTTCACGGAAGATGGGGATTCCTTTTGGCTCTGGAACAAAGTCAGCTATGGGTAAGAAGATCCCCTCTCTCTTGATGCAGCAGTTCTGCCGGGTGGCTTTCCTGCGGCGGGTGGAATCAATGCTTGAAGCCAGGACTTTGGGAACAACGATATCCTCTTCGGGAAGATAATAGTAGTCTGCCGGGCGGTCCAACTCATAGCGCATGCGGGTTCTTCGCAGGGGGATAGAAGCGCGAAGCCGATTTTCCTCCAGAAGCAGGCGGATATCCCTGGAATGGATTCTGGCCATAGCGGGCAGGTTCAGATTTAGTGTTGCTTTCAGAAGCATTTCCTGGTCATTGGATTGTATATCGGTTAAGGCCACTTTGGCATGTCTCAATTTTTCATAGGAGAGAAGGGCAAGCAGCGGATACATGCCGAAGACGTCGTCGTGGTTATGCAGGGCCAGGAGCGCTTCCGCCTCTGGCGCCCTGCTTTGGCAGTAATTCTGATATACATCAATCAACTGTCCTCCGCTGCAGCTGTCCTCACGCTTAATATGCAGGGCTTCTTCAATGGATTTCTGTTTATAAGAGGACAGATGCAGGATGGCCCTGTACTTTCTGGCGACCCGATAGAGATCAATGGAAATCAGTTTGTTTAGAGAAAGAGGAGTACCTGTCCTTTTGGCCCGCTCCTCCAGAAAGGGCAGGTCAAAAGCCTGGCCGTTGAAGGTAATGACGGAGCCTTTATCGGAGAGATAATTGGCGAAGGCGACCAGAATTTCCTCCTCCTGGGCGGGGGTCTCGGCAAAGAACTGGGTCAGAAGCAGCTGATCGTCTCGGCGGACCGCACAGCCGATCAGATAGATTGAGCAGTATTTTGCAGAAAATCCTGTGGTCTCAATGTCCAAAAGGAGAGTTCCGGGACCAAGAGCGGAGTATTCAGTTGTCTCTTCCTGTCCGCGTAAAGAAAGGTGATCTGTCCAAATCTTCATGGGAACATTCTAGCATGAAGGAGAGGACTGTTGTGTGGCGAATCCATGGAAAGACAAAAAATGGCATAGCATTGTAACAGGAGAGCCTAGAAAATACACACAAAGCAGAGCTAAATGAAAGGAAGCAAAATGAAAATAAGTTAGCTATATCTAACAAAAACAGAGAAATATATTGGTATTTGTTTTCTGAAAGATACAAGATTTTATCAGGGGAAAGATATCAGAAATTGGCAGAATGCTATAATGAACAAAGCTTATATTTTATGGGAGGATGAAGTATGTCTTTAAACACATTTAAGGGCGGTGTACATCCGATCGAGGGAAAAGAACTCTCGAAGGATCAGCCGGTCAAAGAGCTGCTTCCCGGTAAGGAACTGGCTTTTCCCCTCTCCCAGCATATTGGTGCACCCGCCAAGGCTATTGTGGCTGCCGGCGACACCGTGCTGAGGGGTCAGATGATTGCAGAGGCCGGCGGATTTGTGTCTGCCCCCATCTATTCCTCTGTATCCGGAACGGTTAAGGGAATAGAGCCTCGTGTGGGAGCGGCCGGAGCCGTCGGAGATGCGATCATCATTGAGAATGATGACCAGTACAGAGAAGTCGCATTTCAGGAGTGCGATGAGGTCGATTATCTGAGTAAGGAAGAGATTATCGACAGGATCCGCACAGCTGGCGTCGTCGGTATGGGCGGCGCGGGTTTTCCAACTGCAGTTAAGATGTCTCCCAAGAATCCAGATGAGATTGATACCATTATCGCCAACTGTGCGGAATGTGAGCCCTTTCTCACTTCTGACTATCGACAGATGATGGATCATCCGGAGGAATTGGTTGAGGGAATGCGGATTATTCTGCAGATCTTTGGCAAGGCCAGAGGCTTTTTCGGTGTGGAGAACAACAAGCCTGACTGCATTGCGAAGCTGGAGGAACTCGTCAAGGATGAGCCTCGCATGAGTGTGATTCCCCTGAAGACGAAATATCCCCAGGGCGGTGAGCGACAGATAATCTATGCCTGCACGGGACGGTCTATTAACTCCAAGATGCTTCCGGCTGACGCTGGCTGCATTGTGGATAATGTGGCTACCATCTGTGCCATTTACAAGGCGGTCCGTTTCGGAATCCCTGTCATTGACCGTATTTTCACCGTGTCCGGAGACGCGGTTACAGAGCCGCAGAACTTCCGCATCCATATCGGTACCTATATGGATGAAATTCTTGCCGCCGCAGGCGGAACGAAACAGGAAGTGGCCAAGTACATCTCGGGAGGCCCGATGATGGGCTTCGCTATGTATGATACGCATGTTGCCACAACAAAGACCACGTCTGCCCTCCTTGCAATGACAGCTAAGATGTGTGTCTCTTATGAAGCATCTGCCTGCATCAATTGTGGACGCTGTGTCGAAGCCTGCCCTGAGAATCTGATTCCCTGCCGTCTGGCTGATTACAATGACCGGGGACAGAAGGAACTCTTTGAGCAGTGGCATGGTCTTGAGTGCATTGAATGCGGATCCTGCTCCTTCGTATGTCCCGCGAGAAGGCATACTGCGCAGAGTGTGCGTCTGATGAAAAAACAGGTGATGGCAGATAAGCGCGCCGCAGCCGCTAAGGCCAAGTCGGCGGCTGCCAGGTAGGAGGTGAACCGTGAGTAATATGTTGAATGTGACCTCATCTCCTCATGTGAGAGATAAGATGAGCACCCGCACCATTATGCAGTGCGTGATTTTGTCCCTGATGCCTGCCAGCATCTTCGGCGTGTACAACTTTGGATGGTATGCGCTCTTCCTGATCTGCATCACTATAGCGACGACGGTCTGCTCGGAGTGGCTCTATAACAAAATTACGCATAAGAAGAACACGACCGATGATTATTCCGCCGTTTTGACAGGCCTGCTTCTGGCCCTCAATCTTCCTCCGACACTGCCATGGTTCGAGGCCGTGATCGGCGGTCTCTTTGCTATCTTTGTTGTGAAGATGGTCTTCGGCGGTCTGGGTCAGAACTTCATGAATCCGGCCCTGGGCGCAAGATGCTTCCTTTTGATCTCTTTCGCAGGAGATATGACGAAATTTGCCTTTGACGGACAGACCGGAGCGACGCCTCTTGCAATGATCAAGTCGGGCAATGGCAGTGTCGACCTTCTGTCTATGTTTCTGGGCCGCATCGGAGGAACGATAGGAGAAACTTCCACTCTCTGCCTTTTGATCGGCGCCGTTTTCCTGATCGCAATGAGGATCATCGACTGGAGAATCCCTCTGGTCTATATCGCAACCTTCTCTGTTTTCGCCCTGCTCTTTGGCAGGCACGGATTTGATCTGCTCTTTCTGGCAGAGGAGATTTGCGGCGGCGGCATTATCCTGGGCGCCTTCTTCATGGCAACCGATTATGTCACCAGTCCTGTGACCCCCATGGGAAGAGTTGTTTTTGGAGTTATTCTTGGTATCTTTACCGGTCTCTTCCGTTTTTATGGATCAAATGCGGAGGGAGTATCCTATGCAATTATCCTGTCCAACTTGCTTGTCCCTCTGATTGAGAGATGGACGGTTCCCATGGCGTTCGGCCAGGTGAAAGAGAAGAAGGGAGGCGCACAGTGAATCGTATTGTACATGATGCTCTGATTCTGACCGGTATCACTCTGATCTCCGGTGTTTCCCTCGGCTTTGTCAACAACATTACCGAGATTCCAATTAAAAATGCGCAGGAGGCGGCGACTAAAAAGGCTTATAAGGAGGTCTATGCGGATGCGGCTGACTTTAAGCAGATTGACGGGTTTGATTCGGAGGAAGATGCTTCTAAGAATAAAGCTTCTGCCTATATTCATGAGAATGGTTTCCCTGATGATGACATCAAAAACGCGGTTGAGGCTGTTGACGCCTCAGGCAATAAGATCGGTTATGTCGTGACAGTAACCTCTCATAAGGGATATGGCGGAGATATCACCTTCTCTGTCGGCATCAAAAATGACGGAACCCTAAATGGCTATTCTATTACGACAATTTCTGAGACAGCTGGTCTCGGCATGAAGTCCACAGAGCCAAAGTTCAAGAATCAGTTTAACGGGAAGAAGACGGATAAGGCCCTTGAGGTCGTCAAGGAGAAGCCCTCTGCGGACAATGAGATCCAAGCCATATCCGGCGCGACGATTACCTCTCGCGCCGTGACCATTGGCGTCAACTCGGGTGTAGCCTATGCCAGGAGTCTGATGGGAGGTGGCAAGGAATGAATAAGCCATTAGAGAGATTAGTCAATGGTATTTACAAGGAGAATCCGACCTTTGTACTGATGCTTGGGATGTGCCCGACGCTTGCGGTTACCACATCTGCGGTCAATGGTATTGGGATGGGATTGTCTACCACAGCGGTACTGGCCCTGTCCAATCTGATCATCTCCGCATTGCGAAAGATTATCCCCGACCGTGTGCGCATGCCTGCCTATATTGTCATCGTCGCATCTCTGGTAACTGTAGTGCAGATGCTTCTGCAGGGCTATGCTCCTGCGATTAATGACGCGCTGGGCATATACATTCCCCTGATCGTTGTAAACTGCATTATTCTGGGCCGCGCGGAGTCTTATGCTTCCAAAAACCCTGTCATTCCATCCTTTTTTGACGGACTTGGCATGGGACTTGGTTTTACCTGTTCGATCACTGCTATCGGCCTTGTCCGTGAGTTCCTGGGGGCGGGCCAGCTCTTTAAGATGCAGGTTCTTCCTCTGGCTGATGCTGGAAAGATCGGCTATACGCCCATCACCATTTTTGTATTGGCTCCCGGTGCCTTCTTCATTCTCTCCATCCTTGTTGCAGTGATGAATGTAGTCCGCAAGAAAGCGGACGCTAAGGGCAAGCCCCTGGCCCCGGCCCAGGGCTGTGTCTTCACCGGTGACTGCAAGGGCTGTTCCCTGCAGGATCAGTGCCATGGCATGACGCCCTCCACCATCGAGTTTACCGAGGCAGAGAAGGCTAAGGCAGAGAAGATGAAGGCAGCTCTTGAAGCCAAAGCCAAGGCAAAAGCTGAAGCTGAGGCAAAAATCAAAGCGGAAGCAAAGACCAGGGATGAGCTAAAAGCCGAGGGTTCTGCTGAAACAGAGACGCTTGCCTCCAAGACTATGGAGAAGTCTTCTGATGCAGAAGATGCAGGCGGGGCCAAGGCAGATGAGAATTCGTCTGGCAAAGAAGATACGGAAAAAGCTGAGGCAAATGATCAGTCTTCAGCTAAAGAAGACTGAGGGAGGTGAGCAAAGATGGCTTCATTACTTTTGATTTTTATTGCGGCATCTGTTGTGAACAATGTCGTACTCAGCCAGTTCCTGGGCCTCTGTCCTTTCCTGGGGGTATCTACAGATGTCAAGACGGCCGCAGGCATGGGCGGCGCAGTTGTATTTGTCATCACCATCGCATCCGCGGTGACCGGTGCTATTTACACACTGATTCTTGGACCGCAGAAACTGGATTATTTGAACACGATCGTTTTTATTGTTGTTATTGCCGCTCTGGTACAGTTCGTCGAGATGTTCCTGAAGAAGAATGTTCCGGCTCTCTATCGATCTCTCGGCGTTTATCTGCCCTTGATTACAACGAACTGCGCCGTCCTCGGCGCTGCCCTCAACATTGTCCAGTATAAGTACAATGTTCTTCAGGGAGTGATTTACGGAGCCGGTGTATCGGTTGGATTTTTGATCGCCATTGTGATCATGGCGGGTATTCGTGAGAAGATTCAGTACAACGACTTTCCTGAGCCTTTCAAGGGGACAGCGTCTGTTCTTGTGACAGCAGGTCTGATGGCAATTGCATTCTTCGGGTTCTCCGGAATGATCGGGAGGTAGGTATGACTGGAATTATTCTTGCAACAGTAGTTGTCGCCGGAGCCGGTGTGATTGTCGGCTTCTTCCTGGGCTTTTCCGCAGAGAAGTTTGCCGTTGAGGTTGACCCAAAGGAGGCGGCTGTCTTGGACGTGCTGCCTGGCAATAACTGCGGTGGCTGTGGCTACACCGGCTGTGCCGCTCTTGCCGCGGCAATCGCCAAGGGCGAGGCTCCGGTAAATCAATGCCCTGTCGGCGGGGAGCCCGTCGCGGCTCAGGTCGCCGAGATCATGGGCGTATCTGCGGATGCGGCAGAGAGAGAAGTCGCCTTTGTTCGCTGTTCCGGGAACTGCGAGAAGGCAGAAGATAAGTACGAGTATCAGGGACTTAAGGATTGCGTTGCGGCGTCACAGGTTCCCGGTGGCGGAGCCAAGGCCTGCAGTTATGGCTGCCTGGGACTTGGCAGCTGTGTCCGCGCCTGTCCCTTTGACGCGATTCACATTGTAGATGGAATCTCTTTCGTTGACCGTGAGAAGTGCAAGGCCTGCGGCAAATGTATTGCGGCCTGCCCTCGCGATATTATAGAGATGATTCCTTATGATTCTTCATATGCCGTATCCTGCGTCTCAGAGGATAAGGGACCCAAGGTGGGCAAGGTATGCAAGGCCGGCTGCATTGCCTGTCATATGTGTGAGAAGGCCTGCCAGTATGATGCGGTTCATGTTGTCAACAATATTGCCCACATAGATCAGTCTAAGTGTGTTGGCTGCGGCAAATGTGCGGACAAGTGTCCTAAGAAGGTCATTCTCATGCAGAATGTTCCCCTTGCCGAGGAGAACCGGGCGAAACACGCAGAGACCGCGAAGGTCTAACAGATGTCTTGGCAGGAGGGCGGATGCAGGCGGCAGAGAGATACGCACGGTAAAACTTCTGCTGTCGAAAAACAATAGAATGCACACTTCTGTTGTCATGAACAAAAAACGAGTTCTTATCCTTTTGCCGGGACAAGAACTTGTTTTTTTAGATAAAAATGAATTGTTTTGTCAGACATGTGGGGCTAATTGGAAGTCTACTTGCTGATCTCGCGAAAAGGGATCTTCTTGCCGATTCCAGATGTATAGGAAATATGATTGTCTCGGCCGATAAAGACAGCTTCGACCCCATCCAGGGATTCAATGAATTTGATTCCCTCTTCCCTGCCCTTGAGATAGGTGATGGTTGAGAGCGCGTCTGCCTCTGTCGATTGCTTGCAGATAATAGTAACGGAGGACAGATCATTTTGCTCCGGATAACCGGACTGCAGATTTAACATATGGTGGTAGATGCTTCCGTCCTCCCCCTTAAAGTAGCGCTGATAGATACCTGAGGTCACAGCTGTCTGGTCATTGAGTTTGACGGAGGCAAGGACGTCTCCATCCTGATCAAAGGGCTTTTGAATGCCAATCTCAAAATCGGTCTTGTCTGGCTTCTGCCCAATCACTAGGACATTGCCACCCAGATTGATTAATCCGCTCTTTATTCCCTGAGCCTGCAGGTATTCCTTCATTTTGTCGGCGATATAGCCCTTGCCGATGCCTCCGAGGTCAATCGCGGCCTGATCATCATCCAGCATGACTTTATTACCGTCGATTTTAATTTTATCGTAGCCGATATGAGGGAGGAGAGGACGGATCTGATCCTGAGATGGGGCCTTGCCCGTGTGGTCATTTTCAGCTGCGGCAGAGATATTCCAGAGAGAGGATAGTTTGCCGACAGTGATGTCGAAGCTGCCGGAGGACTCCCGGGAATAGCGGATACCGTCCTTTAGAACCTCAATCGTCTCTGGATCAACCTCTACCCAGCTTTTTGGGTTGGCATTGATCCGGTTGATATCGCTTCCTTCTTTCTGCATGGAGAGCAGGTTATCATATTTTTGAGCCAGAGCGAAGGCACCGTCGAAATTCGACGTTTTTTGACCATCCTGTCCGTAGAGGGTCAAATTGATTACCGTGTCGAAGTAGAAGCCGGATTTCTGATAGGGCTCATTCTGTTTGGCGCTGCCGCAGGAACAGAGTACCTGTGTAACTGTCAGGGCGGCGAGGCTTAAAGAGAGTAGTTTCTGGTGGGGCACGTTCATGGAAAACCTCCGTCTTGCTATCGTCATCGAAATAGAGTGTGCGCTTTGCGAATGTTCTGCGGTCATATACAATCGAATGCAGATTCTGTGAATACAAACAGGCTCTGCAGGGATGGGATTGTCATGAAACAATATGTTAGTCCTGTATAGCATAATCCGAAACATACTCAAGATACAAGAAATATGGTAAACTTTTCTAAGTGTGCACTCCGGCTTTCATGAGGGGGCTATGAATATCGATCAAGAGATTGCAGAACTGCGAAGACATATGCGCAAGACAAGAAAGATGATTCCGGCCAGGGAGAGAGTGCTTCGATCCAGAGATGTCTGCAGGAATCTGCGTGGACTTTTGGACTCTACAGGGGAGGCGAGGATGGATTCACCCATACTAGTCTTTGCCCCCATGAAAGAAGAGATTGATCTTTGGCCCTGGATAAAAGAGGGCTGGAAGAGGGGGAGAAAACAGTATTTTCCGCTGACCAGAGAGGGGACAATCAGCTTCTACCAGGCTTCTTCTGCCGCTGATCTTGAGCCGGGACTCTGGGGAATCAGGGAACCAGTTCGAAGAGCGAACCCATATCAGTCCGGTTCTGCTGTCGCTATTGTCCCGGGGCTGGCCTTCGACGTCAGCGGCAGTCGGATCGGCTATGGAGGCGGCTATTATGACCGCTTTTTCCTGGGGCATAGAGAACTGATTCGCATTGCTGTCGCCTATAGTTTTCAGTTGTCCAGTGACCCGATCCCCCAGGAGGACTGGGATCAAAAGATGGACTATATCGTGACGGATGAGCAGGCAATTGACTGTGGCCCTTACCGATCGGATTCTCTCCTGAAAGGATTGTGAATGAATCGAGAATTACATGAGAAATTTATCGCTGCTGCGGGAAAGGGCGGCATGAAGATCAGCTCTGGGTTATCTCCTGTTCCGGAGAAGTTCCTGCTCTCGGAGGATCCGGCAGTATGGAAGGAAGATGAGGAGGCCGTTCAGACCAGTCTTGCCGCCAGGATCGCCAAGATAGACTATGACTCTTCTCTGCCCCCCCAGGAGGAGCCGCTGCGCCAGTACTATTTCATGGAGAGGGCAAGTCGTCTGGTGAGTGCCAGGGAAGAGAAGATTGGCCGTAAGCTGACCTTCTGCGTCACAACCTTTGGCTGCCAGATGAATGCCAGAGACTCAGAGAAATTACGGGGGATTCTGGAGAAGATCGGTTATGTGGAGCAGGAGACGGAGGATGCTGACTTCGTTATTTACAATACCTGCACGGTTCGCGAGAATGCGAACAACAAGGTCTATGGCCGCCTTGGATACCTGCACGGCTTTAAGAAGATCAATCCGGAGATGATGATTGCCCTCTGCGGCTGTATGATGCAGGAAGATGTCGTAGTGGACAAGATTCGAAAATCCTATCGATTTGTAGATTTGATCTTCGGAACGCATAATATTTACAAGTTTGCTGAGCTGGCTTATGAAGCGCTGCAGTCGGACCAGATGATTATCGATATCTGGAAGGATGCAGACCGAATTGTGGAGAATCTTCCGGTTGAACGCAAGTATCCTTTCAAATCCGGCGTCAACATTATGTTTGGCTGTAATAATTTCTGCACCTATTGCATTGTTCCTTATGTCCGCGGCCGAGAGAGAAGCCGTCGGCCGGTTGAGATCATTCGAGAAATTGAGCGCCTGGTGAATGACGGTGTGATTGAAATCATGCTTCTGGGGCAGAATGTCAATTCCTATGGGGCGGGACTTGAGGATCATATGAGCTTCGCTCAGTTATTGCGGGAGATTGAGAAAATTGAGGGTTTGGCCCGCATTCGCTTTATGACCTCTCATCCCAAGGATCTGTCCGACGAGTTAATCGACGTCATTGCCGCCTCTGACAAGATCTGTCATCATGTACATCTTCCCCTGCAGTCTGGTTCTTCCCGCCTTCTGGCCCGCATGAACCGGAAATATACCAAGGAGTCTTACCTGGCCCTGGCCGACCGGATTCGGGAGCGCATCCCCCATGTGTCGATTACAACGGACATTATTGTGGGCTTCCCGGGCGAGACGGAAGAGGATTTTGAGGATACAATGGATGTGGTCAGACATGTCGGCTATGATGCTGCATTTACCTTCATCTATTCGCCCAGAAGCGGAACGCCGGCGGCTAAGTGGGCTAAGGAGGATCAGACGCCTGTGTCTGTGGTGAAGGATCGCTTTCACCGTCTGCTGGCTCAGACGCAGGAGGACGCGCGATCGAGAGCAGCCGCTTATACCGGCAGTATCCAGACGGTTCTGGTGGAGGAAGTCAACCATCAGGATGCAGCTCTTGTCACCGGCCGTATGAGCAATAATTCGACGGTACATTTTCCTGGTGATGCATCCCTGATCGGCAAACTGGTTAGCGTCAGGCTGTCAGACTGCAGGGGCTTCTACTATATTGGAGAACAGACAAGTGTTTGAAAAGGGATACATTACCAGGCGAGACATTGTAGTTATCGTCCTTCTCCTTGCTGTCTCGTTTGCTTTCTTCGCCGCCTGGGCTTTGGGGCACAGCAGATCAGGCAGGCAGATTCGAATTGAGCAAAGGGGAGTGCTCCTGGGAATCTACGACTTGGACAAAGATCAGGTAATCCCAGTTCGTGATGCGGATGGAAACGTAATCAATCAGGTGACAGTCGCAGGAGGGCAGGCGCATATGACCGAGGCCAATTGTCATGATCAGCTCTGCGTTAAGCAGGGAAGAATCAGCAAGGTTGGTCAGTCTATCGTTTGTCTTCCCAATCGGGTTGTCATTACTGTAATCAGCGGAGAGAAGAATGCGCTGGATTCTGTTGTCAAGTAGAGAATCCGATGGGAACGCGATGTTTGGGGATTCCTCTGTTGGGGAAAGAAGCCTGAAGTCGCATGGTTTTTGAAATTCTGCTGTCTGGCAGAGAAGGGAGGCCTCATGAGTGGAAAGAAAGTACCGGTCATGGGGGTCCTTCTTGCCCTGGCGCTGGTTTTTGCTTATGTGGAATCGCTGATTCCCTTTTACTTTGGAGTGCCGGGCATGAAACTGGGACTGACCAACACAGTTGTGGTTCTGGTTCTCTATCTCTATGGAGCGCCTATGGCGCTTCTGATTTCATTTCTGCGGATCATCCTGTCCGGCTTCCTGTTCGGCAATGCTTTCTCCATCGCCTATTCTCTTGCGGGCGGACTGCTCAGTTTTTTCTGTATGTACCTGGTCCGCCGCTTCCTGAAGCTGCACATGATCGGTGTTTCGGTTGTGGGAGGTTTTATGCATAATGTAGGCCAGATCTTTATGGCAGTTTTGCTGGTCAATAACTATAATGTACTCTTTTATCTGCCGGTGCTCATGATTGTGGGCTGCCTGACAGGTATTCTGATCGGAATGATAGCCGCTCTGATTCATGATCGTATCAAACATATTGCGGCGCTGTCACAGACAGCAGAGGTATGACGATGTTTTCATATATTCAAGGGAGAGTGGAAGAGATCAATCCAGAGGGAATTGTACTGGATCATGATGGGATCGGCTACGAGATCGGTCTTCCTCAGTCCAGCCTTTCCGAGCTGCGAAAGCAAATGCAGCTTCGTGTTTATACCTATCTGCGGGTGAGAGATGATGGGTATTCTCTCTTTGGATTTCTCAAGAGAGAAGACTTGGATCTTTTCAAACTTCTGATCGGAGTAGGCGGAATCGGTCCCAAAGGGGCTCTTTCGATTCTGGGTGTTCTCTCCGTGGATCAGCTTCGCTTTGCCATTGCGGCGGGGGATGATAAGACCATTGCCAAGGCGCCCGGCATTGGGAAAAAAACGGCACAGAGAGTTATTGTGGATCTTAAGGACAAGATCGATTTTACTCAGACACTGGAGAATCAGCTGAGTTCGCGGACTGGTGATTTCTCTGCTGATGATGTCAGAGGAGAGGCCATCCTGGCGCTGAATGCTCTGGGATACAGCTCCGCCGAGGCTCTGCGGGCTGTCAGTGATCTGGATACCTCCTCTATGAGTGTCGAGGAGGTAATCCGGGCTGGTCTAAAAGAACTCGTCTAGCACGAATGATACTTGAGGTGTCCGGCAGTAAAGCTGTCGGAATTGCAGTCAGACAAAGAGAGATTCCAGGATATGGAAAGACGTATTATCAGCACAGAAATCCAAGAGGAGGATCAGGCGCAGGAGTTCTCCCTCCGTCCCAGGAAATTATCGGAGTATATTGGCCAGGAGAAGGCCAAACAGTCCCTGGCTATTTACATTGAGGCCGCCAAAAATCGAGGAGAGTCTCTGGATCATGTTTTGCTCTATGGCCCCCCTGGCCTGGGAAAGACCACCCTGGCAGGAATTATATCCAACGAGATGGAGGTAAACGTCAAGATCACATCAGGGCCGGCGATTGCTAAGCCCGGAGAGATGGCAGCGATCCTGTCCGGGCTTGGAGAGGGGGATCTGCTCTTTGTCGACGAGATCCATCGTCTTAACCGACAGGTGGAGGAAGTCCTCTACCCGGCAATGGAAGATTATGCGATTGATATTATGATCGGCAAGGGACAGTCAGCCAGGTCTATCCGCCTGGATCTTCCCCACTTCACTCTTGTGGGGGCGACCACCAGGGCCGGCCTTCTGTCTGCCCCGCTGAGAGACCGCTTTGGTATCATTCATCATCTGGAGTTCTATACTCCTCAGGAGCTGGCTGTCATTATCAGGCATTCAGCGGTCAGACTCGGCATTGCAATTGACGAGGAAGGGGCTTATGAGATGGCCAGGCGATCCAGGGGAACGCCGCGTCTGGCCAATCGCCTCTTAAAGCGTGTTCGTGATTACGCGGAGGTCGAGTTCGAGGGAGAAATCACGAGAGAGGTGGCCAGAAAAGCGCTGGATCTGCTGGAAGTCGATAAGATGGGACTCGATACCAATGATCGCCTGATTCTCATGACGATCATCGAAAAGTTTGATGGGGGACCGGTTGGCCTTGACACTCTTTCGGCGGCCATTGGGGAGGACGCGGGAACCATCGAGGAGGTCTATGAGCCATATCTGGTGAAGAACGGTTTGATCAATCGCACTCCCAAGGGAAGAGTGGCAACAGCCCAGGCCTATGATCATTTCGGCCGGAAGAAGGAAATGGAGGAATCAAATGTCTGATAAGAATGTACAGGAAGTACTGATTGACGGGAGAATCTATCAACTGGGCGGATATGAGTCTCAGGAATATCTGCAGAAGGTGGGAGTCTATATTAATAACCTGCTAGATCAAATGAAGGAGATGGATTCCTGGCGCAAGCTTTCCGGAGATGAGCGCCATGTCCTGACGCAGATCAATATCGCCGACGATTACTTCAAGGCGCAGGACCGGATCATCCAGTTGGAGGATGAAGCTCTGTCCAAAGAGAAGGAACTCTATGAACTCAAACATCAGCTGGCCTCGCTTCGGGTTCAGTTCGATGAGCAGGAGAGTCAATTGGCAAAAAAAAATCAGGAACTTGCCGCTGCAGCCAGGACAATTCAGGAGCAGACGGATTATCTCACCAGACAAACTGCAGGTGCCAAAAGAGCTGACAAGAAGGCCGGGAATAAGGGGAAAAGCGCAGGCGCGAATAAGAGTGCTTCAGACAAGAAACAGGAGGACAAAAAAAGGGATCAGACCGCTGTCAGCGGCGACCGGACAAAGGCTGCCGGACGGCAGGAACTTGACCAAGACCGGAGCCTGGACGCCATACAGATGTCTTTCGATGATCTGACCATAAATGCGAATGCAGGCATGCCGGACGGCGAGGCAGAAGTGCGGAAAAACAATGAGTGAAAAAGGATTGGAGCTGCTCTCACCGGCAGGAAATCCTGAGATCGCCAGGGCGGTGATCAATGCCGGTGCAGACGCCATTTATTTCGGGGGGGATCTCTTCGGGGCCAGGGCTTATGCGGCTAATTTCAATGCGAAAGAAGGAGCGGATATCATCCGTTATGGGCATCTGCACGGAGTGAAATCCTATCTGACCATCAATACACTTCTTAAGAATACGGAGATAGAGCGCAGTCTTTATGATTATGCCAGAGCTTACTATGAGGCTGGCGTAGATGGGGTTTTAGTTCAGGATTTTGGCGTCTTTCGCCTTCTGAAAGATTCTTTCCCCGGACTAAAACTGCATGCCTCAACACAGATGACAGTAGCCAATGTCTATGGGGCGAGGTTTCTGCAGGAACAGGGATTTGAGCGTATTGTCGTCAGCCGTGAGGTCTCAATTGCGGAGATGGCCAGGATTCATAAGTCCTGTCAGGCGGATCTGGAAGCTTTCGTCCACGGGGCTCTGTGTGTCTGCTATTCGGGCCAGTGTTATATGTCTTCTATGTTTGGCGGCCGCAGCGGAAATCGTGGCCGCTGCGCCCAGCCCTGCCGTCTGCCCTATACTGTAATCGGAGATGACGGCAGAAAGCTGTCTGCCGCCGGACCCTATGTTCTTTCCATGAAGGATCTCTGCGGTCTTGAGGATATTCCAGCCCTGGATGCTGCCGGGGTCTATTCTCTGAAGATTGAGGGACGCATGAAGCAGATGTCCTACGCCCTGGGTGTTGTTCGCGTTTATCGGGCTATGGTCGATCAGTATCTGGAGAGGGGGAGAGAGAACTATCGCGTTGACTCCAAGACGATTGAGCGGCTCCTGGATCTGGGCAACCGCAAAGGTTTTACGGATATCTGGCTGCATCAGAACAATTCCGCCGATATGATCACCTATACAGAGCCATCACACCAGCATAGGATCTGCCAGGTCAAAGGAGAAGAGGAGGAGAAATATTTCCTGGACGGTGAGCTGATATTAGAGGAGAAAAAGCCTGTGTATCTGGAGGTCAATGTCCGGG
The DNA here is from genome assembly GCA_027682585.1 of Lachnospiraceae bacterium AF51-6-b8A. Lineage (GTDB taxonomy): Bacteria > Bacillota > Clostridia > Lachnospirales > Lachnospiraceae > Shuttleworthia. The sequence goes on along the minus strand of JAQCZH010000001.1, from coordinate 784,138 downwards.
GTCACGCAGCCTCCTGCAGACTTATCGGAGAGGAACTTGCGACGGCGAGCAGGCAGATTGCTGAAGAAGAATCTGTCGCAGACAAATTCCTTCAGCTTGGCAACAGCTCCTTTTTGCCTGGTGATTTTTCTGTAAAGGTGATTGGCAAGCCCTTCGTTCCCGTTTCTGTTCTGAAGAAATTGCGACGAAAAATGCAAAGAGAGCTGGAAGATCGACTGATTGCTGAGCACATGGGAGAGTATTTCACGAGGGAACAGCTGCAAAGAGCAGCCAGGCCCTTTACATCTGTGCCTGAGCGCAAGAGGTCAGGCATATCCGGAAAGACAGACCTCTCCGCATCTGTTATGGATCGAGAGCAGCTTGCGTATTTGATCGGGAATTCCAAAATTTCTGCTGTCTACTGTCCGGCGGAGATTCTTCTTGGGATGTCTTTGGAGCAATGCGACAGGATGTTCCTTCAGATCAGAAAAAGCAAGCAGAAGTTTTATCTTTCCCTGCCGCAGATCTTCCGTCGGCACAGTGAATCCTGGCTGGAACAAATTTTGTCCAGTCATGCGGCTGCCTGGATCGACGGGTTTATGGTTTCATCTTTCGATGCCATGGGATATCTGCACGAGAGGGGAATAGATGCGGGAAAGATTATTTTTGATTATCGTCTCTATACGATGAATAACCGGGCTGTTGCTCAGGTCAGATCCTGGGGCTGTCATCATTTGACAGCCCCGGTGGAGTTGAATCGAGCCGAACTGATGCATCGGGACAATGAGGGGAGCATGATCTGCGTCTACGGGCATTTGCCGCTGATGATCACGACAAACTGCCTGGTCAAAGACACAATGGGCTGCGATCACTGCGCCCATCGTCTGGCGCTGGAGGATCGTAAGGGCGCCCGTATGCGGGTTTTAAACCGCTGTGACTCCTGTTACAATCTAATCTATAATCATTTGCCTACAATGCTTCTGGATCAAATCCAGGAACTGGCTTCTTTCGGATTTCAGGAATTCCGTCTGGATTTCAGCACAGAGAGCCCGGATCAGATGGCAGAGATTATTGAACGCGCCTGCCGTTTTGCGAGAGGGGACAGGGTCATCTGGAATGAGAACTACACAAGAGGGCATTACCGCAGAGGAGTGGAGTAATGGGATATATTGTCGCTTCGATCTCAAGATTTTCACTGGGACTGATGATGGTTCTCTATACCATTGAGGCTTTTCGTTCGCTCTTGATGGACACGCAGAGCCGGGAGGCCAGGCGTCTCTTTAACCGTCAGACCATATTGATCTATCTGACATTGATCAACGGCGTGATCATCCTGTATGCGCAGCAGTTTGATTTTAAGATTCTGGCGGCCAGCCTGGCCCAGTTTGGCATTATTACAGCTGCCATGATTATATACAAGTACATTTATTCGGGGGCCTCCTACTCTCTGGTCAATCACATGTGCATGTTCCTGACGATAGGCTTTCTTATGTTGGTTCGTCTGAAGTTCTCTCTGGCCAAAAAACAGCTCATGTTTTGCGCGGTGGCGCTAATCCTCTCTGCGATGATTCCGGTTCTCTTTGAGCGCTTCCGCTTTTTCAAGACAATCAAGTGGTTCTACGCTGTGATCGGTCTTGGAATGTTGAGCGTGGTGACCTTGTTAGGAAACCGAACCTTTGGAGCAAATCTCTCGATCAGTGTTGCTGGGATTACGATTCAGCCTTCGGAATTGGTCAAGATTTTTTTCGTATTCTTTGTCGCCAGCATGCTGCATGTTTTGCCTCTAGAGGACAGAGATCCCTTTCGAATTCATATCCACAGGCCTGATTTCAAGATTGTCTTTATCACATCTTTGGTTGCAGCAGCCCACATTCTGGTTCTGGTTGCGGCCAAGGATCTGGGTTCCGCCAGTATTTTCTTCCTCTGCTATCTGGCAATGCTTTATGTGGCGACGAGAAAACCTGGTTACTTTATTCTTGGGCTGGGGGCATTCGCTCTGGCGGCCCTCGTGGGATATCGGCTTTTCCCGCACGTGCAGCAGAGGGTAGAAGCCTGGCAGAACCCGGTGAAAGCTTTCGACGGTTCCGGCTTTCAGATGAGTCAGTCCCTCTTTGCCATTGCTTCCGGCGGTTGGTTTGGGGCAGGGCTGGGACAGGGCATGCCGGATCGGATCCCGGTTGTGACTAAGGACTTTATCTTTGCTGCGATCTGCGAGGAGTTCGGAGGAATCTATGCCCTCTGTCTTCTGCTTTTGTGCATTGCTTATTTTCTGGCTTTCATGCGAATTTCTCTTCGCATGAGAGATCCTTTCTACAAGATTGTTGCCTGTGGTCTGGGGGTCACCTATGCCATTCAGGTGGTTCTCATGATCGGAGGAGTCATTAAGTTCATTCCATCGACCGGTGTTACTCTGCCTCTGGTCAGCTATGGGGGATCTTCTCTGCTCTCAACGATACTCATGATTGCCGTGATTCAGGGACTCTACTGCAGGCAGTCCGATCGGGAGCGTCTGTAAGGAGGCGAATATGTCAAGCGAAAAAAAGCAGTTGCACAAGCCGGGACTGCACCGGATCAATCGTCCTCTGAGAAGGCAGAGAGGAACTTCAGAGGGGACAGAAGATGTCGTGCGTTCGAAAGATCACATGTCCGTTCATGCGGGTGAAGAGGGAGTGAACCATAGAAATTCATCTGCAAAAAAAACGGGACAGGAAGCTGATGTCAGGAAGATCATACGATCTGGGCGCCGCGCGCGCAGAAGCAATCTGCATGCGCCTGTAATTCACAACACGGAGTTCACGGTCATTTCCTCGGTCTTCGTCGCCCTTTTTATTGCAGTCGGAGCTTATTTTATTCATTTCATGGTACAGGAGGGAGATTATTACAGAAATAACGCCTATAATCCCCGCCTCAGTGTAGCGGAGGCCAGGGTGACAAGAGGCGATATCCTCTCTTCAGACGGCAAGGTCTTGGCCAGCAGTAAAGATGGAAATCGGACTTACCCCTTTTCGGATGTATATGCTCATGCGGTCGGCTATAACAGCAATGGCAAGAGCGGAGTTGAGCTGCAGGAGAATGAGACCCTGCTCAAGTCGCATGTTTCCCCTATTCGTCGGATACAGAATCTTCTGGCAGGCAAGAAAGATCAGGGGGATAATGTCACTCTGACGCTTGACTCCAGGATTCAGCAGGCGGCTTACGACGCAATCGGGGATCACAGGGGCGCTGCAGTCGTATTGGATCCCGAAACGGGAAAGATTCTGGCTATGGTTTCCAAGCCTGATTTCGATCCAAACAAGGTAGAGAAGAACTGGGATAAACTGTCTGCCGACAAGGATCAGGCAGCCCTGGTCAATCGGGCGAACCAGGGACTCTATCCCCCGGGATCTACCTTCAAGATTGTGACCAGCCTGGCTTACCTTAGACAGAACAAGGGATCCGACGAGAATTTCTCTTACGACTGCAAGGGATCATTCAGCAAGGACGGGTACACCATTCATTGCTTCGACAATGAGAAACACGGTCGGGAAAACCTGACGCAAGCGTTCGGAAACTCCTGTAACACAGCCTTTTCCAACATTGGACTCTCCTTGAATTATGAGCAGTGGAAGCAGACAGCAGGGAATATGCTTTTTGACATGAATCTGCCGACAGACCTGAACAACAGCGCGACCAGTAAGTTTCAGCTGGCGAAAAACGATGGATCCGCAGCAATCATGCAGACAGCGATCGGCCAGGGAAATACACTGGTGACTCCTCTTCATATGGCCATGCTGGCTTCTGCGGTCGCCAATGATGGAAAACTGATGCGGGCTCATATCAAGGACAAGGTAAGCTCCGAGGATGGACTGCCAGTCTATTCAGCTGGAGTCAATCAGGCAGGCCAGCCCATGACTTCCGCTGAGGCAGAGCAGCTGAGGGGCTATATGCGGTATGTTGTGACCAATGGCACGGCGAAGTCAATCAACAGCAAGAGCTATACTGTCTATGGAAAGACAGGTACAGCAGAGTATAATAGTGACAGGGACTCTCACTCCTGGTTCGTTGGATTCGCAGAGAAGGATCAGAAGAAGGTAGCTGTCGCCGTCATTCTTGAGGGAGTCGGGGGAACGTCTACTTCTGCGACATCCGCGGCGGGAAAGCTGTTCAAATCCTGTTTTCAGTGATGTTTTCGTTTGAATGAGCCGGGCAGACAGCCGGAGTGAGGAAGAAGTGGAGACATAATGAAGCTTTGCCCGGGGCAGAACTTTTTGAGCGCGGAAAATCTCGGACAAAAGGGAAGATTCCCAGCGGAAGAAGGAAGGGGAAAATGCGTAGTTTAAAAGAGATATACTGCAGTCCCGACCTGAGCGGGATGAAACGGATCGCAGGTCTGCAGAGATTGAAACATCACAAGCTGAAACCCCATTACTGTGTCTTGCTGGACTGCCCCGCAACAATGAATCAGCTGGAGATATACAGCGGGCTGGAATGGAACCGGGGACAGTTGGATGACCGTCGTATTCTCGGCTTGGCCAGTAATTTCATCCGGGCCAGGCTTCTGATTCTTCGCATGGTCAAAGAGAGTCGGTCCATGGGATATGAGGGGGATCTGACGAGACTGTTTGAGGAGGAGAGACCATGATATTACTTCTCATCCTTAAATGGATAGGAATCATCCTCCTGTCGCTTCTTCTTTTTCTTCTGGTCTGTCTGTTCTATCTGATCATCTTTCCCATGCATATTCAGGCGAGTGGCGAGGAGGACAGCAGGGATAAGACCCTGGAGCTGTACTTGTCAGTCAGGGGATTTCTCTATTTCTGGGGTCTGGATTTGGTTCTGGAGAGAAAAGAAGAGACGAAAATCCGAGTCAGTTTTCTCTGGGGGCTGGTTACTGTTTACCGAGGGCCGAAAGCGGTCAGAAGGACCTCTTCAGACCGAAAAAATCAGGATAGGATTTTCGCAGATAAGGTCACAGGACAGACAGTTCAACAGAGACAGAAAATGGAGGGGCTGGGAGATATACAGCTGAAGAAGGCGGGAGGTAAGCCAAAGCAGAGCAAAGAAAATGCAGGAATTCCTCAGAAGCAGGAACAGAAGGAGAGAGGCGGTCAGCCGGGGCAGGAGGCGACACACACAGAACTTTGCCGAAAGCGCGGGAAAAAGATAAAAAAACGACCAAAAAGGGACGGCGTGAGAGAAAAGATATCGGTACCAGGGATGGAAGCAGAGAAGGAAGTCGCTTGGACAGAGAAAATGCAGAGTGTGCTTATTCTCTTCAGGCAGAAAGAGAGCAAGAAGAGCCTGAAATTTCTCTGGAAGCGATTGAAGAAGCTGCTTCGCAGTTTTCATCTTCGCCTGAGAGATAAGATGTGCTTTAGCCTGGATGATCCGCAGAATACGGCATATGCCGCTGGCCTGCTCAGTCTTCTGCCGCTGGTCTATCAGAAGGGGGTGTCGGTTCAGCCGGATTTTACCAGTGAGGATATATATATTTCCAGTAAATTTTGTCTGCGAATGCGCTTGGCTCTGCGCAGTTTTCTCTGGGCCGCCGTGCGAATCTGGTTGAATCAGGATTGCCGCAAGTCGTATCATAGAATCAAAGAAATCATAGGTAAGTAAAGGAGATAGTAATGGCAGCTAATGAAGGCATCAAATCCTCAGTGGCCAGCATGATCAATGGCCTGGATCAGTTCGTTTCTTCCAAGACAGTTGTGGGAGAACCCATCCACATCGATGACACGATTATCATTCCGCTGGTGTCTGTCTCCTTTGGAATGGGAGCCGGCACTATGGGAGCTAAGGACAACCAGGCCGGCTGCATGGGCGGGCGTGTCTCTCCCAATTCAGTGATCGTCATTCACAATGGAATTACCCGCCTGATCAATATATCAACCCATAGCGGTATGGACCGCATCCTGGACATGGTTCCTGATTTTGTTGATCGCTTTACTACGGCCAGGTCTGACAAGAGAGAAAAGCAGGAGAGAGAGGAAAGAAGCCTGTCTGAGACCGCCAGAGACATGGCGGCAGATGCGATCCGCAAGAAGGTCTCTCATGCAGAGGCGAAATAAGAGGACGAATCCTTAAATATATATACTTTATGGCAAATCCCCCTGACAGCAGTTTTCTGTTTGCTGTCAGGGGGATTTGCAGAGCGAGCGCCTGTGACAATAGAATCCTCGCCAAATTATCCCGGAAGAAATATGGTGGAAAAATCAAATGAAGAAGCGGGTCAGGTTAAATGCGACAATCAGACCTGAGAAGACAATGGAAATCGTAGAGCAGAGTTTGATCAGGATGTTCAGGGAAGGACCGGACGTGTCTTTGAAGGGATCTCCCACGGTATCGCCGACAACAGCCGCCTTGTGGCTCTCAGATCCCTTGCCTCCAAACTTGCCCTTCTCAATATATTTCTTCGCATTGTCCCAGGCTCCTCCGGCGTTGCTCATGAAGACAGCCATGGCAAATCCTGTGACGGAGACTCCGCCGAGAAGTCCCACGACGCCCTCACATCCGAGGATCAATCCGGTAAGAATGGGAACAATGATTGCAAGAAGCGCCGGAATGACCATCTGGCGCAGGGCACCTCTGGTACAGATGGCAACACATCTGGCATATTCCGGATCCGCAGTCCCTTCCATAATCCCGCTGATCTGGCGAAACTGACGGCGTACTTCATTTACAATGCTCTGGGCAGATATCTGAACGGCGCTCATGGTATAGGAAGCGAAGACAAAGGTCAGCATGGCGCCGATAAAGAGACCGACGAGTACCTGGGGGTTGGTGAGCGAGAGATCCATCAGCTCCCTGCCTGCAGCGGCAAGCTTGCTGTTCGCAATGGAGACATAAGATACAAGCAGAGCGAGTGCTGTCAGAGAAGCGGAGCCGATGGCAAAGCCTTTACCGGTAGCGGCAGTTGTATTGCCCAGGGAGTCAAGAGCATCCGTGCGCTCGCGAACCGCTTCCGAAAGACCGGACATTTCGGCGATGCCGCCGGCATTGTCTGCGACCGGCCCATAGGCGTCCGTCGCAAGTGTAATGCCAAGTGTGGAGAGCATGCCGACTGCGGCAATACCGATACCGTAGAGCCCCTGCGTGTAATTGCCGTATCCGCCGGCCGCAGCAAAGGAGATCATAACCGCCGCCGTGACAATCAGAATAGAGGCCATGGTGGACTTCATACCAAGGGAGATGCCTCCGATAACCAGAGGCCCCGTACCGCTCTGGGCCGAAGCTGAGAGTTCCTGTGTGGGTCTGTAAGTGTCAGAGGTATAGTATTCCGTGAAATAACCGATTGTCGTTCCGCCGAGAAGGCCGCAGAGAATCGATACGTAGACACCCATATTCCCGAGAATAAAGTAGGTGAGCGGAGCCGCCAGCAGAGCGGCCAGGATCGTTGCTGAGTAGGTCCCTCTGCGAAGGGATCCCAGCAGAGTCTTCTGGTCGGTATTCTCATCGGTGCGGACCAGGAAGGTTCCCAGTACGGAGCAGAGAATTCCGGTCACTGCCAGCGCCATGGGAAGAAACATCCCTCGATAACCATAGCCTGCCAGAGGACCAAGAGAGAAGGTGGCGAGAATGGAACCGACATAGGATTCGTAGAGGTCTGCGCCCATTCCGGCGACATCACCGACATTATCGCCGACATTATCTGCTATGGTTGCAGGATTGCGGGGATCATCTTCCGGGATGCCAGCTTCAACCTTACCTACCAGGTCGGCTCCGACATCCGCGGCTTTGGTGTAGATACCGCCGCCGACACGGGCGAAGAGAGCCATGAAGGAAGCTCCCATACCGTTCATGACCATGATGTTCCCAAGATCTGCCGGGTCAGCGATTCCAAAGACGAAGCGCAGGACAAAGAACCAGCAGGAGATATCCAATATACCGAGCCCAACGACGGTAAAACCCATGACAGAACCGGATGCGAAGGCGACACGAAGTCCTCGGTTGAGACTCTTTGACGCCGCGTTGGCAGTGCGGGAGTTAGCCTGGGTGGAGATCTTCATGCCGATATAGCCGGCCAGCATGGAGAAAATACCGCCTGAGAGAAAGGCGAAGGGAGTGAACCTGGAGAGCATGGAGCCGTTCGTCCCGAATGCCATAAGAAGAAGGATTACGAAGACAATTGCGAAGATTTTCGCGACAGTAATGTACTGATGTTTTAAGTAAGCGTCCGCTCCGTCGCGAATGGCAGATGAAATTTTTTTCATTCGATCAGTACCCTCCGGACAGGCCATAACCGCAGCGCGGCGATTCTGCGCGAAGAGCAGGGCGACGACTGCGCCGGCAAAACCGATCAGAAAATATAGTTCCATATGCAGACCCTCCTTATCTATGAATGACTTCTTCTGCCTGAATTCAGCAGAATGAACTGCCTATACAAAATGATAATGGGTGTGAAAAGGTATGACAAGATGGTCACTGAAAGATCATGATCAGCAATGGAAAACATGACATGCAGATTTTCAGTCAATGGAGTCATGTGGGAAGGAATTGCCGCATACGGGATATATGCTTCGCAATGATTCCGTTGCCCCAAAATAAAAAAGACCTGCGAATCTCTCGCAGGTCAGAAAAAATCTACTGTAATGTAATATCCTATGCGCGCTCAACAGCACCGGAACGCAAGCATGAAGTACAGACATATGCTTTCTTTGGGGTACCGTTCTCAATAATGCGAACAGATTTCACATTGGACTTCCACATTCTGTTTGATCTTTTATGAGAATGGCTCACTTTAATACCAAAATGAGCGCCCTTGCCACAAACTGCACACTTTGCCATCGTCAGACACCTCCTTGATTTAAGATTATTTGCCCTCAGTGGCAAATCACAACATTGATAATATAGCAGAGTGCCAGGTCAAAAGCAAGTAAAATCCCTTTGTATTTTCGAGGGAATCCGATATAATTGCATATGAAACTGTCTGTTCAGAATGGAGGTGCCTGTATGCAAGGTGCAATGTCTACCGGACTCGGCAAGATTGAGATCAATCCAGATGTGATTGCGACCTATGCCGGCTCAATTGCAGTGGAGTGCTTTGGTATCGTTGGTATGGCAGCCGTCAATATGATGGACGGACTGACACGCCTGCTCAAGAGGGATTACTTAAACCGCGGAATCAATGTCTCTATTGATGATAACAGCCAGATCGCTCTGGATTTCCATGTGATTGTGGCATATGGCGTTGGCATCAGTACAGTCTGCAGTAACCTCAAAGACACTGTGAAGTATCGGGTAGAAGCCTTTACCGGCATGAAGGTAAGAGAAATCAATATCTTCGTCGAGGGTGTTCGCGTTACCGATTAAGGAGGAAGACAGGTGGAAATGAAGACGATCAATGCCCAGCTTCTTGCCAAGGCATTTCTCGGTGCGTCAACCAACCTTGACAATCATAAGGAGTGGATCAATGAGCTGAATGTATTCCCTGTTCCGGATGGTGATACCGGAACAAATATGACGGCCACCATTGCATCTGCGGCTCATGCGGTAGAAGAACTCGGCAGTGAAGCCGTCATGAAGGATATCTGCAAGGCCGTATCCTCCGGTTCTCTCAGAGGCGCCAGAGGCAACTCCGGCGTCATTTTATCCCAGCTCTTCCGTGGCTTCTGCAAGATCAGCAGAGATTATTCGGAGCTCAATGTTCAGATTCTCTGTGATGCCATGCAAAGAGCCTGCGAAACTGCCTATAAGGCGGTGATGAAGCCCAAGGAGGGGACGATTCTTACCGTGGCAAGAGCTGCCGCCGACAAGGCTCTTGAGATGGCTGCCCAGACAGATGATATCCTGGCTTTTTCTGACGCCATCATCAAGGAGGCCGAACGTGTCCTTGCCAAGACCCCGGATATGCTTCCTGTCTTAAAGCAAGCCGGTGTCGTCGATTCCGGCGGACAGGGCCTGGTTGAGGTCTTAAAGGGCGCTTATATTGTTCTCTCTGGAGGCCAGGTGGAGGCAAAAGCCGTTAAGATCCAGACGGAGGCGGTCTATGCTTATCGACTTCGCTTTAAGGTCGTTTCCAATATGCTTGTCACAGGCGACCAGGTCTCTGATCTTCGACATAAGATCATGAAGGACGGAGAATGCCAGGTGACCGGCAATGCCAATTCAATCTCCGTTGAGATCGAGTGTGATGATCCCGGTCAGGTGATCGCGGTTGCCATGGAATACGGCGTCCTGCACCAGGTTCATCTGCACTCAAATCCCAATTCCAAGACAGTTCAGGCAAAGGAGGGGGCGCAGGCTCTTACAGAGCAAGCGTCTCAGCCGGCCCAGGAGAATGCGAAAGGGCTTCCTGCCGGTGAGCCGGCTAAGGAAATCGCTTTTGTCGCTGTCTCAATCGGAGAGGGGATCAACGAGGTCTTCCGGCAGTTGGGCTGTGACCGTATTATTACCGGCGGACAGACCATGAATCCGTCCACAGAGGATATTCTCTCTGCCATTGAGAAGACAAACGCAAGAAACATTATTGTTCTTCCCAATAATAAAAATATTATTATGGCTGCTAAGCAAGCTGCGGAACTGACTGAGGATAAGAAGGTTGTAGTGATCCCCTCAAAGACGGTGCCTCAGGGCATTACCGCCATGATCAATTTCATCCCGGAGCAGTCTGTGGAGGAGAACCGTGATCGTATGATGGAAGAAATTGCTCTGGTTAAGACCGGGCAGATCACCTATGCTGTGAGGGATACTCTGATTGATGACAAGCAGATTCATCAGGGTGACTTTATGGGGATCGGAGATGACGGGATCATTTCTGTAGATGCGGATCTGAGTCGAGCTTTCCAACAGATGATTGATGCCATGGTAGATGAAGATTCTGCAATTGTCAGCATATACTTTGGCCGGGATGCCAGGGAGAATGATGCCAATGCCCTCGCAGAACAGATCCGGCAGCGCTATCCTCAGGTTGAGGTCGAGGTGCAGAATGGCGGACAGCCTGTATACTGCTATGTGGTCAGCGTCGAGTAAGTCTTGAGCAAGCCCCTTGTCTGGCCAATATGAATACAGAGCCGACCAGCATATATCGCGTTTACATTCATTGTCTGTGTATTCGCGGTATATGTCGGTCGGCTCTTGGCATTACAAAAGAAGCTGAAAAGATGCCTGTTTGTTATATTCGGCACCCGCTTATCATATATGGCAAATAAATCTCTGCAAAGTGTTTCTCAAATTATTGTTTATGTTCAAAACAAAAACGGAAGATACAGGAGTTAGCAGCATGGATTATATGGAACGTCTCCGTGATCTCAAAGGCGTTGGAGAAAAGACAGAGAAACTCTACCAAAAATTGGACATCTACACGGTGGGAGACCTGCTTTTGCACTATCCAAGATCCTATCAGACGTTTCCTCCCCTGGCCAATTATGGGGAATTACATCCCAACAGCACGGTCGCTATTCTGGCGAGACTTAAAAGTCCGGCCAGAATCAGGAAGGGACATCGCATGGATGTGACTCTGGCAACAGCCTTTTTTGGAGATCACTCTTTAGAACTGATCTGGTTTCGGATGCCCTATGTTCGAAGTCAGCTTGCGGTCGGCGAGGCATTTGTCTTTTACGGGAAGCTGGAGGAGGGCAACAGACTCAAGATGTCCCAGGCCCAGATCTATACACCGGACAAGTACAGAACCCTGATGCAGCAGCCGCAGCCGGTCTACGGTCTGACCAGAGGCCTGACCAACAACAATGTCAGGAAGATGGTGCAGACCGTTTTTGACAGCGGTATTCACATGGGAGAGTATCTGCCGCCGGAGCTTCTGGAGAGCAATCAGTTGGTTCCTTACGAGTGGGCTATGAAGCAGATTCACTTTCCCATGGATTTTGATCATCTGCTGCGAGCCAGACAGCGCCTGGTCTACGACGAGTTCTTCTTCTTTCTGCTTGAAATGGGGCGAAATCGCCTGGAAGAGGTTCCGGCTGAGAATCATCATCTGATTACGAAAACGGTACAGATGCGAGCAGTGCAGAAGCAGTTGCCCTTCGCTCTGACCGGGGGCCAGGAGGAGGCTCTGGAGGATATTCTGGAAGATCTCAGGGCACCGCAGGTCAGCCAGAGGCTCATTCAGGGAGATGTGGGAAGCGGCAAGACGATCGTGGCCTTTTTGTCCATGCTGGCCTGTCTGGAAAACGGCTACCAGGCTGTCATTATGGCCCCGACCGAAGTCCTGGCCAGACAGCATGAGAGGGAATTCACAAAGCTCTGTCAGAAGTATGCACTGCCTTACTCAGTGGTCTGCCTGACGGGATCATCTACCGTTAAACAGAGAAGAGAGATCCAGTCTAAGATCTTAGATGAGGGTGCCCTCTTTATCATCGGGACTCACGCATTGATTCAGGATCCGGTTGAATTCAGAAAACTGGCCCTGGTGGTAACAGATGAGCAGCATCGATTCGGAGTCAGACAGAGGAAAATGCTGGCCTCTAAGGGACAGTCTCCCAACGTTCTTGTGATGTCCGCAACTCCAATTCCAAGAACCCTGGCCATGATTCTCTATGGGGATATGAATCTGTCTGTCATTCGGGATTTGCCCGCCAGCCGAAAGAAGACAAAGAATGCCGTGGTACGTGCTGAGAAAAAGAGGACGGCCTGGCAGTTTGTCGCCAAAGAGGTCCTGGCCGGCCGACAGGCCTATGTGATCTGTCCTCTGGTCGAGGCATCCGATGTCAGTGAGGATGAAAATGTCATCGATTATGCTCAGACCCTTAAGGATTTCTATGGAGATCAAATTACAGTCGGTCTTCTGCATGGGCGCATGAAGTCCAAGGAGAAGGATCGGGTAATGGAAGCTTTTTCCTCTGGAAAGATTCAGGTCCTGGTCTCTACAACTGTTGTTGAGGTGGGGGTCAATGTACCAAATGCCAGCGTTATGGTCATAGAAAATGCCAATCGTTTCGGTCTGGCCCAGCTTCATCAGCTCAGAGGACGCGTGGGAAGGGGGGCGGATCAGGCTTATTGTATTTTTATTGACTCCTCCGATTCCGAGGAGATCCCCAGGCGGCTGGAGGTCTTAGTTCATTCCGATGATGGCTTCACCATTGCTTCCGAAGACCTGAAGCTGCGCGGTCCCGGTGACTTTTTCGGAATCCGTCAGTCCGGAGAGCTGGATTTCAGGATCGCGGATATTTATCAGGACGCCAATGTTCTGCAGATGGCTTCTGAGGACTGCAGAGAGATCCTGGCGGCTGATCCAAAGCTGATGTTTGAAGAGCATGCAGGAATCCGCAACTTCCTGGAACGCAGAAGCCAGGAGGTCTACACGAATCTATAAGGGAAGAGCGAGTGCCTCGTGCTGTTCGCCTTCTGCAAAAGAAGGCCGTTCAATCAACAAGCCGAACTCCCTCTAAAGAGGGTTTGGCAATCAGGGAGTAATTGCTGTAGTAGACAACAAAACCTGCAATGCCTCCGGTCGGTTTTTTGACGTTCTTCTTCTGCAGGTAGTCAACTTCGACATTGCCGGATTCCCGGCCCTGAGAGTAGTAGGCGGCCAGGGAGGCGGCAATTTCGTAGATGCGGTCGGGCATCTCGCCGCCGGCTGGATTCTTGACAATGACGTGAGAACCATGAACCTTTTTGGTATGGAACCACCAGTCGTTGCCTGTGGCCATCTTAAAGGTCAGATAGTCATTCTGCTCGTTATTTTTTCCAACATAGATGTCAAAGCCATCTTCCGTCACATAGTGCAGAGGCTTGCTCTTGCCCTGTGTCCTTCTGCCTTTCCCCCTCTTTTTGACGTAGCCGTATCGAATCATCTCCTGATGGATGGCTTCCAGGTCGGCGGTGTTCTCGGCCAGATCAAGCGCAGTTAACATGGATTCCAGGTGGGCGATTTCCTGGGAAGTCTCCGCAATCAGCTGAATGGAGGCTTTCTTGGTTCGCTTCATTTTTTCGTAGCGGGCGAAGCATCTGGCGGCGTTCTCCTGGACGGACAGAAGAGGATCCAGGGGGATGGTGATCTCTTTGCCGTCGTAGTAGTTGACGCAGGTCAAAGACGGATCGCCTGGCCTGGCGCTGTAGCCGTAAGTATGCAGAAGCTCACCCCGGACGCGGTAAATATCCATTTTCTTGCTGTCGGCAAGCTGTTTTCTCTGGATAGCCTCCTTTTTGCGGCTGCGATCCAAGAGGGTAGTCAGCAAATGCCTGAGATCCGAGGATTTCTGGTGCATATTGGCCGCCTTGTTGCGGCCTGCGTAGTAGTCGACCAGAAGGCGGGAGATGGATTCATATACAGACAGTTCCGCTTCGGGATAGAAGCTGATGCCGAAGACGGCGTACTCCCTGGGAGCCCCGGTTCCTGCGTCCCTGATGAGACAGGGATAAAAGCGTTCTTCTCGAAGATCCGTCATCATGCGGTCAAATGCTCCGTAGAGCTGCATTTTTTGGATTTCTGTCAGTTCTGTATTGCTGTTGGTTGAGGACAACCCTGCCCGGCAGATGATCTCGTTGGCGATGACCGGGGAGAATCCCATATAGGCGGTGTAGATAGCTTTGACCAGCGGTCTGGGAGAGGAGAAAACGGCGCTCATGAATTCCTCTTTGCCGCTGGTCAGAGGATTATGTCTTCCCTTCTGAGAGGGAATGAAGTAGTTTCTTGTCGGCAGAACTTCCCGGACCGAGGAGAGAGAGAAGGGGATACGCTTGATTGCATCGATGATCTTATTCTTCTGATCGCAGAAGATGATATTGGAGTGTTTCCCCATAATCTCAATATAGAGATACTTCTCAGCGGGGTCACCCAGCTCATCCAGATGGCGGACGCGGATGCGGATGACACGCTCAAAGTCCATTTGTTCAATGGAAGAGATATGCCCGCCCTGGATATGTTTGCGAAGGAGCATGCAGAAAACCGGAGCGGTCAGGGGGGCGGTCTTGTTCTCCTCTGTCAGATAGACCAGAGGTAAGGAGGCATTGGCCGAGATCAGAAGACGGCGGTTGCCTGCGGGCGTCTTGATAGTCAGCTGCAGCTCACAGGCTTCCGGCTGGGCGATTTTTGAGATGCGTCCTCCGGTGAGGGACTGAGATAATTCTGATACCAGGCAGCGGATGGTTGACCCGTCAAATGCCATATTTTCACCTTGCTTTCTGTCGGAATCCCGATAAGAGAATGCTTGCTAGATCTTTCAACTCTTTATATGTACTTTATTATACAGGATCTTTTCCTGATGTTATGGATTGATTCAATGAAGCGAGTTCCCCAAATGTATTTGCCTGAATGATAGAATAATATTTAGATTCTGTGAGATACCTGAATTCCCGCCTGTGTTTGACTGAGCCTGTTTCCTAGAATATAATAAATTGAATTATCTCTGTCTGCTGAGCGGATTCAATGATTGAAGAGATGTATAGATTAAGGAGTGACAGATGTTAGAGAAAGACAGTGGAATGATCATAGTTCTCTCTGGATTCTCAGGTGCGGGTAAGGGAACGATTATGAAGCACCTTATGAGCCGCTACCCGGACACTTATCATTTGTCTATTTCTGCGACAACCAGAGAAATCCGGGATGGAGAAGAGGACGGACGGGAGTACTTCTTTAAGAGCAAAGAAGCATTTGAGCAGATGATCGCTGACGGGGAACTGTTGGAATATGCCAATTTCAACGGCAACTACTATGGCACGCCCAGGGCCTATGTGCAGGAACAGATCAGGGCGGGAAAGGATATCATCTTAGAGATCGAGGTCCAGGGTGCCCTGCAGGTAAAGAAGATCTTTCCTGAGGCTCTCCTTCTTTTCGTGACGCCTCCTTCGGCCGAAGCCCTCAGAGACCGCCTTTTGGGCAGGGGAACCGAGAGTGAAGAGGTCGTGGCCCAGAGGCTTGCGATCTCCTCCGAAGAGTCCAGACTCATGAGCAGATATGATTACCTTGTGATTAATGATAAGATCGAGGATTCTGTTGCTCAGGTTCACTCGATCATTCAGAGTGAACACAACCATACATCCCGCAGAAGAGAGGCAATAGCCCAGATTCAGAAAGAACTTCAGGTATTCGCGAAAGGAGAGCAGTAACAATGGCTAAGAACGATGTGCGTTTTGAGATGATTCACCCTTCTTATGTGGAGCTGATGCAGATCATCAATAATCAGGTTGAGGTCGGAGAAGAGCCTATGGTCAATTCCCGTTACACCATTGTTGCGGCCTGTGCCAAGCGCGCCCGTCAGCTGATTGCCGGAGCCAGACCTATGATTGAGAATACAGAGGGGATGAAGCCGATTACGATCGCCGTTCACGAACTGGCCGAGGGCAAACTGGTTATCCTGAATGAGGAGGAGGCTCTTGCTGCTAAGGCTGCTGCAGAGGCTGCTGCTAAGGCTGAAGAGGAGAAGAGAGCCGCACTTATCGCTCAGGAGGAGATGGATACAGACGATGAAGAGACGGCAGAGGAAGACGATGCTGCAGACAGTGAAGCAGAGGAGGCATCGGGTGTCTCTTAAGATTCTCTTCGTCTCTCTCGGATGCGATAAGAACCTGGTAGATTCGGAGCATATGCTCTCACGCCTGAATCGCGATGGCTTTGCCCTGACTGACAGCGAGGAAGAAGCAGATGTGATCATCGTGAACACCTGTGCTTTTATCGATTCCGCCAAGGAGGAGAGCATAGAGACGATTCTGCAGATGGCCGCTTATAAGAATGCGGGCCGGCTCAAGGCCCTGATTGCCACCGGCTGCCTCTCCCAGCGCTATGCGGATCAGATCCGGGAGCAGATCCCGGAGGTGGACGGGGTGGTTGGAACCAATTCCTATGACGAAATTGTTCCCATCCTGCGCGCGGTCCTCGATGGACTGCCGCAGACCCGAATTGATGATCTTGACGACCTGCCCGATGATGAGGAGGCAGGACGGCTTCTGACTACGGCAGGTCACTACGCTTATTTAAAGATTGCAGAGGGCTGTGACAAGCATTGCAGTTACTGCATTATTCCCAAATTGCGCGGCGGCTACCGGTCGCTTCCCATGATTAAGCTGATCAAAGAAGCCAGAGAACTGGTTGATCAGGGGGTCAGAGAGCTGATTTTGGTTGCGCAGGAGACGACCCTTTATGGTACGGATCTCTATGGAAGAAAGATGCTGCCGGAACTTCTGGATAAGCTAAATGCCATCGAGGGTCTGCACTGGATTCGTATTCTCTACGCCTATCCTGAGGAGATTGATCAGAATCTGATCCATGCTATGGTTCGCAATGATAAGGTCCTGCACTATATTGATATGCCCATCCAGCACGGAGACGACCAGATTCTTCGTCGTATGGGCCGCAGAACCAATCGAGACGACATCCGGCAAAAAGTTGCCATGCTAAGAGAGGCCATGCCTGATATTGCCATCCGTACCACCGTCATCTGCGGCTTTCCCGGTGAGACGGAGCAGATGCATCAGAATCTGCTGGATTTTATCGAAGAGATGCGGTTTGACCGTCTGGGAGCATTTGCTTACTCGCAGGAAGAGGACACACCGGCCGCCCTTTATGAGGGACAGCTGGATCAATCGGTCAAGGAGGAACGGCTGGCTCAGGTGATGGAGCTGCAGCAGAAGATTAATTTTTCTATGAACGAGTCTCTGATCGGCTCTGATATGGAGGCCATCATCGAGGGCAAGGTTGCGGATGAGCCCGCCTATGTGGGGCGAACCTACCGGGACGCTCCCGATGTGGACGGCTATATTTTCGTCAGCGGAGAAGATGACGTGTTTGGCACCGGAGACCTGGTTATGACACATGTAACCGGCGCTTACGAGTATGATCTGATAGGAGAGCCAACGGATGAATCTGCCCAATAAACTGACTGTTTTTCGTGTTTTACTGATTCCGGTTTTTGTAACCCTCTATCTGCTTGGCTGGCAGTCACAGGGACTGCGTTTTGCGGCGGCGGCAGTTTTTATCCTTGCCAGCCTGACCGATCTTCTGGATGGCAAGATCGCGCGCAAGTATCATTTGATTACAGATTTCGGGAAATTTATGGATCCCCTGGCTGACAAACTCCTGGTGGTATCCGCCCTGATCTGCCTGATTGTCTCCGGACAGGTCTATGCCTGGATTGTCATTATCATTGTTGCCAGAGAATTTACAATCAGCGGTTTTCGCCTGATTGCCTCTGACAACGGGATTGTCATCGCTGCCAACTACTGGGGTAAGTTCAAGACAGTTTTCCAGATGCTGATGGTCATTGTCAAGGTTCTTGCATTTGAGAATATCTATTGGACTCTTTTGGGAGATGTCCTCATGTGGATCGCCCTTGCTTTGACCCTGATTTCTTTGGTTACCTACCTGCTGCAGAATGCGGCCGTCTTAAAGGAGCAGAAATAATATGGAAAATAATCTCAAGATGCGGGCAGAAGAACTCGCGGATCAAGTTGTGAACAGCCTTACAAACCGAGGGTGGACAGTTACCAGCAGTGAGTCCTGTACAGGAGGGCTGATTTCTGCCGAATTGGTTGGCATTCCGGGGGCGTCTAATGTCTTCGATCAGGGCCTGATCACCTATTCCAATCAGGCCAAGGAGTCTCTTCTCGGGGTTCGTCACGAGACCCTGGATCTCTTTGGGGCAGTCTCTCCGCAAACCGCCAGGGAGATGGCTTTTGGCTCCAGAGTTTGCTATCAGTCTGATTTTGGGCTTGCCTCGACCGGAATCGCCGGGCCGGATGGGGGAAGCGACGGCAAGCCAGTCGGCACGGTCTATCTGTCCTGTTCCTATGAGGGCAACACCCTAGTTCGCCACTATGTCTTCTCCGGGGATCGGAATACCGTTCGCATCAAGGCGACTGCAGCCGCTCTAGAGTTGCTTTTGGACTGCATCCGGGAGAGGGAGAACGAGGAGTAAATATGCGTGTGATTGCGGGAAGTGCCAGAAGATTAAAGCTCTCAACACCTAGGGGACTAAAGACCCGTCCGACCCAGGATCGGGTTAAGGAAACCCTCTTTAATATGCTGCAGAACGATGTCGATGGAGCTTATTTCCTGGATCTCTTCGCAGGCAGCGGACAGATGGGAATTGAGGCTTTGAGCCGCGGGGCCAGAGCCGCCTGCTTTGTGGACCAAAGCAGAGAAGCTTTGATCTGTATTCGGGAGAACCTGGTCAGATGCCGTCTGGAGAAGAGAGCAAGAGTGATCGCCTCTGATGTCTTATCGGCCCTGGCTCTTTGGGACAGGAGGAATCTGCCGGATATTGTTTTCATGGATCCGCCTTATGGACAGGATCTCGAAGAGAATGTCCTAAGAGAGTTGAGAAATCTTCTGGACATCAATGCTATCATCATTATCGAGGCTTCCCTGAACAGCGATTTTTCCTATGCAACGTCTTTGGGATATCAAATCGACAGAATCAAGCGGTACAAGACCAACCAGCATGTTTTTCTGTCTTTGGAGTAAGTTATGCGCACTGCAATCTATCCGGGTTCTTTCGACCCGGCCACATTCGGACATCTGGATATTATCAGGCGATCCAGTAAGCTCTTCGATCATCTGATCGTTGCTGTTCTCAATAATTCTGCAAAAAAATCTCTTTTTTCTGTGGAGGAGAGGGTCAGTATGCTCAAGATGCTGACGGCTGATTATTCTAATGTGAGCGTAGATTCCTTCGAGGGTCTCCTTGTCGATTACGCCAGACGCATGGAAGCCGGGTTTTTGGTTCGCGGGCTCAGGGCTGTCAGCGATTTTGAATATGAGCTTCAGATTGCGCAGACCAACCATGTTGAATGTCCTGGAATTGACACAATTTTTCTCACAACCAGTTTGAATTATTCCTACTTAAGTTCTACAATAGTAAGGGAGTTTGCATCCTATGGGGGCGACATTCGTCAATTTGTACCGGCGGAGATCATTCCGTTGATTTACGGCAAATACAATATCGATAAGGAGTGAAAAGATGGCAAGTAGAATTGAAGATGTGATCAGTGAGATTGAGGAGTACATTGACAGCTGTAAGCCGTCTGCCTTCTCCTCGACTAAGATTGTTGTCAACCGTGATGAGATCGATGCTCTTCTCGAGGAACTCAGGAGCAAGACTCCTGATGAGATCAAGCGTTATCAGAAGATTATCAATAATAAGGAGGCCATTCTCGCAGACGCGCAGACCAAGGCGGATGCCATCATCGCACAGGCGCAGATTCAGACCAGCGAGCTTGTGAGTGAGCATCAGATCATGCAGCAGGCATACGCTCAGGCCAATGAGGTAGTCAATGTGGCGACCCGAAATGCCCAGGAGATGCTGGACAAGGCAACAGAAGACGCCAACAGCATCCGCACCGGTGCGATTGAGTACACGGATGATCTGCTTTCCCGGGTGCAGTCTATTGTAGAAAATACGTTAAGGGATGCCAGTCAGTATCATACCACTTTGGCAGAGGCTGTCCGCAGCTCTGATGAGCAGTTCTCCTCATCCATGAACGGATATCTGGATCTGATTCAGCAGAACCGTGAGGAATTGCATCCTGTTCCAGTGCAGACACCTCATATTCAGAAGCCGACAGAGCCCAAGTCCAAGACCACAGCCGATTCAAAGCTGGCTGCAGAATCGGATTTGGAGGCTTCCGCCGAAGAGGATGCTTCGATTGAAGTTCCGGATGAACTCTTCTCTTAAGGAAAAGATCGCGGCAGAACGGTGCGTTTATGAATGCCGATCACCAAAGTTCGCTCTCGCAGATAAGGTGCGTAGGCGATCTTTCGGTGGTCGGCTTCCTCTATATAGAGCCAGTCTTTAGGGAGAATCCATGCGCTTTCTTCGATTAGATAAATATCTGGCAGATGCAGGGCTGGGAAGCCGCAGCCAGGTCAGACAGATGATCAGAAGGGGAGATGTGACGGTTGACAAAAGACCGGTGAAGGATCCGGCCTTTTCCCTTGATCCGTCCCTTTCGGTAGAATACCAGGGACGGCTTCTTGCGTCTCATCCTCTGACCTGCTATCTCTTTTACAAACCGGCAGGCTGCGTCTGTGCCGCGAGAGACGGGGCGCATCCGACGATCTTTAATTATGTTCCACAGACGAGAAAGAAAGATTTGTTTTCCGTGGGACGCCTGGATCTGGATACGGAGGGACTTCTGCTCGTGACCAATGACGGAGTTCTTGGCCACAGACTGGTATCGCCTCGAATGCATGTGGACAAGACTTACTATGCGGAGGTAAATGGGCATTTGGCGGCGGAGGATGTCCGGGCCTTCGCACATGGACTGGATATTGGCGAGAAGAAGCCTCTGGAAGCGGCGAATCTGAAGATCCTCTGTAACCGAGCTGACAGGTCGGATCCTCTCGTCTCTATTGTGGCGGAGGAATGGGAACTTGAACCCTGGACGAATCATGATCATGCGACCGGGGATGCCTGTGCCTATGTAACCATTCACGAGGGGAAATTTCATCAGATTAAGCGGATGTTCGCTAAGAGAGGGCATGAACTGACCTATCTTAAACGTCTTCGCATGGGACCACTTGTTCTGGACCCATCCCTTGCACCGGGACAATACCGTCCCCTTTCCAAAGAGGAGTCAGACCTTGTTCGATCAGGTGAAAGCAGTTATTTTTGATATGGATGGCACCCTGCTTAATTCCATGCATATCTGGAGGCAGATTGATGAGGACTTTTTGGCTTCCCGGGGACTTTTGATGCGGGAAGATCTGCAGGAGAGGATCGAGGGCATGACAATGATTCAGACGGCGGTTTGGTTTAAGGAGAACTATTGTCTGCCGGAGAGTATCGAAGAGCTGACCGGGATCTGGAATGCAATGGCAATGGATGCCTATGCCAAGACCATTGAGACCAAACCACATGCCATTGAGTTTTTGCAGATGCTTCGAGACAGGGGCTATGCTCTGGCGATTGGTACATCCAATTCCCGTCCCTTAGTGGAGGCTTCATTCTCCAAAAATCATCTGGATCAGATGGTCTCTGTCTGTGTCACCTGCGATGAGATATCCAGGGGAAAACCTGCTCCGGACATCTATCTTCAGGCTGCCAGAGAATTGTCTGTTGCGCCCGCATCCTGCCTTGTTTTTGAGGATATTTTGCCCGGCATCGCAGCTGCGCAGGCTGCAGGGATGAAAGTTTGCGCTGTCGAAGATGCATATTCCGCCGCCGTTCGCAATAGGAAAATAAAGGAGGCGGATTACTTTATTGACGGCTTTGATGAGGCCATCTCCATCTTACAGAGATAAGATTCCTGACGGACCTGTTCTTTGCGCAATACTTGCGCGAGCCGACAGAAAAGATGAGCGGAAGAGAGGGAGATCGAATGAGTCTGCGTTTTCTGCCTGTTTCAAAAAAAGAGATGAGAGAGAGAGGCTGGGAAAGAGCGGACTTTGTCTATGTCTTAGGGGATGCCTATATTGATCATCCCTCGTTCGGACCGGCCATTCTGAGCCGTCTTCTGGAAGCGCATGGCTACAGGGTGGCTGTCCTGGCTCAGCCCGACTTCCATCGGCCGGAATCTATCCGGGTGCTCGGAGAGCCCCGGCTTGGATTCTTAGTCTGCGGAGGCAATATGGATTCCATGGTAAACCACTATACGGTTTCCAGACATCACCGCAGGCACGACGCCTACAGTCCGGGCGGTCTTATGGGAAAAAGACCCGACTATGCCACGATTGTCTACTGTAACATGATCCGACGCTTCTATAAGAAGACGCCAGTTATCATCGGCGGAATTGAGGCAAGCCTTCGCCGTCTGGCTCATTACGACTACTGGAGCGACAAGCTGCGAAGGTCCATACTCCTGGATTCCGGAGCAGATCTGATTTCCTACGGAATGGGAGAACACTCGATTGTAGAGATCGCCGATGCCCTGGCCTCGGGGATTGCAGTTTCCGATCTGAGCTTCATCCGGGGAACAGTCTTTAAGACAAGAGATCCCTATCTGACAAAGGACGCAATTAGCCTGCCCTCCTATCAGGAACTCCTTGAGAACAAGGGCAATTACGCCAAATCTTTTCGGATTCAGTCGCAGAATACAGATCCTTTTGTCGGTCATAAAATGGCTGAATCCTATGGAGGAGCTCTTCATGTTATTCAAAATCCGCCCGCTTTTCCCCTGAGCAGACAGGAGATGGATGATATCTATGATTTGCCCTACGCCAGAACCTATCACCCCATGTACCAAAAGGAGGGCGGTGTGCCTGCGATCGAGGAGATCAAGTTCTCCCTGACATCCAACCGGGGTTGTTTCGGCGGGTGTAATTTCTGCGCGCTGACCTTCCACGAGGGGCGAATCGTTCAGTCCAGAAGTCATGAATCGATCCTCAGGGAAGCAGTCAAGATGACCAGGGATCCGGACTTCAAGGGATATATCCACGATGTCGGAGGGCCGACGGCTGAATTTCGCCAGCCCTCCTGCGACAAGCAAAAGACAATGGGGGTCTGTCCTAATAAGCAGTGTCTCTTTCCCGGACCCTGCACCAATCTCAAGGTAGATCATTCTGATTATCTGTCCCTCCTGCGCAAGCTGCGGGCGCTTCCGGGAGTCAAAAAGGTCTTCGTCAGATCTGGAATCCGTTTTGATTACGCCATGGCGGATGCAGATGATCGCTTTATTCGAGAACTCTCCAAATATCATATATCCGGTCAGTTGCGCGTGGCTCCGGAACATATCTGCGACCAGGTGCTGCAGCACATGGGAAAACCCTCCGTGGATGTCTATAACCGCTTTGTGAAGAAATTCTACCAGGTCAACCGTCAACTGGGCAAAGAGCAGTACCTTGTTCCCTACCTTATGTCTTCTCATCCGGGTTCAACCATGAAGGAGGCAATTGCCCTGGCGGAGTATATCCGGGATCTTGGCTATATGCCCGAGCAGGTCTCTGACTTTTGTCCGACTCCATCGACCATGTCCACTGTGATGTATTATACCGGCCTGGATCCGCAGACAATGCAGCCCGTCTATGTGGCGACCAATCCCCACGAAAAGGCGATGCAGCGCGCCCTGATCCAGTATCGGGATCCGAAAAATTACGATCTGGTCAAAGAGGCTCTTCATTTAGCCGGCCGCACCGATTTGATCGGTACGGAAGAGAAATGTCTGATTCCTCCCAGAAGGGGGATGCGCATGCGTTACAAGAGGGGATTGGTGGGTATGCTTCAGGATCATTCATTTGCTCCTGAGATCCTCAGGCATAAGGCCTCAGCACATGACAAATCCCGACATGGCGGTGCAGGGAAAAACCAATGTGTCTCTGAAAGACATAAAATACATATGACGTCATACAGGGACAAAGGAAATAAGAGGAAAAAAAGATGAGAGAAATCTCTGTCACAAAAGAGGAGGCAGGTCAGAGACTGGATAAGTTCCTGGGCAAATATTTCCGCGCGGCAGGGACTTCCTTCCTCTATAAGATGCTTCGCAAGAAGAATATTGTCCTCAACAGGAGGAGAGCCGGTGGAGGGGAAATCATTACAGATGGCGATCGCATACAGGTCTTCTTCTCAGATCATACCTATGAAATGATGCGGGGGAAAAGAGGGCAGAACCAGGCGTTTGCCACCTTAAAAAAGATCCCGCACAGGCACATCCGGGTAATTTACGAGGACAAGGACATTCTGGCGCTCAACAAGCCGGCGGGTTGTCTCTCCCAGCGGTCCAGACCGGAGGATATCTCAATCAACGAGGAGATGCTCTCCTATCTGATTGCGGAAGGGGACCTGACTGAGGAATCCTTCGCTCTCTTTCACCCCTCCGTGGCCAACCGCTTGGATCGCAATACAAGCGGGCTTATTTTGGCTGGAAAGACTCTTCGGGGTCAGCAGTATCTGTCTGACCAGCTCAGGGATCGAAGAGTAGTCAAACTCTATCATACAATTGTTAAGGGATGCCTTGCAGAAGCGCTTCAACTGGACGGCTATCTCTATAAGGACATGAGGGAAAATCGGGTTCTAGTCGCCGAACAAAAGGAGATTCTGCCTGCGGGAGCGCAGGAGATACACACCGCCTATCATCCTCTGTCATTCGGGAGAGATATGACCTTGCTCGAAGTCCACCTGATGACCGGACGAAGTCATCAGATCCGCGCCCATCTGGCCTCAATCGGCCATCCCATTGCAGGTGATCCCAAATATGGAGATTTGAATTGGAACCGGATGTTAAGAGCGAAATATGGGCTTAGAAGCCAGCTTCTGCACTCTTATTCTGTCAGACTGACGGATCAAAGAGAGTTTGTCTGTCCGGAGGGAGAGATCTACGAAGAGGTTTTGACTGGGGTTAAGGGATAGAGACGTGTTTCTTTTTGAGGGCAGACGGTTTTGCAGAGAGAGCTTTGACAGAGAGCAGATAGGACTTCCCGGATCTGAAGAGACGGGAAATAGAATCGCGAACACAATAAAATGTATCGCAGATTGGATTGGATGAGAGATGGCGACCTGGAATTCAAGGGGCTTAAGAGGTTCTACCTTAGAGGAGTATATCAATCAGACAAATGAGGTGTATCGGAATAATCAACTGGCGCTGGTACAGAAAATACCGACACCCATTACGCCCATCAATATTGACAAAACTAACCGCCACATTACACTGGCCTATTTTGACCAGAAGTCGACGGTGGACTATATCGGTCTGGTACAGGGAGTCCCGATTTGCTTTGATGCCAAGGAGTGCGCCACAGATACCTTTCCCCTCGCTAATATCCATGAGCACCAGGTGGCTTTTATGCGTGATTTCGAAAAGCAGGATGGAATCAGCTTCCTTCTGCTCTCCTTTACCCGAAGAGAAGAGTTCTACTATATGAAGTATCAGGAGATGATGAAATTCTGGAGGCGAATGCAAAAAGGAGGGCGGAAGAGTTTTCGCAGGGAGGAACTGGATGCGGACTGCTTCTTTGGCCGCAGGGGAAATCTTCTGGTTCCCTACCTGGATCAGCTGGCCCTGGATTTACAAAACAGGTAAGGAGTGCGGACAGAATATTGGAAAGATCATTTTTGGCAGGGCATCCTTCAGCAAGAACCGATGCATGACGCTTCTGGAATATTTTCCTTGACTGCATCAAATAAGGTAGTAAAATGACTTTAGTGATGCATCGAACTATCACGTTAATTTATTAAAGTGAGGAACTGGATGAACGACCGTATTTTACACACACCGGAGGGGGTAAGAGATCTGTACGGACAGGAGCTGTCCAGAAAGAAGCATATTGAAGGGGCTTTGCATAAGACCCTGGCTTCTTTCGGTTACCATCCCATCCAGACGCCGACGTTCGAGTTCTTTGATGTCTTTGGATCAAAGAGAAGTGCCTCCCATGCGAAATCCTGGTATAAGTTCTTTGACAGAGAGGGCAATACCCTGGTTCTTCGGCCGGACATTACGCCGTCCATCGCCAGGGCCGCTGCGAAATATTTTACAGAGGAAGATACTGTCAGGCGCCTATGTTATCAGGGCAATGTATTTGACAATAACTCTTCCTATCAGGGGCGTCTTAAAGAGAGTACCCAATTAGGCGCTGAACTGATCGGTGATCCTTCTGTCGACGCGGATGCCGAGATGATTGCGCTTGTTGTTCGCGGAATGCAGGCCATTGGCTTTCAGAACTTTCAGATTTCTGTGACGCACGCCGATCTTCTTGACGGTCTCATGGAAGCCTGCCATTTTGACGACGACGACCGCGAACAGGTACAAAGTTTGATTGAGAATCACAATCGATTTGGATTGCGGGAGTACCTGGAAGGGCAGTCCGTCTTTGCTGATCTGAAGGAACTCTTTGATTTGATGACCAGGATTTACAATCATCCTGCTGACTGGGTGGATCTGGCAGATCGCTCTTCTTCTTACCCTAAGATTGCAGAGGCATTAAACCGACTGACAAAGATCTATGAGATTCTCAGCATTTACGAAGTGGATTCTTACGTCTCTTTTGAGCCGGGGCTTCTGGCCTCCAGTGATTATTACACGGGGGTCATCTTTGCCGGTTACACCTTTGGAAGCGGACAGGCTTTCGTCAGAGGAGGCCGCTATGATCAGCTTTTGTCCTGCTTCGGCAGGGATGCCGCGGCCATCGGATTTGCGTTTTCTGTCGATCAGATGATGCTGGCTGCGTCCAGTCAGAAAATCGAGATGGAAGAGAGTGCTCAGGAACATATCATTCTCTATCACAGATCTCAGCGAGTCAACGCCCTGCATCTGGCCCATGACCTGCGTCAGGCCGGACAGAGGGTGGCACTGATGTCCTGCAAGGATACAGATGATCTGGAGAAAGAGAAGGTCAAATTTTTCGGTGCTCGGATCACAACTCTGATTTAAGTCAGATCAGGAAATCGATACGCTCATTGATGATCTGCATTGGTGAAGCAAAAGGTGTCGATGTCAGAAAATCAGACATACATATGAGGTAAGATATGTCAGAAGAGAGATATTTGACGGTTGCCCTGGGCAAGGGCCGGCTAGCCAGAAGGGCCATGCAGCTTTTTGGAAGAATTGGTATTTCCTGCCGGGAGATGGAAGATGCCAGGACCAGAAAACTGATTTTTGCAGATGAGGAACATAAAATGCGCTTTTTCCTCTCCAAGGGACCGGATGTGCCCACCTATGTTGAGTATGGAGCGGCAGATATTGGCATCGCGGGTGAGGATACCATTTTAGAAGAGGGACGCAAGATCTATGAGGTCCTGGATCTTGGTTTTGGCAAATGTCGCATGTGCGTGGCTGGTCCTGCATCTGCAATGGAGAAGCTTCAGCACAGAGAACTGATTCGCGTAGCGACCAAGTATCCGAAGATCACCCGGGACTACTTTTGCAAGAAGAAACATCAGACAGTAGAGATCATCAAATTAAACGGTTCCATTGAACTGGCTCCTATCGTCGGCCTTTCCGAGGTCATCTGCGATATTGTCGAGACCGGCTCCACCCTGCGGGAGAATGGGCTGACCGTCTTGGAAGAGGTCGTTGACCTGTCCGCACGAATGGTTGTCAATCAGGTCAGTATGAAGATGGAAAATGAGCGGATTACCGCTCTGATCGAGAGGCTTAAGAAGGCAAGTCAGGAGGAAGCATGAAGATCACCAGGTTAAATGACGCCAGCATTGCTGATATTTTAGGCAAGCTCCTAAAGAGAAGTCCCAGCTCTTATGTTCAATTCGAAGAGAAGGTGCAGGAGATCATAAATCAAGTCCGGAGAAACGGGGATCAAGCCGTTTTTGATTACACGGCCAGATTCGACGGCATCCAGTTGGATTCCTCCTCCGTTTGTGTCAGTGAAAAGGAAATTAAGGAGGCATATCAGCAGGTTGATCCCGCCCTCCTTGCGGTCATCCGCAAGTCCATTGTCAACATCCGCGCCTTTCACGAGAAGCAGCGTCAGAAGTCCTGGTTCGATGCCGATCGCCCCGGCATCATTCTCGGTCAGAGAGTGACCGCCTTAGAGCGGGTCGGCGTCTATGTGCCTGGCGGAAGAGCGGCTTATCCATCCTCCGTTCTGATGAATGTGATCCCGGCTCATGTGGCTGGAGTCAAAGAGATCATCATGACCACTCCTCCCGACAAAAACGGCAGGGTCTATGCACCGACTCTGGTTGCAGCCAGGGAGGCCGGCGTCAGTCAGATCTACAAGTTGGGCGGGGCTCAGGCGATCGCGGCGCTCGCCTTCGGCACGGACTCCATTCCCAAGGTTGACAAAATTGTCGGTCCCGGAAACATTTACGTGGCCCTGGCTAAGAAGGCCGTTTTCGGTTACGCTGCCATCGATTCCATCGCCGGTCCCTCCGAGGTCATGGCCATCGTGGATTCCTCCTGTAATCCCAGGTATGTAGCGGCCGACCTTCTCTCGCAGGCAGAGCACGATCCCATGGCCTCTGCCATCCTGGTGACCGATGACGAGAGGGTGGCCAAAGAGGTCATCCGCTGGGAGGACTATTTCATGGAGAAACTGGCCCGCCGGCAGATCATCCGAAAGTCTCTGAAAGATTACGGTTACATCCTTCTGGCTGAGAACATGGATCAGGCCATCGCCTGTGTCAATGCCATCGCACCCGAACACCTGGAGATTGTGACGAAAGATCCATGGGAGAGTCTGACCCGGATCAGAAACGCCGGGGCCATCTTCTTAGGCCCTTATTCCTCAGAGCCTATCGGCGACTACTTCGCCGGCCCCAACCATGTCCTTCCCACCAATGGAACCGCAAGATTCTTCTCCGCCTTGTCCGTCGACGACTTCATCAAGAAATCCTCTGTCATTTCTTATTCAGAAGAGGCCCTGCGGGCAGTCTATAAGGATGTGGCCCAGTTCGCGGAGTCCGAGGGCCTGACCGGTCACGCCAACTCTGTGCGTGTGCGCTTTGAGAGGGATGAGGAAAATGTGGAGCTGAACGAAACACACGTTTCATGATCATTCTATAGGATCAAAATCGAAGAGGAGAGAGAAATGGTTCAGGACAGAATCGCCAGCGTCAGCCGCAGTACCAGGGAGACACAAATCGAAATTACCATCAATCTGGACGGATCCGGTCAGTCCGAGATATCTACCGGCATCGGATTCTTTGATCACATGTTGGAGGGGTTCGCCCGTCATGGCTTCTTCGACCTGAAATTGCAGGTCAGGGGAGATCTTGAAGTGGACTGCCATCACAGCATTGAGGATACCGGTATTGTCCTGGGCACGGCCATTCGCCAGGCACTGGGAGATAAGAGGGGGATTCGCCGCTATGGATCTTGTATCCTTCCCATGGATGAGGTTTTAGTCCTGTCCGCCCTTGACCTGTCCGGCCGCCCTTACCTGCAGTTTGATCCTGTCTTTTCAGCCCCTATGGTGGGCCAGATGGATACAGAGATGGTGCGGGAGTTCTTCTATGCAGCCTCCTATGCCGCTATGATGAATTTGCACGTGAAGATGCTGACCCCGGGCAACTGCCACCATATGATTGAGGCGATTTTCAAGTCTTTTGCCAAGGCTTTAGACCAGGCGGTTTCCTATGATTCGAGAATCGATGGCGTTCTGTCCACCAAGGGAAGGATCTGATTCGCAGCGTAAGAATTTTTTATCCCAGAGAATCATAATTTCTCATCTGCTTTTTTTAGGGCAAAGTATTTGCTATAATGATTAAGCAAAGTTCATCGGGGAATGTAGCGATAATCATGTCATGGGGGGGTAACCGGATGTCTACTGTTTTTATGTTTGCCATTGCAGCCGTACTTTTTTTGGGTGCAGGGACACTGATTGGCACAAGAGACGATAAGTAACGGTGCGCGAGAGAAGGTTCGAGAGTCTAAAACAGTTATGATTGCGAGGATGAAAACTGCCTCAAGATCAAGTAAAATGCAAGAAGATGAATTCCTGTGGGGTTCAGCTTCTTGCATTTTTGTGACATACAATGGAACGGGAATTCATAAGAAAGGGACATTCCATGATCCAGAAATCAATCAGACAGGGCAATTTCAATCAATCTCTTCCCCGGCATCCTCATCTGCAGTGGAATGATCTCAGGAAAAACACAGATGGCATGGTCCCGGTGATTGTACAGGAGGAGGGCAGCAAAGACGTACTCATGCTGGCCTATATGAACGAAGAGGCCTATCAGAAGACCTTGAAGACTGGCCTCATGACCTACTGGTCCCGTTCCAGAAATGAGCTCTGGACCAAGGGACTGACTTCCGGGCATATACAAAGGCTGATCTCTTTGCATGCCGACTGTGACTACGATACCCTCTTGGCGATTGTGCACCAGGTCGGAGGAATCGCCTGTCATACCGGCGCCCATTCTTGCTTCCATCATTCTGTCATCGATGAGAATACACTTCGCAAAAAGAATCCAGATCAGGAGAATCTATGAGAAAACTTGCTCTCTCGGAAGATATTTTAATGCAGGTGGACAAGCCCGCCCGCTATATCGGCAACGAGTTAAACAGCATTACGAAGGATCCCTCTGAGGTCGATGTGACATTTGTCATGTGTTTTCCCGACGTCTATGAGGTCGGCATGTCTCACCAGGGAATTCAGATTCTCTACGATATGTATAATCGGCAGGAGGGGATTTTCTGTGAGAGGCTTTACTCCCCCTGGCCGGACCTGCACAAGATTATGAAGGAGAGGAAGATCCCCCTCTTTACCTTAGAGACCCAGACCCCTGTCAGGGATAAGGATTTTCTTGGAATCACCATCCAGTATGAGATGTGTTACACCAACATCCTGCAGATCCTAGATCTGAGCCAGATTCCCCTTCTGGCCAAAGAGCGGGGAGAAGAAGATCCGATTGTTGTCGGCGGTGGTCCCTGTACTTATAATCCAGAGCCTGTCGCTCCCTTCTTCGATATGTTCTTTCTGGGAGAGGGAGAGGTCAACAATGTTGATGTGGTTCGTCTCTATGAGCGGATGAAGAGGGACGGAAGCTACAGCCGAGAGGTTTTTTTGCACAAGGCGGCTCAATTCCCCGGTGTCTATGTTCCTGCTTTCTTTACGCCGATCTACAAGGAAAATGGCACTCTTAAGGACTGGCAGGTCAAGTACGACGACATCCCCAATCGAGTACGCAGACAGGTTATGATGGACATGGATCACGCGACGTATCCGGTTCACCCGGTTGTTCCCTTTGTCCGCTCGGTTCAGGATCGGGTGGTCATTGAGATTATGCGGGGCTGCATCCGCGGCTGCCGTTTCTGCCAGGCCGGCATGGTCTACCGGCCGACCAGGGAGAAGAGCCTTGCAACGCTTACGTCCTATGTGGAGGAGATGCTTTCCTCCTCCGGCTATGACGAGATTTCTCTATCCTCTCTGTCCTCCTCCGATTATCGGGGCCTGTCCGATTTTCTGGACTATCTGATTGCCAAATGCGACCGGGAGAAGATCAATATCTCCCTGCCCTCCCTCCGCATTGACGCCTTCTCCTTAGACGTTATGTCAAAGATTCAAGATGTCCGCAAGTCCTCTGTGACCTTTGCCCCGGAAGCCGGTTCCCAGCGCATGCGGGATGTCATCAACAAGGGAATCAGCCTGGAAGAAATTATGTCGGGGGCAAAAGAGGCCTTTCACGGGGGCTGGAACAAGCTCAAGCTCTATTTCATGCTGGGCCTGCCCACGGAGACTGATGAGGACATTATGGCCATTCCCCGGCTGGGCAATGACCTGGCCGCCCTCTACTTTGAAGAGATCCCCAAAGACCAGAGAAATGGAAGAGCGCAGATCACCATGTCCACATCTTTCTTCGTTCCAAAGCCCTTTACCCCCTTCCAGTGGGCCCCCATGCATCCGCCGGAGGACTACATCCGAAGAGCCAGACTGGTCAAAGATACCATGCAGGAACAGCTCAATCGCAAGAGCCTGCATTATGAGTGGCATCATCCGCAGATTTCCGTATTAGAGGGGATTTTTGCCAGAGGGGATCGCAAGGTGGCCGATGCCATCCTCTGGGCATACACTGAGAAGGGACAGATTTATGACGCCTGGAGCGAGTACTTTAACGATGAGGTCTGGCAGGAGGCCTTCGACAGATTCGATATTTCCGCTGATTTCTATGCCTACCGTCAGCGCCCCCTCGACGAAATCTTCCCCTGGGACTTCATCGACTGCGGCCTGACGCGTCCCTTTCTGGAACGGGAGTGGAAGAATGCCCTGGCAGGCAGGGTAACTCCAAACTGCAGGGAACAGTGCTCCGGTTGCGGCATGCGTTCAATGAATGGAGGTGTCTGCTTTGAAAATCAGAATTCGCTTCGGTAAACATGGAGCCATGAAATACATCGGGCACCTGGATATCATGCGTTATTTTCAAAAGGCCATGCGCAGAGCCCGTATTCCCATGAAGTTCTCTCAGGGCTATCATCCTCATCCCGTCATGTCCTTCGCAGAGCCCCTTGGACTTGGCATTACTTCCGACGGAGAGTACATGGATATTGAGACAGAAGAGGATATTGATGGTCCTGCCGCTATGAAGGCGCTTGGAGAGGCTATGGTGGACGGGATGGTGATTCATTCCCTTCGCCGTCTGCCTGAGAACGCGAAAAATGCCATGGCGTCTGTGGAGGCTTCCAGCTACCGCCTGACCTATCGCAAGGGCAAGCCACCTCTTCAACTGAGGGAGCTGATCAATGCCAGGGAGGACTTCTATGATCGGACAGATCATATTACAATTGTCAAGAAGACCAAAAAATCCGAGCGTTCGCTTGATCTCAAGCCCCTAATCTACCGCTGGGAGATTGGGCCTTTTATCCCGGGGGATCAAGCTTGTCCGGCGGATCCGGCGGACGAAGAATGCGGCCCTGTCTGCCACCGCATCATGCTGTCTTCCGGTTCGACGGATAACATCAAGCCGGATCTTGTCATGGAACATTTCCATCGTTCCCTGGGACTGGATCCTAAGGAATATGCCATTCGAGTCTACCGGGAGGATATGTTCACCAGGATGGGTGGACAATTGATTTCGCTGGACGATGTTGGAGAAGCGTTTTTCTGATTTGTGAGGAGTTTAAAAATCTATATTTTTATCATGGACGCCGCCGCGCCGGATCTGATGAGGACGCAAAATGCATGAAATTTCAGAGCGTGAAGAATTGGAGATAACCATTACCAGGATGCCCTGGCAAGACAGAAAAATTGCTCTTTTTCTTGTTCGCGATAAAAAAGGGCAGGCCATTGAACTGCAGGCGGAAAATCTGGCGAGACCAAGTATGGTCGGACAGATTCACATTGGCCGCATCCGGAAATATCTGCCGTCTCTGCATGCCGCTTTTGTCGACATTGCAGACCAAAAGAGGGTTTTTCTTCCTGTGAAGAATCCGGATGAACTCAACTATGTGCGCAGACGCTCCAAATCCCAGGGTATTCATGGAGGGGATGAGGTCCTGCTGCAGATTACTGCCGATCCAATTAAGAGCAAAGACGCCATTGCAAGCAGTGATATCATTTTCAAATCCGCTGACGTAATCTTACATATGGGGACAGGGGAGTCCGGAATTTCTAAGAAAATTTACGGACAGGACCGAAGACGTCTCAGAGATTTTCTGGCCAGATACGAAAGCAGAAGCTATCACCTGACCCTGCGGACATCTGCGGCGACCCTGGGGGAGGAAGAACTGGCTGGGCAGATTAAGTTTCTTGCCGAAAAAATGGAAGACTTCCGGGCAGTCATTTTCAAACAGTCTCTCTTTACCGTCTTTCAGACAGAGCAACCGCTTTGGCTGGAACGACTGATGGCTTATCCGGCCGGGCAGATTGCCTCTGTCACCAGTGATCTGGAGGAGGTGATTGCCTGTTTCCCTGATGGGAAAAGCCAATCTCGCTCCTGTCGGTTACAAGGGCCTGGCGTATGGTCGGAAATCAAATGCCTCGACAATCGTCTGGATGACTATGCTGCGCTTTTTACCGCTTACCGGGATGACTATCCTCTCTATCAGCTGCGCAATCTGACCCGGCTGATGAAGGAGGTAAGCGCTAAGACCGTATGGCTTCCCTGCGGAGGCAATCTCATCATTGAACAGACGGAAGCTTTGAATGTGATCGATATCAATACCGGCAAGATGAAGATGGATTCCAGGAAGCGGGATGCCATCCTGACCTGTAATCGCCAAGCGGCAGAGGAGATTGTCAGACAGATGCGGCTTCGAAACTTATCGGGGATTATTATCATTGATTTCATCAATATGAGTGAGAGGGGAGATTGGACCAAATTACTGGAACATTTATCCGCTTGTTGTAAGAGTGATCCGCAGCAGGTAAGTCTGGTTGACGTCACCGCTCTTGGTCTGGTGGAGATGACCCGGCAGAAGAAGTATGCCTCCTTGAAGCAGACGCTCTCATCTTGACCTGTTCAGACTCGTAGGAACATGCATCAGCGCTCGCGGCAATCGAATGAGCGCAAGATACATATTTGATCACATAATAAAGGATTATTTTAGATGAATTTATTTCTTGTTGAGGACGATCATATGATCGCCCAGTCTTTAGAAGAACATCTGACCAGCTGGGGGCACAAGGTGATACAGACTTGTGATTTTACCAACGTCGCCCAGGAAGTCAGGGAGGCGGCGCCGGATCTGCTTATCATGGATGTTGTGCTCCCGTCCTATAATGGTTTTTACTGGTGTCAGCAGATCCGAGCGTTCTCAACGATGCCCATCCTGATCTTGAGTTCCAAGTCTGATGATATGGACTTGATTCAGGGAATGCAGATGGGAGCGGATGACTATGTGACCAAGCCGGTCTCTCTCGAAGTGGTGCGGGTCAAGATTGATGCCCTCCTGCGCCGTTCTTATGAGTTCGGGCAGAATGCCAACGAGCTCGTCTGGAACGGAGTGAAACTGGATTTGGCCAAGACTGCGATTTCCTGTCAGGACGGGCAGATGGATCTGACCAGGACAGAACTCTTGATTTTGGAACCTCTCTTCATCGGCAGGAGCAAGGTGATCAGTCGGGAGGCTCTGATTGAGCATTGCTGGCAGAGCGAGAATTTTATTGATGACAATACACTGGCCGTTAATATTTCCCGCCTCCGCAAGAAGCTGAGGGAAATTGGACTGGAGAATCTGATTGAAACCAAAAAGGGAATCGGCTACTATCTGGCGGAGGAAATATGATGCCTGCTAAGGAAGAAATACTTGATTTTCTGCGGGAAATTTTCCCTGTCACGACAACTCTGCTTCTGGTTATCATTCTTCTTGCAACCGTTCATTTGCTTGGCGGGATGGAGATATCCTATTTCATTTTGTGCTTACAGGTCATTGGATTCTGTTGGATGATTTACTTGGTTTTCGCCACTTATCGGGTTGGACAAAGGGCAGATCTGAGCCGGGAATTGGAACAGGTCAAAGAGGAGAAGAGCCGGTTGGAAGAAGAGACTCTGCGCAGGCAGAAAGAACTTGAGGATTACTTTCTTCTCTGGATGCATCAGATGAAGACGCCGATTACAGCAGCCTCTTTGCTCCTGGAGTCTGACTCTCTGTCTGCTGACAGCAATGCCCTTCGCATTAAGTCCCGTCTGATGGAGATCAACGGGTATGCCAATATGGCTATGTCCTATTTAAAACTTGTGCGGAATGCCAGAGATATGGACTTGATCAAGGTGAAACTCAGGCCGCTTTTGACAGAGATCTTAAAACGCTATTCCCTGCTCTTTGTGGAAAATGATGATCGCGTTGTATTTGATATTGCCAGGTCGGCCTATGTTCTCTCAGATGCCCGCTGGTTATCCGTTCTCTTAGAACAGCTGATCTCCAATGCCATCAAATACACACATGGAGGCAAGATCAGTATTCGTTATGATCTGGGGAAGAAGATCCTGCGGGTTGAAGACACCGGAGTCGGGATTCCCAAACAGGATCTGCCCAAAATTTTTGACAGGGGCTATTCGGGATTTAACGGACGCGCGACAGAGAAGTCCTCCGGTTTGGGACTCTTTCTGGCAGATACCATTGCCAGGAAACTTTCAATCAAGATTGTGGTCGAATCTGAACTGGGAGAGGGGAGTTGCTTTCAAGTGATTTTCCCCTGATTGAATCGGTATCTGGACTCGAAACGTAAAAAGAGTCCACAATTGCAACTGCCTCAGGCATTCAGCCGGGGGAGAGATGAATCTTATTGCTTCCTTACAGGTCTGTAAGGGAGCTGTTATTTTATATAAATGCCTGTCTGATCAGACAGGGCTATGATGATAACGAATCAGATCGTTGAGAAAAGATAATACAGGAGGTATCCCATGAAAATACTGGAATTACAGGATGTAAAGAAGACCTACCGATCCAGAGGCATTGAGACTCCAGCTCTGAAGGAAATCAACTTTTCAGTTGACGAGGGCGAGTTCATCGCTATTATGGGCGAATCCGGATCCGGAAAGACGACTCTTTTGAACTTGGTCGCGACCCTGGATCAGCCCACATCCGGCAACATTATTCTGGAGGGGCAGAATCTGTCCCAGCTCAAGGAGAAGGATATCGCAGCTTTCCGCCGCAATGAGCTTGGATTCGTCTTTCAGACATTTAACCTTTTAGATCAGTTCACCAATCGGGACAACATCTATCTGCCCCTGGTTCTGTCTGGCGTGAAGCCGGAGGAGATGAAAAACCGCCTGGCAGAGATTCAGGATCAGCTTATGATTCAAGATTTTGTTGACAAATATCCCTATGAGATCTCCGGCGGACAGAAGCAGCGTATTGCCACGGCAAGAGCAATCATTACCAGACCCGCCCTGCTGCTGGCAGATGAGCCAACCGGGAGTCTGGATTCCGCTTCTGCCGACGCGATCATGAAGCTCTTTACTAAAATTAATGAGAATGCGCAGACCATTCTCATGGTGACGCATTCCCTGCGCTCAGCCTCTTACGCCAAGCGAGTTCTCTTTATCAAAGATGGAATTGTCTTCCATGAACTCTATCGGGGGGAGGAAGATCAGGAGACCTTCATGGAGCGTATCCATCAGGCGCAGACGGTACTCAGAAAGAAGGTGTTGGCATGACGACCATCGCAGCCCGTTTCGCTCTCAAGAATATCAAGGCAAATCGCCTGGTTAACATTCCTTTCATCATTTCTAACGGCATTATGTTTCTTCTCTATAATGTCATGGTATCCCTGCAGTCCAATGAATATGTTCTGAGCAGGCATAAAGACCTGGTAACGTTCGTCCAATATGGCAGCTGGCTGATCCTGATTCTGGCCGGTGTTTTCATTCTCTACTCCAATCGCTTTCTCATGAGCAGGAGAAAACAGGAATTGGCTCTCTACTCAATCCTGGGTTTGGAGAAGCGACATATCCGCCGTATTCTCTTCATTGAACTCTTAGTTCTCTTTATTTTCATGACCATGATCAGCACCCTTGGAGGTTTCATCTTCGGCAAGCTGATTTTCGCCGGCCTCAATGAATTGCTCCATGATTCCGGCGTTAAGCTGATGCACTATCCTTTCTCAGGACAGGCGTTTGTCATGACGGGGATCTTCGAACTGGTCTTCTTCCTTGTGCTCTTTGTCGTTAACTGCAGTAAGATTCGCTCCAAAGCCCCTCTTGCCCTTCTGGCAGGAGAGAAGAAAGGAGAAAAGGAGCCAAGATCCAACTGGATTCTTCTGGTCATCGGTCTGGCCGCTCTGGGATACGGTTATCATCAGGCCCTGCACGTAGATGGATTCTTATCCGCCATGACTCAAATCGTCTTCGCTGTTCTGGCGGTTATTCTGGCTACCTATTCCCTCTTTGTGTCTCTTTCTGTGATTTATCTCAAATTCCGGCGGAAGAGGAAGTCCTATTATAAGGCCAAAAACTTTCTGAATATCTCCGGCCTTCTCTACCGCATGAAGTCCCACGCAGTTGGTCTTGCTTCTATGGCTATCATGGCCTGCGGCGTTATCCTGACCCTCTCGACGGTATTTGTCATGTACTCCAACATGGAGAAAACGGTGGGTGGAATCCTGCATAATCGTTATTATGAACTGAATTCTGTCCAGGTTTCTGAGCATACCCCCAGTCTTGCAGACCTGCAACAGTGGAGCAGCGAGGTGGAAGAGAAGGCACGCCAGGCGACTGAGCCTCATACGCAGGTCAGAGACGGGATTCATATCACCCAGCTGACAACAGCTGTCTTATATTCGAATCAGGAGTTGAAGCCTGTTTTTGCGAATCAGAAAGATCTGAGCAATCCCAAAGACGGTTTTAAGATCGGATTTGTTGTTCTGGGAAGCCTGGATGAATATAACCGGTATTTTGGGACGGATATCAAACTCAGTCAGGGACAGGCTTTAATCTACAGCAACCGGGACAGTATGTCTGATATCAAGAACTTGAAGATAGGGAATATGACATATCAGCTCAGCCCGGGCAAGAACATGGTCTTATCCAACTTTGCGGTCGACTATGTTTTTTTGGTTCTTCCGGATCAGAAAACGATGCTGGAAGTATCTGACTTGCTTCAGGCACCTGACGGCATGGGGATGGGTACAAGTACAAATCCATATTTTGCCTGGAATGCCGCAGACCGGTCTGAAGCTCTGGATAAGGCGGTGAAAGAGTTAAATCACGACAATTTCATTGCGACGAACCAAATGGACGCAAGAAATGAAGTCTATTCTTTTAACGGAGGATTTCTCTTCCTGGGACTTCTGGTCGGCCTTGTCTTCCTGATCGGAACCGTTCTTGTCACGTATTATAAGCAGGTTAATGAGGCCTACGAGGATCGGGAGAAGTATCAGATTATGAAGCAGGTGGGGCTTCCGGATGCGCTGATTCGGAGAACGGCAGCCAGCCAGATTGTCTGGCTTTTCTTCGCTCCTCTGATCATTGCGATCATCCACTGCCTGGCAGCCGGGAAGATCATGTCCAATCTTCTGATTCTCTTCGGAGTGAGTAATATGACCTTTTACATGATTCGGTTGGGCATTGTGACAGTCGTATTTGCCCTGATCTATCTCTTGATTTTCTTTTTGACAAGCCGTATTTACTACCGGATTGTCCACTAGCCTTGACACACATTCTCTGCGATGCTATTATATTCCAGTATGTCGCGCAGTTAGGTATGAAGATTTCGGGATTGGCTCGAAGCACCAAAACTGGCGTATTGTGATCAGGAGGTACATGTATGTACGCAATTATTGCTACCGGTGGTAAGCAGTATAAGGTATCCGAGGGGGATGTTATCACCATTGAGAAACTCGGAGCAGAGGCTGGAGAGAAGGTGACTTTCGATCAGGTTCTGGCTGTATCCGGCGATGGTCTGAAGATTGGCAGCCCCACTCTTGCAGGCGCATCTGTAGAAGCTTCTGTTGTTCGCAACGGTCGTGCGCGCAAGGTTATCGTTTACAAGTACAAGAGAAAGACCGGATATCACAAGAAGAATGGCCACAGGCAGTCATTTACTCAGGTTAAGATCAACAAGATCAACGGCTGATTGCCATGATTTCAGTAACTGTCACAAGGGATAAAGGCGAATTCCGCAGGCTCTACTTGCTGGGGCATGCAGACTACGCTGACACAGACGATATTGTCTGTGCCGCGATTTCGGCGCTTGTACTCAATACCATCAACGCGATTGAAGTCTTTACGGAGGACAAGTTCTCCATTGGGCAGGATCAAAAGCGGGGCATGATTGATTTTCAGTTTACCGAAACGGTATCGCATGACAGTCATTTGCTGATGGAGACCCTGGTTCTGGGAATTCAAAAAATTGTAGACAGCTATGGTGAGACATATGTCTCATTTGACACACAGGAGGTGTGAACCATGTTAGAGATGAATCTTCAATTCTTCGCTCATAAAAAAGGAGTGGGTTCTACCAAGAACGGTAGAGATTCCGAATCCAAGAGACTGGGAGCTAAGAGAGCAGACGGGCAGCGCGTAAAGGCTGGCAATATTCTGTACAGACAGCGCGGTACCAGGATCCATCCGGGACTGAATGTTGGCATTGGAGGCGACGACACTCTTTTTGCCAAGGTTGATGGTGTTCTGCGCTTCGAACGCAAGGGCAGAGATAAGAAGATTGCTTCTGTCTATCCCGTTGCTGACGCTGAGTAATACTGGATATCAGAAATAATTATATGACAACTCGCGGGAGTTTCTGCTGTTTTCTCCAGAATGAAGGAAAGGGATAGATACCTTTTGCATCTTCTTGTTAAAACAGAAAAGGCCAACCACCATATTTCGCATTTGCATGGAACTTGCATATACGATCTAGGGTGGTTGTTTTCTTTTCAGGCCTTTCTTGTTCCATATTGAAAGACAGGCTATGATGCTCCTGCATGATGCAGTTGTTGACGCTTTACGGGGATTGGGGAATACCGAAAGACGGAGTGCTCTGGTTCCCTTGGATAAGTGGAGGATCATTATGTTTGCAGATCGCGCTAGGATATGGATCGTTTCCGGCAGGGGAGGAGACGGTCATGTCAGTTTCCGCAGAGAGAAGTTCGTACCAAACGGGGGGCCTGATGGGGGAGACGGAGGCAAGGGAGGCGATGTCATTTTCGAAGTGGATGACGGAATCAACACGCTCTATTCCTATCGTCACCGGCACAAGTTTGCGGCCGGCAATGGAGAAGAGGGCGGTAAGAAGCGCTGCCACGGCAAAAATGGCCAGGATATTGTGCTCAAGGTTCCTGAGGGAACGATTATACGATCTGCTGAGACTGGACAGGTCATAGCCGACATGTCCGGAGATAATCGCCGCATGGTTGTTCTGCGGGGTGGAAATGGGGGGCTTGGCAATATGCATTTTGCCACTTCCACCATGCAGGCACCGAAATTCGCGAAGCCCGGGCAGGAGTCTATTGAAATTGAGGTAATTCTGGAACTTAAGCTGATCGCCGATGTCGGTCTGGTCGGTTTCCCCAATGTAGGCAAGTCTACCTTCTTAAGCCGGGTCACCAATGCCCAGCCCAAGATCGCCAACTATCACTTTACCACCTTAAATCCCAATTTAGGTGTTGTTGATCTGGATGACGCTGCAGGCTTTGTCGTCGCCGATATTCCAGGTTTGATTGAGGGAGCGTCCCAGGGTCTTGGTCTTGGCCATCAGTTCCTTCGTCATATCGAGCGTACCAAGCTGATTGTTCATATTGTTGACGCAGCCTCTGTAGAGGGGAGGGATCCCATCGCGGATATCAAGGCCATCAACCATGAATTGGAATCCTATCATCCGAGCCTGCTTAAGAAACCGCAGGTCATTGCCGCCAACAAGCTGGATATCTGTCCGGATGGAGGAGAGGAGATTCTTGGCAGACTGCGGGACGCATTCTCAGCAGATGGTATCGAAGTGTATGGCATCTCTGCCGCCACAGGCAGGGGCGTGAAAGATCTGCTCTACCGGATATCTGAACTTTTGGACTCTCTTCCTAAGGAACCTCTTATCTATGATGTGGAGTTCGACCCGAATGACCTGATACGGGCAGATGATCCCTACACAATTGAGATCAACACTGACGGTGAATATGTGGTCGAGGGACCTAAGATTGATAAAATGCTTGGCTACACGAATCTTGAGTCGGAGCGCGGGTTCGTCTTCTTCCAGCAGTTTCTGAAGAAAGAGGGTATTTTAAAGGAACTGGAGACCAGAGGAATTAAGGACGGCGATACAGTTCGCATGTACGGACTGACATTTGACTATTACAAGGAGTAAATATGCTGACATTAACCAATAAGCAGAGAGCCTATCTGTCCTCTATGGCAAACCCTATAAACGCGATTCTGCAGATCGGAAAGTCCTCATTGACCCCGGAAATTGTGAGTGCCGTCGATGAGGCCCTTGAAGCCAGAGAACTGATCAAGATTCACGTGCTCAAGAACTGTTTTGATGACCCAAAGGAGATCGCTCATATCTTAGCGGAGCGGAGTCACTCTCTTGTCGTGCGGGTGATTGGGAAAATGATCATTCTCTATCGTCCGGCCCAAAAACCCAAAATTGAGTTGCCAAAGTAAGTGGCTGTAAAAGAGCAGATCTCTGCCCGGGGAGATGGCGCTGAGCCGGACAAGAGGAAATTTTTCAAAACGGAGTCATACATGGGACGTAAGATCGGAATTATGGGAGGAACCTTCAATCCCATACACAATGGTCATTTAAATATGATCCGCCAGGCCAGAGGGCAATTCGATCTGGACGAGATCTGGCTGATGCCGACGGGAAATTCTCCCCACAAGGGGATTGTGGATAACCCCGGACGCTACGACCGCCTTCACATGTGTCAGCTGGCAGTCGATGGAGTGGATAAGGTTCTGGTCAGTAACTGGGAGGTCCGCCGATCCGGCAAATCCTACACCTATATCACCTTGGAAGAACTGCATAAGCAATTCCCGGACGACAGTCTCTATTACATCCTCGGAGAGGATTCACTGGATCTCTTCTTCAGTTGGGTACATCCGGAACGGATCTGTGAACTGGCAACGATTCTCATTGCCTGCCGCAGCCCCAAAGAAACCCTGCATGCCATCGCTGTGTCTCAACAGATCAGCCAGGATCAGGCAGATGCCCTGACCAGGAGAGTAGAAGAGGAACAGGGAGAGGCTCCTGTGAGAAAGGGATCTGCCCCGGCGGAGGAAGAGATATCTCATGGAAGCAGTCTCTCCGGGATCAAGCGTCTGAATGCGGAGCTGAAAAGAGGAAATCAAGGATCCTGTCGGGAGGAGTTGCAGGATAAAATCAAAAAACTGACAGGAAGCTATCAGGGATCCTTCCGAATCCTCGACTGCGGGCGAATGGATCTGTCTTCGACCGAAATCCGACAGATGGTCGCCCGGGGAGAGGAGATCTCCGATTGCGTTCCGGCTAAGGTTGCCGACTACATCCGAAGGCATGCCCTCTATCGGAGGGACGCAAGATATGATATTCCTGCCATCGAAGCGTCTCTGCGGTCCCTGCTCAGCCCTCATCGCTATGCCCACACTCTGGGGGTCATGCACACAGCCTGTTCCCTTGCCATGACGTACAGTTATCCTATGGCAAAGGCGCAGATTGCCGGCCTTCTGCATGATTGTGCCAAATACCTGTCCAATGATCAGCTGACAGAAATCGCAAAAAAGCGCGGGCTTTTGATCAGTTCGGGAGAAGAGAAGGCCCCTCAGCTGCTTCACGCGAAGGTTGGAGCTCTCTTGGCCGAAGAAATCTATGGAGTGCAGGATCCGGCTGTCCTTCGTGCCATTCGCCTGCACACGACCGGAAGTCCGGCCATGGGACTTTTGGACAAGATTATTTTTGTGGCCGACTATATTGAGCCGGGACGGGACAGGGCACCTCACCTGTCCGACATCAGACAGGTTGCCTTTTACGACCTGGACCTGGCAGTGACTCTGATTCTGGAGGATACCATCGCGTTTCTGGAGGCATCCGGGGCAGAGATCGATGTAAGCAGCAGACAGACGCTCGATTCCTATCGGGACATCATTCAGACAAGGAGATTTCAATCATGACAATAAAAGAGCAGGTAAAAGCGGCATTTCAGGCCTTAGAAGAGAAGAAGGCCGAAGATATCCGTATCATTGATATTCGCGGTATTTCCACCATTGCAGACTATTTCATCGTGGCAAGCGGCAGCAACCAGAGCCAGCTGCAGGCCATGGAGGATTCTGTCGGACAGAAGATGAAAGAACTTGGCATGGCTCAGCCCAAGGTCGAGGGAAACCGCAATTCCACCTGGATTCTGATGGATTACGGGGATTTCATCGTCCACATCTTCTCTGAGGAGGACCGTCTCTTCTATGACCTGGAGCGGATCTGGACCGATGGGAGAGAGGTTGAAATTGAGGATTTGTGACAGAATCTTGTTCGAAATAGGTTTTTCCATAATCTCTTCAACTAGTTTATAGCACTTAGCAGACGACCGTTCATGGTATCTTCAATAAATGTTCATGCTTTTTTCAAATCCTCTTGATTATTTTTATTTGAGATGTTATTTTTTGATAAAGAGATATTTATATCAGTAATTCACATATAAAAGAAGGGGAGTGATATAAAATCAATTAATCTACATTAGCTGCTTCAAAGCAAGGGAAATTAGATATACTTTTTCGCAACTTAAGAGTACTACTGTACATTTTTGATTTGTTTCTAAGTTTTTAATTGGAGGCTAGTACATGAAACATTTAAGAAAATGGATAAGTGCGTGTTCAGTAATGTTTATTCTTTTTGCTACAGTTTTTCCTTCATATGCAGCAAGCAGTATGGTTTCGTATAATTACGATGAACCTAATGTATTCACATATCAAGACAACTCAAGTATAGAGTACACTGAATCGCGGGATGACGGGCTCTATTTTATATCAGAACATTTCAATGGAGATACTATTGACAGTAAAATATACAAAATTGAAAATGGTGAAAATAGGTTTATTTCAACTATCCATAGTAAAATCACTAACAATGCAGTAATCTGTGCCGAAACAAAAGCGAATGGCGAAACAGATAGATATAAGATATCTGTAGATGTTGTCGAAAATAAGTCACAAATTACTCCATATTTCAGATCGGCAAGGTATATTCGAACTGAAAAATCTGAAATTTCGTTATTAGG
Organism: Lachnospiraceae bacterium AF51-6-b8A; assembly: GCA_027682585.1. Classification (GTDB taxonomy): domain Bacteria; phylum Bacillota; class Clostridia; order Lachnospirales; family Lachnospiraceae; genus Shuttleworthia. Next base: position 739,338 of record JAQCZH010000001.1, on the reverse strand, counting down.
GAAAAAAATCACTATCGGAATAGTTGCTACCGCAATAGTGGCCGCAACTCCCGCAATGCCTTTTGCAGTAGCTACTAAAATAGTTATAGCCGCAATTGCTGGAGCAGGAGGACATGGTGTAAGCACTCTACCAAATTATTTGTATGTTACGACTGATATTTATTCATCGCAAGTTGCCGGCAAGAGGTATAGACGCTATGAAAATAGATATTATTTGGACCGGGCACGAACACAATATGTAGGATCTTGGACATTTAGTAAGCGATGGGGGAATGGTCATTGATAGATGTAAAAGCTAAGTTAAAGAAGCTAATAGTACGTATATTGCTTATTTTATGCGCACAGATAGTCGGATTCTATTTGATTAAATATTTTACGGGAATGACTAGGAGTATCTGGTCACTTATGACAGACTATACCATAATGACCTTCTGGCTAACCTATCTACCATTAAGTATCGTAATTATTATCATAAGATATCGTATCTCAAAAAAGGGCAAAACAAAAGATGAGTAGAAAGCGCGACTTCCTGTTCTTTTTCCCCTATCGCCCGCTCTGGTTTGCCGAAGGACAGCTTCAAGCACGGTATCCCGTTTTGTGACATTATATACACGTTCCGCAAGCATGTGCTTGCCGTATTCAGGCCCCCTGAGAATCTATCTCAGGGGGTCTGATCTTTCAGAAAGATGTACGAGCATTGGCAAAAGTGATAACGAAATGGAATAAACTTGGTCTCGGTCACCATCGAAAGCCGAATCAATAGAGTCTCAATACACCGAAAACCTTACCGAGAATCTGGCAGTCTGGAACAAGAATCGGGTCCATATTATCATTCTCCGGCTGCAGACGGATATGACCCTCTTCCTTGTAGAAGGTCTTAACCGTGGCGGAATCATCGACAAGAGCGACAACAATCTCCCCGTTGCGGGCGGTCGGCCGCTTCTCGACCATGATAAAATCTCCGTCGAAGATGCCGGCATTGATCATGGATTCCCCCTTGACCTTGAGCATAAAGGTCTGCTCCTTGGGGATGAACTCTGCCGGAACCGGAAAATAATTGCTGATATTCTCAACAGCCAAAAGAGGCTGACCGGCAGCCACCTGTCCGAGCATGGGAATATTGACGACCTCTCTGCGGGTCAGGTTGAAATTATCATCGACCACCTCAATTGCTCTGGGCTTGGTCGGATCACGGCGAATATAGCCGTTATTCTCAAGCTTCTCCAGGTGGGCGAAGACAGAAGAGGTGGACTTGAGACCGACCGCGTCACAGATCTCGCGAACTGTGGGAGGATAGCCGGAATTGAGGATTTCATTCTTAATATATTCCAAAATCTGCATCTGTTTCTCTGTGATCTTGCCGTAGGACATGCTGTCAGTAACCTCCAAGTAGAATCATATTGCCTGAGGAATCATCCCCAAAACGCTTCCTGCAATGGAACATGCGCTCTGTGCATTTAAGTTAATTATAGGAAAACTCCTTCGAAAAAGCAAACATACATTCACGAAAATATGTTCGAATAATGCTTGACTCCAGAACAAACGTTTGATATCATTCGAATCGAACAGTTGTTCCGAACAGATGATCGAATGCTTTGAATCGGAGGGTGTGATATGAGAAGCAATCATGTTAACAGATATATGGAGAGTGAGAGTCTTATGAACACCAGGCTAAGGGGCAGGCGGGCAAGAAGCAGATCCGCCAGCCATCGCCGCAAGACCAGAATCGAATTGGCGGCATCTCTTGTACTGATTCTGCTTGCCCTGCTCGCAGTGTTTTTCCTGAATCGACCTATGACCGCATCCGCATCACAGGAGAAAATATATCAGGAATGTTATCGCTCCATTGAGATTAACCAGGGCGATACCCTCTATAAGCTCGCTGACCAGTATAAAAAAGACCCGAATGTGAGCCGCCGTCAATACGTAAACAAGATCATTGCGACAAACCACTTGACCAGTCAGAATATCCACTCAGGAATGTCTCTGGTCGTGCCTGTTTACGTTGAAGTTCAATAGCTACTGTTTTCCTCAGTGAATCTGAGGGATTCCATCGCAAGAGACTTCCAACCAGACATATCGAATAAGAGATGCACTCGGGAATACGGTTCCTATCAGTCACAAATGGTTCATTTCGGTGATCGGGCCAAAAATGATTATTCGTCTTGGCGATTGACAGGAGCCTGAAAGGGTAGTAGACTATCTCTATCAATCTAGCGGATAAATATCTGTTTTTCCGCTAGATATGTTACTCAAGATGTGTTGTTTGTGAGGTCGCAACGATGGCACGTGATTCTGAATACTATAAGAACAAACAAAAGAAACAAACCTTAAAGCTGCGCAGCTTACTGGATCAGCTCCCGGACTTCTGCGTTGATTTTATCTACTCCAAGGAGCTTACAACACAGACCTCCACACTGATTTCTTATTCCTACGACCTGCTGACCTTTCTGCGTTTTCTGAGGGAGAAAAATCCTCAGCTAAGGGATACGGCACCCAAATCAATGAAACTGGAAAACTTAAAGCAGATTCAATCTGAAGATATCCTGGAATACCAGCGCTATCTGAGTCTTAATGTAGATGGGGAATACCATGAAAACGGTAAGAAAGCCATCGCGCGCAAGATGTCTGCCCTGCGCGGCATGTATAAGTATCAGCTAACGCATAAACATATCTCAGAGGATCCGACAGCCCTTGTGGCTATGCCAAGACTCAAGAAAGACAAGAATATTGTCCGCATGAATAACTATGAAGTGCAGGATATCCTAAATGCCATCCGGATCGGAAATCAGCAGATGTCAGACCGCCAGCGAAAGTACTGTCTGAAAACGCAGCAAAGGGATCTGGCCATTTTAACAATATTGCTAAATACAGGAATGCGCGTATCCGAATGCCGCGGCCTGGACTTAAATGACGTCAATCTGATAGAGAACAGTCTGGTCATTGTTCGCAAGGGAGGCGGACAGGATGTCATCTATTTTGGAAAGTCGGTCCATTTGGCCTTATCTGATTATATTGAAGGGGAGCGACAGTCAATCTGCCCTCTCGATGGACACCAGCAAGCTCTCTTCTACTCCCTGCAGGGCAAGCGGATTTCCATTGACGCCATTGAAAAAATAGTCAAAAAATACGCCAGAATTGCTGTTCCTGGGAAACATATTACGCCCCATAAGCTTCGCTCTACCTATGGAACAGCCCTCTATCGGGAGACAGGTGATATCCGGCTGGTTGCAGATGTCCTGGGACATGAAAACATCAACACAACCATTGATTACTATGCAGCAATTGAGGATGAGCACAAACGTCAGGCGGCCAATGCAGTTGACTTCAATCGAAAAGATATCCATCCGGATCAGCAGGCATAGCATAGCGCCCCTGACACGGATATAGCAATGAAATAACCGAACGCAATGTTTTATCGATTATTCTCCAACAGTATTCTTCTACCTGTCATCTTCTCTCAGAATGTCCAAAAGATGCTGAAAATATTCAGGCAGAGGAGCTGTGAATTCCACATACTTTCTGCTGATTGGATGAATAAACCCAATGGTCATGGCATGAAGAGTCTGTCCGGTTAGATGATAGGGGCATTTCCTGGGGCCATAGACCTGATCGCCGAGAATGGGATGCCCAATGGAGGCCATGTGGACGCGGATCTGATGAGTCCGTCCTGTCTCGAGTTCAAATTCAACATGGGAGAAATGATTCTTAAGACGGGACAGTTCTCTGTAATGTGTAACAGCCTGTCGACCGTTTCTGACGTCAGCAGCCATTTTTTTTCGATTCTTCGGATCTCTGCCGATCCTTGTGCTTATGGTCCCCTCTGTGGGCTTTAAATGCCCGTATACGATAGCTTGATAGACGCGATGAACGGAGTGATCCTTGATTTGCTCTGCGATGAAGCGGTGGGCGGTATCTGTTTTGCATACAATCAAGGAGCCAGTCGTGTTCATATCGATTCGGTGCACAATACCAGGACGGATTTCTCCGTTGATTCCGGAGAGTTCCTTTCCGCAGTGATACATAACCGCATTGACCAGAGTTCCTGTATGATGCCCGGGAGCGGGATGAACCACCATTCCCTTAGGCTTATTGACAATCAAAAGCTGATCGTCTTCATAGAGAATCTCAAGAGGAATTTTTTCTGGAAGGATCTTCATCAAGGCGGCGTCCGGAACAGATACCGAGATTTTATCCCTATTCCGAAGCTTGTAGTTGGCCTTGCAGGGTTTCCCGTTGACCAGAATACAGCCCTCTTCCATCAGCCTCTGAATCCTGTTTCTGGACTGACCATCCAGCTGATCCGCAAGATAGCGGTCAATTCGCAGTCCGCTCCCCTCAATTGTACAGTCCAGTTCGAATTCCCGCATTTTTTTCCTTCATCTGTCACCCGAATTACGGATTGATAATCACCAATAATGGTGTTATGTCTGCGCATTTGCCTTTAATTTTTTCTTTTCCAGTTCTTCCATGGCAGAACCTGATCCAACTCCTCGTCCTTATAGATAAAAAGAACCAGAAAAATCAGGGAGACGATGGATAGTGTTACATAGATATCCGCCACATTAAAGACCGGGAAATCAATCAGGCAGAAATAGATAAAATCTGTAACATAGCCTTGAACCACACGATCAATAAAATTGCCGATGGCGCCGGAGATCAGGAAACAGTAAGTAATCTGCAGAGGCAAAAATCTTTTTGTGATCGGCGTCGTCAGCGCAAAAGCCATAATGCACAAGATCAAAAGAGGCGTCAGAATCAGGAAAAAAACCTGCTGTCCCTCCAAAATAGAGAAAGCAGCACCGGTATTTTGCAGATAATGTAATTTCAATATTCCAGGAAGTAAGTCGAGATCGTTCCCACCAAGTCTCTCGATTGCCAGCCATTTGGTCCAATGATCGAAGACGATGAGAAGAATGACTGACAGACATTCGATGATCTGCCAGATTATGAAGTTTCCTGTTTTCCCAGAATGCGTCATATATACTCTCTGTTCCATTGCATGGTACGTGCGCTGCAATTTTATTTTACATGTTATTTAAGAAGACAACCGTTATTGCAGGAGAATGAAGTTGATTGCCTCTCGCAGGTCGTCATTGTCAAAATCCAGGTATGTGTCAGCCTGTCCGACGGTATCTAAGATAACAAAGCGGATCCGGTCTCCCTGCATTTTTTTGTCAGATTTAGAAGCGAGCAAAATGTTTTCTGCCGTCATCTGCGGGAATTCCTCCAAATCAACAGATACCGGCAAGCCGAAATCTGTCAGAGTCCGAATCCCCTCCTCCATGTCCCGTCGGCTGATTCTTCCTAACTTACAGGACAGATAGAGGGATGCAGCGGATCCAATCGAAACACATTGCCCATGGTAGAGCTTAAAAGTGGACAGCTTCTCCACTGCATGGCCGATGGTATGTCCGAAATTGAGATGGGCTCGAATCCCCTCTTCTCTCGGATCAGCCTGACAGGTTTTCCGCTTGATATCAACCGAGATATAGACCATTTTGGCCAGAGTAGGCAGATCCCGCTCTTTAATCCGGTCGGCATTCATCTGAAGCCAGCGGAGAAAAACTGCATCCCGAATAAAACCATATTTGATCACTTCTCCCATGCCACAGGTAAACTGAACCGAATCAAGTGTCTTAAGGCAGCGGATATTCATATAGACCAGAACGGGCATCTTAAAGGCGCCGATCATATTTTTGTAAGATCGAAAGTCAACGCCTGTTTTCCCTCCGACGGAGGAATCAACCTGGGCCAGAAGACTGGTTGGAACCTGTATATAGTCAATTCCCCGCATATAAGTTGCGGCGGCAAAACCGGTCAGATCTCCGACTACCCCTCCTCCCAGAGCGATCAGAAGATCATGGCGATCAAAATGAGCCTCTATTAGCTGTTTATAGAGTCCTTCCGTTTCTGACAGATTCTTACTTGCCTCACCGGCAGGAATCATGAAGACGATGACTTGGCTCAATATCCCGTCAAGTGACCGCCGCAGGCAATCCAAATAGAACTCAGAAACCTCAGAGTCAGAGACAATACAGACGCGCTGATAGTTCCCAGGAAGTTTTTGTATCTCTTCCGCTAATGCATCAAATGAATCTTCAATTAAAATATCATAAGCATGTCTGTTCTCATAGGAGACAGCAAGACGATGATAAAGCATGATCACTCCAAAAAAGCACCCTGAAGCAAGGTTCAAGGCGCCGTACAATTGATGATAAATTAAAATCCGGTCTGAATACCGGAAATGTCGAAGGAATCCATGATCCCCTGCAAGTCACCGGAGATATCAACAGAAGCCGGGGTCACAATGAAGATATAGGAAGAAACCTTTTGCAAAGTTCCATCCAACGCAAGACAGGCTCCGCTGACAACGTCAATAATGCGCTGAGCCAGGGAGAGATCCAATCCCTCCATATTCATAATCACTGGTTTCCCGGATAAAATTGTGTCAATGACCTCTTTGGAATCTTCAAAAACAGTGGGCTTGATCACACAAACTTCCATTCCGGAGACGCCGCTCCGCCTGGCAGATCGCATGGGTGTGATCTTAGATGAATGTATAGCTGCCGGTCTCTTATCCTCCTCAGACGTGGGCTCATCACTTACAGAATTCTTACGGCGGGAGGAAGAAGCCCCCCTCTTTGCATTGGTCTCATCCTCTTCATAGATGTCATCATCGTAATATTCGTCATCCTCATCAGATAATTTCATGGCATCTAACATCTTATCGAAAAAGCCCATCTTTCACCTCTTGTCAATAATTTCAAATCACAGAATGTTCGTAAACAATAACAATAGAATACACATTATTTCTTCTGATAATTTCTAGCCCCAAAAATCGCGGTTCCCACTCTTACCATAGTGGCACCCTCTTCTATTGCAATCTGGTAATCATTGGTCATTCCCATAGAAAGAATGTCCATTTCAACATTATCAATGTTTCGAGAATTGATGTCAACTGCAAGGGCTTTGATGGCCCGAAAATATGTCCGGTTCTCCTCGGCATTTTTGACATTGGGTGCAGAGGTCATAAGTCCTCTGATGTGTATGCCGTCAAGACTGGCAATATCCTGAATCAAGGTTAGGGCGTCCTCTTTGCTGGTTCCGAATTTGGAGCCCTCATCAGCAATATTGACTTCAACTAAAATATCGATGACAGTCTTGTTTTTCTTAGCCTGAATATTGATTTCTTCGGCCAGACGGTAAGTGTCAACCGAGTGAATCAAAGCGATGGAAGCAGCCTTCCGTGCCAGGTACTTCACTTTGTTGCGCTGCAGATGACCGATCATATGCCAGCGGATATCGTTCGGCATATGGTCTATTTTCTCAACCAGTTCCTGCACGTAGTTCTCGCCGAAATCCCGGATACCCTGTCCATAAATCTCCTGAATATCTGATTCTGGTTTGGTCTTTGAGACTGCGACCAATGTCACCTCAGAGGGATCTCTTCCAACCCTCTTACAGGTCTCCGCGATATTTTTCTGAACGGTTTTTAAGTTTTCTGCAAGCATTTTTAATTCCTCTTCTATCTGACTATTGTACCATATCTCCTTCTTTGACCTGACTGCCATTGAGGGCAATGCGGTCATAAAGAACCAGTCCGTAAGAAGTTGTTGATGAAACAATGGCAAATTCCTTGTTCTGGAACTGTATCTCGACGGGCTTAAATTCCGCAAATCCCTTGTTGACATGATAGACTCCAGTCAACTCCTCGGATTTGCTGTTGACCTTCCAGGTATTGCTGCTGTTTTGTTCGATCAAAATATCGCTTTCTTTCAGCTGATCCTGATCGATAAAATAGTCTTCCTCATCCTCAGCAAAAATCGTTGGAACAACAAATTCACTGCCTCCTCCTCTCTTTCGGAGCAGGCCAAGATCATTGCTGTTTCCACCCTTGAAGAAATAACTCTTTGGAATCTTGTAGAAAGATTGCTTTGTAATCGAAGAAACCGGTATTTTGAGTCCGGATGCCCGATCCAAATTGAGTGTAACCCCGACAAAGCGCAAGTCCGCATAGCGCTCCATAGAGTCATCCAGGGAGAGCACCAGGTACTTTCTTCCATATTTTTCAATGACAGAGGCCACAGCCCAGGCAGACCGCTGATCCTTATCAAAAACCAGCTGTACATTGGGAGATGAAGCGATCTGGGAGGCCATCTCATCATCTACTTCAACTAGCATCTTCCACTGTTCCGAAGTGACTAATTTATAGACAGGATCTCCCTCCTTGACAGAAGAAACGTTTTTCAGATCCTTATAATCTAATTTAGATGCATCGAAGGATTGACGCGTAAAATTATCAAGACTGAGCCCCTCATCACCATCCGCAGCGTAGACTAGAAGCCCGGAAGAAGGAGCATGATACGTATGAAAGGTGTTTCGCTGCTTGGCCTCATCAATCTGTGACTTATAGGTCTCGAAGACTGTCTGCTGAAGCGATTCATTGAGATAGGTCTCCAACTGGTTTTTAAAATCATAGATTTTATAAAAACGGTTGTTGTCTCCTGTTTTGACATAGTCACTCAGAGAATTGATAATCTGCCTTTGTTCTGTTTCATTCAGTGCGGATGTATTCAGCTTGGCCTGTGTCAAGAGCTGTTGGATATCCCCGCTTTGATCCAGAGAATAGACCGTCGAATTGCTGCCGATTTGAGATTCGTTGGCCTTGAAGTGATATATCTGGCCATCCGTCTCCGCCTGAATCAAAGACTCACTCCTGATGGCCAAGGCCTCATAGTGCCTGCTGGTAGAGATTGTTCCGCTGTTGACCTGGTAGACAGCTACATGTTTCTTCGTCACATAACTGAAAAGATGAAAGAGAACATAAATAACAAGGATGATGCCTACGATCAACCCGATATTCATTTGTATATTTCGATGAAAGCGTGTGACTTTGGCCATTTCTTCTGTCTGTCCTGCTCTTATATGGAAAACGGGGGTCGCATCTGCCACCCCCGCTCAATGTTGGATTCACAGCAATCGAATCTCTATGAGACAAGCATTCAATTGTTTACAGTCATGATCCCATCGGATCAGATTCAATCATTAACGAGGTCTCTCACTTCTTTTGGGAGTTCGTCTGGATTCTTGGAAATACTTACAATAAAGTCGACATCAAACTTATCGGATGCGCGTTCCAGAAAATTCACAGCTCTGACAATATCCTCTTCCGCTGTAATATGTGCAATGGCAAGGAAAGAATCCAGATAAATCTTCTGTATGTCGCGGTTCTGCGATAGACTGCCGCAGAGAAAACCAACAAAACCATCCAAATTGGAAACCGGGTATTGACCCATATTGATCATACGAATCTTTGAATTGAGTTCCAGCATCCGCTGATCACTCTTGTCGATGTAGACAACCAGCCCATCAACGCTGCGAACATCTTCTTCCGCAGAATCCAGCATGCGTCTGGTCTTCCCGGTGCCCTTGACTCCAGCAATGATTTCAACCATATTCACCCCTCCAATACATATCAGTGATCTGTATTACCCTGAAAAAATTATAGTATATGGTCTTCTAAAGTACAATCCGTCTTGGGATATTCCTAGCGGTTCTGACCGTAGAGTTCCAGGAGGTGATTCATCTGCCTGTAGAGGGCTGTGTGATTGTCAGCTTTAAAAATAATGCTGATTATCTCCTCATTTCTGGCGTTTTTCGAGAGCAGAACCAGACAGGCACCTGCCTGATCTGTAGTTCCTGTTTTGCCGCCGATGACAGTTATGGAAGAGGGGGACTGGACACTCTCCTGCAGATAACGATTGGTATTTTTCCAGGTAAGAGTCTTCCTGGCGCCGCCAGAGGACTGGAAACTTCCCGCATGCGTCTTGGAAGAGATGATGTCGCGAAAAACAGGATATTTCAAAGCCTCATGAAAGATCAGATACATATCGTTGGCCGTCGTGTAGTGATTGTTATCATGAAGACCATTTACCGTCACATAGTGTGTGTGTGTTGCTCCAATGGAGGCGGCGGTCTCATTCATCTCTTCCGCAAAATGTTCTGTTGAACCGCCGAGCCCTTCTGCAATTGTGATGGCCGCATCATTTCCGGAAGGCAGGATCATACCATAGAGCGCCTCCTGAAGACTGATCTGATCTCCGACTTGCAGACCAGCCATAGTGGATCCTTCCATAACATGCAGGGCATTCTCCGATACTGTCAGCTGGTCCGACAGATGGCCACACCGCATGGCTGTCAGAAAGGTCAGGACCTTCGTCATAGATGCGGGATAAACCTTCCGATTTCCCTGCTTGCTGTAGAGGACATGTCCGCTGGTCTCATTTATCACCAGAGCGGATTTAAAAGCAGATCCCTGTGGATTGGTCGCCGTATTCACATCATCGATCCGGGGAATGACAGAACTTGCGGAGAGCAGATTGCCAGGTTCCTGCCGAGAGGCAGTCAGATGGTAATCTGATGAGGTATCCGGAATCTGGTAGTCAGAAGTCCGCTTCTCGTCTCCACAGGAGGTAAAGACAAGAAGACAGGTCAAAAGAAGGGATGCAATGATTTTTCTACCTGTACATTTCACGCCACTCAAGGTCTCCTCGATCCAGTGATTTAATCAGAAGTTCAGCGGTCGCCAGATTGGTGGCCAGGGGAATATTATTGGCATCACAAGCGCGGACGATGGGGTTAATATCCGGTTCATTGGATTTGGCCGTCAGAGGATCACGAAGGAAAATGACCAAATCCATCTCATTTTGCTCAATCTGAGCCCCTAATTGCTGAGCTCCGCCCAGATGACCAGCCAAATACTTGTGGATGGTGAGATTCGTGACCTCTTCAATCAGTCTTCCGGTTGTCCCTGTCGCATAGAGCTCATTCTGCGTCAGGATTCCCCGATAAGCAATACAGAAATTTTGCATCAGTTTTTTTTTCGCATCATGGGCGATTAATCCGATATTCAAAATCGTAAACCTCCTCTTCGACGGCCTGATTGCAGTCCGACATTGAGAACCAGACCTATGCCAAAGTATAAAGTGACAAGGGACGTCAAGCCGTAAGAAACAAAGGGCAGCGGTAAACCTGTATTAGGCATTAAACCGGATACAACACAGATATTGACAAAACTCTGAAATCCAACCAGAGAACCGATTCCCGCGCAGATTAGCTTTCCCGACAAAGTCTTGGCCTTTGAGGCTGTCTGAAAGCAGAGGAAAACAATGAAAAAGAGCAGACATACAATAATGAGTGACCCGATAAAGCCCAGCTCCTCTCCCGCCACTGCAAAGATAAAGTCAGTCTGCGGCTCTGAGATATAGTTGCCATTCTTCACTGAATCAACAGCCGTATTATTGATTCCCTTCCCCCAGAAAATCCCTGATGCAATGGCCATAATCGAATTCTGCTGCTGATAAGAAGATTCGGGGAATTCTTCCGGACGCAGCCAGGCGAGAATACGCTTCAGCTGATATCCGGCTTTATCCGCCATGGCCGGCCCCTTCCAGTAGATAAAGAAGATCAGAAAAGAGATGGAAGGAATCGCAACTCCTAAAGCTACCGCTATTATTTTACGACTTAAGCCCGCGATAAACAACATGGATACAATGATCAAAAAGGTGACAATTGTCGTAGATAAATCCGGTTCCCTCAGGATCAGAATCAATGGAATCCCTGCAAGAGCAGCAGTGATTAGCAGCCTTCTTCCCTCATTGATCTCATCGACATGATCAGACAGATACTTGGAGAAAAAAATAACAAGCAGAACCTTGGCTAACTCAGAAGGCTGAAATTGAAAGCCTCCTACACGAATCCACCGGGTCGCTCCGCCCGTTGTCTTCCCAAAGAAGAAAATAGCCAGGAGCGAAAGGCAGGTCAACAAATAGTAAACTCCGGAAAAGTTGAGAAGAAAATCATAATCCACCAGAGAAATAAGGAGCATAACAAGCAGTCCCAGCCCCAGGCCAAGCAGCTGCTTGCTGAAGAAATCCGGATTGGCAGATCCTATGACAAAGATCCCAACGATTGTCAGAGCGACCACCGAGATCAACAGTCTGAAGTTGTAGTCCCTAAACCGATAATTGCGAAAAATATTTGAAAACATTCCTATTCTTCCTTGAGCTTACGACCGGTTAACTGGGGCACAAGGCCGCTGGAGAGGGGTTCCATGATCAGAGTTTTGTCAAATACGGCGACCGCCCTTGGCAGATTTCTGCTCTTTCTGGCGCGGAGAGACCACTTCTTCTCTTCCACCGGACTCCCGCTGACACTGCCAATTGTCAGATGCATATTATCAAACTGATTAGCCACAATATAGCAGTCGTCATTATCCGGATACCCTGCCGTCACCTGACCGGAAAGTGTCCCCACAATAATGATATTTCCGGCTGCCTGAATACTTGCCTTGGCAGACAGGTCACCAAGGACAATGACACTGGTGTCAGAACAGATCTTCTTCTCCCTGCGGACACTGCCATTAATAATCATGGCATTCCGGTATATGTTCAGAAGCCTTGCCTGTTCCATAGACTTGACCAGGACTTTGTCAGTCGCAGGATCTGTCTCCTGAAGCATAGAAATGTGAATCTCTGAATTGAGTTCAATGGCTTCTACGACAACCTGAATCTCTTTGGCTGTCATTTTACGTCCCTCAATGCCAAGAGCAAAAGAACTTGCGCCAAAGAAGGATTTACTGTCATGGAACTTGCGGCAGATGTCGCGTATCAGGTCCTCAAAGGGAATGCGATCATCTAAAAACAGAGTTATTCCATACTTACTGCTCTTGATTATGACAGACTGTTTCATCTTACTCTCCTTCATTCTCACATCTAACTCTCGGCGGTCTGCGCGCTCTTACATCGCGCAAGCTCGCCGTTTCGGATCATCAAATATTTGCGGAGCGTGCGGCTGTCCCGCTTAATCTCCGTGTCCGCTGCTTCCGGCCTGAATGGCTCCCGTACCAACAAGCGCATTGGACGAGGCATCCCCAAGATAACAGCCGATAATGTCCCTGGAGACATCCGCCGCATAGAAGGACTCATAGGCATAAGGAATCCGCACAGCCAGGCAGACGGTTGGATTGTCATAAGGGGCAAATCCGATAAAGAGGCCATGCGATGCCGTGCTGGTCGACGACTGGGCAGTACCTGTCTTACCTGCGATTGGAATTGAAAAATTTCGCATTATTGACATATCCGTGGCTACTTCTCTCATACCAACATGGATAAAATTCCAGGTGTCGGAGGAAACCGCTGTAATTTGTGAGTTGACTGTGGGGCTGAACTTCTGGATTACATTTCCGTTATTATCGGAAATATGATCTAAAAGAGTCATGTTATAGACCGTACCATTATTGGTGACAGCCGTCGCATAGCGCGCCAGAGCGATCGTTGTCATATTATTGTCTGACTGACCGATCGCTGCCATGACTGGATACTGGGTTGCTATGGAAGACTCTGTCTCCGGGATCTCCACGCCGGTTTTCTGATTGAGTGCAAACATCTGTGCATATTTCTGAATCAAATTGATTCCGGCACCATCATTGTAACCACCTTGGTTCTTGGAGGCCAGCCGATAACCGACTTCGTAGAAGAAGTAGTTGCAGGAATGCCGAATCGCTTCCTGGGCATTGAGTGTCCCGTGCGTGAAGGCAGGATACGACCAGCACTTGGGATGATTCGAGACCTTGGTGAAGACCCCCTCATCCCGGATCGTCGTTGAAGCAGTGATGACTCCCTCGGAGATACCAGCGACGGTGGTGACCGGCTTGAAGGTTGAGCCGGGTGCCGTCTTCTGCTGCGTGGCGTAATTAAAGAGGGGGTGTGCACAAGACTGGGTCAGCTTCTTATAGTAGGAAGAATCCGTCGCGTTGGCCAGCTGGTTGGCATCATATCCGGGATAAGAAACACAGGCCAGGATTTCTCCCGTCTTGGGATTGGTTACAACGGCAGAAGCAGTAGAGAGATTGAGTCCCAGCTGACCGGGACGGATCTCCAGGCTTCGAAGCTTGCTCTGAATAAATCCATAGGCAGAGAGGCTGCCGGACGCCAGAGCGTTTCTCGTGCTGTCATCTTTCGGCAGAACTCTCTGGTCATAGAGAATTGCGCAGAGGCTATTTGGAGAGACTTCATCATTCAGAATTGTGTACTTCCTGGACAGGGCGGAAAAGTCCGGGTCGGTTTGAAGAAGCTCTGCAATGTAATCAATAAGACCGCGATAAGCCTGGTCTGTATCCAGGTATTTGGATAAGCCGGATATTTTGGAGATATCGATCCAGTTCTTTTTCAAAGCGTACTTAAGGTAGTCATTTACCGACAGTTCCTGATTCGCCCAACGTATCTGCATTTGGTCCTTACTGTCGATTTTATCGGCGTTAAAAATACCATCTGCCTTTAATTTTTTTACAATGTAGGTGACGTAATCCTGGCCCTCATCCCCAAGCGACCTGTAGGCAGGTCCGGAATCGCTTTGAAGTTGATCCTTGAGCTTATCCAGGCTCTGATTCAGGTGATCATTGAATTTCGCTCCAACTGCCCGCTCCAGATCACTGGCCCCATCCGTATTCAGCCTGTCTATGTCAATCATATGATTATTAACCAGCTGAACGTAGATATCATATACAGGCAGAATTTTGTCGGCATAGTTTCCGGCATTTGGATCCGTACTTGCCTTCTTCGTGTTGCTCATTTTGGTCAGAATAACGCCCGCGACTTCCTGTTCCAGGAGCTTGTATGTCTTAACCTGCAGATCCTTATCGATGGATAAATAGACGTCGTTGCCGGCAACGGGATCTTTCGACGCCCCTGTCTGCAGAGGCGTTCCCACATTATCGACATATACCGTTTTGCTTCCCTTCTTTCCGGTCAACTTCTCATCCATGGACTGCTCCAGGCCGGCTTTTCCCACCTGATCGGTAATCGCGACCGTCTTGTCATCTGCAGATTTCTTATTAAATTCATCCGTGGAAATGGTTCCGGTATAACCAATGACCGATGAGAAAGCTTCCGGATCCGTGTAGTTGCGAATGGTTGTTTCCTTAATATCAACACCGGGCAATGTCTTCGCGTTCTCCTTGATATAGGCGGCCGTCTTGTCAGAGACATTCGTGGCAATCTCTGTGGCAATATACTTCTGATAGGAGTTAAGACTCATTTCAAATCGCAGAATGGCGATTTCATAGGCTGTCTCCTTGTCATATTGATTGAGGTCAATCGAAAAACGCTTTTGAATCAGATAATCCATAATCTGATTGGCTGTCGCCTGTGATTCATCATAATTCAGCTTCTTATTGTAAATCAGGTCATTGATATTGGACCGTCCGTAGATATCAGCCCGGAAGCGCTGCAGCGCGGTTCCCTCTACGGAAAACTGGTATTCTCCGCTTCCGTCAATAAAAATACTGAAATCATTTTTGATATGATCTCCGTTAGCCTTAAGTTTCCTGACAATACGGGCGAGTTCTTCATTGAGCGCACGATTCTTCTCTGCAGTGTTCCTGTAGGAAGCGGTGTCCTCGATTGTGACGGCATACGCAAGCTTGTTATAAGCTAAGAGATTGCCGTTTCGATCATAAATATTACCT
Organism: Lachnospiraceae bacterium AF51-6-b8A; assembly: GCA_027682585.1. Lineage (GTDB taxonomy): Bacteria > Bacillota > Clostridia > Lachnospirales > Lachnospiraceae > Shuttleworthia. The sequence continues at coordinate 723,809 of JAQCZH010000001.1, read as the reverse complement.
CTGGAGGCGTCTTTGAGCTGGGTCTTCTCGACGCGGAGCTTGTAGTTATTCTGATAATAAGCGCCTCGAATAATCTGCAGATAGAACAATCTGGCCAGGAGTACCGCAGCAAACACAATCATAAGTGCCAGCAGAACTCCCAGTCGGGAACTTGCCAGACGATCGCGCATTTTTTGAAAAAAATCAACCAAGACTGCGCCTCCTTTGCTTATCCTTCTGCATCCAATGATAGATGCGATAAATCAGAGGATAAAGAATCAGCGAAATAACTCCGGTATAGACGGCCTCCGGAATCATGATGTTTAGAAGATAAAAGAAAAGTTCCCTGCTGCCATGGAGGAAAAAGGCACTCATATAGATCATCAGCCCATAAACGAGGTCAGAAGCCGCGATCATAGCCAGAGGCATCTTCAGATCATCCCCGAAAAAGAGTTGACGAAAGAGACCATTTAAGCTGCCGATCAAAAGATAGATCAAGGCGTAATAGCCAAATACCTGTGAAGAGAACAAATCCAGGGCCAGCCCGCAGAAAAAGCCCATGAGCATTCCCTGTTTTTGACTGCGCATAAAGCCTGCGGTCGATGTCAGAATCACCATGAGGTTTGGCATGACAATTCCCAGCTTAAGACTAGGTAAAATTCCCATCTGAAGGATCAGACAGACAAAAATCATAAGTCCTGTCACAAGGAAACGGCGCGCCTGATAGAAAGTTTCATTCATGATCTCCGGTCTCCTTGAGCTGCGTGATCACCAGAACTTCCCGCAGCTTCTTGAAATCAGCTGCCGGGGTCAGACTGCCGGATCTGGTAAGCTTGTTGGCGTCGTTGGTCAGATTGGCCACATAGCCGATCAAAATCCCAGACAGGTACTTATCTGAGATATTTGAGGTGACGACCGCATCGCCTGCGGTCACGCTGGCGGACGGATCTTCCAGAGAACTGATGCGAATGACATTTGATTCTGTCATATCCTTGAGTGATCCTGTTGTAATCAGATGATTCCCTTTATCGGAAATCTGAGCGGATACGCTGGTAGAATCGTTGATGATGGTGTCAACAATCGAGTAATGCGGGCCGACCTCAGTAATCATTCCAATCAGTCCCCTGCCCGCCAGAACATTCATATTGACCTTCATTCCATCAGCAGATCCCTTGTCGATCGTAAAGGAATTGAACCAGTTGGATGAATCCCTGGCAACGACATGCGCGGCTGTCTTGGGATATTGTCCGTAGGCTTGATCCAGTTGATAAAGTTCCTGCAAATCCCTGAGCTGGGTCTGCTGTCTCTGCATCTGACTGACCTGCTCCTGAGCGTCAGCCAGTTGGCTTTTGAGCTGATGATTCTCCTCAATCAGGGCAGATCTTGACTTAGCCTCTTCTGTATTTACCGAAATGTGACTTCCGATCGAGTCGATCCCTCTTTGCATGGGCAGAAAAATGACAGCGGCAGCTCTGGTGAAAACGCCTCCATTGAATCCGGCTGAATAGCCGGCAAAGAGCAAGATCCCACAGATAAAAAGAAGACTTGTGAAAATAAACCGACCGGATAATACGTTGCGCCTGCGTCTCTTCATGAATAAACCCTAGTTGAAATTCCTTGACTTCATCTCATAGCCGAATCTGGAGTAGTGAGCATCCGTCACAACAGAGCTCAGCCCCATGACAACGGTCTCCTCTCCTCGCTCAGCAACGTTCATGTGGATGTTTGTAATGGACTGGATAAAGGCGTCCAGAGAACGAATATTCGATCCTCCGCCAGTCAGATAAATGCCGCTGTGAACAATATCCTTGGCAAGTTCCGGCGGAACTTTCTCCAGGAGCAGCTTGATTGCAGTTGCCAGATTCTTGAGGTCATCTTTCATGCCCTCAAAGACCATTTTTGCATCTACTTCAAACTCCATGGGAAGTCCGGAGACAACATCTCTGCCGACAATCATCAGAGCCCCCTTGGCATCCGCAATGGCAGATCCGATCTCTTCCTTGAGCATCTTGGCGGTCTTTCGGCCGATCACAAGATTGAACTGACGTCGAATATAGGTGACAATGGAATCATCCAGCTGGTTGCCTCCCATGGGAAGAAGCTCAGAGATTACAATCCCTCCGAGGGATACCACCGAGATTTCCGTCGTGTCAGCTCCCATATCGACAACCATGACACCGTTGGGTTCATTGACATCTACTCCCATACCGATGGCATCCGCCAGAGGCTTTTCACAGATTCGAATGGAGTGAGGCTTGATCCTGGCCTTGGCAAAAATATCAAAGAAGGCCTTCTTCTCGACCTCTGTAATGTCGTTGGGAACAGCGACTACAATATCGCTTCTCTTAATATTTGCCTTGAGATCTGACTCCAGAACTTCATAGATCATGGTCTGCATATTATCGAAGTCAGCGATGACTCCATTGACAATCGGGAAAGAAACCTCAATATTTGCCGGTGCCTTCTCATACATGGCATAGGCGGCATCACCATAGGAATACATCTGATTGCGGTTCACAACGGCGATGGTATCCTTAATATTTGTGATATCGTTGGAAGCCTTGGAAAAGATCTTGAGATTTCCTGTTCCAAGATCAATACCGTATGCGTTGCTCATAGGATTTCCTCCTCCTAGATCAGTTCCCCCTGGCGGAAACTGTAATACTGGTGATCCCCGATGATGATATGATCCCGAAGGGCAATTTCAAGATATTGTCCCGCCATCTTGGCCTCCTGTGTGGCCAGATAGTCGGCCTGCGAAGGCCTGGGATCACCGCTGGGGTGATTATGCAAGAGAACCAGCTGACTGGCATGATGCATCAGAGCCAGCGAGAAGATTTTGCGGATCGGGAAATCGGTTCGATCACTGCTTCCCAGGCTGATCACTGACTCAAAAACCAATTCATCTCTGACATTAAAATAAGCTGCAACCAGAAGCTCACTGTCTTCGTGCCGCAGCCGTTCCATATAATAGCCTGCAATGGATTGGGTCTCAGTCAGTTTTAACTTCCTGCGCCTCGTATTGCTGGCAATCCGTCTGGACAACTCGAACACAGATTTCAGTTCTCTTGCCTTGACTGGTCCGATTCCACGGATATGCATCAGTTCATCCGTAGAGATATTGACCAGATCAGCCAGCGAGTGCTGTCGCAGGCGAAGAACCTCCTCAGCCATAGCCAGGACATCGCAGTCTCTTGTTCCGCTCCGAAGAAGAATGGCAATCAATTCCGCGTCTGTCAGGGCTGCGCAGCCACAGCGATCCAGCTTTCGATCCGGCGCATTGTCAGCATATCTATTGTCAAAATGATTCCTGCTCCTCATGCCTGCCTCATTGGTCCTGCACAAGAGCGATATCATCGGTCAGCCAAGAATCATATTAGCATAATTGGCTATCTGTCACAAGATTTGCCTCGAAGACTTTCTGCAGAGACATCATGATTCCAAGCTTGGCGTGAGGCCAGGTCAGACCTCCCTGAAAGTAAGCTGTATAGGGAGGACGCAGAGGACCGTCTGCGGACAATTCAATGGAAGAGCCCTGAACAAAAGCGCCAGCCGCCATAATGACCTGGTCATCATAGCCCGGCATATCCCAGGGTTCCGGTTTTACATAAGAATCCACCGGGGCCGCCGCTTGGATCCCCTGACAAAAGGCGATCAGTCCCTCTGGTCTTTTGAAGGTCACTGCCTGAATAATATCGTGTCTTTCTTCTGTTCCGTTGGGGAGGACCGGAAATCCCAGTCCCTCATAGAGCCTGGCCGCGAAGATCGCTCCTTTCATAGCTGCCGCGGTCACAGTCGGAGCCATGAAAAATCCCTGAAAGAAATCTCTCATGACCCCGAGAGAGGCTCCAACCTCCTTGCCAAGTCCCGGGGAAGTCAATCGATAAGCAGCATTTTCTACACAAGTTTTTCTGCCGGCAATATAGCCTCCGATCGGGGCAAGGCCACCGCCCGGATTCTTAATGAGAGATCCAACCATCATATCTGCGCCCACATCCAAGGGTTCGATTGTCTCCGTGAACTCTCCGTAACAATTGTCAACCATGACAAGCAGAGATGGCTTGATCTTCTTGACGAAGGAAATCAGCTGGCCAATCTGTTCTACAGACAGGCTTGGCCGGGTTTGATATCCCTTGGATCTCTGGATGGTTACCAGACGGGTTTTCTCATTGATTGCGGCACGGATTTTCGCATAATCAAAATCCCCGTTTTCCAAGAGGTCAACCTGGCGGTAACTGATATGATACTCTGCCAGAGAACCTCTGCTGGGCCGAATGCCGATCACCTCTTCCAAGGTGTCGTATGGCTTGCCGACAGGGGACAAAAGTTCATCGCCCGGACGCAGATTCGACATCAGAGCAAGGGCAAGAGCATGCGTTCCACAGGTGATCTGAGGCCGAACCAGGGCGTCTTCTGCACCGAACGTATCCGCATAGACCCTCTCTAAGGTATCTCTTCCCAGATCGTCATAGCCATAACCGCTGGAAGCGCTGAAGCAGTCTGCAGAGACCCGGTTTTTCTGCATGGCGGAAATCACCTTCATCTGATTGTATTCGGCCAGTCGGTCAACCTCTTCAAAACGGCCTTTTAAGCCATCCAGGACTCTGTGCGCATAATTGAAGACGCAGGGACGAATACCCAATTTATCGTACATCTCTTCGATCTGATCCATAAATTCCTCTCTCTCTCAAAAGCTCCAGGGCTCTGTTTAAGATAAGATCCTCATCATTGCCGAATGCAGATTTATCCAGCCAAAGAACGTCGTCTTCTCTTCGAAACCAGGTCAATTGACGCTTGGAAAAATGCCTGGTATTTCTCTTGATCCGATACACTGCCTGATCCAGACTGATCCGGCCATCCAGATATTCCAGTATTTCCTTGTAGCCAAGTCCCTGCATTGAGACCATTCCCTGATGGCAGCCCGCCCTCTTTAATTCTTTGACCTCATCCACCAGCCCCTCTGTTATCATATGGTCGACCCGATGGTCAATGCGATTATAGAGAATCTGACGATCCTGATTTAAAACGAAATAGGCCAAATGATAGGGGCTCTTCTTCTCTCTCTCTCGTGCGTTGTGGTCAGAGATTCTCTGACCGCTGACATGATAGAATTCCAGGGCGCGCACGACTCGCTTTACATTATGAAAATGAATCTGCTCTGCCGCCGCAGGATCTACAAGCCTTAACTGTCCGTGCAGAAACTCCGGTCCCCTTTCCAGTGCCAGAGTCTCCATCTTCCGCCGAAAATCTGTATCTTCCTGCATAGAGCTGAAATCGATATCTCGCGTAATCGCCTGAATGTAGAAACCAGTTCCTCCAACAATCATTGGAATACGGCCGCTCGCATAGATTTTTGCCATCGCTTCCCTGGCCCTCTCTTGAAAAATGGCAACATTCCAGGGCTGATCCGGTTTAATACAGTCAATCAGATAGTGGGGAATCCCATGCATCTCATCTCTTCTGATCTTAGCTGAGCCAATATCCATGCCCTGATAGACCTGCATGGAATCTGCGGAAATGATGCTCCCACAGATCTTCTGGGCCATCCGGATGGAGAGGGCGCTCTTTCCGACCGCGGTCGGACCGGCAATAACGATCAACGGCTTCATGTGATAATCCTCTTGAATTTGCGATCCAGGTCATAATGACTGAAAGAAATAATCGTTGGACGGCCATGGGGGCAGTGATATGGATTCTCCAGAGTCAGAAGTTCCGCGATCAGTTCTTTTATTTCCGGCAAAGAGAGTTTGTTATTCCCCTTGACAGCGGCCTTGCATGACATGGAAGCTACTTTTTCCATGACAAGCTCAGAAGATACATTGCCCTTAAAATCACAGGCCTGGGCAATCATATCCAGGAAAAGTCCTCTGGCATCAATGTTAAAGAGATTTCCGGGAATTGCCTTGATGGCATATTCTTTGCCTCCAAAGGGCTCCAGGCGAAATCCGATGCGGTAAAAAGCATTGGAATACCTGTCAAAAGCCTCCTGTTCCAGAGGAGAGAGGCTGACAATGATGGGAGGAGAGATCAGCTGTGAGGTCATCTCCTTATCCTTAAGATGCGCCATGGTACGTTCATAGAGGACTTTTTCATGGGCGGCATGCTGATCAATAATGTACATCTTGTCCCCATACTGAATGATCCAATAGGTATCGAAGACCTGCCCAACAATGATAAAGTTGTCTCTGGCCTCCGGACTGAAGAATTTGGGCTGGGCGTAATCTCCAAATCCCTTTTGAGCCCTTTCTGTTAAAAACTCCCCCTGTGACACGGGATCTTCTCTCAGTTCTCTTCTCCTGCAAGCTGAGATATTCGAAGGGGATTGATCTCCCCCATGTCTCGCCGCAATCGGACGATCATACTGCTGTTCATAGGGAGTATCCTTTTTGATGTCCTCCATGACCTGTCGGCGGATCTGTTCCAGACGAGAGCGCTCAAAAGGTTCCGCTCCCGCCTTTTTGGCCGTGGGAGCCGGCGGTGTCTTCAGGCGCTGACTCTGAAGGGGAATATTGGAGATGTCTTCCCGCATGAGCAGCCGCTGTGAGACAGCGGAAGTCATTCCGGCATACACATCATCCGCGTCATCAAAGCGAACTTCCATCTTGGTCGGATGGACATTGACATCCACGCTTCCGTCGGGGAAGGTCAGCTCCAGTACGCAAAAGGGATACTGGTGCTGCATCATATAGCCCTTGTATCCCTCTTCGACGGCTCTGGATAAGATCTGACTTCTCACATAGCGGCCGTTGATGAAGAAGTTCTCAAAGCTTCGATTTCCCCTTGTCAGAGAGGGCTTTCCAATAAAGCCTTCCAGAGTATATTTTTCCCTCTCGTAGCGAACAGGAAGCGATTCCATTGCGACAGTTCTTCCATAGATCTGATAAATCGCGTCCTTAAGACTTCCCTTCCCTGCTGTTGCCATCCTCTGTCTGCCATTGGAGATAAAACGAAAGGCGATTTCTGGATGGGACAGGGCTAGCCGCTCCATAATGTCAGAGATATAATTTCCTTCCGTGGCTGCTGTTCTCAGGAATTTTCGGCGGGCAGGCGTGTTGAAGAAGAGCTGCCGCACAATAAAAGTCGTCCCTTCCGGAGCTCCGATCTCCGTCAGAGAGAGTTCTCTGGCTCCTTCAATAACAAAGCGGGATCCGGTCAGGGCCTCAGTCGTCTTGGTAATCAGTTCCACCCTGGAAACTGCGGCAATCGACGAGAGAGCCTCTCCCCGAAACCCCAGTGAATGAATGGCCAGAAGATCCTCTGACGACCGGATTTTTGAGGTGGAGTGGGGCAGAAAAGCCAGAGAAATCTGTTCCCTTGGGATGCCGCACCCATCATCTGTAATGCGGATATAGTCAATGCCGCCCTCCTTGATCTCCACTGTGATGGCCGTCGCCCCGGCATCGATGGCATTTTCCGTCAGTTCTTTGACAACGGAGGCTGGGCGCTCAATCACTTCTCCAGCAGAAATCTTATCAATTGTCTCCTGGCTCAAAAGAGCGATATCTTGTCTTTCCATTCAGTATACCTGTATTTCTCAAGATTTATGCGCGCGTGCACTGTAATCATCTTTCACGGGCAAATCTGTGACTACCAGCGGTTCTTCACCTTGTTCTGCAGTTCGTTCAGGCGGTTTAATGCCTCGAGCGGCGTGATATTGGAGATATCCATATCGCGCAGTTCCGTGATAATATCATCATCTTTCAATGTGTCAAAGAGACTCATCTGTCCCATATCCACCTCATCCAGGGAAGTCCGGGATTTTCTGACCTCCCCCTTTGCTTCCGGCAGAATATTTTCAGCGAGCAGGGTGATGTCATGATCAGACAGTTCCCCGGAAATTTCCATGGCCCGCTCAATGACCCCATCCGGTACCCCGGCCAGTTTTGCCACCTGAATCCCATAACTTCGGTCAGCTCCGCCGGGAATAATTTTCCTGAGGAATACAATATCATCTCCGTTTTCCTTGACTGCGATGCAATAATTATTGACTCCGTCGATCCTTCCCTCCAGTTCTGTCAGTTCATGATAGTGCGTAGCAAAGAGAGTCTTGGCTCCAATCAGCCTGGGATTGGCAATGTATTCCACCATGGCCCAGGCAATGGACAGGCCGTCAAAGGTGGAGGTTCCCCTTCCGATCTCATCTAATATCAGAAGGGATCTGGAGGTCGCGTTGCGAAGAATATTGGCGACCTCGCTCATCTCCACCATGAACGTCGATTGTCCGCTGGCCAGATCATCCGATGCGCCGACACGGGTAAAGATACGATCAACCACTGAAATATTGGCAGCCTCGGCCGGCACAAAAGAACCGATCTGAGCCATAAGGACTATGATGGCGTTCTGGCGCATGTAAGTGGATTTGCCAGCCATATTGGGACCAGTGATAATAGAGAGCCGGTGACTCTTATTGTCCAAATATGTATCATTGGCAATAAAGGCTCCATCCCGCAGCATTTTTTCGACCACCGGATGGCGTCCTTTTTTGATTTCTAATATTCCTCTTCTGTTCAGACGCGGTCTGCAGAAGTGATTATCCTCTGCCACTTTTGCCAGAGATTGGTAGAAGTCCAGGGCGGCAATGGCTCTTGCAGTCTTCTGAATGCGGATTACTTCCCGGCCGACAGAGTCACGCACCTGACAGAAGATCTCATTTTCCAGAGTAAGAAGCCGATCGGCGGATCCCAGTATGGTATTCTCCAATTCCTTGAGTTCCGGAGTGTAAAAGCGCTCCGCATTGGTCAGAGTCTGCTTTCGTATGAAATAGTCAGGAACCAAATTCAGGTAAGAATTGGTGACTTCCAAATAATAGCCAAATACCTTATTGTACTTGACACGCAGATTCTTAATCCCTGTCTTCTTTCGCTCCTTGCTCTCCAGCTCTGCCAGCCACTGCTTGCCGTCTGTGGCGGCAGCCCTGAGCTGATCGATCTCCTGATGATAGCCGGGGCGAATGATACCGCCATCATGAACTGAAACGGGCGGCTCCTCGGCGATAGCTGAGGAAATCAGAGTCTTTAGATCTTCCAGCGGATCCATATTCTCAAAGATCCGCCTCATATTTTCGGAGGAGAAATCTTCCAAAAGCGCGCGAATGGCTGGGAGAACAGCAACAGAGGACGCGAAGGCGACCAGATCTCTTGGATTGGCTGTCTGATAGGTGATCCGGGTGATCAGACGCTCCAGGTCATAGACCGAGTTCAAGTATTCCCTGATCTCTTCACGGGTAATCATGTCCGAGATCATTTCCTCCAGGGCGTCATATCGGTTCGTAATTTCCTCTTCATCAATCAGAGGCTGTTCAATGCGGGAACGGAGCAGTCTTGCTCCCATGGCCGTCCTGGTCTTGTCCAACACCCAGAGTAAAGACCCCTTTTTCTCTTTTTCTCTCAGGGTTTCTACAAGTTCTAAGTTGCGGCGGCTGGCAGCATCGAGAATCATATAATTGCCGCCCCGGTAGGGAGAGATGGTAGACATATTGGCAAGATCCGATTTCTGCATCTCGATCAAATACTTAAGCAGAGCACCGGCCGCTATGCTTCCGATCGGAAAATCAGTCAGTCCAAGGGCCGTCAGATCTGAGACATGGAAATGCTCTCTGAGCAAGTTCAGACAGGCATCATCCTCGAAGTAATAGGATTCCAGAGGACTGACTGTCATATGGAAACGATCACTTAACTCATCCAGATCAATACCGCACACAGACAGGGAATCATTGCAGACCAGTTCTGACGGATGATACTTGGTTAGCTCATCCAGGAGTTTTCGCTCAGAATCCAGCTCTGTGACGAAGAAGTCCCCGGTGGACGCATCCGCCGCAGCCAAACCAAAGATATTGCTCACATAGATAATACTGAGAATATAGTTGTTCTTTCCCTCCTCAAGAGAAGACGCGTCGATATTGGTTCCGGGAGTTACAATGCGGATGACGCCCCGTTTCACCATTCCCCTGGCCTCCCTGGGGTCCTCCAGTTGCTCGCAGATAGCAACCTTGTAGCCTTTTTGCACAAGACGGTTGAGATATGATTCCACCGCGTGATGGGGGACACCGCACATGGGCGCGCGTTCAGGAAGACCACATGCCTTGCCGGTCAAAGTCAATTCCAATTCCCTGGAGACTGCAATGGCATCATCAAAGAACATTTCATAGAAGTCACCCAGACGATAGAACAGAATACAAGTCGGATTCTCCTTCTTGGTGGCAATATAGTGCTCCATCATAGGGGTCAGATCCTTGAGGAACTGTGGATTTTTCTCTAAATCACGGTATGTCAGCATAGAAACTCTTCTCAAATATTGTTGTCAGGGTTGATCTGACTGGCAGAAACCGACAGAAGTCAGACCAGTCCCTCTCTATTCAAATTCTCTGCATATCGCCTCAGCCACCTTCAGGCCATCCATTGCCGCTGAAGTGATACCGCCCGCATAACCGGCTCCCTCTCCGCAGGGATAAAGACCCTCGATTTTCGATTGAAAATTCTCTCCTCTCAAAATACGAACCGGGGAGGAGGTGCGGCTCTCTACGGCACTCAAGATGACATTGGCATCATCGAAACCTGCGATCTTCCCGCCGAAGAAAGACATGGCTTTCATCAGATCCGCCTCCATATCTTCCGACAGAAAGCCGCGCAGATTGGTCAGTCTGCAGTTTCCTCTGGCACAGGATGGAAATGTCCCATAGGCCGAGGATGGGCGGTTGACCAGATAATCTCCCCAGAGTTGCTGGGGGATGGCTCCCCGTCCCAGAGCATAAGCTCTTTCTTCCATCCGCCTCTGATAGGCCATCCCCGCCAGGGGGGCGCACATGTCAAATTCTCTCTCTCCCACCGTAAGAACGATAGCCGAGTTAGCGTTGGCACTCCCCCGATCGGCATAGGACATGCCGTTGACAGCCAGGCGGCCCTCCTCTGAGGAGGCGTTGACGACATATCCGCCGGGGCACATGCAAAAAGAGTATACACCTCTTTGGTCAGGTAGGGTCGTCGCCAGTCTGTAGGAGGCCGGGGCAAGCTGCCCGCCCCTCTGACCGTACTGAGAGAAATTGATCTCTTTCTGCGGATGTTCTATGCGAAAACCAAGGGCAAAAGGCTTGGCCTCCATGGGAACCTGTTCACTGTAAAGGGATTCAAAGGTATCCCTGGCGGAGTGACCAATCGCCAATACAAGGCGATCGCAGGGGAGAAATTCTTCCTGTTCCTTCCCTGAGGATTTCCGGCGAATATAAAGTCCTTTTACCTTTCCCTCCGGGATGGCAAGCCTCGTCATCTGAGTCTGGAAGAGAAAGCTGCCTCCGAGAACAATGATCTTCTGCCTGAGATTTCGCATGACAGTAACCAGAATATCTGTACCAATATGAGGTCTTGCGTCAATTAAAATTTCTTCCGGAGCCCCGCAGGCAACCAGCGTCTTAAGCACAAAGCGATTTCTTCCCATGCGATCCCTGATCTGGGTATTGAGTTTTCCGTCGGAGAAAGTACCTGCGCCGCCCTCGCCAAACTGTACATTGGAAGAGGGATCCAGCCGGCCCGTCTTCCAGAAGTTCTCTACATCCAAAAGCCTCTCGTCCACGGTTTTGCCCCGCTCAATCACCAGAGGATCAAGGCCGGACATGGCCAGAAGGTAAGCGGCAAACATGCCCGCAGGACCGCTTCCGACAATCACAGGTCGATTCTTGAAGGAATCGCCCCTCCCCTGCCTGTCGATCCGCTCAGGAAGGGCATAGATTTCGGGGAGATACGCGGTGATTCGCTTATCGTTTGCATGCCGTCTCAAAAGTTCCTTCTCTCTCTTGCAGGAAAATGCGAGACTGTAGGTGTAAAAGAGCTGCGGCTTTTTTCTGGCATCGACAGAACGACGCAGAATCTGCAGGTGACTGATCATGTCTTCTGAAATCCCAAGCAGGCTGGCAGCTTTTTTCTGAAGGATCCTTCTCTCCTCTTTCCTCCCTGAAGGTTTTTGAGAAACTGACAGATGCAATTGCGTCAATCGAATCATATTCACCTCTCTCCCGCAATGCTTGCTCCTGCCAGGCAGGCGGAAGTCCAAGCCCACTGAAGATTGTAGCCGCCGCAGATCCCATCGATATCAAGAACTTCCCCTGCGGCATAGAAGCCGGGAAAGAGCAGAGACTCCATTGTATCCGATGAGAATTGCTCTGTCGCCAGTCCGCCTGCCGTGGTCTGGGCCTGCTTGTAGTCTCCTGTCCTGCTGACTGGAATTACCATGCAAAGGACCCGATGGATCAGATCCTCCTTCGCGCTCACGTCAAACTCTTTGGCCCTCTTCTCCGGAGAATACCCGGTCCATTCTTTCAAAAGACCAGGCAGAGGGCCGGGCAGAATTCCACGGAAGCATTCCTTCAGTGTTTCCTCTGACATCTCCCGGAGAAGATCAGACAGTTTCTGCCTTCTTTGCTCCATTGTAAGCCAGAAGAGAGGAGAAAGACGAATCTCCACTGATATTCCCTCTTTGAGCGCACAGGCGGCGTGGCGGCTGACCTGTAATACCGGAATACCGGAGATGCCATCCCGGTTAAATTGAATTTCACCCCGGTCCCAAGCCATTTCACGTCCATTCGCCAACAGGTGAATTTCTGCCTGCATCCGAAGGCCGGCCAGTTTCCTTAGGAGAGGCCAGTCGGACTTGAGAGGAACCAGAGCCGGCAGCGGGGAAATCACCCTGTGTCCAAGCTTCTTAGCCCAGTAATAGCCGTCGCCGGTAGACCCGCTGGCGGGAGCTGCCATTCCTCCGCTGGCCAGAAGCAGGCTGTGGCAGAAATGCGCCTGCCTGACCTGACTGTCCAAATCGACCGCCATGACTTTGTAGCGGGCTCTTCCCCGGCAGACAGAAATAAATCCCCGGCATGATGTCCTGGTCTGAATGGATACCCCAAGAGCCAGGAGGCGATGGAGCAAAGCTCCCTGCACCGATGCGGCTTCCTGGGTAGCGGGATAGAGATACCCTGCCTTCTCATAGGGGAAAATTCCAAGACGCGAAAAGAAGTTCAGCGTCTCTTTCAGACCAAATTTTTCCAGTGCCCTGACAGCAAAGTCAGGGTCTGCCCCGCAATAAGCGAAGCGGCCCTGTCTGGAATTACTGAAATTGCATTTTCCGTTGCCGGTCATTTTCAGCTTTCTGCCGACCTGATCATTCTTCTCGATAATAAGTACGGAAGCGCCCGCAGATGCAGCTGCAATGCCGGCCACCATACCAGAAGCGCCGCCTCCGATCACAATCAAATCATAGACCTGCATGATAGGCTCCTTACATCAGATGCATCTTTCTGGCAAGGCGAACCAGAAAGCTTCCCCTCGGGAAACGAAGCAGGGTATCCTCATTCACCGCTCCCAGCCGAATGACGGCAACAAAATAGACAAAAGCCCCGATAAGCACCGCAAAGAAAGTTGCAAATAAATTGCTGCGGAAAAACATAGCCAGCCGATAGGCCAGGAAAACCGCGATCCCCATAATGACAGAAGCCGCCAGCGGTAAGAGGTAAGTCTCCTTAAAGAGAGGTCTTGGACCAGCGTACTTTATAATAGATCGGTGATTGAGCCAGGAAATCAGAAGGGCGTCAACCGTGTAGGCCATGATCAGCCCGTAGATTCCCATGTGAAAGACCAGCATGGAAACGATCAAAAAGAGAGCCTGTACCACCGTTGCAATCACAGAATGAATGATCGGCAGATTCAGGTGGTCAATCCCCTGCAAAAGGCTATTGGAGAGAGTCGAGAGACAGACAAAAACAATGGTAAGTCCTCCGACAACCATCATCGCAGCTGAAGTCGGATCAGAATCCCGAAAGAGAAGAAGCATGATTGGCCTGGCAAGAACAGCCAGACCAACGGCAGAGGGAATAGCCACCAGCATAACAAAACGGGTGGCATTTTCAAGCTGTCTTTTGACCAGATCCATCTTCCCGGCGTGAAAGGCCATTGTCAGGGTTGGAACTGCGGAAGCTCCAATGGCAGAGGCAATAGAGATGGGTACGTTCTGTATCACCCGATACTCTCCGGTATAGACTCCCCACCAGGAGGAGATCTGCTCATGTGGAATTCCCTGAAAGACAGCCAGATTTTTGAAAATCCCCTGGTCGACAATCAAAACGATATTGTAGATGGTTGTAGAGAGAAGAACCGGGACAATGGTCAGAACCAAAGTCCGCATGATACTGCCGTAAGAACTGATCGTCCCTGTCTTCTCTCTTGCCATGCGGCGGCAAAAGCCAGGCAGAAATGCGAGAAAGAGAAAGAGCATAACCAGCAGAGCCATGACGGATCCCGATGTCGTCCCGAGGGTCCCGCCCGCCGCTCCATAAGCAGCTGCCACCTGGGCGGTATCAGATCGCTCTGCCGCGATGCGTCCCCCAAAGGAAAAGAGGGTGTAGGCAGCCGCGACAGATACAAGCGCATTGACAATCTGCTCCATAATCTGGGAGACCGCAGAGGGGATCATGGAACCGAGTCCCTGAAAAAAGCCCCGCAGAACACCGACGATGGCAACAATAAAGAGAGTCGGAGCCAGCACACGCAAGGCAATCGCCGCATAGGGAGTCTTTAAGAGCTCTCCTGTCAGAAAATCAGCGCCGAAATAGACGATTATACCGGCCAGTCCCCCCGACACGGCGGCAAAAGCCAGAGCTCCTTTGAGAACCCGAAAGGCATTGCTGTGCTCCTGGTTCGCCATCTTGGTCGCGACGACCTTGGATACGGCGAGAGGAATGCTGTAGGATGAGATGATCAAGAGCAGGTTGTAGATCTCATAGGCTGTTCCATAGTAATCGTTGCCCATCTTCCCGATGATATTGGTCAGGGGAATTCGATAGATGAGTCCTATCACTCTGCTGATAATGGAAGCAATCGCCAGAATGGATCCCTGCATCAAAAAGGAGCTGTCGCTCCTTCTCACTTTGTTCTGCTGCTCTTCTCTCATACGCGTTCTTTCTCTCGCAGGATCCCCAGCTGATCCAGGATCTCAGACTGGCGGCGTTCCATATCAATCCGCTCCAAATCTGTCATGTGGTCATAGCCCATTAAGTGTAGCATACTGTGAGCGATCAGGAAGGCAAATTCCCGCCTGCTGGAGTGACCATAATCCCGAGACTGGGAGATAACCTTTGGGATACAGAGCACGATATCACCCAGCACAGCCTCGCCGCTGTCCGGATTAAAGCAATAATCATCCGCCCTCTCAATTTCTGAAAAATCTCCGGGAGCTGGATAATCAATCAAGGGGAAAGACAGGACATCCGTCGGCTGGTCAATCTGCCGATATTCCCGGTTGATCTGACGGATGCGGTCCAGATCAACCAAAGTTACAGAGACCTCTGCTTCAAAGGGGAAATGTTCATAATCCAGAGCCTTTCTGACAACCGCGTCTGTCAGATCCGCATAGTCAAATGGCAGATCGACCCTGCACTCTTCTTCTAACTGAATGGTCATGCTCTGTGTCCTCGTCTTCTCGGATCCGCCCTGCTGCCGGCCTTCATGGCATCCTGACGGATCTTCGTCTCTTTCTTCTCATATTCCTCATAGGCAGTGACAATTTTCTGAACCAGAGGATGTCGCACAACATCCCTGCCGGTCAGTTGACAGACAGCGATATCCTCAATGTTCCTAAGAACTCTGGTTGCAGTATCCAGACCCGACTTCTGATCGGACGCCAGATCCTTCTGGCTGGCATCACCAGTGATCACCGCCTTGGAGCCGAAGCCGATCCTGGTCAGAAACATCTTCATCTGCGCCGGCGTTGTGTTCTGCGCCTCATCCAGGATGATAAAGGCATTGTCCAGCGTTCGCCCACGCATATAAGCTAGGGGAGCTACCTCGATTAATCCCTTTTCCATGTTACGCTGATAGTTTTCAGCCCCCATAATCTCATAGAGAGCATCGTAAAGAGGACGCAGGTAGGGATCAATCTTGCTCTGCAGGTCACCCGGCAGGAACCCCAGCTTCTCGCCGGCCTCAATGGCGGGTCTGGTCAGGATGATGCGTGAAACCTCGTCTCTCTGAAAAGCCATAATGGCCATGGCCATAGCCAGATAGGTCTTTCCGGTGCCTGCCGGCCCCAGACCAAAAACAATCATCTTCTGCCTGATGGCGTCGACATAAGCCTTCTGGCCCAAAGTCTTTGGCTTAATCGGCTTCCCTGTGACCGTATGGGCTATTACATCTCCATCGACCTTCAGGATGGTCTGCACGGGATTCATGCCGTCCTCATGCAGGGTCATGGCATAACGGACATTCTGCTCCTGGATACTCTCCCCTTTTTTCGAGAGCGCCAACAGGGAGTCCAGGACATCTCTGGCGCGCTCGACGCCATTTCTCTCCCCGATGATCTTGATGGAATCGCCGCGGGCAATCAGACTGACCGAGAAGGCCTGCTCGATGAGCTTAATGTTTCGGTCAAACTGGCCGAAGATATTCTTAAGATGGTCCGCCGGAATTTCGATGGATCCTTCGATAAGACTCAATGCTGATCCTTTCTATTTGTGATAGGGTTCTCCTCTGCTGATGCGAAATGCCCGGTAGATCTGCTCCAGCAGAATCACCCGCATGAGCTGATGGGGAAAGGTCATCAAAGAAAAAGACAGCTTCTCATCCGCCCTGGCAAGAACCTGAGCCGACAGCCCAAAAGAACCTCCGATGACCAGTGTTATGGATGACAGTCCCCGCAGATTCAAGATCTGCAAATGTCCGGCCAGCTCGACCGAATTTCTCATCTGCCCATCAATCGCCAGAGCGACGACATAATCTTTCTCCCGGATTGCAGCAAGAAGTCGCTCACCCTCTCTTTGAAGAACCTGGTCTTTTTGCGCAGGAGAAGCACCCTCCGGTGTCTTCTCATCCGTCACCTCTGTAATCTGCAGGCTGCAGTAACGCCTCAACCGCTTACAGTATTCCGCGACGGCATCTCGAAAGAACTTCTCCTTGATCTTGCCTACGCAAAGCAGGCGGATTCTCGGCCCCATCAGTTTCTCCTGGCACAAGCGGCACGAATACAGTTCTTCATCAGCATGGCGATGGTCATGGGACCGACCCCGCCGGGAACAGGCGTGATAGCGGATACCCTGTCAAAGACATCCGCAAAATCTACATCTCCGTGCAGGCTTCCGTCCTCCATTCGGTTGATCCCGACATCGATGACGACCGCCCCCTCTTTGACATCAGTGCTCTTGACGAAATCAGCCCGGCCGACAGCAGCAATGATAATATCCGCCCGGCGCATAAGCTCTGACAAGTTTGCTGTGTGGGAATGAGCAATTGTCACGGTTGCATGCTCTCTTAGCATGAGCAGAGCAACCGGCTTGCCCACAATATTGCTTCTTCCTAAAACCAGACAGTCCTTCCCATCAACAGAGATCCTGCTTCTTTTGAGCAGTTCAAGGATGCCGGCCGGGGTACAGGGCAAAAACCCCTCCTGGCCGATCACCAGCCTGCCCAGATTCTCAGGAAGGAAGCCATCTACATCCTTGGCGGGATCAATGGCGCTCATAATCCGGTCCGTGTCAATCTGTTTTGGCAGGGGCAGTTGGACCAGGATTCCATCCACATCCTCCTGGGCATTCAAAGCACGGATTTTGGACAGAAGTTCTTCCTGACTGCTGTTTCCCGACAGATGGAATTCCAGAGATTTGATCCCACAGGCCGCACAGGCCCTGTGCTTGTTTCTGACATAGACAGAGGAGGCGGGATCATCTCCCACCTGAACAACTGCCAGACAAGCCCTGATCCCTCTGGCGGCCAGCGTCTCTGCCTCGTGTTTTACTTCTTTTCTGATCTGCGCGGAAATCACTTTCCCGTCGATGATCTTTGCCATAAAAACCTCACTTAGAAGAGACCTGTAATCACGCCATCCTCAGTCACATCAATATGATTGGCCGCGGGAATCCGGGGAAGACCAGGCATCGTCATAATATTGCCGAGAACGACGACGACAAATCCGGCGCCTGCAGAAGGATAGATCTCTCTGACATTGATCCTGAAATGTTTCGGTCGGCCCAGTTTTTTGGCATCATCGGACAGGGAATACTGGGTCTTCGCCATGCAGACGGCAAAATGGTCCATGCCCATATCAACAATCTTCTGCAGCTGACGGCGGGCAGCCGGACTGTAGTCCACTCCGTCAGCTCCATAAATCTTTTCGGCGATGGTCCTGATCTTCTCTGAAATGGGAAGAGAGGGCTCATAGAGAGGCTGATAACTGCTCTTTTTGTTCTCGAGAATTTCAAGAATCTTCCTTGCCAGCGGGATTCCTCCCTCTCCACCCCTGGCCCATACTTCGGACAGAGCAAAATCACAGCCCATCTTCTGACAGAAATTATGAATCAGCTCCGTTTCCGCGGGTGTATCTGTCACAAAGGAGTTGAGGGTTACCACGATGGGCAGGCCAAATCTGTGCAGGTTCTCAATGTGCTTTTCCAGATTGACAATTCCCCTCGCAAGGGCTTCCAGATTCTCCTCGGTTAGCTGCTCCCTTGGAAGACCACCATTATACTTCAGCGCCCGCACCGTTGCCACCAGGACAAGGCAGTCTGGATGCAAACCGGCCATAGGAGCCTTGATATCCAGGAATTTCTCAGCACCCAGATCAGCGCCGAATCCGGCCTCTGTGATGACGTAGTCAGCCATCTTAAGTCCCATCGCCGTAGCGCGGACAGAATTGCAGCCATGAGCGATATTCGCAAAAGGACCACCATGAACCAGGGCAGGCGTATGCTCTAAGGTCTGCACAAGATTGGGCTTCATGGCATCCTTAAGGAGAGCCGCCATGGCTCCGACGGCCTGAAGATCACCGGCCGTCACAGGCTCTCCGGCCAGATTGTAGGCAACAATGATGCGGCCCAAGCGATCCTTGAGATCTGTCATGTCCTTTGCCAGACATAGAATCGCCATGATCTCGGAGGCAACCGTGATGACAAAATGATCCTCTCTGACAAAACCGTCGGCCTTGGCTCCCAGTCCGACAACAACATTGCGAAGAACCCGGTCATTCATATCCAGGCAGCGCTTCCAGACCACCTGTCTGGGATCGATCTGAAGAGTGTTTCCCTGCTGAATATGATTGTCCAGAAGAGCTGCCAGAAGGTTATTGGCAGAGGTGATGGCATGAAAGTCTCCGGTAAAATGAAGATTCAGATCTTCCATGGGAACAACTTGAGAATATCCGCCTCCTGCGGCGCCTCCCTTTATTCCAAAGCAAGGGCCCAAAGAAGGTTCGCGAAGAGCCAGAATGGCTTTCTTGCCGAGACGGCCGAAAGCTTGTCCCAGGCCAACGGAAACCGTGGTCTTTCCCTCCCCTGCCGGAGTCGGGTTGATGGCAGTCACAAGAATCAATTTGCCGTCTTTTTCTTTTTCAAGGCTCTTCATATAGTGGTCGGAGAGTTTGGCCTTATACCTGCCATAGAGCTCCAGGTCATCTTCCGCGATGCCGAGTCCGGCGGCGATATCGCGAATGGGAAGCATACTGGCTTCCTGGGCAATCTGGATATCTGTCTTCATGGGAGCCTCCTTTCACCTCACACAACTTAGTTCCCAGAGATTCGACAAGTTCTATTATAGATGAAAGAGCTGATTAAATTCATCCATTGACATCAAAACTTTACGGGCCTTGGTTCCCTCAGACTCTCCGATCACTCCCTCCTCAGCCAGCTGATCCATAATACGGACTGCACGGTTGAAGCCGATCTTTAACTGGCGCTGCAGTCCACCCGCTGTGGCGCGGCCGGATTGGATGATGATACGGCCCGCCTCCTCCAACAGAGGGTCACGATCATCTTCAGCAGAACCGTTGCCGTCAATTGCTGTCATCCCCGGATTCTCATCGATTTGCCTTTGGATTTCCTCTTCCATCCCCTGAGCCCTCTCGTTGTGACTGGTAATATAATCTACAACCTTAGCTACATCGTCGTCAGGAACAAAAGCCCCCTGGACACGCAGCGGCTTGGGAATCCCCTGCGGGAAATAAAGCATATCTCCCTTGCCAAGAAGTTTCTCCGCCCCCACCATATCCAAAATGGTTCTGGAGTCGACTCCGCTGGTTACAGCAAACGCAACACGGGAGGGCATATTGGCCTTGATCAGTCCGGTAATGACGTTGACTGAGGGTCTCTGTGTGGCAATGATCAGATGGATTCCGGCAGCACGTGCCAGCTGGGCCAGACGGCAGATCGCCTCCTCGACCTCAGAGGAAGCAACCATCATCAGATCTGCCAGCTCGTCGACGATAACCACAATCTGAGGCATTTTCTCTGTGACGACCTGAGTTTCCTGCCCGTTGATTGTATAGGTGATCTTGCCGGATTTAATATGAGAATTGTATCCCTTGATATCACGAACACCGGCTTCCGCGAACTTCTGGTATCGATCTGTCATTTCTCTGACCGCCCAGTTGAGGGCGCCAGCGGCTTTTTTAGGATCTGTCACAACGGGAATCAGAAGATGGGGGATCCCGTTATAGACGGACAGTTCCACGACTTTTGGATCGATCATGATAAACTTGACATCATCCGGATGTGCCTTATAGAGGATACTCATGATAATGGTGTTGATACAGACAGATTTACCGGAACCGGTAGCCCCGGCAATCAGAAGATGGGGCATCTTGGCGATATTGGAAATCATCACCTTGCCGCCGATGTCTCTCCCAAGAGCGAAAGCAATATTGGATTTTTCTCTGCGAAACTCCTGTGATTCCATAAGATCACGGAAGGGAACCAATTGTGTCTCCTTGTTCGGAACCTCGATACCGACCGCGGCCTTCCCGGGAATGGGCGCCTCAATACGAATATCGGAAGCCGCCAGGTTCAGCTTGATATCATCGGAGAGATTGACAATTTTCGAGACTTTAACTCCAATTTCCGGCTGAATTTCATAGCGGGTGACGGCAGGACCCACGGAAACGTCTGTTACATGCGCATTTACTCCGAAGTTATGCAGGACTGTTTCAAGTTTATGAGCGGTCTCCTCCAATCCGGTCCTTCGATGAGCAGAGGGGCCAGATTTATCCTTAGACAGAAGACTGACCGGAGGAAAGCGGTAGGCCTCCCGTGGCAATTTCGATTTGGCCGGTTCCAAAACCGTATCCTCATGGTGAATGGCGGCCAGAGAACCTGCGGCTCCGGAAGCAAGAGCATTGGGCAGATCCGATCCGGGAATGGTTTTCCTGTTCTTTTCTGAAGGAGACAAATTGGTCTGAGCCATAACTCGCTCTATACTGACGGCCTCTGCATCCGCATAATCGTCTCCGAAACTGTCCTCATGATCTCCCTGACTTCCTGCATGCAGTTCATTTGGATTTGGCTTCAGGAGATCTTCGTCTCCGCCGGCAGCAGCCGTCTCTATTGCTGATGCATGGACAGAGCCCGACTCTTCATTTGAGACAGTCTCTCCCTGTGCGTGTATGGTCAGAGGCTGACTGGGAGAAGACGAGTCCGCGGTGAGCGACAGCCGATCCACCTGCGCCCTGTCATTCTCATCAAAGATATTGATGTGCAGTTCTCTGACCTCATCAGTCTTCGCTGACGGATTTGCCTGCCCGGCGTCCAATCTGGCATTCTTGAAATCAACGCCTTCCGCCTTGTGGCGAAACCGTCCCCCTCCTCTTCCTTTCTCTGTCACCGTCATATCGTGGAGCATAGCGTTCCGGGAAGTCTGCCGCCGGGTCTCTCTGGCCGCCTTGGCCTCTTCCATTGCCTGGGCCTGACGGGCCTCCAGTTCTGCCAGGTGCTCCTCTCTTTTAGCCTTCTTCTCTTCCAGACGGATCTGTCGGCGGATTCGATATTCTTTACCGGTATCTTCAGCCCTTACTGACAGTCGAGACTGCCCCTCGCGCAGTTTTTCCAGAAGAGACTTCTCTGTGACAAGAATCAGGGAAATCACCAGCAGAAGCAGGATGAAAATATAAGCTCCTGCCAGTCCGAAAAAGCGGACAGAGTAAGCCGTGAAGAAGCCTCCGATCAGGCCTCCTCCGGTATGGCAGGATCTGGCGTACTGCATAGCCGCCAGCGCACCGGACGGAAAAGAGCCCTCCCGCAACAGCTCAAGGAAAATATCCAGATCCAGAAGAATCAGTCCCAGCCCAAGCCCACGTTTCGCGGCAAAGGAATTCTCCGGATTGGCCAGAAGAAAAAATGTCAGATAAAGGAGAAAAAGGGGGAAGACATATGCCATGAGCCCGAAAATCCCAAAGAGAAAAGACGACAGGTAAGATCCGAAGATGCCCCCGAATCCAATACAGGAGATAAACATAAGGGCAGACAGAGCAATCATAACCCAGAGGATCATCTCAGGCATATGATTCTTCTGAATAAGAGAAGAAGACTTCCCGCTTCTGGAGGAAATTCTCTTATTTGTTCTCTTCCTGCCGGAGGATGACTTTGCCGATGTAGTTTTTCGCTTTTTTTTCTGATTTGCCATTAATATTCCATTGTCACGAATAAACCAGGAGACCTCACCGACCTCCTGGTTATACCATTCATTCCTGATTCATGAACATGAAATGTTCACAAAACTCGCATTCTATCATTTCTGCGCGGATATCCGACCGTTTCCGATGGCTGGAGATCACTCCTCCCAGTTGTGATAGACCTCCTGCACATCATCGCTCTCGTCAAGCAGGTCCAGGATTCGGCTGATATTTCTGATATCCTCCTCGGAAGTAAGCTGTACATATGTCTGCGGAATCATTGTGACAGAAGCATCTGCCATGGGAAGTCCCATCTTTTCCAATGCCTCTCTGACCGCCGAAAAGTCCGCGGGCGTCGTCGTGATCACGAAGGAATCCTCTTCTTCCTCCATGTCATCGGCACCGGCATCAAGAGCCATCATCATGATGTCATCAGCGCTCATATCCGTCGCTTCCTTGTCGACAATGATCTGTCCCCTCTCATCAAACATATAGGACACGCATCCCTGCGTCCCGACAGATCCCTGCCCCTTGCTGAAGGCATTGCGGACGTCAGCCGCAGTGCGATTCTTATTGTCCGTCAGACACTGCACGATGATGGCTGTGCCGCTTGGCCCATATCCCTCATAGGTGGCCGGAATATAATTGACGGAATTGGCATCTCCGGCCGCCTTCTTGATGCCCCGGTCAATGGTGTCATTGGGAACATTGTTGGCCTTGGCCTTGGCAATAACATCCCTCAGCTTACTGTTGTTATTGGGATCAGGGCCGCCCTCTTTGACAGCGACTGCAATCTCGCGGCCGATCACTGTAAATATCTTTCCCTTTGCCGCATCGTTCTTCTCTTTTTTATGCTTAATATTGGCGAATTTTGAATGTCCTGACATGCTTGGAAATGTCCCTTTCTAGATAAAATTTTCACTCTATTTTATCACGCCGATCCCTCGGCTTCAAGGGAGGCCTCTCTCGTGATCCTGACCCCCAGCGCGACCATGTGCTCTACATCAATCACATGAAAGTGATATCCCTCTGCGCTGACATCAAAGGATTCATGATCCTGTGGAATTCGACCCAGTTTTTCCAGGAGGAAACCATTTAAGGTCTCGGACTCCTCATTTGCCAGATCAATACCGAGGGTATCCGCCACAGTATCCAGAGGTGTGGCCCCCTGCATCATATAGACTCCATCCCCCAGCCTGGCGACTGGTTCATCTTCATCATCGTATTCATCCTGAATATTCCCGACGATTTCCTCGATGACATCCTCCATGGAAAGCAGGCCGCAGGTCTGTCCATATTCATCCTGCACCAGAATCATGTGATTTTTCCTGTGCTGCATCTGTGCCAGCAAAGTATCAATGGAGTGGGTCTGCGGAACGAAGATCACCCGGCGGACCATATATTCCAGGTCCCGAAGTTTGATATCCATGTCATGTTCTTCAACGACGTAGCGAAGAACATCCTTGATATGGACAATGCCTATAATATTGTCCAGATTTTTGATGTAGACCGGGTAGCGGGAGTAATGATTGTCAACCATCTGCTCCATTGTATCCCGCATCGTGCTCTCTCCATCAATCGCAACAATATTAGACCGGTGCTGCATGATATCCTTGACGTCCTTATCCGCAAAGGCAAAGATATTGCGGATCATCGTTACTTCCCGGGCGGACAGGACTCCCTGCGCATGTCCTTCCCTGATCTTTGAGATCAGATCCTCCTCGAATGCCTCTTCGTTCAGTGTTTCATCTCTGTGAAAGAGACGGGAGAAAAAATTGTTCTTATTGTCCTCTTCCAGATCCATGTTGTCTCCTCTTGCTTGGGACCCTGCCTGTCTTTATCCCTCTCCCAATAGCCCTATTGGACTGACCGGTCCTTTTGTCCTGTCTCCATTGGGCAGATGAGCTCCCCGCAGAAGTCTTCACACGCCTTTTGGGTATGACGCCGAGCCCCATCTTACCTTAAGTCCTCTCTGACAGAGACCACCTGGCCTCCCTGATGAAAGACTTTTGGAATTCTTCGATTTCCGAGGAGACAGGCGAACTCATAGTTAAATCGGCCGGACAGCCGGCCAAGTTCTTCCAGACAAATCTTCTCCGTTTGATCCGTCCCAAGAAGGGTCACCTTCTCTCCCACAGCGATATGGTCAAAGGCGCTGATATCCACCATAAACTGATCCATGCAGATGCGGCCGACAATCGGAGCTCTTCTTCCCTGAATCAGAACATAGCCCTTATTTGACAGACTGCGGGCATATCCATCCGCATAACCGACAGGAATGGTTGCGATTTTTGCCCTTCCTTTGACCTGATAGGTCCCTCCATAGGAAATGCATCTGCCATCTGTGAGCGTCTTAATATGTGAGATATGGGATCCAAGAGACATGACCGGAGACAGAGGAAAACTCGGATCCATCTCCTCCGAGGGCCAGAGTCCATACAGGGTGATGCCTGCTCGAACCATATCCATGTTCAAATCGGGAAGCTCCATGATGGAAGCAGAATTGGAGCAGTGACGTATCTCAAAATGCACGCCGGCTTTTTCCAGACGGGAAATCGCCTCTTGAAAGAGTTCTGCCTGGGCGTATGCATGACTCTTGTCTCTCTCGTCCGCCCGCGCGAAGTGGGTGAAAATCCCCTCCATCTTCAGATGACTTAATTGAGCAATCCTGGCAGCCTGTGCCAGATCCTCCTCATCAACCTGAAATCCGATTCGGCTCATTCCCGTGTCGATCTTGATGTGAACGGGAGCGATTCGTCCCGCCTGAGAAGCTGCCCGGTCAAAGGCAAAAGCTGCTTCGTAGGAGAAAATGGAAGGGCGGATTCCCAGTCGGACCATGGCAGGATATTCCTCTGGAAATGTATAACCGAGAATCAAAATCGGCTTGACGACCTGTCTGCGGCGCAGTTCATAAGCCTCGTCTGCAGTAGCGACAGCATAACCGAAAATGCGCTCGTCGGATTCTAAGAATGCCGCGATCTCTCTGGCTCCATGTCCATAAGCATCCGCCTTGATCACTGCCATCATCCTGCAGTCCGGCCGCATATGGTCAAACATGGCGTCCACGTTGGCCCTTACAGCATCCAAATCAATATCCATCCAAACACGGTTGTGATTCATAGAAACCTTCTTTTCAAAACCGGGGTCATTTCCCCTTCTGTCTATGTGATCTCTGAATATCCTCTGAGGATAATCGTCATCCGATTGTCACGAATGACCGGAATCCAGAATCTGCGGCAAAGTTTCCAGTAAGTCGCCGGCAATCATGGCCCGCTTTCCCTTTTTGGCTGCGGCCAGATCTCCGGCCAGACCATGGATAAAAACAGCGTAGGCGGCAGTCTCTTTCACCTCTTCCCTCTGCGCCAGGAAGCCGGCGCATAAACCGGCCAGTACGTCACCGCTGCCCGCTGTCGCCATGCCGCTGTTCCCGCTGGTATTGAGATAAGTTTTGGCGCAGGGGAGGGCGGTGACCGTCGTCGCATCCTTTAACACCAGAGCAACCCGGTATTCTCTGGCGAATGCCTCTGCCTGCTCGAGCGTGTGTTCTTTGAGGAAGGCAAGTGTTTTCCCTGTCAGACGGGCCATTTCTCCCATATGCGGGGTTAGAATCCATTCTTCATGCGGCTTCAAGAGAAGGGCCGGTTCCTCAGAGAGCAGATTCAGGGCATCGGCATCGATAACGATCGGAAGCGTTGCGTCAGACAGAACAAAGGTGAGCATTTGCATCGCGCGTTCGGACCGTCCCATGCCGGGCCCAATGAGAACGCTGTCAGCCCAGTCCATCATCTCTTTCATATCGTCGCTGTCCCAGGAGTCCTCATAGCTTGTGATCAAAGCCTCGGGAAAAGCGGATCCAATAACCACGCGGTTCTTCTCATGTGTGTATACCCGGACCATACCCGCTCCCGAGATCAGGGCTGCTTTAGCAGATAAGACAGCGGCACCGCTGATCTGCTCTGAACCGGCAATGACAAGGACCTTGCCGAAGGTTCCCTTGTTCCCGGCTGCATCTCTGACAGTGAGAAATCCGGCCAGATCTTCCCGTTCTAAAGCCAGGCGGGTAAAAAGAGCAGGATCCGTCTCTGGCTCAACGATACCAATCTCCGGTAAATGCACCCTTCCGCAGACATTTCTTCCCTGGCCCAGCAGAAGTCCCGGTTTCAGAAACTGAAAGCTGAAGGTCTCAATGGCTCGGACACAGCTCCCCCTAATAGCCCCCGTGTCCGCGTCCAGACCGGACGGAATATCCATGGCAATCACCGGTTTGCCGGACGCATTGATTTCCCCGATCAGTCGGGCAAGAGAACCCTGGATCTCCCTGGCAAGACCAATCCCGAAAATCCCGTCAACGATCAGATCAAAAGCTTTAACATCAGCTTCTATGGAAGTCAGCCCATAGCTGAGCAGAGACTGGTACTGAAGCCCTGCCGATTCGGTCAGGCTGGATTCCGTCCCCAGAAGGCGATAACTGACCTGAAACCCCCGGGCAAAAAGAATGCGGCAGAGGGCCATGGCATCTCCTCCATTGTTTCCCGTCCCGGCCAGACATAAAATACGGGTTGCCTTCGTGTAGTTATCCTCAATGAAGTCTGCCACCGACAGGGCGGCGCGTTCCATAAGAACCAGGCTTGGGATTTTATGAAGTTGGCTGGTTTTTGCATCAGCCTCTTTCGCCTGGCTGCGCGTATAGATCTTCTTCATAGTCTGCCTGCTTTCACTCCTCATCCTCCCGGTCAGCGCCTCTCTCAGGCAATGATTTCTGCGTCATCTACCGGTCATTTGACCCCTTACTTTCGGACTGACAGGATTCTCATTTCTGATCACATCTGCGGCTGGTCAGATTATAGGAGAGTTCCATGAGCGAATCTGACAGGTGGACATTTTCTACAACGGTTTTCTCTCCCACTTCCAGATCCACATGGGCGAAATTCCAGATGGCGGGAACGCCGAGTCTCATCAGGCGCCTGGCGACAGATTGGGCGGCATCTTTTGGAATGGTCAGAGCCGCAATATCCGCTCCGTGTTCCTGAACAAACCTCTCCAGATCATCCAGCATCAGAATCGAAATGCCGCGCACTTTCTTCCCGGCCAGGTCAGGATTGACGTCAAAAAGTCCAGTCAGAGCAAAGCCCATGCGCTCAAACTGGGCGTAATTGGCAATGGCCTGTCCCAGGTGGCCTGCCCCGATCACAATCAGATTGCGGGACTGATCCAATCCCAAAATCTCTCCAATTTTATCATGCAGATTCTTGACGTCATATCCGTAACCCAGGTGACCAAAGCTGTCAAAATTATTGAGATCCTGACGGATCTGCGACGCAGTTGAATGCATGCGCTTAGAGAGTTCGCAGGAGGATATGCCTTCCACTCCCAGATCCAATAACTCTCCAAGATAGCGATAATACCTTGGAAGTCGGCGGATCACCGCCGGTGAAATCGTCTTCTTCTCCATCCTTCTTCCTCTCAATTCTCATCCAGTGAAGCCCAGGCCTCGTAGAGACCGTCTATCTGATCCTGTAGTCTTCCCTGCTCAGCAGAGAGATCATTGAGCTTGGCAGAGTTGGTCGCAATGGCCGGGTCCTCAAAGAGCTGTAAAATTTCCCGGATTCGCTTCTCTTTCCCTGCGATCTCCTCTTCCAATTTTTCCCTGGCATTCTCCAGCTTTCGCCGTACGGCTGCCATCCTCTTCTGCTCGGCCCAATTCGCTTTGCCTCCGTCAGCAGTACGATCCAAAGAATCATCACAGGGAGAGTTCGTCTGTTCCTGAACGCCAGGATTTCTCTCTTCGGCCTCCTGCTTCTTCGCCAGAAAGTAATCATAATTGCCAAGATATTCTGTGAAGTGCCCGTCCCTCAGCTCCAGGATTCGGGTTGCCGTTCTGTTGACGAAATAGCGGTCATGAGAGACATAGAGAAGGGTGCCTCTATATCCGTTCAGAGCCCGCTCCAGGATATCCTTTGACTCCATGTCCAGGTGGTTGGTCGGCTCATCCAGAATTAGAAAATTAGCTCCTGAGAGCATCAGCTTGGCCAGAGACAGACGGCCCCGCTCTCCTCCGGAGAGAGAGGAAATCTTCTTATAGACATCCTCCCCTGTAAAGAGAAAGGCGGCGAGAACATTGCGGATTTTTGTGTTGGTCAGAGAGGGATAGGTATCTGCCATCTCCTCGAAGAGACTCTTGGAATCATCCAGTTCCTGCTGCGCCTGATCGTAATATCCGACTGTGACGTTGGCTCCAAGCCTGATCTGACCGGATCTGGCCGTGAGTTTTTGGTTGATGATCTTAAGCAGGGTCGTCTTGCCGGTGCCGTTTTCTCCCAGAACCGCCAGCCGTTCCCCTCTTCGAATCAGAAGATTTAGCCCGCGAAAGAGTTCCTGCTCTCCAAAGCCCATAGACAGGTTCTCAACGGTAAGAACGTCTTTGCCGGACTCTTTCTCCGGCGTAAGCTCCAGGCGCATAGCATGTTCTTCCTCTATTGGCTCCTGCATGATCTCCATCTTGTTCAGAATCTTCTGTCGGCTGTCCGCCCGCTTGATTGACTTCTCCCGGTTGAATTGGCGCAGTCTGTCAATCACAGCCTCCTGATGCTCAATTGCCTTCTGCTGTTTGGCATACTCCCGCCGCAAAGTCTCCATCATCCGTTCCCGCTGAGCGGAAAAAGCGGAGTAATTCCCTTTGTAACTATGACTGGTGTGGTTCGACAGATCAAGAACATGATCGACAATGCGATCCAGAAAGTAACGGTCATGCGCCACAATCACAAGTCCGCCCCGATAATTGCCCAAAAAGGTCTCCAGCCATTGAATGGAAGCCAAATCCAGATGATTGATTGGCTCGTCGAGGATCAGAAGATCCGGTTTTAAGAGGAGGAGTTTGGCCAAAAAGACCCTGGTCAATTGCCCTCCGGACAGTTGATCCGGGGTCTTTCCAAAATCTTCCTCGGCAAATCCAAGTCCCTTTAAGATACCAGTTGCCTCAGAGCGAAAGGTCAGCCCTCCCATGCGCTCAAAGGATTCTGAAGCCATCTGATAGTCCTCTAAGAGCTGATTTAGCTCCTCTCCCATCAGCTGAGACATTCTGGTTTCCATGGCTCTTAGCTTAGCTTCCGCCGCAATCAGCTCCCGGCAGGAATCCAGAACAATATCCAGTATGTTCCCCTCCAAAGAGTCATCCTGATACTGGGCCAGATAACCAAGGTTCACGTCTCTGGCAAATGTGATGTCCCCCGCATCTGCAGACATCTGCCCCGCAATCAGTTTGAGCAGGGTTGATTTGCCGCAGCCATTTGGTCCCACAACGGCATATTTCTCCCCGGCCTCCATCTGAAAGGACACTCCATCCAGGATGACCTCTTCACCGAAGGATTTGGAAAGATTTTGGCAGGAAAGAATCATGGAGCACTCCCTCGTTTTCAGTTCTGTTTTTCGTAATTTGCTCGAATTGCCCGGATAAAGGAGATGGAATCAAGTACCTGAGGATCTCTCAAATCCGTAATTCGCGCCAGATCTCCGGTCATCTTCCCGGATGCAATGGTAGCTAAAGAGGCCTTCTCCATCTGATCGGCATAAGCGACCAGATCCGGGATATGATCCAGCTCTCCTCGCTTTCTCAGGGCTCCGGTCCAGGCAAAAACAGTTGCAATGGGGTTGGTGGAAGTGGTCTCCCCTTTTAAGTATCTGTAATAATGGCGCTGCACTGTCCCGTGGGCGGCCTCATACTCATAAACTCCGCCGGGCGATACAAGAACGGAAGTCATCATGGCAAGAGAACCGAAGGCAGAGGAGATCATATCGCTCATGACGTCGCCGTCATAGTTTTTGCAGGCCCAGATAAATCCTCCTTCCGACTTCATGACACGGGCAACCGCATCGTCAATCAGGGTATAGAAATACGCTATTCCTGCCTGTTCAAAGGCTTTTCGGTAGTCTCGGTCATAAATCTCCTGAAAGATGTCCTTAAAGCTGTGATCATACTGCTTGGAGATGGTATCCTTGGTCGCAAACCAGAGATCCTGTCTGCTGTCAAGCGCAAAGGCAAAGCAGGATCTGGCAAAGGATTCAATGGAGGCGAGAATGTTGTGCTGCCCCTGCACAAGACCGGGTCCGTCAAACGTGTGCACCAGGGTTCGCTCCTCATGACCATCTTCCGCCGTATAGACCAGTTCCACCTTGCCGGGACCAGGAATCTTCATTTCGGAGGCCTTGTAAACATCACCATAAGCATGGCGGGCAATGGTAATGGGCTTAATCCAGCTCTTGACATTGGGGGTGATTCCCCTGACTAAGATGGGGGCGCGAAAGACCGTGCCGTCTAAAATAGCCCGAATCGTTCCATTGGGGCTCTTATACATCTGCTTTAGCTTATATTCTTTCATTCGGGCAGCATTCGGGGTAATGGTTGCGCACTTGACCGCGACTCCATATTTTAAGGTTGCTTTCGCAGAATCCACAGTCACCTGATCGTCGGTCTGG
Source organism: Lachnospiraceae bacterium AF51-6-b8A (assembly GCA_027682585.1). GTDB lineage: Bacteria > Bacillota > Clostridia > Lachnospirales > Lachnospiraceae > Shuttleworthia. Next base: position 692,957 of record JAQCZH010000001.1, on the reverse strand, counting down.
TCCCGGTAGGCAAGTCCAAGGTCATAGTAGTCCGACTTAAGATCAATAAAGGGAAGAATCAGTTCCTCCTTAATCATCTTCCAGAGGACTCTGGTCATCTCATCGCCGTCCATCTCTACCAGAGGCGTCATCATCTGAATTTTTGCCATAGCCATCTCCTTCAAAAAAATCAGGCAGCGAATGGCTGCCTGATAATCAAACGCTAGTAGAAATTTTAACACAGGAATGTCTTTTTTCAACCGAAGTCCAGGCGAAATATTCAGATTCGCTTCATTAGAAGAGCGAACCTGTCCAGCAAGCTCATGACATCTGTTCATCTGTATCTGCAGAGACACCTACTCCCGACTTTTTGCCCTGGAAGAGATCTGCGCCTCCTGTATGTCAGCCGGGCAGGGATCGTAGCGCAGGAATTCATAGGAATAGCTTGCGTCTCCGGAAGTCAGAGAGCGCAGGTTGGTTCCGTACTCATAGAGCGCGGAATAGGGTACCTCCGCATGGACAATCTGATAGCCGCCCTCAACAGGATCAAGAGACATAACTCTTCCTCTCCTCTTATTCAGATCTCCCATCACGTCCCCGATGCGCTCGTCAGTCACAGTGACCTCAAGAGAGGCTATCGGCTCCAGAAGGATGGGTTTAGCCTGCAGTATTCCCTCTTTCATCGCCATGGATGCCGCTGTCTTAAAGGCCGCCTCGGAGGAATCAACCGGGTGATAGGAGCCGTCATAAAGTGTCGCCTTGACTCCATAGACCGGATAACCGGCAAGCGGTCCCTCCAAAACCCGTTCCGCCAGCCCTTTCTCTACAGCCGGGAAGTAGTTCTTCGGAACAGATCCTCCCACAACCTTCTCCTCAAAGACAAAGGGAACGGACAGATCATTGGAGGGCTCGAAAGTCATCTTGACATGCCCATACTGGCCGTGTCCTCCCGTCTGCTTCTTATGCTTATACTCCACATCAGATTTACCGAGGATGGTCTCGCGATAGGCAACCAGAGGCTTGTCCAGAATCATGGTCACCTTGTACTTATCTGCCAGAATCTCTGCAACCAGCTCCAGATGCGTCTTGGAAATGCCGTAGATCAGAGATTGATGATTGGCCGGATCTCCCTGGGTGCGCAGGGTTAAGTCTTCTCTGCCAATCTTCTGCAGAGCCTGCTGCAGCTTATCGTCATCTCCTGATTTTTCGGCCCGGTAAGCCAGATAGCAGTATGGCTGACTGATCACCGGCCGCAGATAAGTGATTGGATTTGCCCTTGTCGAAAGGCTGTCCCCTGTAGACAGATCCGCCACCTTGCTTAAGGCGCCGATATCTCCAGCATGCAGTTCCGGAATCTCCTGGGCCCTGGACCCGGTCAGCAGATAGATCTTGCCAATCTTGTCCTCTCTGTCCCTGCCCGCATTGTACAGCAGATCATCCGTCTTGAGAACGCCGGAGTTCACCTTGATCATGGAGTACTTTCCAACGAAAGGATCTACCAATGTCTTGAACACATAGGCGCTCTTAGGCTTGGAAAAATCATAGTCAGCCGCAAAAGCCTCATTGGTCTTAGCCAAGATGCCCACGCAGGACCTGCGGTCCGGCGATGGGAAGTACTTTACGATATCGGCCATCAGCGTGTACATTCCCCGATGGCTCAGGTTCGATCCCATCATGACCGGGACAACAGAACCGTCAATTACGCTGACTCGCATGGCCTGACGGATTTCATCCTCCGAGAATGTATCTCCGTTGAAATAGCGATCCATATAAGTCTCAGAAGTTTCTGCAACTGCTTCAAGAAGAACTTCACGGAACTGATCCAGATTTTCATAGGAATAATCCGGCACATTCATCTTGTCGATGCTTCCGGCGGCATTCCACCTTTTCGCCTTCTGCTGAATGATATTGACATAGCCGACAAACTGTCCATTCTCCCGGATCGGCAGATGGAAGGGGGCGATCTTTTTGCCATAGAGAGCCTGCAGATCTTCAATTACCTGTCGATAAGAGGCTTCGTCGATATCCATATCCGTCACGAAAATGATCCTGGGAAGGTGATATTTTTCGCAGAGTTTCCAGGCCTTTTTGGTCCCAACCTCAATCCCATTCTTCCCGGAGACAACAATTACCGCAGCGTCAGCGACAGAGACCGCCTCTTCCACCTCTCCCACGAAATCAGGATAGCCGGGGGTATCTAAAAGATTGATCTTGGTCTCCTCCCAGATCAGGGGCAAAAGAGACAAGTGTACAGAGAACTTGTGCCTCTTTTCGACATCATCATAGTCACTGATGGTGTTTCCCGTCTCGACGCTACCCGCCTTTTCCTTTAAGCCGGATAGGTAAGCCATCGACTCCGCCAGAGAAGTTTTGCCGCTTCCCCCGTGTCCCAGCAGAACAACGTTGCGAATTTTATCACTGGTAAAAACCCTCATACAGAACCCTCCTTGCTTGATTTTTATAGTTAAATATTACTCATTTTTCATTTTATGTGCAATGGATTTTGTCTATATTGAATGAACAATGGACAGGCAAACAAATCAGCAGAATATAATCTGCTATTTCACAGAAGTTTGATAAAGTGAATACCCAAAACCGTTTTGCACCAATTTTTCGAAGTTCTGAAGGCAATGGCAACTCTTGTATAGAAGCGGAAGACATTTTCTGCTAGGATAAGTGCAGTTAAGGAGAAAGCTATGAGTTACAGGAAGATCGGTTTTCTGGGGCTGGGTCTGATCGGAGGATCCATTGCCAAAGCCATTCGCAAAAGACACCCTGCCATCGAGATGATTGCCAACGACCCGAACACCGCGTCTCTTGTCATGGCCTGCGAAGAAGGTGTCATCCGCAATAGAAGCCCCCTTTCCCTCTCTGTTTTTGGCCAATGCGACCTGATCTTCCTCTGCGCTCCGGTTGGCATTAATATCTCCTATCTGGGAGAGCTCAAATGTCTGATCGGCCCTGAAACCGTGATCACAGATGTTTCCTCTGTCAAGGGGGATATCCGAAAGGCGGTCACAGAACAGGGATTAAGCGCCAACTTTATCGGCGGACATCCCATGGCGGGCGCGGAGTCAATCGGCTATGAGAACGCCAAAGACCATCTGCTTGAGAATGCCTACTATCTGATTACACACACAAATGATATCCTGCCCGACCGCGTCAGAGTCTTCTCCTCCTTCATCAAATCCCTTGGCGCCAAAATCATGCTCATGAATCCGAGAGAGCACGATTATGCGACTGCGGCTATTTCCCACCTGCCTCACATCATCTCCGCCTCTCTTGTCAACTTTGTCCAGGCAGCCGACGATGACAGCAATACACTAAAGGCTATTGCCTCCGGCGGTTTTCGGGACATCACCCGTATCTCCTCCTCCTCTCCGCTCATGTGGGAACATATCTGCCTGACCAATCGAGAACAGATTCTTGCCCTTCTGGATGCTTACCGCAGGCAATTGGACCAGTTTCAGGAGCAGATTACCCAGGGCAATGGAGATAAAATCCGCAGCCTCTTTGCTGAGGCCAAGGAATATCGCGACTCACTCCCCATCCGAGGCAAGGGAGCTCTCCCGGATATCTATGAATTCTACTGTGATCTGATTGATGAGGTCGGCGGCATTGCGTCTATTGCTTCCATCTTAAGCGCAGACCGTATTAATATCCGCAATGTCGGTATTGTGCACAATCGTGAATTCACAGACGGAGTATTGAAAATTGAGTTCTACGAGGAAGATACAATGGAGCGGGCCATGCAGCTGCTCACTGCCCGCCACTATACGATTCACAGACGCTAATCCAATGCAAACAAGGTGAAAATGACAAATGGCACATGCACTCAGAGGTAAAATACAAGTTCCCGGGGATAAATCCATCTCTCACCGGGGAATCATGCTCGGCGCAATCGCCGAGGGCAAGACAGAGCTCTATGGTTTCCTGGACGGAGCAGACTGCCGCTCTTCCATCGCCTGCTTTCGACAGATGGGCATTGAGATTCTCCAGGAAAGAGACCATGCAACCATCTGCGGCAGAGGTCTGCATGGCCTGTCTCAGCCCAGAGAGACTTTGGATGTGGGCAATTCCGGCACTACAGCCCGCCTTATATCCGGCATCCTGGCCGGTCAGAGATTTTTTTCCTCTCTAACCGGCGACGCCTCCATTCGGAGGCGGCCCATGGATCGTATTATGAATCCTTTGAATACAATGGGGGCCAGGATCCGTTCCCGTAACGGCAACGGATGCGCCCCCTTAGATATTGCGCCCGCTGTGCTAAGAGGGATCGATTACCTCTCTCCCGTGGCATCCGCTCAAATCAAATCTTCTGTTCTTCTGGCTGGGCTCTACGCTAAGGGCAAGACCTCCCTGACCGAGCCCGCCAAGTCCAGAGACCACTCGGAACGCATGCTCCGCGCATTCGGAGCCGATCTTACCCAAGACGGCCTGACCGTAACCATATCTCCCGATCCAACCCTGGTCGGTCAGAAAATCCAGGTGCCCGGAGACATCTCCTCCGCCGCCTACTGGATTGCAGCAGCCTCCATCAGTCCCGGCTCAGAAATTATCATCGAGAATGTCAATGTTAATCCGACCCGGGACGGTATTCTGCGCGTGGCAAAAGCGATGGGGGCCGATATTGAAAGGCTCAATCCCCGCATTGTCTCCCGGGAGCCGGTAGCCGATCTTCTGGTTCGTTCTGCCAGCCTGCGGGGCACCAGAATTGACGGTTCGATCATTCCAACCCTGATCGATGAGATTCCCGTCATCGCCCTCATGGCGGCCTGTGCCGAAGGCGAAACCATCATTGCTGATGCCCGCGAGCTTCGCGTTAAGGAGTCCGACCGCATTGAATCCATCGTGACCAACCTCTCTGCCATGGGCGTATCTGTGACGGGCACGGAGGACGGCATGATCATTCGAGGCGGACCATCGCTCAAGGGAGCTGAGATCGCCACCCGTCACGATCACCGCATCGCTATGACTTTCTCCATCGCTTCTTTGGTTGCTGACGGTCCGGTTCTTCTGGACGACCCCTCCTGCGTCAGAATCTCCTATCCCGATTTTTATCGGAGTTTGCGTTTCCTTCTGAGCTAAGGCAAGAGGAATCCCTTTCCACACATCACCCGCCAACCACATTTACACAAAAAGGAGCCCCCAATGAATCAGTATCAGGATGAACTTCTCTATAGCATAGAGGATAATCCGCCTGTCGGCCTTTCCATCCTTTTGGCCTTCCAGCACATTTTGGCCGCTTTCGCCGGAATCATCGCCGTTCCTCTGGTGGTCTGCAAGGCCTTAAACTTCTCTGTCGGACAGACGACCATCATGGTCTCCGCGACCATTTTCGCATCAGGTCTTACCACCTTCATCCAGTCCAGAGGCATCGGCCCTATTGGATCCCGTGTCTCCGGCATGATGGGCACGGATTTCACCTTCGTCAATCCAACCATCTCCGTCGGCAGTCAGTTCGGCATCGCAGGCATTGTAGCTGCGACCATAACCGGCTCTTTGGTCGAGATTATCCTGAGCCGCTTTATCAAACCTCTCATGCGCTTCTTTCCACCCCTGATCACTGGTACGGTTGTCTCTCTGATCGGCATCACCTTACTTCCCGTCAGCATGGACTGGGCTGCAGGCGGTTCCGGAGCAGCGAATTATGCCTCTCTTAAAAATCTGGCCATTGCCCTGATGGTCATGCTCTTTACCCTCTTTCTGAATCATTTCGGCCGGGGTATTATCAAGTCAGCCGCTGTCTTCATCGGTATGATATTCGGCTATCTCATCTGCATTCCCCTGGGTATGGTTGACTTAGGAGAAGTGATAAGCGCATCCTGGTTCTCTGTACCCATGGTCTTGCGCTATGGTTTCCACTTCGACCTAGCCTCTGCCCTGGCCTTTGTTCCCGCCTATCTGGTATCCACTATCGGAACCGTCGGCATCATGATCGCCATTGGCGAATCTTCCCATACTCACCTGTCCTCAGAGCGGGTTGCAGGCGGTGTTCTGGCAGACGGAATCGGCTCAGCTATCTCCGGTCTCTTCGGCGCCGGACCAAATACCTCCTTCTCCCAGAATGTCGGCCTGATCACCCTGACGAAAGTCGCTTCCAGAAGGGTCATGATGTTGGCCGGGATTCTGCTGGCCATCATGGGAGTCCTTCCCAAATTCGCCGCCCTGATCTCTGTTATGCCCCAGCCTGTCTTGGGTGGTGCCGGCGTTATTATGTTTGGTCTGGTTGCCGCACAGGGAATTAAAACCCTGGCCTCGATCCATCTGGGCGACCGTGAACTTTTAATCATCTCCGTCTCACTGGCTTTGGGCATCGGCGTGACCGTCCGCCCCGAGATCCTTAAAAATATGCCCCAGGCCCTGCAGATGATCTTCTCCTCCGGCATCTCTACCGGAACCATGGCCGCTCTGATCCTCAACATCATTCTGCCCGCAAGAAAGGAAAAGGCATGAAACTTTTAGAAGACCGTATTATAAACGATGGACGAATTCTTCCCGGAAACATCCTGAAAGTGGATCATTTTCTCAATCACCAGGTGGATCCTCAGCTTATGATGGCCATGGGCGAAGACTTCGCCGCACATTTTCGGGACAAGGGAATTACCAGGGTCCTGACCCTGGAGGTCTCCGGCATTGCCATGGCCCTGACGGCCGCCTACGCTCTGGATGTCCCTCTTGTCTTCGCCAAAAAGATCGCCTCCGTTACCCTGGGCGACGATGTCTACCGTTCCAGTGTCTTCTCCTACACCAAGAAGAGGGAGTATGTCATCCGAGTCGACAAAAAGTTTCTCGAGGAGGGCGACAGGGTTCTTATCATCGATGATTTCCTGGCTGTCGGCCAGGCTCTTGGCGGTCTGATTGATCTTTGTGACCAGGCAAATGCCCAGGTGGCCGGTATCGGCATTGCCATCGAAAAGGCCTTTCAGGGCGGCGGGGATAAGTACCGCGAAATGGGGTACGAGGTATACTCCCAGGCAAAAATCCAAGAGTTTTCCAAAGACGGCGTCGTCTTTGCAACTGAATAGATCCGCACGTTCCCGAGGGATCCAGCCCAGCATTTGACATAGATCTAAAAAGGCAAATAGGCAGACAAAAAAGCCGTAAAACAGGGAGCCGCACAGCATTTTCGCACTTACATAAGCTATATACAGCTATGTATATACGGAAAGCGCTGTGCGGCTCCTTTTAATTACGACAATGAAATTTTCGCATCATCTCATGCTGATGTGATGTAGACGTCAGGATCTGACTTGTGAATAAAGAAGATTTGACAGACTCAAGCCTGTTCATAACCTGGCAGTGGATCTGTCCCTTTTTTGCCGTGGCAGAACTTATATTTCTTACCGGAACCGCAGGGACAGGGATCATTTCTGCCGATCTTCTTGGGCTTGATTACAGTGCCGGACTTCTTCTGTTCACGGTAGAGCTCTTTCTTTTTTTCTTCGGAGAAGATCTTATCCCACTGAGGAAGTTCATAGAGCCAATCGGCGCGGGCGTCAACCATATTCTTATAGAGACGTTCTTTGTCAAATGCCAGAGAAACCTCCGTGTCTTCCTCCAGTGCCTCTACTGGATTGGGATCAACGAGGCTCTCATTGATTCCATCCAAAAATCCGGTCATCTCAAGAACGGTAATACCAAACCGCTCAGCCAGCTCTCTGACTGTGCCTTTTACCGGCTTATCAGGATCTGCCAGCAGGATCTCATAGACGGACTTTTCCTTCTGAAAATAGTCATCCCAAAAGGCCTGCAGGGACTGGCTTGGCTGGTTTTCGTTATAGGCTACCTTCTTCCACTCATCAAATAAAGCCATTGATCTTTCCTTTCACTTATGGGATCATCCGCAAGAACAGACCATAACATATATGTTCCGCAGATATTCCATTGTCAAATCATAGCGTTTGGGCATGTATCCCCTTATCGCTCCTATTCGCAGTCGGCCGCTCCTGCCTCAGATTCCACAAACCGGTATCATCCGCCCTTTACGGCTCAGTCCCACTCTGATGCGGGTCAGCTCCGTGAAAGCAGACATCTTATCCGCATGAGAGACAATCCACCCGACCCTGGAGAAAGGCTTGGGTCCAAAGGGATACATATGGGTCAAAATGGCCTCGTACTCAATTCGGTTTATGTCAAAATGAGATCTGCTGGTCTCGGCGGCAATCTTGGGGTGATGCAAAATCTGGGGCTCCTGGCAGGCATTTGCCGGATCATAGAAATCATACATGCAGAAATCATGCAAAAGCCCCGCTCTGGCGGCCATACGCTCATCAGCACCCATCTTCTTAGCCAGCCACCAGGACAGATAAGACACATTCATGCTGTGCTGCAGGCGGTTGGAATTAACATGCTGACGATACTGCTCCAGGCTCTGGAAATCCTCATCTTCCAGAATATCTTCTACAAGAACCATATAATCCTGATTAACCTGCTCGGAAAGCTGAATCATAAACAATCAAAACCTCAGTACAAAACCTTCTATTTCACAACAAAGTTAATGATTTTTCCAGGAACATAGATCTCCTTGACCAGACTTCCGCTGGCCAGATACCTGGCGACATTCTCTTCTTTCCTGGCCGCAGCCAGAACCTCGTCTTTTGAAGCTCCGCTTGCGATCTCGATATTGCCGCGAACCTTGCCATTGACCTGAACACCCATCTTCATGATCGAATCCCTGGTCTTTGCCTCGTCGTAGACCGGCCAGACAGAAGTGGTGCAGAAGGTCATTCCGTCTGCATTATAGCCCATGATCTCCCACATCTCCTCCGTCAGATGAGGGGCAAAGGGAGACAGGAGCTGCAGGAAAATCTTAACGTCATCCCTGGTCACAGCACCGGCCTTCTGAAACTCATTGGTCAGAGCCATGAGTGTCGCGATCGCCGTGTTGAACTTCATGTTCTCAATATCATTTGACACTTTCTTGATCGCCTTGTGCAAAGAAGTCTCAATCGCAGGGACCTCCCTGTCGAGAGTCGCAATCTCATCGAACTTAGAGACGCGCTCCAGGAAGCGGCGGCAGCCATTTAAGGACTCATCGGACCAGGGAGCTGCAGAGGCGTAATCCCCCATGAACATGACATAAGTGCGCAGGGTGTCCGCTCCGTAGTCTTTGACAATATCTAAGGGGTCAATGACATTGCCTTTGGACTTGGACATCTTCTCTCCGTCCGGTCCCAGAATCAGCCCCTGATAAGTTCTCTTGGCATAGGGTTCGGGACATCCGACCTCTCCGATATCATAGAGGAAGTGATGCCAGAATCTGGAATAGAGCAGATGTCTGGTGACATGCTCCATCCCCCCATTGTAATGATCGACAGGCATCCAGTAATCCAATTTCTTCCGGTCAGCGAAGACCTTGTCATTGTGGGCATCCGTAAAACGGAGGAAGTACCAGGAAGAGCCAGCCCACTGAGGCATAGTGTCCGTCTCTCTTCTGGCAGGCCCTCCGCACTTGGGGCAGGTACAGTTGACAAAAGACGCAATCTTAGCCAGAGGGCTCTGTCCATCCGTTCCGGGCTCGAAGTTCTCGACATCCGGTAAGGTCAGGGGAAGCTGATCCTCGGGCAGGGGTACAACGCCGCAGTCAGGACAGTGCACCAGAGGAATAGGTTCCCCCCAGTAGCGCTGACGATTGAAAGCCCAGTCCTTCATCTTGTACTGAACGCCCTTATGACCCAGACCATGCTCCCTGAGATAGGCCTGCATTCTTGCGATCGAATCCGCCTTATTATCAAGGCCGTTCAACAGTCCTGAATTGATCATAGGGCCCTCACCGGTATAGGCCTCTATATTGATATCTCCGCCCTCTATGACAGGGATAATTTCAACACCGAACTTCCTGGCGAACTCCCAGTCCCTCTGATCATGGGCAGGCACAGCCATAATGGCACCGGTGCCGTAGCCCATCATGACATAGTCAGAGATAAAGAGGGGGATTCGCCTGCCCGTGATAGGATTCATTGCAGTCAGGCCATCAATTCTGACCCCGGTCTTATCCTTGACCAGCTGCGTTCTCTCAAATTCCGTCTTCTTGGCTGATTCCCTGCGATAAGCGACAATCTCATCCCAGTTCGCGATGCGGTCCCTGTATTGATCTAGCATGGGATGCTCCGGGGCGCAAACCATAAAGGTAACACCGTAGAGGGTGTCACAGCGGGTCGTGTAGATCTCAAGCCTGGTGTCACCTAAGGCCTTTCCCTCTCCATCGACAACAGGAAAATTGACAAAGGTTCCCTCGGACCTGCCGATCCAGGAGATCTCCTGCTGTTTGACAGAGTCCGGATAATCGACATCGCTCAGACCATCTAAGAGCTTATCAGCATAGTCAGTAATGCGCAAAAACCAGACGTCCTTGGACATCTGAACCACATCGGAACCGCAGATATCACACTTGCCGCCCTGGGAATCCTCGTTGGAGAGGACAACCTTGCAGTGGGGGCAGTAGTTCACCAAGGTTTTGGAGCGAAATACCAGTCCATGCTGATAGAGCTGCAAGAAGATCCACTGGGTCCACTTGTAGTAGTCGGCCCGGCTGGTAGCGAAGCTTCTGTCCCAGTCAAAGGAAAAGCCAACCTTGCGAAGCTGATCGGAGAAATGTGCGATATTCTTCTCCGTAATCAGATGAGGGTGCGTATTGGTCTTGATGGCATAGTTCTCCGCGGGAAGGCCAAAGGAATCAAAGCCGATGGGAAAGAGGACATTATAGCCCTGCATACGGCGCTTTCTGGCCAGAACTTCGATGGATGAGTAGGCCTTGATATGACCGACATGCATGCCGGCACCGGAGGGATAGGGAAACTCCACTAAGCCGTACCACTTTGGCTTATCAGCGAAGTCAACCGCCTGAAAGATCTTCGCATCCGCCCATCGCTTCTGCCACTTGGGCTCGATTTTCTTGAAATTGTACTGCATGCGATTCCTCTTTTCTCTTACTGATTCAGGGGAGACTGCCGGTAAATAATATCCTGGCGGGCCGGACCGTTGGATACCATGGTGATGGGATAGCCCAGCTGCTTCTCTATAAAGTCAACGTAGTCCCTGGCCTCCCCGGGCAGGTCCTCAAAATTCCTAATTCCCCGGATATCGCACTTCCATCCCTTAAAATACTTGTAGACAGGCTTGCAACGGGGCAGATCCCTGGTCACGGGAAATTCTGTGATCTGCCTGCCGTCCAGCTCATAGGCCACACAGACCGGAATCTGATCCAAATAACCAAGATCGTCCAGTACGGTAAAGGCTACATCTGTACAGCCCTGCAGACGGCAGCCATACCTGGACGCGACACAGTCATACCAGCCAACTCGGCGGGGACGGCCGGTCGTCGCACCATATTCACCGCCGTCACCTCCGTGATTGCGAAGAGCCGTCGCCTCGTCTCCGAAGATCTCGGAGACGAATTCACCGGCGCCGACTGCGGAGGAATAAGCTTTGGAGACAACGACGATTTGCCTGATTTCATAGGGTGGAATGCCGGCGCCGATAGCTCCATAGGCGGCTAATGGAGAAGAAGAGGTAACCATGGGATAAATCCCGTGATCCGGATCTTTCATGGTGCCAAGCTGCCCCTCAAGGAGAATCGTCTTGTCCTCTTTGATTGCCTGATCCAAATAAAGAGCCACATTGCCAAGATAAGGCTTAACACGCTCTCTCATCTCCTTAATCCAGGACAGAAGTCCCTCCTGATCAATGGGATTTGCTCCATAGAGATTGACCAGCATCGTATCCTTGATGGCCGCAATGCGGGCAATTTTCTCTTTCAGAATTTCATCCTTCTGATAGAACTCATTGATTTGCCAGCCAATCTTCGCATACTTGTCTGAATAAAAAGGAGCGATACCGGACTTGGTAGAGCCAAAGGACTTGCCGGCCAACCTGGCTTCTTCCAGAGAGTCAAACTCCACATGATAGGGCATCAGTACCTGCACCCGGTCAGAAACCATGATCTTAGGCATGGGCACGCCCTTCGATGTAACATCATCCAGCTCGGCCATGAATTTCTCAATATCAAAAGCGACACCATTGCCGATGATATTCATGATGTGAGGGTGGAACACGCCGGAGGGCATGGTGTGCAATGCAAATTTTCCATATTCATTGACAATCGTGTGACCAGCATTGGCCCCGCCCTGAAAGCGGATAACGACATCAGCACCGTCTGCCAGAGTATCCGTAATCTTGCCCTTTCCTTCGTCACCCCAATTAGCTCCAACGACTGCTTTAACCATGATTTATCCTCCTCGTGTATCGATGAATATCTTATGCGTAATACGCATCGTCCAGATTCTTCGTGCAGGTAATTGCCAGAGCGCCCGGTCCCAGGTGACAGGCAATACTGGATGGCAATGGATCAATGATAATCTCCTGCTCTGGCCAGAGCAGCCTGGCCTCATCGCGAAAAGCATCTGCCTCTTCCCGGCTCTGAATCTGTGCCATGGAGATCGTCATATCAGACATAGGGACTCCCTGGAAGCGATTCTTCAGATCGGAAGCGACGGCATCCAGCATAATCTGTTTGGCCTGCTTCATGGTTCTGGCCTTGGCAAAGGTATCAAGCTTCTCCCCCTGAATCTGCAGAACCGGCTTGATGTGAAGCAGAGTGCCAATCATCGCGGCTGCAGGAGTCAGTCTCCCGCCTCGCTTTAAGTACTCTAAGGTATCCAGCGTAATATAAATAGATGAATCGTGCGCCGTCTTTTCAAGAATCCTGCGGATCTCGGCGGCAGACTTTCCCGCGTCAGCCATTTTTCTGGCTTCCATAACGGAGAGCTTCAAGGTAACGGAGATCCGGTGATTGTCAACAACATATACCCTGCCGTCATACTCCTCTTCCCCGGCGAAGTTCTTTGCTGTCTGACAGGAAGAAGAAAGTCCGGAGGACATTGGGATATAGACAACTTCATCATAATCTTCCAGGAGTCTGTTCCAGCAGTCCATAACATCACCGACAGCAGGCATGGAGGTGGAAATATCCTTGGTTGAAGTCAGCTTCTCATAGAAGTCTTCTGAGCTTAAGTCAACTCCCTCGAAATAGAGCCTTCCATCAATATAAAAGGGCATTGGCAGGACAGTTACGCCAAAACGTCTGGCTTCCTCCTGCGTAATGCCACTGTTTGAATCGGTTGCAATTGCCACTCTGCTCATTGCGTGTATCCTTCTGTTTCTTGCACGTACTCAGGGCTTCTCACACGTGCTTAATACTAGCACATACAGAAAATCCACGCAATGAAGCGATTCTTTCAGCTGTAAGCGAGATCAGCGGAATCGGAGGGTCGACCTTCCTGTCAGGCACAACAGACTGTGAACTAAGATTCTAGTGTGAATACAGAAAGAGATCTTCTTCATCGCAACTGCAAAGCAGTTACATCGGAGAAGATCTCTTTTGAGCAGAGAAAGCCTTGTCATATGGCGACCTGCTGTTCTCAGATATTCATGGCAAAGGGATATCCAGGAAATCCGCATCCCATTGTCCATAACTCATAACAATGAAAGATAGGCAGAGCCTATCTTTCATTGTTTCATTCAGCCTCAGAACGAAATTACATCATTCCGGGAGCGGCAGCTGGCATAGCCGGTGTATCCTCCTTGATATCCGCTACAACAGACTCCGTTGTAAGCAGAGTGCTGGCAACAGATGCCGCATTGAGAAGAGCAGTTCTGGAGACCTTAACGGGATCCAGGATTCCTGACTCAACCATATTGACATAGTTCTCATGGTAAGCGTCAAAGCCCATTCCAACCTCGGATTCTCTGACCTTGTTGATGATCACAGAACCCTCTAAGCCTGCATTATCAGCGATATAAAAGAGGGGAGACTCCAGAGCCTTCTCAATGACCTGGGCGCCTGTCTTCTCATCTCCCTCCAGCTGCTCAGCCAGTTCGTGTACCTTCTTGGCAGCATGGATGTAGGCAGATCCGCCTCCGGCAATAATTCCCTCTTCCACGGCTGCGCGGGTTGCGTTGAGGGCATCCTCCATGCGAAGCTTTGCTTCCTTCATCTCCGTCTCTGTGGCTGCGCCGACACGAATCACCGCAACACCGCCTGCCAGCTTAGCCAGACGCTCCTGCAGTTTCTCGCGATCAAAGTCAGAAGTGGTCTCCTCAATCTGACCACGGATCTGCTTTACTCTGGCGGCAATAGCGTCCTTGTCACCGGCGCCGTCCACTAAAGTAGTGGTCTCCTTGGTGATCTTGGCACTCTTGGCACGGCCAAGCTGATCCATCGTCGTCTCCTTGAGCTCAAGACCAAGCTCGGAAGAAATGACCGTACCGCCGGTTAAGATTGCAATATCCTGCAGCATCTCCTTGCGGCGGTCGCCATAGCCAGGCGCCTTGACGGCAACAACATTGAAGGTGCCGCGCAGCTTGTTGAGGATCAGGGTTGTCAGCGCCTCTCCCTCAACATCTTCAGCGATGATCAGGAGTCTCTGTCCCTGCTGAACGATCTGCTCCAATAGAGGCAGAATCTCCTGAATATTGGAGATCTTCTTATCTGTGATCAGAACATAGGGATCATCCAGGGCCGCTTCCATCTTATCCGTATCGGTCACCATATAAGAGCTGATATAACCGCGGTCAAACTGCATTCCCTCGACAACATCCAGCTCTGTCTGCATGGTCTTGGACTCTTCAATGGTAATGACGCCATCATTAGAAACTTTCTCCATGGCATCAGCAACCATTTCACCAACCTGATCGTCTGCAGCGGAGATTGCTGCGACCTTGGCAATCTGATCCTTGGATGCAACCGGAGAAGACATCTCGACCAGAGCATCCGCAGCCGCATTGGTCGCCTTTTTCATACCCTTGCGCAGAACGATGGGATTGGCGCCGGCCGCCAGATTACGCATACCGGCATGAATCATCGCCTGCGCTAAAACAGTTGCAGTTGTCGTACCGTCGCCGGCAACATCGTTGGTCTTGGTCGCAACCTCTTTCACCAGCTGTGCTCCCATATTCTCAAAGCGATCTTCAAGCTCAATCTCCTTGGCAATTGACACACCGTCATTGGTGATCAAAGGAGCTCCATAAGACTTGTCCAGGACAACATTGCGTCCCTTGGGTCCAAGTGTCACGCGAACGGTATCAGCCAGCTGATCCACGCCGGACTGCAGGGCTGCTCTTGCCTCTGCGCCAAACTTAATTTCCTTAGCCATTTTCTCAACCTTCTTTCACAGTATTCATTACAATGTAGCCAGAGTATAGATGCTCTCTTACTCAACAACCGCGAGAATGTCATTCTGACGAACGATGACATACTCCTGACCATCCAGCTTCACCTCGGTGCCGGCATACTTGGAATAGATGACCTTCTGCCCCTGGCTGACCTGCATCTTCACCTCTTTGCCGTCTACCAGACCGCCTGGGCCAACTGCTACAACCAGAGCCTCCTGTGGCTTCTCCTGGGATGCGGATGACAAGAGGATGCCTGAGGCAGTCTTCTCCTCCGCCTCGACCTGCTGCAGAACCACTCTGTCAGATAAAGGAACTAATTTCATATAATAACCTCCTTGATGTCAAGCAACGGAATACACATTGACAAGTATCCGTCGTTATGAAGTTATTAGCACTCGGTAAAACAGAGTGCTAACTCATAGGACTATATTAGTTTTTCATCGGGCACACTGCAAGGGAAAATCCATGTAAAAATATGAATATTTTGTGAACTTTGAACGCTCTACTGGGACTTGTCCTCGGGAAGAACCTGCAGCGCATCCTCTGACATCTCTTCCGGCGTATCTTCGTCAGCCGAAATGACCTCTGTCTCTTCATCAGCCATAAAGTTCCGGTTCTCCTCCTGCATCTGTCTTCGTTCTCTCCTCTCCAGGTGTCTTGTAATCAGCAGCTGCAGAAGAGAGAGAATCTGTGAGAAGATACCCATAACACCGACACATATCATGGCAATATAAGCCCTTTTTATCCTGTCACTGATCATACCGGCAGGATCCAGAATCAGAATGAAGGCACAGATTGCAGTCAGAAGGGCAAAGAGCAAGGGCAAATACCAAAATTTCCGTTTCAAGAGGAGAATTTGCAGAGCAGACTGGGCGATCCCGGCCGCCACATAGAGAAAGAGGGCTCCCAGTAAAAGCGGAAAGCGCTCGGCCACAACCTGCATTCGTATTGCAGCCAGGACACAAACCAAAGTCAGAAGCAATCCGCTGCGAAAACTGTCATTTCCCAGGCTTCGATAATGTCCTTTGAAGACGTAGACTGCCATCGAGACCAGTCCGCGGATCAGAAATCCGACGATCAGCAGATAACCGACCCGAGTTCTCCCACCCATGGGTTCCCTGAGCAAATAGATTCCAAGAGCCACAAAGAGACTCTGCAGGGCAAGATCGATGCCCCAATTAAGTACAAGACCGGGACGAACCTGTCCGCTACTCTTCTCCATAGATTTACCTCCTATTCATTTGCAGGTGTGATCAGAAATTCTCGAATCCCCGGCTCTTTCTGTCATCGCTTGACCCCCCTGGTCGCCCGGCTGCCGATATGAAGCCGATTGAGAACCACCTTCTTATTGCGCGCAGAAGTCATCCCTCCATCCTGATCGGTCAGAATGTACATCTGCCGCACCTGATCCGTCCGGCCCAGCCTGATTCCAGTCACTCCGATAGCCGCCTTCTTCTTCTCGGGGATATCCGAGACAGGGATGCGGAGAAAGTAACTGGCTTTCGTCTCTATCACCAGGGTCTCTGTTCCCCTGAGAGCCCCGACGGTCAAAAGTTCATCTCCCTCTCCCAGCTTGGTGGCAATGGAAGTATAACGGGAAACGTCGAACTCGCCCCCATCCACCTGCTTGATATATCCCGCCCTGGTACCGAAGAGGATCTTATGCTCTTTCACTTCTGCAAGAGCCTGAACAAAGAGGATTCGCTCCCTGGATGAGTCATATTTGGACAGATTATCAATGGGAGTTCCCTTGTCCCTGAACTTGCCGCCAGGCATGTCTAAAACCTTAATCAGATGCAGCTGACCGGTCGAGCTGAACACAGCCAGCCGATCCAGGTTGGAGCAGTGAATCACATACTTGTTCTCTTTGTCTGCGGCCTCCCGATTGCGCTCATAGACCGGCACTTCGATAGCCTTGACATAGCCGAAACGATCCATGAGGACGACCATTTTCTGCTCTTCAATCGGTTTCTCCTCGATGACAGCCTCGGCCACATTGTCAATCAGCGTTCTTCTCTGACGGGAAAACGTCTTCTTGAATGCCTTCAGATCTCTGATAATCACTCTGGCCATAGAAGCCCTGTGCTCCAGAATATCCGTATAATCCTGAATATTCTGCATCGTCTTCTCGTAATCGCCCCTTAACTGTTCAATTTCAAGCCCGATCAGACGGTACATGCGCATCTGCAGAATCGCCTCTGCCTGCCTCCGGGTAAAGTGCAGAAGCCTGGCGTCCTTCCTTGAATGTTCACTCTTAAAGCGGATTCCATCCGTGATGCCGTCCACCAGACAGGCCTTGGCCATCTTGACATTTTTAGAGCCGCGCAGGATCTCAATGATTAGATCGATGACGTCAACCGCCTTGATCAGCCCCTCCTGAATTTCCTTTTTTTCTTTTTCTTTTTTGAGTAAATTGGTATATTTGCGGGTTGCCAGTTCATATTGAAAGTTCACATGATGACGAATGATGGGCACGATCCCCATGGTCTCAGGCCTTCCCTCAGCAACCGCCAGCATATTAACGCCGAAGGTATCCTCCAGACGGGTTTTTTTGTAGAGAAGATTGAGGACATTTTGAGCATCTGCCCCACGCTTTAACTCGATGACAATACGGATTCCGTCTTTGGAGGACATGTTTGAAATATCCACAATATCAGAAGTCTTTTTAGACTCCACCAGAGCATAAGTATCATTTAAGAACTTGCCGATATTAGCCCCAATCATAGTGTATGGGATTTCGGAGACAACAATGGCCTCTCTCCCCCCCTTGACCTTCTCAATCGAGGCCCGGCCCCGGATCTTGATCTTGCCGGAGCCGGTTGAATAAATCGCCAGCAATTCATCCCGGTTGGTCACAATTCCTCCGGTCGGAAAGTCCGGTCCCGGAATATATTCCATCATCTGCCTGGTGTTGATCTCGGGGTTTTTCATATAGGCGATGACTCCGTCGATCACCTCGCCCAAATTGTGCTGGGGAATGGAAGTAGCCATGCCGACTGCGATCCCATCCGCCCCATTGACCAAAAGATTTGGAATACGCACCGGCAGGACCTCGGGTTCCCTCTCCGTCTCATCGAAATTGGGAATGAAATCAACCAGATCTTTGTCTAGATCGGCCAGGTAAACCTCCTGTGCGATCCTGGACAGACGAGCCTCTGTGTACCGCATGGCGGCTGCCCCATCCCCTTCAATGGAGCCAAAATTGCCATGTCCATCCACCAGAGGAACCGATTTCTTGAAATCCTGGGCCATGACAACCAGGGCGTCATAGATGGAGGAATCCCCATGGGGATGGTATTTTCCCATGGTATCGCCCACGATACGGGCGGACTTACGATAGGGCTTGTCAAAGCGAATTCCCAATTCATGCATGTCATAGAGGGTCCGCCTCTGGACCGGCTTCAAACCGTCTCTGACATCAGGCAGAGCTCTTGCCACAATCACCGACATCGCATAGTCGATGTAGGATTTTTGCATCACATCCGAGTACTCGGTATCAATAATCTGTTCTCTTACTCTCTCAGGCATTTGCAACCCCTTATACATCTAATTCAGCATCATTGGCATTCTCGTAAATGAAATCGCGGCGTGGGCCAACTTCATTGCCCATGAGCATCTCCGTGACATCAGATGCCATGCGGCCATCCTCTATCCCCACCCTGCGCAAACGACGGGTCTTAGGATCCATGGTCGTCTCAAAAAGCTGGGCGGCGTCCATCTCTCCCAGTCCCTTGTAGCGCTGCAGAGTAAAGGAGCCGGCATGCTCCCTGCGGTATTTCTCCAGAGCGGTGTCGTCATAGAGGTACTTTTCTTCTCCCTTAGATGGCATAGCCTTGTAAAGGGGCGGCATTGCCAGATAAATATGCCCCTCATAGATCAGTTCCGGCATAAAACGATAAAAAAGAGTCAGAAGCAAAGTGTCAATATGAGCCCCGTCCACATCGGCATCTGTCATGACAATGATCTTATCGTAGCGCAGCTTTTTGATATCGAAGTCATTGCCGAACCCCTCGGAGAAGCCGCAGCCAAAAGCGTTGATCATGGTCTTGATCTCCGCATTGGCCAGGACTTTGTCAATGGATGCCTTCTCTACATTGAGGATCTTGCCCCGGATTGGCATAATGGCCTGGTAGAGACGATTCCTTGCCATCTTAGCAGACCCGCCCGCAGAGTCTCCCTCCACAATGAAAATCTCGCACTTGGAGGCATCCCTGGATTCACAGTTGGCCAGCTTCCCGTTCTGGTCAAAGGAGAATCTCTGCCTGGTCAGGAGATTGGTCTTGGTTCTCTCCTCTGTCCTTCTGATTTTCGCCGATTTCTCGGCGCAGGAAATCACTGTCTTTAAGGTCTCTAAGTTGCGATCGAAGAAGAGAACGATCTCATCTCCTGTCACCTTGGCTGTGGCCTTGGAAGCGTCCTTGTTATCCAGCTTCGTCTTGGTCTGTCCCTCAAAGCGGGGATCCGGATGCTGAATGGAGATGACGGCTGTCATACCGTTTCTCACATCTGTTCCAGTAAAGTTGGCATCCTTATCCTTTAAGATTCCAAGCTCCCTTGCATAGGAATTAATGACCGTCGTGAACTGGGTCTTAAAACCTGTGATATGCTCTCCGCCCTCAGCATTATAGATGTTGTTGCAGAAACCCAGAATATTCTCATGAAATTCATTGACATACTGAAAAGCCGCCTCGACGCGGATTCCCTCAAACTCTCCCCGGTAGTAAATGACATCCGTCAGCGTCTCTGTCTTTTTGTCGAGTTCCCTCACAAAGCCTCGAATCCCCTCTTCCTCATGAAAGACATGGTGCTCTGCCGGTTCCTGCCGCAGGTCATCATAAATGATGGTCAGCTTGGGATTCAGATAAGCGGTCTCATGCAGACGCGATTTGACATCTTTCTCCGTAAAACGAGTCTTCTCAAAGATCTGCGGATCCGGCAGAAAGGTGATCTTGGTTCCGGTTTCTTTCGTCTTGCCGATCACCGGCAGAAGCCCCTGAATCAGCTTCTCCGTAGGTTTCCCCTGAACATAGTGATCGTGGTGAATCGCCCCGTCCCTCTTGATCTCAATATCCATATAGGTCGAGAGGGCATTGACAACGGAAGATCCTACCCCGTGCAGACCGCCGGAAGTCTTGTAGGCGTCATTATCGAACTTGCCGCCGGCGTGCAGGGTCGAGAATACCACCCGGGCCGCAGAAACGCCCTTGGCATGCATTCCAACCGGAATTCCACGTCCATTATCCTCAACGGTACAGGAACCATCCCGGTTCAAACTGACATGAATGGTGTCGCAGTCTCCGGCCAGATGCTCATCAACTGAATTGTCTACAATCTCATAGATCAGATGGTTTAAGCCCTTGGTAGAGGTTGAACCGATATACATGCCCGGGCGCATGCGCACGGCATCCAGTCCCTCCAAAATATGAATGCTGCTCTCATCATAGCTGCTCTTCTTCGCCATAAACAACCCCTTAACACTACTTTCCTGTAGAACCAAATCCGCCCGTACCGCGCTCGGTTATATCCAGATCCTCCACAGTTTCAAACGCAACCGATAAAAAAGGCTGTATGACCATCTGGGCTATCTTCTGGCCGGGCAGAACCTTTCTAATTTCCTCCGAGTCGTTGTGAAGGGCGACCTTGATCTCCCCTCTGTAATCAGAATCCACAACTCCGGTACAGTTGGCCGGACGCAGTCCCTCTTTTGCGGAGAGGCCCGATCGGGCATAGATCCCTCCGAAGTACCCATCCGGAATCGCACAGGCGATACCGGTTCCGATCATTTTCGTCTCATGAGGCAAAATGGTCATCTCCTCGGCAAGATCTGCGAAGAGATCATAACCGGCCGCCTTAAGACTGCCACAGGCAGGTATTTTCGCGCTCTCTGTCAGTTTTTTCAGTGCAATTTTCATACGCTCCTCCCCACTTCTCTCAAAAACGGATCTACCAGAAACTGTGCTCCAGTTCTGCCTTTCTCTCCCTGCCCATCAACTCCAAAACCGCCTTTCGGACATCCATCCCTTCAAAGAGAACCCGGTTAACCTGCTCTATAATCGGAAGATCTATCCCGTATTTCAGGCCAAGAGCCATGGCAGCTCTGGCAGAATAGACTCCCTCAACCACCATTTTCACCCTGTTCATGGCTTCTCTGACCGAGCATCCCTGTCCAATATAGTAACCCGCCATACGGTTTCTGCTGTGTCTGGACTGACAGGTGACAATCAAATCGCCGATTCCAGACAGCCCCGACATCGTATCCTCTCTGGCTCCCATAGCGACAGCCAGCCGGGTGATTTCCGTGATGCCACGGGTGATCAGAGCAGCCTTGGTATTATCCCCGTAGCCCAGGCCGTCCGACATACCGGCGGCAAGAGCTATCACATTCTTGAGGGAACCTCCGATTTCCACTCCAATCAGATCGGGACTGATATAGACCCGGAAGTTGGCGTTCATGAAGACCTCCTGTGTCAGAACCGCCAGCTCACGGCTCTTAGAGGCAGCGACAACCAGAGTCGGGATCTGCCTGACAACTTCCTCCGCATGGGAGGGACCGGACAGTTCCGCTGTGAGGACTCCTCCAAGAACATCCTCAAGAATTTGAGTCTGGCGGAATAGGGTATCTTCTTCTATGCCCTTAGAGACACAGACGATCTGCTGTCCATCCGGAACCATATTCCTGATTTTCTGTGCTGTTTCTCTGGTCGCCTTCGATGGGACTGCAAAAACCAGAAGATCCTGCCCCCTGACAGCTTCCTCCAATTGACTGCTGTAGTGAATTTCCCGTGGCAGAATTACTCCGGGAAGTTTGCTTTCATTTCGGCATGTCTGTTCCATCGCAAGAATCTCTTCTCTGCGATGAGACCAAAGGGTTACAGCATGTCCATTACCGACAAGAAGGACGGCCAAGGCCGTCCCCCAAGAACCCGCTCCAAGGATACCAATCCGAGCCATGTTTACTCCTTCTTATGCAGAGAGATGGGATTCTCCTCTCCTGCCAAAAGCCGCCTGATATTGCTTTGATGACGAATCAGAATAAAGACCAGAACCAGACCGCTGATCAGATAGGCCCAGAAGCGATGCTTCTGATAGAAGATCAGGTGGCCGCTGGCTCCCAGCAAGAGCACCTGGATAAAGAAAACGAAAGCCGCCAGCATAGAGCCCAAAGAGACATAGCGAGTCTTAATTACCGCCGCGAAGAACACAAGGGCAATCAGGGGAAAGGTCTGCGGGAAGCAGGCCAGAATCAGACCAAGCGAAGTCGCCGCTCCCTTGCCTCCCTGAAAGCGCATATAGATCGGAAAATCATGTCCCATAACAGCGCCAAAGGCAGCAAACAGAGCCAGAACATAAACCAGATCTCCTGCATAATCCGGATTTTTCCCATAAATCAGATGTATGATCCCGACAGCGATAATGGATTTTAAGACATCCAAAATCAGAGTGACCAGGGCTGCCTTCGGTCCCAGAATCCGCAGAGCATTGGTGGTTCCAATATTACCGCTTCCCTCTTTTCTCAAGTCCACATGAGCCCTCTTGCCCATAAGAAAACCGGAGAGAAAATTTCCGCAGAAATAGCCGATGCACAGGGATATTACGACTGCAATTGCAAATTGACTCATGACTTGTCGTCCCTCTGTCTTGTAATCATGCGCAGGGGCGTCCCCTCAAATCCGAAATTCTGACGGATCTGATTCTCCAGATATCTGACATAGGAGAAATGCATGAGGTTCTTATCGTTTACGAATATGACGAAAGTAGGCGGTTTGACAGCCGCCTGGGTCACATAGAAGATCTTCAGGCGTTTTCCCTTGTCAGTGGGAGGCTGCTGCATGGCGACAGCCTCTGCCACAATCTCATTGAGGATCCCGGTACCCACCCGCATGGTGGAGGCGGCAATCACCTGATCAATGGTCTCATAGAGCTGACCCAGTCTCTGGCCGGTCAGGGCAGAAATAAAAACAATTCTGGCATAGAGCATAAAAGACAGCGTCTTATGAATCCTGTCAATCTGCTCAGACATGGTGTGATTGTCCTTTTCAACCGCGTCCCACTTATTAACAGCGATAATCACTGCCTTGCCTCTCTCATGCGCGATTCCAGCGATCTTGGCATCCTGCTCAGATACTCCTTCCGCACCGTCAATCATAAGGACAATCACATCGGCCCTCTCAACTGCGGCAACCGCACGGACGATGGAATAACGCTCAATGTCCTCGCGAATTTTGGACTTCCTTCTAAGTCCGGCTGTATCAATAAAAATATAATCTCGCTTGTTGAACCTGATCCTGGTGTCCACCGCATCACGGGTCGTTCCGGCGATATCAGAGACAATCAGCCTCTGATTGCCGCAGAGTTTATTGATCAGAGAGGACTTCCCCACATTGGGCTTCCCGATGACGGCAATCTTTGGGATCTCATCCCCTTGCTCAAGGACATCGCGCTCTGGAAAATGCGCGATCACCGCATCAAGCATGTCGCCAAAGCCCAGCTTGCCGACAGCGGAAATCGGATGTGGATCTCCCACTCCCAGGTTATAAAATTCGTAAGTATCCAGCATATGTTTGCCGAAGTCATCAACCTTATTGACAACCAGGACAACCGGTTTTCTGGATCGGCGGAGCATATCCGCCACCTTGGCGTCCGCGTCCACCAACCCCTGGCGAACATCAGTCATAAAGATAATAACATCCGCCGTATCAATGGCAATCTGCGCCTGTTCTCTCATCTGGCTTAGAATAATATCTGAGGACTCCGGTTCAATCCCTCCCGTGTCAATCATGGTAAACTCATGGTCAAGCCAGCTGATATCCGCATAGATGCGGTCTCTGGTCACCCCCGGCGTATCCTTGACAATTGATATGCGCTCACCTGCCAGGGCATTGAACAGGGTTGATTTTCCTACATTTGGGCGGCCGACAACGGCCACAACCGCCTTGCTCATATGCTCCTCTTTTCTGCTTAACGTACGTGATTGCTGTGGACCTTAAGAATCGCCTCCAGCAGGTCATCTCCGCCCGATTCTACAATATCGATCGGCACTTGTAAAGTTTGCTCCAGTTCTTCCACTGTCACATCATCTAGAAATACATTCTCTCCTGAGCGCAACATATTGCATGGGAGCAGAAGCCTTTCCCCCAGGTTTTGACCGGACAACTGCCTCTTTAAGTCCCCGCCGGTGATCAATCCCGACACGGTGATTCGCTCCCCATAGAACTCATTATAAATTGTATGGACCCTGACCTCTACCTGTGGGAATTTCTCCTGAAGTTCATCACATAACATGCGAATAAAGGGGGCGGCCAAAAGACCGGTCGCTATGGACAGCTTTTGTTTCCTGCATTCATTTTCCTCCCGTCGTTCTTGCAGAGCAGCCCGAAACTCCTCGATTAACAGGCGAAGCATACCGACACCGTTTTCCAGCTGCGTATAGCCGTCATAGCTCTCCTCCGGAGGGATCTCTTCTTCAGCCAGAAGATAGAACTCATCTCCGGCCTGCACGAAGGGGTGTCCATATCTTTCCATGGCGACAGCCTGCCATTTTTGAATTTGTTCCACGACCCGCTTTGCGTCCTCCCGCTTAAATGGCTTCAGAGGATAGAGGCCCTGTCGAAACCTGGTCAGCCCGACGGGAACAACAGAAAGCGTTTCCATATAGGGATAAAAGGACAAGAGATCCTCTATGGTTCGATCCAGATGCTCTCCGTCATTCAAACCCTTGCAGAGGACCACCTGCCCATTCATGGAAATCTCCGCATCATAGAGTTTCTTCAACTTGTCCATAAGCTGTCCGGCGAAACGATTATGAAGCATCTTCTCCCGAAGCTGAGGCTCCGTGGCCTGTACGGAGACATTGATCGGCTCCATGCGATAGGCGATCAGACGGTCGATTTCCTCTTCCTTCATATTGGTCAGAGTGACATAGTTTCCCTGAAGGAAAGACAGGCGTGTATCATCGTCCTTGAAGTAAATGGTCTTGCGCATGCCCGGGGGATTCTGATCAATAAAGCAGAAGACGCAGGCGTTGGAACAGGAACGATAGTCATCAAGAAGACCGTTGACGAAGGTAACTCCCATATCCTCCCCCTCATCCTTCTCAACTTCTACAAGATGCTCCACGCCCTGGGCATCCCGTACCAGCAGGGTCGGATCCTCCTCGTCGGCGTAGTAGTGATAGTCAAAGATATCCGCAAGCCTGTGCCCATTGATGGATACTATGACGTCCCCTGGCTCCAGCCCCGCATCATAGGCGGCAGAGCCAGGTCTGACATATTCAATTGTATGGGACGCGCTGGATTCCATGCTCATTTTCCCGGCTCCTTACTTTCTTTTCCCCAGGGAACATTCTCCTTGATCTCTTCCCTTACGGTCTTTCGCTGTATATCTCCCACAAAGTGCCTTTTTCTGCGCATGAGTGTTTTTTGGCCCAATATTCCACAGGCAGCATCTGCCGAATGCGCTCAGGGACAGACCATGAGAAATGCTCCCAAATTTCCCCTTCTTCCGTGAGAAGCCCGGTGAGAAAACAGAAGCTTGTCATTACAGCAGGTGCAGAGATTGCTGACAAAGACCTGATCCGGGGGAAGACCGGCATCTAAGAAGACGCGGCGGTTGCACTCCCAGAGATCCAGCCGTCCATGTTTTGCGTCTGTAAGTTCAACGACCCCGGGTCCAAATTCCCCGGCGAACTGCTCCGCCAAACCACGGCTGACCTCATAGCAGTCACGGCAAATGGAAGGTCCAATCGCTGCAAGAAGGTCACTTGTCCTGCTTCCAAAAGCCTCCTCCATAGCCCTGACCGTCTTGCCCCCCATACGGCCAAGTGTCCCTCTCCAGCCCGAATGAGACAAGCCGATCGCCCTGTGTACCGGATCCAGCAGGTAGAGGGGAACACAATCCGCGTAAAAGGTCGCCAGGAGCAGTCCAGGCACATCGGTGATCAGTCCATCTGTATCCTTGTAATCCCGCTCTCTTATGACTCCCTTTCCGGCATCCTCCGCCGTCACCAGACGAATATTGGTCGTATGGGTCTGATCTGAAGTTACAATGTGGCCCAGGTCTGTACCCATAGCCCTTGCCACCCGGCGATAGTTCTCCGTCACGGCTCTAGGATCGTCTCCCCTTGTATAGGAGAGATTCAAACTTCGAAAGATTCCCTGGCTGACGCCGCCCGCCCGTGTGGTAAAGCAGTGGCGGATCCAGTCTTCTTCCGACAGGCGCTTAAATTCAAGCAGGGGCAGTTGGGTTTCTTGTCCAGGCAGAACCTCTGTCGCAGAATTCCTCTGTAAAAAAGTGTGCAGCCGGAAAATATCCTCATGATTTTTCAATTTGAAATCCATGTCTGAAGCAACCATTTCCAAGCCTCTACCTCATATTTGTGCATCCCTTAAAAAGCCCCTCGATAATACCGGATTTCATTTCCTTCCACAGCAACCAGATCAAAGCGGACAGCTGCCGCATCGCTGATCCCGTGGATCAGACGATAATAGTCTGCCACCTTATATATGGTTCTTTTCTTAGATTCCCCCACCGCCTCTTCCGGGAGGCCGAAGCGGCGACTGCGCCTGTATTTCACCTCAACAAAGACCAGACAGCCGTCCTCTTTTGCCACAATATCAATCTCTCCGAAACGGCATGAAAAGTTGTATTCGACAACAATCAACCCTTTCCCGGTCAGATAGTCGCCTGCCCTGTGCTCATAGAAACTTCCCTCTTTTCTGCGATTGACACTGCCCATAGACCTTCCTCTGACACATAAGACCTGTCTCAATGGATTTCGTAAAAATCCGCGCTTCCCATGGATTCTGTCGTCTCCAATGAAATAAAATGCCCAATAAAGGATCTGCGATGAATTGGAGTCGGCCCCATTTCTCTGAGCGCTCGAATATGATCCGCCGTTCCATACCCCTTATTTTGAGCAAAACCATAGCCGGGGTAGCGCGTCTCATAATCGACCATCATGCGGTCCCTGGTCACCTTGGCCACAATGGAGGCTGCACCGATACTGATGGATTTGGCGTCTCCATGAATGATCGGAATCTGTCTGACCGCAAGATCTGGTACCATCACGGCGTCGTTCAGCAGAAGTTCCGGTGACGGATCCAGTCTGCCAACAGCTTCCCTCATGGCCTCGTAAGTAGCCTGCAGGATATTGATCTGGTCGATTCGCTCCGGTGCATTCATACCAATACCAACCGCAAGAGCCTCCTCCATGATCTGCCCATAGAGTTCTTCCCTTTTCGAAGCAGAAAGCTTTTTGGAATCATTGATTCCGAGGATCCGGTGCCCTCTTGGCAAAATGACAGCAGCTGTCACGACCGGGCCGGCCAAAGGGCCTCGCCCCACTTCATCCATTCCGGCGACATATTGGCAGGTCTCCCAGGCCTTTTTCTCAAATGTCATAAGAGCCTCAATGCGGGCTTCTTCCCTCTTCAGGCATTCCATCTTCTTCTTCGCCTGTTTGACCAGTCCCTGCACGCCGCGTCTTTCGTCAGCAGAATAATCGGCAATGAAGACCTGCAGCTGATCTGAGGGACATTTACGCAAGTGCTCACGAACCTGTGCAATCGACTCACAATCTGCCATACAAACTCCTACATGCTATGACGCACAAGCCCGAATTTATTCAGAGGCCAGATGCGAAGAAATGCTCTGCCAATCATGGATCGCCCTTTAATCGGGCCAACCCTTGCATCCCGACTGTCCATAGAATTGTTGCGGTTATCGCCCATAACAAAGTATTCATCCTGCCCCAGCTGAATCGGATTTTCTGCCAGACCTGGATTTGAAATTGCCTCTCTGCCAAAATTCTCCTCAAGGACCTGCCCGTTGATGTAAATCCTGCCATTCGCGTCAATCTGTACGGTCTCCCCCGGCAGGCCGATCACACGTTTGATGAAGAAGGTGGATGGATCCTGCGGATAAGGAAATACGACCACATCAAAGCGCTTGGGGCTTCCAAAGCGATAAGAGATCTTATCGACAATCAGATTGTCTCCATTATCAAGAGTATTCTCCATTGAGGCTCCGTTGACCTCTGTTCTCTGGCCCACAAAGGTGACAATCAGATATGCAACAAGAACAACTACGGTCAGATACAGGATTGTCGATAAAACTTCTCTTGCCGGGCTCTTCTGCTGCTCCTGCCTGCTCTCATTTGCTTCTTCTCTCTTCTGCTCTTCCACGTGAACTCCTTACTGCCCTCACAACTGATTCATTTTTGATTCTTCAACTGGCTCAATGCTGATCCTGCCCAGCTTTCCCTTGCGAAACTCATCCAGAAGCAGATTTGCCGCCTTTAAATAATCCACCTCTTTCCCCTTCACAAGACAGCCGCGCTTAAAGGCGATCGCAGCCAGGATACCGGCATCTTCTCCCGTCTCCTCAACACCATATCGGCCAGACAGGCTTCCGGGATAGGACTCTCTAAGAAGACGGATGACCCAGAGTGAGACTTCTTCCGCCTGCAGAACATGATCTGCGATGGCTCCGATCATGGCCAGATGCATTCCCACCTTTTGATCCTCAAACTTGGGCCAGAGGATACCGGGAGTATCCAATAAGTCAACGTTGTCCCTCAGATGAATCCACTGTTTTCCCTTGGTGACCCCAGGTCTGTTCCCGGTTTTGGCCGCTGTCTTGCCTGCCAGGGAGTTAATCAGAGTAGATTTCCCCACATTGGGGATTCCCGCAATCATAGCGCGGACCGGTCGATTCTTAAGACCTCTTTGCAGATCGCGCGCCCTCTTTTCTGCCGTGGCATCCATAATTGCCTTCTGCACGGCCTTACGAAAAGAGACCGCCCTGGAATCTAAAGCCAGCGCCGTCACTCCCCCGGCCTCAAAATAGTCCTTCCAACGTCCCGTTTCCCTGGGATCGGCCAGATCTGCCTTGTTGAGAAGAATCATGCGCGCCTTGCCTCTGCCCAGCTGATCAATCTCCGGATTTCTGCTGGCCAGCGGAATCCGCGCATCCAAAAGTTCAATCACAAGATCGATCAGCCGGATATCTTCCTGCATCTGCCTTCTTGCCTTGGTCATATGACCCGGAAACCATTGAATATTCATCTCTTGTCCTCTTATGATACTGGTCCGAAATGGTGCAGATTGCTGTCAAACCATACTTTGCCGACAAAATCGCTCCTGGAGAGCAGCCCAATGCTGGCATAGCGGGAGTCCTCACTGTTGTTGAAGTTGTCACCCATGACCAGATACTGATCCTCACCCAGCTGCAGTTTCTCTGCCAGACTTCCGGCGTAATTGATGCCATTGAAGCTGATTCCTCCTCGCCGAAAAGCGCTGTTGTTGACGTAAAGTTTTCCTCCGGAGATATAGACCTGGTCACCAGGTCCGGCAACCAGCCGTTTGACGGAATACTGGGCATTTTGCTTATTCGCAGGGCGAAAAACCACCAGATCCCCGGCTTTAGGCTTACGAATATGATAGACAAGACGATTGACAAGAGCCCGATCTCCCGCGCGAAGCGTCGGCTCCATGGAAGAACCGGAAACGGTCATTTCCCTTGCAAAGGCAAACGTCAGGAAAAAAGCCAACAGAATCACAGAGGCAATTTGAAGGGCTCCAACCAGCCGGCTTTTGGTCTCCTCTTTTGACATCGGCCGTCTCCGCTGTGAGAAAGAGAGGTTCCTGGTTGCCGCTTTCGTTGATTTTACGCTCTTCTGAAGAAAAATATTCTGATGTGAGAATCTTGGATTGCGCCGAAATCTGGACATAGTAAGCTCCCTGAGCAAAAAACGTCTGGCTCTATTTTATATGATCGCTCCCCGCCCTTCAAGAAAGCCGCATTGTCGGGTGATAGGACCTCGAGAAATTTTCCGTGGCAAATTGCAATCCATCGGAGGAGAACTCTAAGATCAATCCTTCGGACATAAAAAAGAGAGCCTCCCCATATTCCGTGCTCACCCCGTCGAGCATACACGATATATGAGCGTCAGCTCTCTCCTGCAATCTCTTATCAGAATCGCCGCATCAGCGAATAATCTCCTTGACCTTGGCAGCCTTGCCGACGCGATCGCGGAGATAGTTGAGTTTAGCGCGGCGAACCTTACCGCGGCGAACCACTTCAACCTTCTCAATACGGGGACTGTGCAGAGGCCAGGTCTTCTCAACGCCAATCCCGTTGGAGAACTTGCGGACCGTAAAGGTCTCTCGGTTGCTTCCGCCCTGCTTCTTTAATACCGTTCCCTCGAAGATCTGAATACGCTCGCGGTTCCCCTCCTTGATCAGGTTGTGCACGCGAACCGTATCGCCTACGTTGAACTCAGGTTTCTCGTCCTTAAGCTGGTCTTTCTCGATGTTACCAATAATCTCGTATGCGTTCATGTATCCCTCCACATTCATCTCGATGTTCTTAATGCCGTCTGCAACAGAGGACCATCTCCATATAAACAACATTGGAACTATAGCACAAGGCCCGGTCGCCGGCAAGTGTTTCCGCAAAAACAAGGTCAAAACCAGATCAAATCAGACCAGACGCCTGCAAAAAACGCCCCCAGGCATCTTCCCTCCCTGCTGTTATCTGCTCAAGCCAGACTTGCTCCCGACGCGGCTTGTCTCTTAAGATAACTCAGCAGCGCCTTCTTAAGACGAAGAACAGCATAAGCCACATACACAAGAGTATAGACAATGATGGAGAGTCGATTCTTCTCCGGCGCCATAGAATACAACAGCATGACATGGGCATAGAGAAGCATGTAGAAGGGATAGGCCAGCCGCTGGAGATTCTTCCAGGACTTGCCTTTCATTTTTTTCCTGACTGCCGGAAAGGAAGTTACAAAGAGAGGAATCATCATTGCGATCAGAGCCATGCTCACCACTGCAGCAATTCTGGTCTGCATTGGCATAAAAGCGCCCTGATCGAAGAAGGCGACAAAATAGTGACTTCCAAAGAGAATGTTATGTGTCAGCGCCATCAGACAGCCGACAATAGACATCTCTCCCCGGATCCGCATGTATCTTCTTGTTACGGCATTGTGCTTTCTGACAACTCCCAGATACATGACGATGATAAAGGTCGCTGTCGCCATCACTCCCCTGTGAAAGAGATCTGTGACAAACTTCAGCCCTGCCGGCATGGACTGATCATAACCCCTGCTGTAGAGTACAACCATGAGCAGAACCAGAGCATAAAAGCAGAGATAAAAAGCTCTGCTGTATTTTTTCATAAGATCTGCAGCTGCGCCGTAGAATACCAGTGCCAGAAGCAAGCCTGCAATTAAATTCATGAATCCTCCTACTCTACTCTGACGCCTATGCTCTTAGTGGAAATTCCTGTCACGTGACTGGAAGTAAAGCGCAGCTTAATCACAGTGTAACCCGCTTTGCTCATATCCGGTGTTCCCACAACTTCCATGTGAACAGAACCGTCACTGGGGAAATTGCTAATCAAAGACTTATAGTCCTCTTTTGTCGGAGCCGGATCGCCGATCTTGCGATTGATAATCAGAGAGCCTTTGAACTGAGCTGTAAACTCATTGGCATAGTGGTCACCCTCATCGTTGTCATTGATCCCATCGCGGTCACGGTCCTGATAGATGCCAAGACTTGTATTCATGACGATTTTTTTACCAGCCTTTTTCCCATAGACCTTAATCGGATATTCCCGATAGAAGGTATCCGCAAAATCCGTATCCGGAATATCAATTACTCCTGTAATACTTCCTCTGACGAAGGAGAGTCCTTTGGGAAGTCCCTCAACCGAAGTTACTTTCACCTCGCTGGCAGTTCTGATCCTGCTCCCCAAAAAGGTCTGATGATTCAGATTGACAGATGGAAATTGCAGCTGCATATCTCCCTCCTGCGCCTCCTGTGCCGGACCCGTTGGCTGACTTCCGGTCTTCTCAATGACAACTGCGATACTGACCTTGGACACCCCTGAGACATATTGGGATCGAAACTGCAGCCTGGCAATCTGATTTCCTGCTGCTGACATATCTGGATGTTTCAGAATCTCAATGGTCACAGAACCGTCATCCGGTATATTTCGAAAGAGTGCCCTGTACTCATCAATCGTCGGCTCAGGATCTCCTACTTCCTTAAAGATGGCCCTCTCCTGATAGGTCTGTCCCTTAAAAAGAGGGTTAAATTCATTGGCGTAGTGCTCTCCCTCATCATTGTCACTCACCCCATCCCGGTCTCTGTCCTGAAAGACAAGAAGGGTCTTTTGAACCTTTATATCCCGATCTCCTTTACTGCCCAGGATGGTTACCTGATACTCCCTGGACATAGCAACATCGAAGTCTGCGTCACTTACGTCAATGGTTCCGCGGATCTCTCCATCTTTATAGGTCAGTCCCCGGGGAAGTCCCTGTACCTCACGGACAAAAAATCCTTCGGCCGTTTTCACCTCAATCCCCTTGACCTTCTGGTGATTGAGATAACTTACTGCGAAATCAGCCGCGATTCCATCTGTCCCTTCTGTTTTGCCGGGATCAGGGGATGGATTTTTCGTCTTTTCCTCGTTTACCGTGATAAAGAGGGCAAAGTTGGCATTCTCATTATCTTCATGTGAAGCATCCATACAGGGCAGAGTCATCTTCTTAAACGCAATTCCCTCCCTGGACTCATAGTGATAGACCTGACCGCTCTTTGAGCGGGTTCGAAAGCGAAGCGTCTTACCCAAATCCTGACTGCCAAGTCTGATGGTCTGTCTCTCGGAGAGGTTCTCTTTCTTCTCCTCAGATACTTGCGGATTCTTCATTGCAGTCCATTCGCCGTCGCCAACTTTATACTCCATTGAGACAATATAGTCCTTGCTGTAGGCACCGAAGACAATTCCCAGTCTGACGCTCCGCTTAGAATCTCTGTGGGTGATATCCGTGATCAGTGTTCCGCCTTTGACGAATCTGGAAAGATCCATTCCGTCTTTGATCTCTTCTCCATCCTGTGTCCGGATCTCAATTCCATACTGATTGAAATTTGCATAGGGTACTTGGATCTTACTGCCGTCCTGCTTGGTCAATTCCACAATAAGTCCGCTCAGATCCAGAGGCTTCTTGCGGTTCTGCTTCAATTCAGACTGTCTATTGTAGACGTTCCTGTCCGATGGAGAAACAACCGAAATAGAGACGATCTCATTTCCTGTCCTCGCATCGGTCTCAGACTGTTCCAGAGCCTGATCAACCGATCTTGCCAGACCGCCTGCGCTGATGGTCGCTCCGGAGACCGCATCAAAGAGTTCTCTCTCTCCCATCTTTTCCTGAAAATAGGCTTTGACAGCCCTTGACACTGTGCTTGCTTTTTTCTGATTGCCAATACGATTGGCATATTCCCTGCCAATCAGCTTTTCCGCTTTCTCCTGCGGATGCTCCGCGCTCAGGATCTGATCAAGATAGTCATGATGCAACTTCATGACAGCAATATTATGCCTTCCATTCTTCTTGTCCATGAGGAAGGGAACCACCCTGATCGCCCTGGCCCGATATTCTTCTCCATCATCCGCATAATCTCTGCCCTGACCGACTTCAATCTTTCTGATTTCGTTGTTCTCAATGAAAACCTGGGTCTTTAATCTGCCCTTGGAACTGTTAAAGCCTGCTCCCAGCCCTTGATAAGCCCCTGCTTTCAGCGATCCTCTGCGCATCAGCGCGGCAATATTCTTTCTTGTCTTATCTTCCAGAATCTTACCCTGCTTGGGCGATGGCTTCGTCGTTCCTCCAACCGGCGTAAAAACAGATGTATCGCCTCCTGCGCCCGGTTGGTCCTGATCATTTACAATTGCCTTGGACAGAGCGTCATTGACTGCCTTGATAATTCCACGGCTGCTGTAGGTGGCGCCGGAAACCGTATCAATGGGACCGGATTTTTTCCCCTTCATCTTGTCGATTACAGCGAGCGCCCGCGCAAAGAAGCGACGTGAATCCGCCTGTTCAGTCACCTGAACATCTGCGACCGCTCCGTCTTTGACTGTGACAAGAACGCTGATCTGACTCTTAAAGCCATCCGCAGACCCCCTGTAGCTGCCGTCTTTGAGTTTCCAGGTCTGTCCCTGTCCATGATCCCCCGGCCGACCGGGACCAGAGTCCGGGGGGAGGATCGGTTGACCAGAATCAGATCTGGAGGGATTCTCCGGCTTGATGTCCAGCGACGGGAGACTCTCTTTCCCCGTCTGGTCAGAATTCTTCACGATCGCCTTGGTCAGGGCATTATTAACCGCATTGATGATTCCTCGGCTGCTGTAGGTGGCGCCGGAAACCGTATCAACGCTTCCATTCTCTCTGCCTCTCATTCGGCTGATCACTGCCAGAGCCCGATTAAAGTAAGAGGGTGTATCTGAATTGCTGAGGACCTCGACATCTGCAATCTTCCCGTTTGCAACCATCACACGTACTGTAATCCTGCCGTCAAATCCTTCTGCGGATCCCTGGTAACTTCCATCTTTTAATCTGCTGTCTTTGGGCAGAACAAGAGAGGGGGCCGTTCTCTGCAGGCGATCCAGGCGAACATTCTTCGCCTTTTGCCCGTCTCCTGATGCTTCTCTGGCCTGACGCTGATGCGCCTGTATTTTTTCTTCCAGATTCGACTCCTGAGCCATGACCTTGCCGTCCGGAAGAGCCTGCTGCAGGGCCCGGAAGACCGCAAGTTTTAAGGCATCGGAAGAAATCGTAGCTCCTGAGACAGAATCCACATCCGGACTGTTGGTCGCCCTGATCTGTTCCAAGACCTTTTTGGCTCTGGCAAAATATTCCGGCGACTCGTTCTGGGAGAGGATCTCTATCTCCTGAATCCTGCCATCCCTAATCGTCACAGCGACCTTCACCTGGCCACCATATCCCTGAGCGCTCCCCTCATAGCGGCCATCCTTATATCCTTCTTTCTGCGCCTCGGCCATTACGCCTGACATCTCTTTGGAGTCCGCAAGAGATTCCGGATGATCCTTCGACTCCTTCGAAGATCGCTTGTCTCCTCCCTGACTGATCGCAAAAATGATCCCTGCGCTGATCGCAAGGATCAAAGCAAGGGTCAGAACTGAACTGAAAATGTGCCTGACTTTCATACGTTCCCTTTCTAAGAAATGCTCCCCCGGCAAGAATATATATTAGCTCTCACTAACATTAGCCTTAACTAACTTATCGGGGATCAAAGAAAAAGTCAAGCGCTTTCTTGTTTGCTTTTGAAAACCATTTCCTTTTTGCTGTAATAAATGTATCCATACCTGCAGGTGTTTCCGAATCAAAAAAACGCCTGCCGAAGCAAGCGTTTTTTCTGATCCCTGTCATTCGCAAATATAAAATATTTGTCTCATATCCATATTGTCTTTTTTAATCCATGCATTTGCTCACGAACAGGATAAAATACCGCGCAAGCATCATGACAATACCAGCACTGGTCTCTTTGTCCTGTATATTCCAAACGTCTCCAATTCCTTTGCCGGAAAACGCTCTTCCTCATTCAAATAGCATACAGGCATCATTCCCTCCTTCAGTCCTGCCACGATCCCCTGTTCAATAAAGCTGATCAGTTCCGGATGGGCCCTATCAGCCAGTTTTTCTTTCAGAGCACGGATCCGGGCATTGCCCGGCCTCTCTCTTGGCGTGTAGACCAGGAGCACCATTCGTCTGGCTTCCGTCAGGCGAAAGATCTTCATCAGCCGCCCCGCATCCTTTAGGTCATTTGTATCATGCAGAACAAGGCGATGGATTCCAGAGTCAGTCTGTCTTTTGGTCAGTTCAAAGGTTTTCTCAAAGAAAGCAGCCGTATCTCTGTCTCCTTTTGCTAAAGCTTCTGTCAAAGGATCCATCGTCGGATTTGCAAAATAATAACAGTGATCTCTCCGGTTCCGCATAAGAAGCCGGTTTCCGTCTTTTCTCACAAGCTCCCCGCAGCCCTGCCGCAGCAGATTCCGAAGATCCGCATATTCTCTCCCATATCGCACGAGCATCTCCTCTGCCTCAACCAGTCTGCAGTAGTCCAGATAGAGATCCCCTCTTCTTTCTCTTGTCCTCTTAATGGACTCTTCCTTTCGCCAGCTCTCGATCCGGGCGGCATCCCCGGACAGAAGAACCGCTGGAACAGCCTTGCCATGCCAGACTTCCGGCCTGGTGTACTGAGGATACTCCAGCAATTTCCCGTGAAAGGACTCTATCTCGGCGGAAGAATCATTTCCCAGTACTCCGTCGACCAGGCGGGATATGCTGTCGATCATGACCATGGCCGGCAGTTCTCCGCCAGTCAGGACATAATCCCCGATCGAGACATGATCTGTAACGATCTCCTCCAAGACCCGCTCATCAATCCCTTCATAATGACCGCATAGAAAAATCAGGTCGTCATTTTGAGCCAATTCTTCCGCCATCTCCTGGCGAAAAGGCCTTCCCTGCGGCGTCACATAGATCACGCGCTTTTTATGACTGTTTGGAATGTCAGAAATCAGGCTCCGGTAACAGTCGTAAACCGGCTCCGCCTGGATCAGCATGCCGGCTCCGCCGCCATAGGAATAATCATCTACCTTGCCATGTCTGTTCTCACAGTAATCGCGAATATTGACGCAGTTCAACGAAATGATTTTCTCCTTAAGAGCGCGTCCTGTTATGCTGTTCGACAATCCCTGTTCAACCATTTCAGGGAAAAGGGTCATGACATGAAATCGCATCCGTTTTTCTCCATTAAAGATTTTCAAGTCCGGGGAGAAGATGAACAAAAATCCCCCCCCCCTCCAAGTCCGTCTTAAGAATACACTGCCGGATGGCGGGAATCATAAGATCTGACTGTCCCTCACGCCTGACGACATAGACGTCATTGGCTCCGGTTGTCAGAACATCCGCTATCGTGCCCAGCTCTCTTCCGTCATCCGCGATGGCTTTCAGCCCCAGCAGATCCGCCACATAGTACTCTCCCTCTTCCAGGGGAAGGGCCTGTTCCCGTGAAATCAGAATCTTTGCCTTTCTTAAGGGACTAACCTGATCAATGTCATCCCTCTCCGCAAAGCGAAGGATGACCTGGTTCTTGAAATAGCGGACAGAGATGATGGTCAGTTCTTCCATGCTTCCATTCTGGCTGGCATAGACCTTCTGCCCCTTGAGATCGTCAAAACGATGTATCTCTTCCGTGGTCGGATAGATTTTAACTTCTCCCTTCAGACCATGCGTCGATGTAATCACTCCCACCTGAAAAAAATCCTGCATTCCAACTCCTTCTCATTCAAAATACCGTCATCCTGCTGTCAGAAGCACCATCCCCCTCATTGACCCGTCACAAGAGAAAAGCAGACAGGCCCCCTGGGGAACCTGCCCGCTCTTTTTGCTGCACCATCCGGATCACTCAACGATATCCACAACTACCCTGCAATTCTCACGGGTCGCCGCAGCCTTGACAAGAGACCGGATCGCCCTGGCGATCTTTCCCTGCTTGCCAATAACCTTGCCCATATCAGAGGAAGCGACCTTCAGTTCAACAATCGTGGTTCTTCCGGCCTTGCGCTCCGAAACTTCAACCTGATCCGGGTAATCTACCAGTGACTTGGCAATCACTTCGACTAATTCTCTCATCACAAATACCTCGTGCTCCGCCTGGAATCGAAACCATTACTTCTCGATGCCGGCATCCTTTAAGAGACGCGCAACCGTCTCTGTCGGCTGTGCTCCATTGGCAAGCCACTGTTTTGCAGCCTCGGCGTCAACGCTTACCGCTGAAGGCTCCTGATTGGGATCATAGGTGCCAATCTCAGCGATATTGCGTCCGTCGCGGGGAGCGCGGGAATCTGCCACAACAATCCTGTAGAAAGGAGCCTTCTTCTGTCCCATTCTTCTGAGTCTGATTTTTACTGCCATCTTGTTACCTCCGGTAATACATGAATAGTTACTTTATTCGATCGCAGGATTCATAACCTGCGGATCAAGCTGAATCTCAAAAGGGGAACCCCCTTCTTTTTCTGCCCCCGCCTCCCATAAGACCGGGCATCTTCTTCATCATTTTACGGGTCTGCTCAAACTGTTTGACAAAGCGGTTGACCTCGGCGATATCGAGCCCAGCCCCTTTTGCAATCCGGTGCTTACGATGGATGTTCATAATCTTGGGGTCGGAGCGCTCCTGAGGCGTCATAGAATGGATGATCGCCTCTGTTCTGGCCAGTTTCTTCTCGTCTATTGCCCCCTCGATCTGGCTCATCTGCGACTTAGAGACGCCCATCCCCAGCCCCGGCAGCATTCCGAGAACAGAAGAAATTCCTCCTATCTTACGCATTTGCGACAGGGACGTCAGATAGTCGTTATAGTCAAACTCTGCCTTCTTGACCTTCTGTGTCAGTCTGGCAGCCTCGTCGGCATCAATCTCCTGCTCCGCCTTCTCGATCAGGGAGAGGACATCGCCCATTCCAAGAATCCTGGAGGCCATGCGGTCCGGATAGAACTGTTCCAGATCAGACAGCCTCTCTCCCATACCCACGTAGAGAATGGGCTTTCCGGTAACGGCTCGAATGGAAAGAGCCGCTCCACCCCTGCTATCGCCGTCCAGCTTGGTAAGAATCACTCCGTCAATTCCCACTTTCTGATCGAAAGTTTGGGCTACATTGACCGCATCCTGACCTGTCATGGCGTCAACCACCAGAAAGGTCTGTGCTACGTCCACCTTGGACTTGATCTCCTCCAGCTCAGCCATCATATCATCATCAATATGAAGACGGCCGGCCGTATCCAGAATCAGAACATTGTTATTGTTCTTCCTGGCGTGCTCATAAGCGGCCCTTGCAATATCAGAGGGACGGTTCTTATCTCCCATGGAGAAAAAGGCAACCTTCTGTTTCTCCGCATTGATGCGCAGCTGCTCAATGGCCGCAGGACGGTAGACGTCACATGCCGCCAGAAGCGGCCGCTTGCCTCTCTGCTTCATCT
Organism: Lachnospiraceae bacterium AF51-6-b8A; assembly: GCA_027682585.1. Taxonomy (GTDB): domain Bacteria; phylum Bacillota; class Clostridia; order Lachnospirales; family Lachnospiraceae; genus Shuttleworthia. The sequence goes on along the minus strand of JAQCZH010000001.1, from coordinate 653,962 downwards.
TGCCGGCAAGCTTGGCTGTGGTCGTCGTCTTACCTGCTCCCTGGAGTCCAACCATCATAATGACGGTGATCTCCTGGCCGGGACGGTAGGCAATCTCACTTGTCTCAGACCCCATCATGTTGGTGAGTTCCTCATTCACCAGCTTGACAACCTGCTGTGCAGGATTCAGGCCGTTTAGAATATCTGTGCCAACGGCCCTCTCCTGCACGGTCTTCGTGAAATTCTTAACCACCCTGTAATTGACGTCCGCCTCGAGAAGAGCCATGCGGATTTCTTTCAGGGCAAGCTTGACATCCTCCTCAGAGAGACGGCCTTTGCCGCGCAGATTACGGAAGGCATTCTGTAATTTTTCAGATAAGCTCTCAAAAGCCATTACAACTCCTCCAGAATCCCCCGGGAAATCCTGCGAATCTTCCCCAGGGTTTCCTCTGTAACCTGACCGCCCTCCGTCAGATCCTGAATTCTCTCAATGTCCTCTTTGATCTTCATAAATCGGGAGACCAAATGTAGCGCCTGCTCGTAATTCTCCAAACTCCTGCTGCAGCGATGGATCAGATCGTGAACTCCCTGTCTTGAGATTCCCTCCCGCTCAGCGATCTCGGAGAGCGACAGATCATCAAAGACATATGCTTCATAGATCCCTCTCTGGTGCGCGTTGAGCAGCTGTCCATAGAAATCATACAGGTATCCGCGTAGAATTTTCTCTTCCATCATATCCACTCGTCTATCTTAGCCAAGTCCACAGATACTGTCAAGTAAAATCTCTTTACACATAAAGCTATCCCCGCGGGACTTATGCACCGGAAAAATATCATGGCGCATCTTTCGACAGCTTAGAGCGCGGTTCTCGCAACCTTTGGACGGTAGCCCGCTTTCTCCAGGGTGTCAATGATCTGATTCTTGTGCTCTGTCCCAAAGGCCTCCAGAGTAATTGTCAATTCCACGGCCACACTGCGGTTGGTCGTGATGAACTGATTGTGCTCCAGCTTAATAACATTTCCCTGAACCCCGGCGATGGTCTGAGCTACCTTGGCCAGCTCCCCCGGCTTATCCGGAAGCAGAACAGAAACGGTGAAGATACGGTCGCGGAAGATCAGGCCCTGCTGGACAACCGAAGACATGGTGATCACATCCATATTACCGCCGGACAGAACCGATACCACATTCTTTCCTGTCACTTTCAGATGACCCAGAGCCGCCACCGTCAGGAGTCCGGAATTCTCAACAATCATCTTGTGATTCTCGACCATATCCAGAAAGGCCACAATCAACTCGTCATCCTCAACCGTAATAATCTCGTCGATATTCTTCTGCAGATAAGGGAAAATACTTGTTCCCGGCTTCTTAACTGCAGTGCCGTCAGCAATCGTGTTGGCGCTGGGGAGTGTCACCGGTTTCCCCGCCTCAAAAGAAGCCTTCAGACAGGCCGCACCGGCAGGCTCAACACCGATCACCTTGATCTTGGGATTCAAAAGCTTCGCCAGAGTAGAGACGCCAGTCGCCAATCCGCCGCCGCCCACCGGAACCAGGATATACTCTACCAGAGGCAGTTCCTTAAAGATCTCCATGGCTATGGTTCCCTGTCCGGTTGCGACCGCCAGATCATCAAAGGGGGGAATGAAGGTGTACCCGTGTTCTTCAGCCAGTTCCAAAGCTCTGGTATTGGCGTCATCAAAGACATCGCCGCAGAGGAGAACCTCCGCTCCGTAACTTTTTGTTCGATTGACCTTAATCAGAGGCGTTGTGGTCGGCATGACAATCGTCGCCTTAGCTCCAAAGAGCCTGGCCGCATTGGCCACCCCCTGAGCATGATTGCCGGCGGAAGCGGTAATCAGTCCCCTGGCTCTTTCATCCTCACTTAAGGTACTGATCTTGTAATAGGCTCCCCGTACCTTGTAGGCGCCGGTTACCTGCATATTTTCCGGTTTGAGATAAACTTTGTTGCCGCAGGCATTCGAGAAGAAATCACTGTAGACCAGCTTCGTGTCATTGGTTACCTGACTGACAGCCTTCGATGCTTCCTCAAAATCCTTCAGTTCTAACATATGCGTCTCCTTCTCTAATCCTTGTGTTTCCTTCGGAAAAATCCAAAGAAACCGCCTTTTTTCTCTTCGGTCTGTTCCGCCTCTTCCTGATCTGTCAAAACAGCCTCTGCAGACATTTCTTCTATCTGTTCGGATTCTTCCTGATCTGCCGAAGCTGCCTCTGCGAATATCGCCTCGGTCTTTTCATCTGCACTCTCAGCTGGATCCTCTTCTGTATTCTGAGTGCCCCCATAACTTCGGTCAAGCTCTTCAGGGGAACGCATTGCACTTGCAGAGGACGGGAACTCCGATGCAGACCCCCCCTCAAGCGGAGCAATCGTCTCCGTTTCTCTCGCAGGAATCTCCTCCTCATCAAATGCAGATTTTATCCTGGCCTCGGCTTCTTCCTGCGCCTCTGTCAAGACTTCATCTTCCCCGTCTCTCAGATCAAAGAGGGCATTGACATACTGGCCGGCATCAAACTTCTCCAGATCCTCTACGGTTTCCCCAACCCCAATGTACTTGACCGGAATTCCCAGTTCGGACTGAATCGCGACAGCAATCCCCCCCTTGGCAGATCCGTCCATCTTAGTCAAAACGATGCCTGTGACATTCGCGGCTTCAGCGAACTCTCTGGCTTGAACCAGAGCATTCTGGCCGGTCGTCGCATCCAGTACAACCAGAGTCTCCCGATGGGCGCCGGAATACTCCCGGTCGATCACCCTGTTGATCTTCTCCAGTTCATGCATCAGATTGGCCTTGTTATGAAGCCGTCCCGCCGTATCGACCAGGAGAATATCACAATTTCTGGCCTTGGCAGACTGCACCGCATCGAAAACAACCGCTGCCGGATCAGATCCCTCCTGACCTCCAATCATATCGACGCCGGCTCGGTTGGCCCACTCCCTTAACTGTTCATTGGCCGCTGCGCGAAAGGTATCCGCCGCCGCAATCAAAACCTTTTTTTTCTCCCCCTGTTTGAACTTGGAGGCAAGTTTTCCGATGGTAGTGGTCTTTCCCACCCCATTGACACCGACCATCATAAGGACAGAGGTTTCCCCTTCAAAATCATAGGCATTTGCGCCGACGTCCATCTGGCGACGAATGTCATCAATCAGAAGCTTGCGGCAGTCCGCAGGATCCTTAATATGTTGGTTCTTAACCTCCTGGCGCAGGTTCTCAATCAGGCGCATAGATGTCTGCACCCCCAGATCTCCGGTAATCAGAACCTCCTCCAGTTCCTCATAGAAATCTTCATCAATTCTGGAAAAACCGTTGAAGACATAATCCATATTCTTCACAAATCCAGCTCTTGTTTTACTCAGACCGGCTTTCAATCTACTGAAAAATCCCATAGTCACTCCTTGTTTACAGGGATCCAAATGCTGCTGTTTCTATCCTGCGCCCGGCTGACTTTCAGTCGTCCAGTTTGCTCTCAATCAGGTTAACGGATACCAAAGTGGAGATTCCCTTCTCCTGCATTGTGATTCCATAGAGGCGATCTGCGGCATTCATCGTTCCTCTCCGGTGCGTAATCACAATAAACTGCGTGTGCCTGGTCAGCTTGTGCAGATATCTGGCAAAGCGGTCGACATTGGCGTCATCCAAAGCAGCCTCTATCTCATCGAGCAGGCAAAAGGGCGATGGCTTTAAACTCTGGATGGCAAAGAGAAGCGCGATCGCTGTCAGTGACTTCTCCCCACCGGACATCTGCATCATATTCTGCAGCTTTTTGCCCGGCGGCTGCGCAATAATCCGAATGCCTGTCTCAAGAATATCTTCTCTCTCTGTCAGTTCCAGGCTGCCCTTTCCCCCGCCGAACAGATCCCTGAAGGTAGCATCAAACTGCCTCCGAATCTTGCCAAAGCCCTCGCTGAACTGCCGCCGCATTCCCTGGTCAAGGTCATCGATGATCTGTGCCAGCCGCTCTTCTGCCGTGATCAGATCATCATGCTGGGTCTTCAGAAATTCATAGCGTTCCGCAACTTCCCTGTATTGTTCAATGGCATTGACATTGACGTTGCCCATAGAACGAATGTCATCGCGAATGGAACGGATGCGCTGTTTGATCTGGCTGCGGTCCCCAAGACTTTCATCCTTGAGTTCCATAGCTGCATGCAAAGTCAGCTCATACTCCTGCCACATGTAGTTATTCTGACCCTCCAGGGCCTCCTGGGACTTCTGTCTCTGGGACTCAAGGCGATAGAGTTCCTTATCCAGCTGATTCATCGCGTCGGACAGCTTCTCCCTCTCTTCAAATCCGCTCCTGTAGGTCTCATTGAGGCTGACATAGGCCTCCTGCCTCTCCTTGAGAGACTTTTCTATGCTCTTTTGGCTGTCTGCCTCAGAAGCGATGGTCTTCTGGATCTCCTCAATCTGCGCCTTCTTTCCATCCGTCTCTTTTTTGCTCTTCCCTGACTGTCTGGTCAGTTCCTCAATCTCTTGATCCGTCCGATCGATCTCCGCTCTGAGCCGTATGATATTTTCTTCCTCAAAATCAACCTTCTGTCGGGCTGCGGTCTCATCCATCTGGATTGCGGACACCTGTTCGGAAGCGATCTCCATAGATGCGTTCAGTCTCTCATAATCGCCTCCCAAGGCGGCGATGCGTCCTCGCAGCTGATCTTCTCTCTGGCCGGATAACTGGCGTCTTCTGGCCAGGTCTTCCTGCCCCTCTCTTATCTGGCGGACCTGCCCGTCCAATGAGGTCTTCTCTCTGTGCAAAGACGCATAGGCCTGTTCAGCGTTTCTGCTGATTTCCTCGGCCTGCTCCCACTGCAGTTTCGCCGTATTGACCTCCAGGTTAGCGGCTTCCAAATCAGCCTGAACTTCAGCCAGATCATCAGCCTTAAGAGCAAGGGCCGTATCGATTTCCTCCAAGTGCCTACGGGCTTTTGTCAGCGCATTCCCAAGTTCCTCCACTTCTTTCTCTAACTGCTTTACCTCGCGGTTTCTTGCCAGAAGATTTCCACTGTGTTTGAAACGTCCGCCGGAGATCGAGCCTCCGGGACTCAAATAATCACCTTCCAGAGTAACAATGTGCAGGCTGTAGTGATTGACTCTGGCCAGAGCGATCGCATGATCAATATGATCAACAACCAAAACCCTTCCCAGAAGATAAGACACGATTTCACTGTATTTTGGATCTGCCTGAATCAATTGGCTGGCAACACCCATTACTCCGCGTTCATTCAGAAAAGAATCCATCTGATTCTGGCCTCTTCCCTTAACCGAAGTCAGAGGAAGAAACGTGGCGCGGCCGGCTCTGTTTTCCTTCAGAAAAGCAACCATGCGCTTGGCTGTCGTCTCTGTATCAGTGACAATGTTCTGAATCCTCCCGCCCAAAGCCGTTTCAATCGCCGTCTCATACTCTTTTGGAACATGGATTAATTCTGACACGAGCCCCTCGATCCCTGGGTTGTCTCTCTTCTGCTCCATGACCTTCTTAATGGCATTGCCATATCCGTCATAGCGCTCAGCGATATTTCGCAGAGACTCCAGACGCGAATTAGACTTGTGGAAAGTGACTGTCTTCTGATCAATATCCTGGCGAAGATCTTGGCGCTTATTCTTCCAGCTGCGCTGGTCTGCGTCAAAAGTCCGCTTCTTCTCCTGTATTGCATCCCGCCTGATCCTGGATTCCTCATAGGACTTCCTGGCGCGTTGTGCTTTGCCACTTATGTCCCCTTCCTCTGTCTTGCGCTCCAGCATGCGCTGAGTCAAACGCGACTTGCGGATATTAATCTGCTCCAGAGTGGTCTTGTATTTCTGCTCCTCAGACTTTAAATCTGCCCGCTCAGCCATCAGCTGCAGAAGTTTTTTCTGCCCCTCCTCGGCTTCAGCCGACACGGCGCTGCATTTGTCCTGCAGCTCATGAAATTTTGTTCTCGCAGCAGCAAGCTTCTCACGCACGGCAAGCAGGGAGGCACTCAATTCCTCCCTGGCCTTCTCATGCCGGCTCAGTTCTCCGGCGCGGGCCTCCCGGTCAGTCCGAACAGCCTGTATCCGCTCCTGGATATTGGCGTCAATATTCTCTGCAGAGCGAATCTGTTCTCTGAGAAGATCAATCTGGTTCTCCAGACGGCTTTTGGTCAGTTCATTCTCTTTCTGTTTCCTGCGCAGTTCCTCCATCTGCGCATCCTGCCGATGCAGATCCTCCTCCATTTTGGTGTAAGTCAGCTTCAGATCCTCAAGCAATTTCTTCTGCTCGTTCATCTGATCTTCTGCGATCCGATATTTTTCGGAGATATCCTGAATTTGACCGCCCAAACGCTCAGCCTCAATCAGAAACATATTGACATCCAGATGTCTCAGTTCTTCTTTTGCTGCCAGAAAGCGTCTGGCCGTCTCAGACTGCCTCTGCAGAGGCCCCACCTGCCGTTCTAATTCCGAGAGGATATCGCTCACTCGAACCAGATTCTCTCTCTCATCCTCCAGCTTCTTCAAAGTGACTTTCTTGCGCTGCTTATACTTGACAATTCCAACCGCCTCGTCAAAGAGTTCACGTCTTTCCTCCGGCTTGCCGGAGAGAATTTTCTCGATCTGTCCCTGCCCGATGATCGAGTAACCCTCCTTTCCGATTCCAGTATCGAAGAAAAGTTCGTTGACATCTCTCAGGCGACAGGGGGTTCCGTTCAAAAGATACTCAGATTCGCCCGATCGATAGACCCTGCGGGCCACTGTCACCTCCTTATAATCAACAGGAAGCGCCTGGTCAGCATTGTCCAGGGTAATGGCTACATAGGCGTATCCCAGAGGCTTTCGGTTCTGTGTGCCCGCAAAAATCACATCCTGCATAGAAGCGCCGCGCAGCTGTCTGGCCGACTGTTCACCAAGAACCCAGCGCACCGCGTCTGAGACATTGGATTTGCCGGAGCCGTTCGGACCGACAATGCCTGTAATCCCATTGTGAAAATCCAGAACCATTTTGTTGGCAAATGACTTAAAGCCATGAATCTCAATGCTCTTAAGATACACGTCCTCTCTCCTTCAAATACACAAGCCCCTGATAAGCAGCTTCCTGTTCCGCCGCTTTCTTGGACCTGCCTTCTCCCCGCCCGATTGCCCTTCCGTTAAGTCTGGCCTCCGTCACAAAATGCTTGGCGTGGTCCGGCCCCTCTTCCTTGACCAGGATATAATCCAGACTGGCCTCGTCCATCGCCTGAACCATCTCCTGAAGCTTTGTCTTAGAGTCGTGATAGAGCTGCTTGTTCTCAATATCTGTCAGGATATAGCGGATAATCAGCGCCTTGGCCGGTTCTATCCCCCCGTCCAGAAAAATGGCGCCGATGATAGATTCCAGTGCATCTGACAGAATACTTGCACGCTCTCTTCCGCCGGACTGGTCCTCTCCTCTGGCCAGGCGCAAATAAGCGCCCAGGCCGATCTCTCTGGCTGCAATCGCCAACGTCGGCTCGCAAACCAGGCTGGCGCGCAAAGGGGTCAGACGCCCCTCAGGAAAATCCGGATAGTTTAAATACAAAAATTCACTGGATACCAGTTCTAAAACCGCATCGCCCAAAAACTCCAGGCGCTCATTGTCCGAGTGCGCTTTCATATGCCTCTCGTTAGCGAATGAGGAATGGGTCAAAGCCTGTCTCAATAAACTTTTGTCTTGAAACTGATAACCGATCCTGGCTTCTAAAGTCTCATTTTTCATCTTTAGCCTCAAATCGATACGAACAATCGCAATTATAAATAAGAAAAAGGAGGAGGAACCGTGAAATCCGCCTGCCCTTTTCACTGTCCCTTCTCCACACCTGCCTGTCTCTTAGGCCTCCATGGTCTCTTTGATCAGACGGACAGCGTCTCCAACTGTCTTGATGGCTTCCGCCTTCTCCTCATCGACCGTCATTCCCAGTTCTTCCTCAACATCCATAAGAATCTGGAAGGTATCCAGCGAATCCGCGCCAAGATCCTTGTCGAACTCCATGTCCTCGGTGATTTCATTGGCATCTACACCTAACACCTCGCTGATATGCTTCTTCAGCACTTCAAATTCCATCTTTTTCTCCTCTCTCTGCCAATTGTTTTCTGGCATATGCCTCAATGTACCCATTTACATTCTGTTCAGAGAATAACCTGCACTGAACCAGAGCGTTCTTAATTTCTTTGGCTGTCGCAGATCCATGAACTTTGACGACCAATCCCCTAACCCCAAGAAGAGGAGCTCCGCCGTATTGACTGGCATCAAAGGTCTTTATCGTCTTCTTTAAGGCCGGCAAAGCCAGAGCAGCGCCAATTTTGGAGATCAGAGTAGACATAAGTCCCTCCTTGATCACACCGATTAAGGTTTTGGCAACCCCCTCATAGAATTTCAGAATTACATTGCCGACAAATGCTTCGCATACAATGACGTCCGCCTCTCCCTCAGCAATATCTCTGGCCTCAATATTTCCTGTGAAATTGATCTGGTCACAGTCACGCAAAAGAGGGTAGGCCTCCTTGGTCAGGGCATTGCCCTTATCCTCTTCCGCTCCGATATTCACAAGGGCCACCTTAGGATGCTCAATCCCCATGACATGCTGCATATAGAGGGATCCCATAATTGCGAACTGCAGCAGATGATCCGCTCTGGCATCCACATTAGCCCCGCAGTCCACCAAAAGCGAGACTCCCCTCTTCGTGGGAATCAAAGGGGCCAAAGGAGCCCGCTCAATCCCGCGAATCCTGCCGACTAAAAGCGTTCCTCCCACCAAAGTCGCCCCGGAAGAACCTGCAGAAACGAAGGCATCGGCCTCGCCTCTTTTGACCATATTAAGAGCGACTACCATAGAGGAGTCCTTCTTGCTGCGAATTGCCTTAACCGGCGGCTCAGCCGTCTCAATTACCTCTGCCGCATTTCGAATCTCAATCCGGTCTGCGGGAAACTGATACCGGTCCAATTCTCTCTTGATCTCCTCTTGGCGGCCAACCAGAAAAATCTTGATATCCCGATGATCGTTCACCGCATCAACTGCGCCTTTTACAATCTGCGCAGGAGCCTTGTCTCCTCCCATAGCGTCCAGGGCAACTCTTGTCACATCCGCCATATCTCCTCCCCGGCTGCAATCGAATCTATGCTCCGTATCGATTCCACTATCACAAATCGTCAAATACATGCCCTGCGAAGTTCTCATAGCCACACACAAGCAGAATACACGCTTCACAGACATTCAATCCTGATAAACGATGGCATGGTATCCCTTGCGAGTATTTCATTTTCATGAACAGACCATACGCAGTGGATTCTGACTAAGTCTACTATATCGCAGCCGTCCGCGCAAGAAAGCGCCATCCCGCAATATCTTTGAATTTCCAGGGAGCATCCGTCGCGAAAGCAGCTTAGCAATTAAGAAAAGCCCGGCGGAAAATCCACCGGGCCGATCTCGTTCATTCAGATTAAGCCTGCGTAATGATCTCACGCTTGTTGTAAGAACCGCATGACTTGCAGACTCTGTGGGGAACCATAAGCTCACCGCACTTGCTGCAGCGAACGAGCGTGGGAGCACTCATCTTCCAGTTCGCTCTTCTGCGATCTCTTCTTCCCTTAGAAGACTTATTCTTAGGACAGATAGACATGATTACACCTCCTTAAAATTCTTGAACAGATCCTGGATTCCTGCCATTCTCGGATCCGGCACAAATCGGTCGTGCCCGCAATCCCCATCGTTGAGATTCCGACCGCAAACTGGACATAAGCCCTTGCAGTCATTTCGGCAGAGAACCTTCGTCGGCCAGTTGACCAGGATTTCATCGAAAACAAGTATGTCGCAATCAATGCTGTGCCCATCTGCCAGGAAAGCAAAGGTGTCTCTCTCCTCCTCAGGAATCACAACCGCTCCCTCAGATAAATACAAGGTGCGATCAATCACCAGCGAAAAGGGAAAGTTTGTCTTCCTCAGACATCTGTCACATGGAATCGCGACCTGCATCTCACCTTCTGCGTGAATATACAGTCGTCTGTTCTCTTCATTGGCAAGATGAAACTCGAATGGCTTCTTCTTGCGAATAGGATAGTCCTCAGATATAATATGCAGACTCTCTCTGTCAAAGGAAACCGTAAAATCAGCTGTGAAATTACGTCTGGACAGAAGCTCTGCAAGGTCAATTATCATAGGCCGCTCCCATTCACACTCGAAATATTATACATACTGACATCTGCTCTGTCAACAAAAAACCGGTCAAGGCAGCCGTTTCACAGGCTGAACCAAAGCGGATATTTCACAAATCAGACCAACGCGACCGTCTCACGGGCAATGGCAAGTTCCTCATTGGTAGGAACCGCATAGACTAGCACTTTAGAATCATCGGCGGAAATCCTGGCGTCAACGCCTGAAGCTGCCATATTGGCTTCCTGGTCGACTTTAACACCCATGAAAGTCAAATATTCCAGGATTTTTGCCCGAGCCGGGCCGGAATTCTCTCCCAGACCTGCGGTAAAGCAGATCAGATCAACGCCATTCATTGCTGCGGTATAAGCGCCAATGTATTTGGCAACCCGATAGAAGAACATATCCAGGGCGAGACCGGCTCTCTCATTTCCCTCCCCGCTTGCTGCAAAGAGATCACGGAAATCAGAGGAAACGCCGGAGACCCCCGCCAGTCCGGATTTCTTGTTAAAGATGGTGAGAACCTGCTCTGCGGTCAGTCCCTCCTTCTTGCAGAGGTACTCAACGACCGACGCGTCAATATCTCCGGTACGGGTTCCCATAACCAGGCCTTCCAATGGCGTCAGACCCATGGAAGTATCAACAGATTTTCCGTTCTCAACAGCAGTAACAGAGGCTCCGTTGCCAAGATGGCAGACAATAATTTTAGAGTTCCTGTAATCAAGATGTGCAAGTTCTGCTCCATGCTTTGACACGAAGCTGTGAGATGTCCCATGAAAACCGTAACGGCGAACCTTGTATTTCTCATAATACGCATAGGGAAGAGCATAGGTATAGGCCTTCTTGGGCATGGACTGGTGGAAGGCAGTATCAAACACAGCGACCATAGGTACATCTGGCATCAGCTGTCTGCAGGCATTGATACCGATAATATTGGCTGGATTATGAAGGGGGGCCAGATCGGACACCTCTTCAATTCCCTGAATCACCTCATCCGTAATCAGCACTGATCCAGTGAACTTCTCTCCCCCATGAACCACGCGGTGTCCAATGGCACCTATCTCATCCAGGCTCTTCAGGACTCCGGTCTTTGCGTTAGTCAGTGCATCCAGAACTATCTGCACCGCTTCTGTATGACTCGGCATGTCCGCATCGCGCTCTTCCTTGATCCCATTCTCCGGTTTGTATGAAAAGTGACCGTCAATGCCGATGCGCTCGCAAAGTCCCTTGGCCTTAACTTGCTCTGTCTTGGAGTCGATCACCTGATACTTCAGGGATGAGCTTCCGCAGTTAATTACCAAAATATTCATCTTGATCTCCTTGCCCTTTCTTTCGGGGTCAATTTTGACCCCCGTCATTGCTTCATTATATACTGATAGAAAAAGTGGAACAAGGCGGGAATTGTCTCATCCTTCATACAATGATGCGAATCCCCTGTCCCATCCTTATGTGCTGTATCATGCAATCATGAAAGGACACTCTATGCGAACTGTTGGCATCATAGCGGAATACAATCCGTTTCACAACGGACATCTCAGACAGATCCGTTACGCCAGAGAGGTTCTGGGCGCCGACCGCATCCTGATCGCTATGAGCGGTTACTTCACCCAGCGCGGAGAACCGGCTCTCCTTTCGGTGCGCGATCGAGCTCATATGGCCATTGCCGGAGGCGCCGATCTGGTTCTGATGCTCCCCTGCCTCTATGCCACATCCGCATCCGTTGACTACGCACGAGCCGGTGTCCGTCTGCTGGCTTCCACCGGACTGGTTGACACCCTTCTTTTTGGTGCAGAAACCGAGGATATGACTTTTCTGCGCAGGGCAGCTCACTTTGAACATCTTCTTCAATCCGGGGGAGAATTCCAAAATATCCGCTCAGGAACAGAGGCTTTACCTGCATCTGACAATATGACTGATGATCTCCGAGACCAACTGCAAAAAAAACTTTGCCAGGGAATCAGCTACACCAAAGCCTCCCGCCAATTGATTGCAGAAGTTCTCCTGAAAGATTCCTCTGCACAGGCAGGTTCCCCAGGAGGGGCACTTTCTGCTTCTGATGATCCTCAATCTGTTCGCCAAATGGAACAGCTTCTCTTTGCGCCAAACAATATTCTGGCTATTGATTATCTGGCTGCGGTTGAAGAGGAGGGGCTTCCCTGGAACCTCGCCCTGATCAAACGTGATTGTGACTATCACGGCAGCGGCACCTCAACCACGGGTACCGCATCTGCCAGCGCCATACGGACCAGTCTCTCTGATTTTGGTTTTATGCGCTCACAGATGCCGGCAGAAGCTGCCGAAATATGCATGGATCGCATCAGGAAGCGCCGTTTTCTGCTTCCCGAGAATCTCGATTTTGCATATGCTTGTCTGATCAACCGGCTCCGGGCGCCATCCGCTCAAAAGGACATTCTGGATCTGGATGCGGATCTCTGTGCAAGAATCATAGCGCAGGCGGATCAGTTCACCAGTCTTCGCTTCTTTGTCGAAGAAATCATATCGAATAAGTCCCGCACCAGTGGCCGTGTCTATCGCGCTCTTTGTCACCTTCTCCTCAACTACCACACAGAGGATAAAAGGCTTCTGGAGCGAGTCGGTTCCATCCCTTATCTCCAGGTCATCGGTCTTCACAGAGATGCCAGGCCATTGCTTGGCCAACTGGCCAAAAAAGCAAGCCGACCTCTCCTTCTGCGCCACTCAGATTACAGGAAACTGCTGCAATCCGAGCAGAATCTCCCACTGGCCCAAGCCATTTTGCGCAATTATCAAATGGATCTCCTCGCCGAAGAGATCTACTGCACACAGATGCAGCTGCGGTGCAAACAGAGAGTCCCCCGGATTCGTGAACAGAAATTACTGCTTCTATAGGAGCCATATTCCTGCAAGTACTCTCTGTCCAAGCGAACGTTTTATCTATCCTCGAAGTCCCCTGAAAGAAGATGAAATCCCCGCAGCCCTGAATCCACAAGGTCTGCGGGGATTTTACCAACACTTTTACCCTATAACCCCCAATAAAATCAGGAGTTCAGCGGTTTTCTCCAGTCGATTCGCTGCGAACGCAAAACGAATTTAAGCCTTGGGGCCTGCAGCTACCAGAGCCTTACCCGCCTCATTGTTCTCGTACTTCTTAAAATTCTTCTGGAATCTCGCAGCCAGGTCGGCAGCCTTGGCATCCCAGACAGAAGCATCTGCGTAAGTATCGCGAGGATCTAAAATTGCAGGATCTACGCCGGGAAGTTCGGTTGGAACCTCGAAGTCGAATACGGGTATCTTCTTCGTAGGAGCCGCATTTACCGCACCGCTCTGGATGGCATCAATGATGCCGCGGGTATCCTTGATGGAGATACGCTTACCGGAACCGTTCCAGCCGGTGTTGACCAGATATGCCTTTGCCCCATTCTTCTCCATCTTCTTAACCAGTTCCTCTGCATACTTCGTGGGATGCAGTTCCAGGAAAGCCTGGCCGAAGCATGCGGAGAAGGTGGGAGTTGGCTCGGTAATGCCGCGCTCGGTACCAGCCAGCTTGGCGGTGAAGCCGGACAGGAAGTAGTACTTGGTCTGCTCGGGAGTCAGAATGGATACCGGAGGAAGTACTCCGAAAGCATCTGCTGACAAAAAGACAACATTCTCAGCGGCAGGGCCATGAGAGATGGGCTTCACAATGTTCTTAATGTGGTTGATGGGATAAGAGACGCGAGTATTCTCGGTTACGCTCTTGTCAGTGAAGTCAATCTTGCCCCTCTCATCAACCGTGACATTCTCAAGCAGGGCATTTCGCTTAATTGCGCCATAGATATCGGGCTCAGCCTCAGGATCCAGGTTGATTACCTTAGCGTAGCATCCACCCTCGAAATTGAAGACGCCATTGTCGTCCCAGCCGTGCTCATCATCACCGATCAGAAGACGCTTTGGATCCGTAGACAGGGTGGTCTTACCCGTTCCCGACAGACCAAAGAAGATCGTTGTGTGCTCTCCATTGAGATCAGTATTGGCGGAGCAATGCATGGAAGCCATGCCCTTTAAAGGAAGGAAATAGTTCATCATAGAGAACATCCCCTTCTTCATCTCGCCGCCATACCAGGTGTTAACAATGACCTGCTCACGGGAAGTTATATTGAAAAGAACAGCGGTCTCAGAATGAAGTCCCAGTTCTCTGTAATTTTCAACCTTGGCCTTAGAAGCATTGTAAACAACGAAGTCGGGCTCGAAATTCTCCTGTTCCTCTGCGGTTGGCTTAATGAACATATTGCGTACAAAATGCGCCTGCCATGCAACCTCCACAATAAAACGAACTGCCATGCGGGTCTCTTTGTTGGCACCGCAGAAGCCATCAACAACAAAGAGTCTCTTATTGGAGAGTTCCTTCCTGGCGATCTCTTTAACAGCCTCCCAGGCCTCCTCGGAAGCAGGATGATTGTCATTGGGGTACTCCTCAGAAGTCCACCAGACCGTATCCCTGGAATTCTCATCCATGACAATAAACTTATCTTTGGGAGAACGGCCGGTATAAATACCGGTCATGACATCAACAGCGCCAAGTTCCGTCTCAATCCCCTTCTCATAGCCCTCAAGAGACTCATTGGTCTCCTCGGCAAAGAGCTGCTCATAGGATGGATTGTAGACAATCTCGGTCGTGCCCGTGATGCCATACTTTGTCAAATCTACATTTGCCATTTTAAACCTCTTTCTTATCTGGAATGGATAAGCAACCACCGGAAACGGGTTTATTTCCGGAATACATCTCGATATCGATCAAGAAGACGCATCACTTACCATTATACATAGAGACATTTCATTTTCAATCGCCTGTCAGGCATTTATCACAGCCGCTCTTAATCTCTTTCTCTTGTCCTCGATCCCTCATTCTGCAACACATCTCAGAGGAAGCCTGCAAGCATCCTCTCTGACAATCAGTGGTGGAAGAGACGAATTCCTGTGAAAGACAAAGTCATGCCATACTTATCACACCTGGCGATAACATCGTCATCGCGGATAGATCCTCCCGGTTCCGCCACATAGGAAACCCCGGACTTATGCGCCCTTTCAATATTATCTCCAAAGGGGAAGAAGGCGTCGGAACCCAGAGCCACCCCCTGATTCTCGGCCAGCCATGCCTTCTTCTCTTCCGTCACAAAGACGGAAGGCTTGCTCTTAAATACTCTCTGCCAGGCTCCCTCTGCCAGAAGATCTTCATACTCATCCCCAATATAGAGATCAATGGCGTTGTCCCGATCCGCTCTCTTAATGCCATCGACGAAAGGGAGTCCCAGGACCCGGGGATTCTGCCGCAGCCACCAGTTGTCCGCCTTCTGTCCTGCCAGTCTGGTGCAGTGAATCCTGGACTGCTGACCTGCACCGATACCGATTGCCTGTCCGTCCTTAACATAACAGACAGAATTGGACTGCGTGTATTTGAGGGTAATCATACTGATTGCCAGATCACGTTTGGCTGACGCAGGCAGATTCTTGTTCGCAGAGACCAATCTGTCAAAGAAGGTCTCATCAATATTCAGTTCATTCCTGCCCTGCTCAAAACTGATGCCGTAGACCTGTTTTACCTCCAGCGGCGCAGGCACATAGGAGGGATCAATCTGAATGATATTGTAGTTTCCCCTCTTTTTCTCCCGGAGAATTGCAAGCGCTTCTTTGGAATAAGAAGGAGCAATCACCCCATCAGAAACCTCTCTTTTGATCAGCAGGGCTGTGGAAATATCGCACTCATCAGACAGAGCGATAAAATCGCCGAAAGAGGACATGCGGTCCGCACCTCTGGCTCTGGCATAGGCATTGGCCAAAGGCGTCCATTCCATATCCATGTCGTCCACCCAATAAATTTTCTTCAGAGTATCGCTCAGGGGCAGACCAACAGCCGCCCCAGCCGGGGAGACATGTTTAAATGAACTTGCCGCCGCAAGACCGGTCACCCGCTTGAGCTCGCTGACCAGCTGCCATCCGTTTAAGGCATCCAGGAAGTTAATATATCCCGGTCTCCCGTTGAGAACGGCAACCGGCAGATCTCTTCCGTCTTCCATAAAGATGCGCGAGGGCTTCTGATTGGGGTTGCATCCGTATTTCAGTTCCAATTCCTTCATTGCTTCCTCCTTGATTTTGCTATCATCCCTGCCGAAAAGGCTCCCTGGAACATGCCTGCAGGCGAATGTGCGCTCTGCCAATGTTCTCCTGCAGCAGCTTTGCGGATTGGTCAGACATTCTTATTGACAATTCTGGTCTGGCTGCTCCCATCTTCCAGATGAATATAGCGAACAAAAAGGGAGACTTTGTTGTCCTCATTGAGGGCGGACCAGATCTCCTCTGTAAGACAGTCAATATCTCCCGACAGTGCAAGGAGGGCGGGTTCGCCCTCATAGGATGGGAGGGGGGACCCATCAGACTGATAGGTGTGAATGAAGTAGCCCTCGCCCGCCAGCGGCTTATCATAGGTATAGGTACAGCGGTCGCACTGAGCCGGATTGCCATTGTGACTCTTTAAAATGGACATGGAGATGGTACATGCGCCCTCTCTCAGTTCAAGCAAACCGGAAATACGAGGGGTATAGTTGGGGGCATCCGGCTCAAATTTCCTCTTTCTCAAAGATTCCTCAAAGCTTTTTCCCGCTCTCATACCGTCATAGATGGTGTCTGTCTGATCTCCGTTGGAAACAATCAGCCTGTCATCAAGCACGCGAACTGGCGCATAAATAATCAGACTTGGATCTTCGATTTTGGATGGGTCAAACGCCTGCGTGCGAATGCCGTCTTCTTCTTCCACGAAAATACGGTTCCTGCTGTTTGCGCTCCGGCCCATGATAAAATAAGCGACGACAGCGCATCTGCTGTCCTCTGACTTGCCCAGAATAATCCCTCGTCCGGGGTAGGTATTGCCTGTGAGTTCCCTCTTCAGTGAAAGCATCTTCATCGAAATCCTCCTGCTAGAGATTAAGGTACTTCATCATTATAGACAATGTCCCTCTCTCTGGCTTATTTCGAATTTTAATACTCTGTGCAGGCTCCGCTTATAAATAAAAATTCTGTCCGCTGACGCAGACAGAATCTTACTCTTTCTCCTATGTATCGTAGTAGCCCTTCCACACGATATTCTCAGATATTTTCAATCTGCCAGTCAATCGGCTCCAGCCCCCGTTCTTTCAGATATTCGTTGCACTTCGAGAAATGGCCGCAGCCGAAGAAACCCCGATAAGCAGACAGAGGGCTTGGATGGGGTGCCTTCAAGATCAAATGTCTGGGATTGTCCAGCATGGCTGCCTTGGCCTGCGCGGATGAGCCCCATAACATGAAGACAATTGGCTGATCCCGTTCATTTAGAGCCCGAATCGCGGCGTCTGTGAATTCTTCCCATCCAATTCCCCGCAGAGAATTCGCCTGATGAGCCCGCACTGCAAGAACCGTATTTAGAAGCAAAACTCCCTGCTCGGCCCACTTGACCAGGGAACCATGATTTGGAATATAACAGCCCAAATCTGTGTGCAGCTCCTGATAGATATTGACCAGGGAAGGAGGAACTTTGACCCCCTTCCTGACAGAAAAGCAAAGCCCCTGAGCCTGTCCCGGCTCATGATAGGGATCCTGCCCCAGAATCACCACCTTGACCTTAGAGAGAGGCGTCAGATGGAAGGCATTGAAGATCTCCTCGGAGGGCGGATAAATAACATACTTGTGGTACTCTTCCTTCATGCGAAGATAGAGCTTCCTGTAGTAGTCCTTGTGAAATTCCGGCTCAAGGGCCGGTAGCCAGTCATTTTCAATTGCCGCCATACAACCTCCTGATTAATATCCATACTAGCATCGTCGAAACCAGAATTCCTCAGGAGAAATTCTTCCCCTTGTCTCTTAGGCAAAATCATGCGTCTCTCAGAGAAATTCTACAGGCCCTACAGTCTCACAGAGATTCCCCGTCTTCGAAGATACTCCTTCAGCTCTCGGATCTCCAATTCCTTATAGTGAAAGAGAGAGGCCGCCAAAACCGCATCTGCCCCGCCCTCTGTCAGAGCATCATAGAAATGTTCCTTCTTCCCGGCGCCCCCGGAAGCGATCACCGGAACCGAAACTGCCCTGGCGATCGTCCTGGTCAGAGCGATATCATAGCCGTCTTTCGTCCCGTCACAGTCCATGGAAGTCAGCAGGATCTCTCCGGCGCCTCGCTCAACCGCCTCTTTGGCCCAGGCCACAGCATCCATATGCGTGTTGAGACGTCCTCCCTGCTGATAGACCTCCCAGCCCGATCCGTCCTCCCTTCGCCTGGCATCAATCGCCAGAACCACGCACTGACTCCCGAATTTATCCGCCGCCTGGGTCAGAAGCTCGGGATGATCGATCGCCGCGGAATTGACGGAGATTTTGTCAGCCCCCTCCGCCAGGAGGGACTTGAAATCGTCCACACTGCGAATCCCTCCGCCTACGGTAAAGGGGATAAAGACCTCGGCGGCGACCGCTCGTACCATATCGATCACCGTTGCCCTCTTGTCACTGGAGGCCGTGATGTCAAGGAAAATCAGCTCATCAGCCCCGGCCGCGTCATAGGCCCTGGCAATGGAAACCGGATCTCCGGCATCCCTCAAATCAGCAAAATTCACCCCTTTAACTACCCGGCCGTCCATGACGTCCAGACATGGAATGACCCTCTTGGTAAGCATGATTACACCTCCAGAAAATTGCGAAGAATTTGCAGCCCAACATGAGAACTCTTCTCAGGATGAAACTGACAGGCAAAGAGGTTCCCTCTCTCTACAGAAGTATCCATCTGCACTGCTCCGTATTGCGTTCTGCTTGTCACAATTGAGGGATCTTCTGCCTTTAAATAGTAGGAATGGACGAAATAGACATCGTCCTCTTCCTTTATCCCGCGAAAGAGTCTTCCCTTCCTCGGAAAAGACAGGGAATTCCAGCCAATATGGGGAATCTTAATCCCCTCCTGCGCAGGAATCCGATAAATATCTCCCGGCAGGATTCCAAGTCCCCTGGTATGCGGGCTCTCCTGACTGGAGGCAAAGAGCAGCTGCAGACCCAGGCAGATTCCCAGAAAGGGGATCTCTCTTATAACTGCCTCTTGAATGACCGGAATCAGGCCGTAGGAATGGAGACGACTCATGGCCTCGCCAAAAGAACCCACCCCGGGCAGGATAATATGGTCCGCCGCCAGGATCCGTTCTGGATCCCTCGTCAGAACAGCCGGTGAGCCAATGGCCTCGCAAGCCTTGGCAACGCTTCTGATATTTCCGGCATCATAATCAATCATTGCCAACATCATTCTCTCCCGTCAGGCATTGGTTGTATCGAAGGTAAAATAGAACTCCACGCCGTCTTCATGATTGACCACACCGCACTCCTGTTGAAAGGACTCGGCAATTGCCTTGACAACGGACAGACCAATGCCGGATCCTCCGTAAGCGCGGCTTCTGGCCTTGTCCACCTTGTAGAATTTCTCAAAGAGATGTTCCAGAGAGGCCTCAGGGATGGGGTCTCCTGTATTGAAGACAGAGAAGCGAACACGGCCGGCTTCTCGATCAGCCCGCACATGGATCTCTTTTCTTCCCCCGCAATAGTGGATGGCATTGCTCAGATAATTGCTGATCACCTGTTCCGTCAGAATGGGATCCGCCCATATATGAATCGCCTCATTCTGCGGTCTGATATCAATCTGAATGCCGCTTGCCAGAATCTGTTGTGAGGCGACAAGAGACCGAATGGAAACCATGAGATCAAAGCGCTCCATGGATACCATATTCTTACCATACTCCAGAGTATTAAGATCAATCATCTGGCGAACCAGACGATTCATGCGATTCGCCTCATCAAGAATGGTATCTGTGTAGAATTGAATATCTCCCGGTGTCTGCGCAATTCCATCCTGCAGGCCTTCCGCATAGCCCTGAATAACAGCGATGGGCGTTTTCAGTTCATGAGAGGCGTTGGAGAGAAATTCCCTGCGCATCTTCTCCTGCTTGTCACGGATCTCAAGCCCCTTCTTCAAATCATTATTGGCCGTCTTCAGTTCTCCGATCGTTGTCTGCAATTTCCCTGAGAGTTCATTTAAGCTTTCTCCCAGATTATCCAGTTCATCATAATTTGACGTCTGTTCATACTTGGCGTCAAAATCCAGGTCGGACATCCGCCTGGCCAGCTTCTGCATACGACGAATCCGATCTGTGATCATGCGGGCCGCGAAACTGCCTATCAGAACAGACAAGATCACAGAAATCGTTCCTGCAATGAACAGAGTTTTTCGCAGGATGATTGCCGCCTCTTTGAGCGATTCCACGCCGCTTCGAATCGCGATAAGATTGCCGTCAGGAAATCGCCCGATCAAAACCAGATATTCCTCATGCGTATGCGAATCCATCACACGAAGCTGGCGATAATTTGAATTCAGGTCTTTGGTGGACGGCACCGATAAATTCCTGTTTTCAGCCAGGACCCTGCGCAGGCTCCCAGGGATCGCTGAGCTCTCATCCATAGATGTCAAGAGCAGATCTCCAGTGCCGTTTGTAATTACAGCGTCCAGATTGAAATTGGCACAGATCTGCTCAAATTGCAGCCGGTAATCCGGAGAATAGAGATGGCCGTTTGTCGACTGATCTTCAAAGATACGGTATACCTTCTCCAGATTTCCCACTTTATTGCGCGCATAATAATCTTTAAGCAAAAAGAAGTTGATGAGAAATGTCAGAATAATCAATCCGTTGATGACAATCAGAAAAATAATTACGATCTTCTGGTTGATTCCTGTCCACGTCCTCTTCCTTTTCACGGCCGACTCCTCTTGCCCCCTCCTAATCACTGACCTCAAACTTATATCCCATCCCCCAGATTGTGCGGATATAACTTCCCTTCTCGCCGATCTTGGCGCGAAGCTTCTTGACATGAGTGTCAATGGTTCTGGCATCTCCGAAGTAATCGTAGTCCCAGACTGAATTCAAGATTTTCTCTCTGGAGAGGGCGATACCCTTATTTTCCATGAAGTAAGCCAAAAGTTCAAACTCCTTGGCGGACAGCATAATCTCCCTTCCATCGACGGTAACCGTGTGCGCGACAAAGTCCAGACGGATGCCTCCGGCCTCCAGGACCTTCACCTGCTCCTCAACGCCGCTTCTTCGCAGAATTGCCTGTACCCGCGCCACAAGCGTCTTAGGAGAGAATGGCTTAGAGATGTACTCATCAACGCCAATATCAAAGCCCTGCAGTTCGTCCTGCTCATCCGACTTGGCCGTCAGGATGACAATCGGCACCTTGGAAGTCTCCCGGATCTCTCTGGCCACATCAAAGCCGCTTAGCTTTGGCAGCATGACATCTAGGATAATCAGTCCTATCTCATGATCCTGATAAAAGAGATCCAGCGCCTCCTCTCCATCCTGCGCTTCTACGACGTCATAGCCGTCTCTGACCAAAAAGTCGCGGACAATCTTGCGAATACGCATCTCATCGTCAACGACCATGATTTTCTTATATGCCATGGTTTCCTCCTCATAAGGCATTCAATTGTCATGAATCATATAAAGAAAAGGGGATCGGATCCAAGTCGTTGCTTGAACCAGATCCCTGATGGACTAGAGGGGAATCGAACCCCTGTCCAAAAATCCATTCCCTGTTCTTCTACGAGCGTAGTCTGTTCTTTGAAATTCCCTCCGCCGCCCGAAAGCAGACACCCTTGCGGCCTTGGTAGCTTCATTTTACGCCCATACCCTCAAAGCTTTAGGCATGTCGTTTCCTGCTTTTTTCGAAACCCGGTCTCCAACATGCAGGTGAGTTAGAAGGGGGTTACAGCCCTCAGGCTGCGATTGCTAAAGAATTGTTCTTAGCGTTTCAATTTAGGTTGGCCATTTCACGCATCGCCATGCGGCTCGCTTCACCAGCTGCAGGATCCCTGTCGAAACCTTTACTAGCCCTGCTAGGCAACGGCACCGTACAGATGACATTCCGTATAAAACCGTGCTTTGAAATCTATCTTACATGCAATCATCCTCAAAAACAAGAATATGCCGATCAAATACACACTTCCTTCACGGTCTCATGCACAAATATTATCGAAGATTACGAATCTTAAAGTCCCTCTGCGCCTGGCGCTCCTGGTCCCTTTTGGCCATATCCGCCCGCTTGTCATAGAGCTTCTTGCCGCGAGCCAGGGCAATCTCCGCCTTGGCAAGGCTCTTTTTGAAATAGATCCGTACCGGGACAAGGGTATAGCCCCTGGTCTTTATCTTCTGCTCCAGTTTTTCAATCTGAGCCCTGTGCAGAAGAAGTTTTCTTGGGCGCAGAGGATCCCGATTGAAGAGATTCCCCTTCTCATAGGGTGAAATATGCATCTGGTAGAGGAAGACCTCACCATTCTGAATGCGCACCCAGGCCTCTTTGATGGAACATTTGCCCATACGAAGAGACTTGACCTCCGTGCCGGCCAGCTCGATGCCGGCCTCATAGAACTCATCCAGAAAGTAATCGTGTCTGGCCTTCTTGTTATTTGCGATCAAATGCACATGACTCGTATCTGCCATCGCTCACCTATCCTATCAGTTCAAAATCAATGGTGGACGCCCTGGCATCCACAGAAGACACCAGAATTTTCACCGGCTGTCCAAGTTTAAAATGCCGGTTGAAGCGCTCTCCGATCAGCTCATAGGTATCCTCGGAGAATTCGTAGTAGTCGTCTGTCAGTGTGGAGACGGGGATCAAGCCCTCGACGGAATTGGGCAGTTCCACATAGAGCCCCCAGCCCGTGACACCCGATACGCAGCCGACATAGGTCTCGCCCACATGTCCCTCCATGTACTCCACCTTCTTCATGCGGTCCACATCCCGCTCGATGTCGACAGCCCGGCGCTCCAGTCTGGAGGTCTCCACTGCAACCGCAGGCATCATGTCCTCATAGTGAGCCGCCCGCTCCTCGGAGAATTTACCGGCCAGATTTTCCTTGATAATGCGGTGGATGATCAGATCCGGATAGCGGCGAATCGGAGATGTGAAATGGCAGTAATACTTGGCTGCCAGGCCAAAATGACCGATGCATTCTGTGGTGTATTTGGCCTGCTGCATAGACCTCAGGACAATCGTCGAGATGGTCTTCTCCTCCGGTTTTCCAGCGATCCGAGTCATAATATTCTGAATTTCAATCGGGCGAACCCGCTGAGGATCAGAGTGCATGACATAGCCAAGAGCTCCCAGATAGGTCTCTAAGTTGCGCAGGCGCTCCGCATCCGGCTTCTCATGGGTGCGATAAAGGAAGGGAACCTCTCGCCGGGCAAATTCCTTAGCCACAGACTCATTGGCCGAAAGCATGAAATCCTCAATCAGCATTGTCGCCTGATTTCTGGGGTGCTGCCTTAAATCAACGGCTCTCCCATTCTCATCTAAAATGATATCCGTCTCGGGAAAATCGAAGTCTATCGCCCCTCTTGCTGTCCGAATTGCCCGGATCTTCTCGGACAGTTCCAGCATCAGATGAAAGGTGTCTGCGAAATCCGCATACTCTCTGCCAGCTGCCGCATCCCCGTCCAGGACAGCCTGAACCGCAGTGTAGGTCATTCTCCGGTCAATATTGACCACCGATTCGACGATCTCATAGTCGACAACCTGACCCAGAGAATTCATGTGCATCAGACAGGAAAGCGTCAGCCGATCCTCCCCCGCGTTAAGAGAACACATTCCGTTAGAGAGAACCTCGGGCAGCATGGGCACGACCCGATCTACAACATAGACAGAAGTCCCCCTCTTCAGAGCCTCTCTGTCCAGAGCTGAGTTCTCCTTCACATAGTGAGAGACGTCCGCAATATGAACACCAAGCCGATAGCCCTCGCCCTCTCTCTCAAGGCTGACCGCGTCATCCAGGTCCTTGGAAGTCTCTCCGTCAATGGTCACCATAGGGATTTCCCGCAAATCTCTCCTCCTGGCGATCTCCTTGTCCGAAACAGGAGTTGCGACCCGGTCCGCCTCCTCCAGGACCATCTGGGGAAAATCCATGGGAATCTCATAGGAACGCAGTGTGGACAGAACATCCACGCCCTTATCCCCCTTGTGACCGATGATCTCTGTGACCGTTCCCTCCGGCCCCTTATTTTTCGCTCCGTAATCCGTAATCGAGATAAGGACCTTGTCTCCCGTAATCGCATTCTTTGTCCCGGAAGCCGGGATAAAGATATCTCCGGGAATTTTCTTAAGATCCGGCTCCACAAATCCGAAAGTCCCCTTGCGGCTCAACTCAAAGGTTCCGACCAGACTTGTAATACCACGACTTAAAATCCTGGTAACCTTGGCTTCCGCCCGGTGCCCCTGGTCATCTCCGCGCTTGACGATAGAGATCTGTACCAGGTCCCCGTGAAAAGCCCCACAGACATAGTCTCTTGGAATAAAGTAATCCTCGTCCTGGCCCTCTACCGTGACAAAGCCAAAGCCCTTGGCGTTGGCAATAAATGTTCCCTCCATAGGAGCCGACGTAGATTTGCGGTATCTGCCCTGTCCGTTGACCTCGATCTTTCGCATGGCAACAAGATCATCTAAAGCCTGCGCAAAGATCTCTTTTTTATCTGCCGGGACATCCAGCAAATGCTCCAGCTCTCTTGCCTTCATGGGTACGTAGATATCGTCACAGATAAAAGAAAAGACCCTGTGGCGGATCCGACTCCGTTCCTCTTCCGCCTCTTCCTCTTTCCTGCGATCTGTCCCTCTGCGCCCCGTGTCGCTTTCCCTCGCTCTGCCGCGATGAGAATCAGAGGCATAAATTGTATGATTTCTTTTTGTTCTGTGATCTGTCACCTGTCACTCCTGAAAATATATGACCGTAAAATTCTTCTTCCCCGAATAAGAAAAGCCGACCACCTCAATCCGCGACTGTACAAGCGTACACATGCGATATGGGATGGTCGACCTGAAATCTTACAGTCCTCGACAATAATCCGGTTTTCTCAGTTAAAAAGTCCCATATTCAAGGCCGCGGATACGATAAAATACGCGACAACCAGAACTGTGGTCACTTTGATCAGGACTCCCTCACGGGAACGTCCCCTGTTCTTGCTCCAGTAGGAGTCCGTATTGGAGGCCTGCCCGCTCAGAGAACCGAGCCCCGCGTCCTTGCCCTCCTGGCTTAGGATTACAATATTCAAAACAATACAGACAATGACAAAAATCACCGTCAGAACTGTCTTTAAAACTGCGATCATCTGCTAAGCTCCTCTTCTGTCAGTCGGATTCTCTCAAGCCACACAACAAAAACTAATATAGCACAGCAGGGACACCCTGTCAAAGGTCGTCTCGGCAGGATCAATAAGCAATACCCTGCGCCAGCATAGCCTCGGCAACCTTTTCGAATCCGGCGATATTGGCTCCGGCGACCAGATTGCCGTCCATGCCATACTTCTTCGCCGCATCATAAGAGGCGTGGAAGATCTGGATCATAATCTTGTGAAGCTTCTCATCCGTCTCCTCGAAAGTCCAGTGCAGGCGCTCGGAATTCTGTGACATTTCTAAGGCGGAAGTAGCTACGCCGCCGGCATTGGCTGCCTTAGCCGGTCCAAAGAGAATGCCTGCCTTCTGGAATGCCTCAACCGCCTCCGGTACTGAGGGCATATTGGCCCCCTCTGCCACCGCCATCACTCCATTGGCGATCAGAGCCCTGGCAGATTCCTCGGACAGCTCGTTTTGTGTCGCACAGGGAAGGGCAATATCACACTTGACCGTCCAAACGCCGGAACAGCCCTCGTGATACTCGGCAGAGGGCACGCGCTTGGCGTACTCTTTGATACGGCCGCGCTCAACCTCCTTGATCTGCTTGACAACATCGAGTTTGATTCCATCCGGATCGCAGACATAGCCGTTGGAGTCAGACATCGTCACTACCTTAGCTCCCAGTTCTGTCGCCTTCTGCGCCGCATAAATCGCTACATTCCCGGACCCTGAGATCACAACCGTCTTCCCCTTGAAGGAGTCATTTTTCATGACGGCAAGCATCTCCTGGGTATAGTAGCAGAGACCGTAACCGGTAGCCTCGGTACGGGCCAAAGAGCCGCCATAGGCCAATCCCTTTCCGGTCAGGACCCCGGTGAACTCGTTGCGAAGTCTCTTGTATTGACCATAGAGATAGCCGATCTCGCGAGCCCCTACGCCGATATCTCCGGCGGGAACATCCGTATCCGGTCCAATGTGTCTCTGCAGTTCTGTCATGAAAGACTGGCAGAAACGCATGACTTCACGATCAGACTTTCCCTTGGGATCGAAATCAGAACCGCCCTTGCCTCCGCCAATCGGCAGTGTGGTCAGTGAGTTCTTAAAGACCTGCTCAAAGCCCAGGAACTTAATGATCGACAAGTTGACAGAAGGATGCAGACGCAGCCCCCCCTTGTAGGGACCGATCGCTGAGTTGAACTGCACGCGGTAACCGCGATTCACCTGTACTCTGCCGGCGTCATCTACCCAGGGGACGCGGAACAGGATCACACGCTCCGGCTCAACCAAGCGCTCAATGACACCTTCCTCCTCCAGCCTGGGATTGGCCGCGACAACCGGCTCAAGAGAGCTTAAGACTTCTCCCGCCGCCTCCAGGAACTCTGTCTGTTCCCTGTTTCTCTCAACCAGACCATCGTAAATGCCCTGCAGATATGCAGACTGAAATTTCATAAGGACCTTCCTTTCTCCTGAGTGAAGCAAGCACCTGACTTGCCCGCGCCACTTATTATAGCGAATCCTCTCTCACTTTGCTTTGCATATTTTAACGATTTAACCCGAAAAAGCACTCCGGATCTATTGATTTATCTTATCCTCTTTTCCAGATCAAACATTGATTTCCGCCGTCAGCCCCAGAAGATTTGCATTCGCATCAAGAAGGGGCCTTATGGTATCCCGCAGATAGACCTCTACCTGGCGGGGGGCTCGCCCGACATAGCGGATTCCCTCCATATGATCCTCCAGATCGGACAAATCCATGCCAAATGTCTCTCTGTCAGCAGCGATCAGCTCTAAGAGGTTATTATCCTTTCCCTCCACCTTGACTGTTCTGCCGGCTTCCATGGAAAGCTCGCGGATACGCTCATGCAGCTCCTGCCGGTTGCCGCCGTTCTTGACGGCATCCATCATGATATTCTCCGTCGCCATGAAGGGAAGCTCCGCTCTCAGATGCTTCTCGATGACCTTTGGGTAAACAACCAGGCCATCCACCACATTAATACAGAGATCCAAAACCCCGTCACAGGCCAGGAAGCCCTCGGGAATCGACAGGCGCTTGTTGGCGGAATCGTCAAGAGTCCTCTCAAACCACTGCGTGGCTGAAGTGATCGCGGGGTTCATGGCATCCGCGATGATATAGCGGGACAGGGAGGCGATGCGCTCAGACCGCATGGGATTTCTCTTATAGGCCATGGCGGAGGAACCGATCTGGCTCTTCTCGAAGGGCTCCTCCACTTCCTTCATGTGCTGCAGCATCCGGATATCATTGGTCATCTTGGTCGCAGAGGCCGCGATTCCCGCCAGAATATTGATCACGCGGGTGTCCACCTTGCGGGAATAGGTCTGACCGGATACCGGATAGCAGGAAGAAAACCCCATTTTTGCGGCAATCATGGGGTCAATCTTGTCAATGGTCTCCTGGTCGCCGTTAAAAAGTTCCAAAAAAGAGGCCTGGGTTCCGGTCGTCCCTTTGGATCCCAGCAGCTTAAGACTGGCCAGCACATAGTCCAGATCTTCCAAATCCATGACGAATTCATTAATCCAGAGACATGCCCTCTTTCCGACCGTCGTGGGCTGGGCAGGCTGAAAGTGAGTGAAAGCCAATGTGGGCAGGCCCTTGTAGCTATCAGCGAACTGAGCCAATTCGGCGATGACATTGAACAGTTTCTTACGAACTAAGGTCAGAGCCTCTCGCATAATAATGATATCCGTGTTGTCTCCGACATAGCAGGAAGTCGCCCCCAGATGAATGATACCGGCCGCCTTTGGGCACTGCTGTCCATAGGCATAGACATGGCTCATCACATCATGGCGGACCAGTTTCTCACGCTCTCTTGCCACATCATAGTTGATATCTGTGACATGGCTCTTTAACTCGTCAATCATCTCCTGCGTGATGACGGGCTTTCCATTCTGGGACAGGCCAAGTTCCATCTCCGTCTCCGCCAGGGCAATCCACAGGCGTCTCCAGGTGGAGAACTTCATATCCTGAGAGAAGATATACTGCATCTCCTTACTGGCATAGCGCTGTGACAGGGGGCTCTCATATCGATCTGTGCTCATCGTATCTCCTTTTCTCTATAACATCTGTGATCAGATATCACTTTCCTTCAGGCATCGAACTTGCCCCGGATATCCTCTTTGGGCGGATCTACAGGGTAATCGCCTGTAAAACAGCCCCTGCAGATGGCCAGATCATCCACCATCTGGGGCAGACGTTCCAATCTGAGATAGGCAAGCGAATCCGCTCCCAAAAGCTGACGGATCTCCTCTTCGCTTCTGCGGTAGGCAATCAGCTGGTCTCTTGCCGGCACATCAATCCCAAAATAACAGGGATAGCGAAATGCGGGGGAGGAAATGCGCACATGTACCTCTCTGGCGCCCGCCTCCTTGAGCATGGAGACAATCTGGCCGGAGGTGGTTCCCCGGACAATGGAGTCGTCGATCATAATGATTCGCTTCCCCTCCACAACTGACCGGATGGGATTTAACTTGACGCGAACGGACGATTCCCTGGCGTTCTGCTTAGGCTTGATGAAAGTCCGGCCCACATAGGAATTCTTATAGAAGGCAGTTCCATAGGGAATGCCGGACTCCATGGCGTAACCCATAGCGGCGGCATTGCCGGATTCCGGGACGCCGACGACCAGGTCTGCTTCTACCGGAGAATCCTGGGCAAGGTAGCGGCCTGCGCGGATTCTGGCCTCATAGACCGACTTCCCGTCAATCATGGAGTCAGGACGGGAGAAATAGATGTACTCGAAGATACACCTGCCCATTTTGTCTTCCGGCAGGCAGTGGCTGGTATCGGATTGGATGCCGGCGTCGGGACTGATGGTGACAATCTCCCCCGGCAGGACATCACGGATAAATTCCGCGCCGATGGTATCAAGAGCGCAGGACTCGGAGGAGACCACATAGGTATTGTCTCTTCTTCCGATGCAAAGGGGCTTAAATCCGAAGGGGTCTCTGGCGGCGATCAGCTTTCTGGGACTGGCGATCACAATCGAATAGGCCCCCTTGATGTCATCGATGGTCCTTGAGACGGCCTCTTCGACAGAGGCAGAATGGATCCGGTGTCTGGCGATCAGATAGGCAATGGTCTCCGTGTCGATGGTCGTCTGAAAAATAGCGCCGGTCTCAGATAATCTGGCGCGAAGCTCATTGGCGTTGACCAGGTTGCCATTGTGCGCCAGGGCCAATGTGCCCTTGACATAATTTAAAACCAGAGGCTGGGCATTGGCATATGTGGATTCCCCTGCAGTGGAATATCTGGCATGCCCCACGCCGATATCTCCGTGCAGGTCACTCAGCCTGTCATTATCAAATACCTCATTGACCAGGCCCATTCCCTTATAGGAGAGCATATTCCCCTTGGGTCCTTTGGTGTCAGAGACGGCGATGCCGCAGGACTCCTGTCCCCTGTGCTGCAGGGCAAACAGGCCGTAATAAATAGAGCTCGCCACATCTCCGTGGTCAAAGTCATACATGCCGAAGACGCCGCACTCGTCATGGATGGGCTTGGCTTCTAAGGTCAGGTCTAATTTACTTTTCTTCAAGCATTTATCCTCAAAAAGAAAAGATGGGATCTCAGCGGAAACCCCATCTGTGCATCACAATAGAATTATACGTTAAGAAAAGACCCCGTCAAGAGCTTATAGGCCTCAAGATACTTGTCAATGGTCTTGGAGATAACATCATCGGGAAGCAGATAATCACTCTTGGGATTGGCCTTGAGCCAGTCTCTGACATACTGCTTGTCAAAGGAAGGCTGACTCTTCCCCGGCTGATACCCCTCTAAGGGCCAGAAGCGGGAGGAGTCAGGGGTTAACATCTCGTCGGCAAGGACAAGCTCGCCATTCTCATTAAGACCGAACTCGAACTTGGTATCGGCAATGATAATCCCCCTGGTCAGAGCGTAATCCGCGCACTTTTTGTAGAGAGCCAGCGTGTAGTCCCTGATCTTTGCGGCATAAGCTTCCCCTTTGTCCGGATAGAGTTTCTCCAGGATCTCAACGGATTTCTCATAGGGAATATTCTCGTCGTGAAGACCGTATTGAGCCTTGGTAGAAGGGGTATAAATGGGCTCAGGAAGCTTATCGGACTCCCTTAATCCCTCGGGAAGCCTGATCCCGCAGACTGTGCCATTCTCCTTGTAGGAGGCCCAGCCGGAGCCGGTGATATAGCCGCGGACGATGCACTCAATGGGGAGCATGGTCAGCTTCTTGCACTTCATGACACGGCCGGCAAATTCGGGTTTATGGAAAAAAGCAGGCATGTCCGCTGTATCGGTGGAGAGCATATGATTTTTTACAATGTCAGAGCTGTAATCAAACCAGAACTTGGACATTTGGGTTAAGACGGCCCCCTTGCCTGTGATCTTATTCTTCAGGATCACGTCGAAGGCTGAGATGCGGTCGGTAGCGTACATAATTATGCTGTCGCCGTTGTCGTATACCTCACGAACCTTGCCCTCCATCATAGGCTTTAACTCGCTCATTGCTTCCTCCTCGCGCGGATCCGCGCTCTTCGCGTCAACCGATTACGCGGATATTATAGCAGTCCTGCGCGAGTATTTATCAGTCAATGTCCCTATATTAGAAATCGTAATAGGTGCGATAAGGCAAAGACCAAGCTTAGATCCCGGATCAATCAAATGACTCAAAGACGACTCTCTTTCGGTTGTTCAACTGAAACACCAGCATAAACTCCATTCTGTTTTGGGTCTCTTCGAAGTCTTTAATTGACTGGATCTCTTCTTCCGATAAGCCATTTCTCTCCAGCAGATCTGACACATCTTCCTTTTGGTCTCTGATCCTCTCAATTTTCAGGATATCATGGCAATGACAGATCAAGTTATAATTTTTCTCTCCGACAGATTCCCTCAGCCAATCCAGCTGACAGCTGTCAAGCTGGGAAATAGACGAATACGTCGTTTTGATAAAGCGATCATCGGAAGAAAGAAATTCAATCTGGCCCAAATTCCTTTTGGCCGGGAGAAGAGACTTTACCGTATAAAACTCTTCTCCACCTCCCCTGAGGCCTCTGTCACTGATTTTGCTGACGATGACAGAGTCAGAAACCACCTCATTTTGACCTGTAAATTGTTTATTTCTACAAAATTTGCAATCTCAAATTAGCGATTTCCCACAGAGAGTCCTCGAAAAACAGAGACCTGCCGGAAAACCACCCATACTTTGCACCCCAAAAAGGAGCGGGGTGGCTATTTTCAGCCATCCCACTCCCTGTTCCTAAAAATCGAATCGACACAAAAGCCGAATCGAATCAAATCGCCCTGCCTATACCATCAGACTCTATCGACATCTTTGCTGCATTCACTTTACCTGCGGACTAAAAGGGACTGACCGGTCATCTCAGTCGGCTTTTCCATCCCCATCAGTTCAATCAGGGTTGGGATGATATCACAGAGCTTCCCGCCCTCCTTCAGGCCATAAGCCGGATCCGCATTGACCAGGATAAAGGGAACTGGATTGGTCGTATGCGCTGTATGGGGCTGTCCGGTCTCATAGTCAATCATCTTCTCACAGTTGCCGTGATCGGCACAGATAAACATAGTGCCGTCGACAGACTTAAGAGCCTCGACCGCCCTGCCGACACAGGTGTCTACCGTTTCAACCGCCTTGACCGCGGCCGGAATCACACCGGTATGGCCGACCATATCCGGATTGGCAAAATTGATGATAATGACATCATACTTGTCGGAAGTAATAGCCTTGCAGAGTTTGTCGCAGACCTCAGGGGCAGACATCTCCGGCTGCAGATCGTAGGTGGCAACCTTTGGACTCTTGACCAGGATGCGGTCTTCCCCCTCATTCGGCTCCTCGACGCCCCCATTGAAGAAGAAGGTGACGTGAGCGTACTTCTCCGTCTCAGCGATCCTGGCCTGGGTCATCTTGTGAGCCGCCAGATACTGACCGAAGGTATTGGAAATGCTCTCTTTCTTAAAAGCAACCAGCTTGTTGGGGATGGTCTCGTCATAGTCCGTGAAGACAACGAAGGTAGTCTTGATTCTCTCGCCACGGTCAAAGCCGTCAAAAGCATCCGCACAGAAGGCTCTGGTCATCTCACGGGCGCGATCGGGACGGAAATTGAAATAAATGACAGAGTCACCATTTTTAACCGTAGCCGCCTCCTGTCCCTCCGGAATGATTGCGGTCGGAATGACAAATTCATCGTTGACATCCGCAGCATAGGAAGCTTCCAGAGCTTCGGTTGCAGACTTGGCCACATTGCCGTCAGCCGCGGTCAGGACCTTGTAGGCCTTCTCTACGCGATCCCAGCGATTGTCTCGATCCATGGCGTAATAGCGACCGGACAAAGAGGCGATGCGGCCAACGCCGATCTGATCCATCTCCGCCTCCAGATCCTTGATAAAGCCAAGGGCCGAGGTGGGAGGTGTATCTCTTCCGTCCAGAAAAGCGTGCACATAGACCTTGGAAGCCCCCTCTTTCTTGGCCATCTCAAGAAGGCCGGTCAGATGGCCTAAATGAGAGTGAACGCCGCCGGTAGAGACAAGTCCAAAGAGATGAACCGATCCCTTATTTGCCTTTGCATTGTCAAATGCCTTGAGCAGCTCTTCATTCCTGAAAAAGTCGCCGTCCTCGATCGCCTTGGAAATCCTGGTCAGTTCCTGGTAGACAATTCGGCCGGCTCCCATATTCATGTGGCCGACCTCCGAATTGCCCATCTGACCGTCCGGAAGACCCACGGCCAGCCCGGAAGCATAGCCCAGCTGATAGGGGCAACTGGCCATCAAATTATCCAGAACAGGCGTATTCGCCATCTTTACCGCATTCCCCTCGGTCTTATCTGTAATACCGAAGCCATCCATGATTAATAAAACAATTGGTTTTTTTGCCATTTCAAACCTCTTTCTGCTGCAGAGTCCAAAGAAATAACCCGGCATATTATAGCATAATTTTTCACCGGGCTCCGTTTTTTCCATCAGAAAGAGCCGCACAGAGATCAGATGAAGGACGGCTCACAAGCCCATGCCCCATCTTATCTGTACGACCCTTTGCTTCCTGTGAAATCTACCGGCAGTTTGATTCCCCGGGCAGATTACTTATTGTAGTTGACGATGCTGGCAAACTCCTCGGTCAGAGAAGCGCCGCCGATCAAGCCGCCGTCGATGTTGGGCTTGGCCAGAAGCTCCTTGCAGTTGGCAGCCTTCATGGAGCCGCCATACTGAATCCGGATCTTGTCTGCGGTGTCCTGGTCATAGATTTCAGCGATGGTCTGACGGATCGCGGCGCAGACCTCTTCCGCCTGGTCGCTGGTCGCCGTCCTTCCGGTACCGATGGCCCAGATGGGTTCATAGGCAATGACCATGGAGGCAGCCTGATCAGCGCTCACCCCCTGGAGGTCAGACTTGATCTGCAGCCGGATCCAGTCAAGCGTCACTCCGGACTCTCTCTGCTCCAGGCTCTCGCCGCAGCAGAGAATGGGAGTCAGGCCATGCTCAAACGCCTTCAGAACCTTCTTGTTGAGGAAGGCGTCGTCCTCCTTGAAATACTCTCTTCTCTCGGAGTGGCCGATGATGACATAGCTCACGCCGGCGTCCACAAGCATGGCAGGAGCGATCTCTCCGGTGTAGGCCCCCTTCTCCTCGATGTACATGTTCTCAGCGCCGACCTTGACATTGGTCCCCTTGACTGCCTCGACAACCGGGACGATATCCACCGCCGGAACACAATAGACCACATCCACGTCCGCATCGGCGACGAGGGGCTTTAGGGTCTCAACCAGCTCCAGCGCCTGGCTGGGGGTCTGGTTCATCTTCCAATTGCCTGCGATAATCTTACGTCTGCTCATTTGAATCACCCTTTTCTATTATTCCTTATCATCCGCTGCCGCAACGCCGGGGAGCTCCTTGCCCTCAAGGAACTCAAGGGACGCGCCGCCGCCGGTCGAGATATGACTCATCTTGTCTCCCAGTCCCATCTGATTGACCGCTGCCGCGGAGTCTCCGCCGCCAATGATTGTGGTCGCGTCTGATTCCGCCATGGCCTTGGCCACCGCCAGGGTACCGGCTGCCAGAGTCGGGTTCTCGAAAATCCCCATGGGGCCGTTCCAGACTACCGTCTTGGCCTCACTGACCGTCCTGGCATAGAGTTCCTGGGTCTTGGGCCCGATATCTGCCCCCTCGCGATCCGCGGGCATGTGATCTGTATCCACAAGTATCGTCTCGATGGGAGCGTCGATGGGATCTGGGAACGCCTTAATGGTGTTGGCATCCAGAGGAAGAAGCAGCTTCTTGCCCATCTTCTTCGCCTTCTCCATCATCTCCTTACAATAGTCGATCTTGGACTCATCCAGCATGGAGATCCCGATCTCCTTGCCCTGAGCCTTGAGGAAGGTATAGGCCATTCCGCCGCCGATAATAAGCGTGTCGCACTTGTCAAGGAGATTGCTGATGACATTGAGCTTGTCCGCAACCTTGGCTCCGCCTAAGATGGCGACAAAGGGGCGCACCGGATTCTCTACGGCATTGCCCAGGAAATTAATCTCCTTCTCCATCAGATAGCCGACAACGCAATCGCCCTTGATATACTGGGTGACGCCTACATTGGAGCAGTGTGCCCTGTGGGCGGTCCCAAAAGCGTCGTTGACAAAAACATCCGCCAGAGATGCCAGGTCCTCAGAGAAAGCATCCCCGTTCTTGGTCTCCTCCGGACGGAATCTGGTGTTCTCCAGAAGAACTACCTCCCCGTCTGCCATTGCCGCAACCGCTGCACGGGCATTGGGGCCGACCACCTCAGGATCTGCGGCAAATGCGACAGGCTGACCGAGAAGTTCAGACAGCTTTTTGGCGACAGGCGCAAGACTCTTGGTCTTCTTATCCTCTTCCGTCTTCACCTTGCCCAGATGTGAGCAGAGGATGACCTTGCCCCCGTCAGCGACCAGCTTCTTAATGGTGGGAAGCGCCGCAACCAGGCGATTGGTATCCGTGATCTCCGTCCCCTTCATAGGAACGTTAAAATCGCAGCGAACCAGAACCCTCTTGCCTTTGACAGAGATATCGTCAACGGTCTTCTTATTTAAACCCATATCTGTTTCCTCCAAAACTTAATGATCACAGCGATACATGCCTGTAATCGAAACATCTGATCCCCTTACAGGATCCAGCCCCCGGATGACAGGCACTGCAAATATTCCCGATGCTGTACCGGCAAATACATATTCCGCCAGTCTTCCGGCATTGTGAAAAAGAGGATCCGGCCCAAAGCCGGACCCCCTTTTAGGTCTAAGCTGACAATCAAATGCGCGGTCCGCGAACATTCCACTGTCAGAAATTACTTGTTCAAGAACTTAGCGAAGTACTTGATTGTTCTGCACATATTAGATGTGAAGGAGTTCTCATTATCGTACCAGGAAACAACCTGTACCTCGGAGTTGCCGTCCTCCATCTCAACAACAGAAGTCTGTGTTGCGTCAAAGAGAGATCCATAGGTCATTCCTACGATATCGCTGGATACGATCTGATCCTCGTTGTAACCGAAGGACTCGTCAGAAGCGGCCTTCATTGCCGCATTGATCTGATCAACGGTAACCTTACCCTTGACAACAGCGGTCAGGATCGTGGTTGAACCTGTGGGAACGGGCACGCGCTGAGCGGATCCGATCAGCTTGCCGTTGAGCTCGGGAACAACCAGGCCGATTGCCTTGGCGGCGCCGGTGGAGTTGGGGACAATATTGACAGCGGCGGCGCGGGAACGACGGAAGTTGCCCTTGCGCTGAGGACCGTCGAGGATCATCTGATCACCGGTGTAAGCGTGAATGGTAACCATGATACCGGACTGGATGGCAGCCAGATCATTCAGGGCCTTGGCCATGGGAGCCAGGCAGTTTGTGGTGCAGGATGCTGCGGAGATGATATGGTCATCTGCGGTCAGGGTCTCGTGGTTGGTATTGTAAACAATGGTCTTTAAGTCGCTGCCTGCCGGAGCGGAGATAACAACCTTCTTGGCGCCCGCGTCGATATGAGCCTGCGCTTTATCCTTAGAGGTGTAGAATCCGGTGCACTCAAGAACAACATCGACATCGAGCTTGCCCCAGGGAAGATTGTGAGCGTCAGCTTCCTTGTAAATCTCGATCTCATGACCGTCCACCGTGATGGAATGGTCAGAGCTGCTAACGGTATCTGCCTTGGCGTAACGACCCTGTGAAGAATCGTACTTCAGAAGATATGCGAGCATCTCGGGAGAGGTCAGATCGTTGATTGCGACGATATCAAAACCCTCGGCCTGGAACATCTGTCTGAACGCAAGACGACCGATACGGCCGAATCCATTAATTGCTACTCTTACTGCCATTTTGTCTCCTCCTAATGTAGAAACTTATGCCGTACAAACATGGTTTGTAACCGGCTATTATTGTATCGAAAGCACCGGCTCTTTGCAAGCCTGTCGGCCGACTTTGTTAATTTCTTAACAAGATTCAGCTGGTCTCACTCACAGGATAGATACGATCCCGGTCAAAACAGATTTCCTCCTATGGTTATCAATCTCTGTTCCCATGCGATATGATAAGGGCAGTTGCCATTCTGATTCAGGGCAATGGAATGCCCGCGAAGGATACATCCCATTGCTGCAGGGAGGATTCAAAAGATGAATGCAAAGATTCTCTACGACTGCCATATGCACACAAGCTTCTCCGGTGATTCTGAGGCCTCCATGGAAGAAATGGTCCGTACCGCCAGGAAAAAGAAGCTTGCCGGCCTTACATTTACCGATCACCTGGACTTAGATTACCTTGAGAATCCCGGCCTCTTCGACCTGGATCTGAAATCCTACACACAGTCCGTTCGAACCATGCAGACCAAATACAATAACGATGGCTTCCATATCTACTACGGAATTGAACTGGGCCTGCAGCCCCACTTGGCAGAACGTCATGCCCGTCTGCTAGCCCGGTACCCGTTCGACTATGTGATTGGTTCTACCCACGTGGTCGACGGATATGATCCCTACTATCCTCTTTATTTTGAGAAGTTCGGTGTTCAAGAGGGCTTAAGGCGCTATTACCGGATGATCCTTGAGAACATCCGGGCTTTTCCCCTCTTCGACTCCCTAGGGCACTTAGATTACATCCTTCGCTACCTGTCCCCGCTTCCCAAAGAGCTGACATATAAGGCTGACGGCACTCCTTACGGAAATGCGGATTTCATAGCAGAAATCGACGCCATATTACTTGAACTGGTCTCAAGAGGAATTGCCCTGGAGCTCAATACAGGTTCCTACCGCAAGGGCCGGCTGGATCCCAACCCCGAGCGAATGGTTCTAAAGCGCTACTATGAACTCGGCGGCAGGAAGATCACCCTGGGGGCTGATGCCCACACTCCGGAACATATCGCCCTCGGCTTCACCGAGATTCCCGCCGAATATCCCCTGAATCACAGAGACCGCTTTTCCTCTGCCCTGTCCCTGTTAAAAGAGACGGGATTTGACTCCTACCTCATTTTTGACGGGAGAAAACCACGGGAAATCCCCCTGTAAAGATACTGTTTTTAAAACGCGCCGCCCCGCACTCCCGTTTGTAATGGAATACATGTTCCGCGAATATTCCATTTTCATGCGACAGGGGCTGTGAAGAAACGAGTTTTCGTTTCTTCACAGCCCCTGTCTTCTGCTTGAACGGAATCTGTACTTACTGTGCAGCCAGCGTCACTTTCGTAGAGCCGTCCGCATGTTCAAACCCTGCCAGTTCAGGGTGCTCGCGCTTTTCTTTCGTGTAGTTCTCATAAGAGGGCTTCTTGTGCTTCTGACTGGCCCATACTTGATCCGCGGCATCTTTCCACTCCCTGGCATAGGGATCGCACTTGGCGCAGAGCTCCTCAGCAGACTCCGGAGCTTCCGCATTGGTCTGATGGGCGCCAGTCGTAGCGACCATGGCTCTTAACTGCTGGGGATTCTCCAGCATGGGGCAGGGACGCAGATGATTGCGGTTAAAGGGCTGGCCCTCGTGATAAGCGGAAAAGAGCTTACCCTGCAGCATCTCTAAGATGCTCTTATCATGGATATTACTGTCAGAGAAATGGATAAAAACACAGGGCTCCGCATCACCATTGGCATTGATATGGAAGTAATTGCGGCCGCCGGCGATGCAGCCTCCGACATACTCACCGTCATTCTGGAAATCCATGGGGAAGAACTGGGCGTCAGACTCCGGTCCCCGAATAGAGCGGATCTTGGTAATCATGGCCTTTCTCTGCTCAACGGTGGGAAGCAGGTCGGTGACGGCATTCTGTCCGACCGGCATATAATGGAAGTAGAAGCCGAACCTGGCCCCCTTGTCAGCAATGAAATCAATGAATTTTTCATCGGTAACCGCCTCAATGTTCTGCCTGGTGTAGCAGATGGAGGTTCCATAGACAATTCCATACTCCTTGAGCAAATCCATGGCCTTCATGACGGCGTCATAATGACCCATGCCCCGACGGGCGTCATTGGTATCCGGAGTCCCCTCGATGGAGAGCATGAAGGTGATATTGCCAAGTTCCTGCACCTTCTTGCATACCTCCTCGTCAATCAAGGTAGAATTGGAGTAAATACCGAAGAAGCAGTCGTTATGCTTTGCGGCCAGCTTGAAGATATCGTTCTTGCGAACCATGGGTTCACCACCCGTCATCATATAGAGATAGGTCCCAAGTTCCTTGCCCTGGCTTACAATCTTATCCATATCTTCGAAGGATAAATTGTGCTTATGACCATAGGTGCCGGACCAGCAGCCGACACAGTGCATATTGCAGGCATCTGTGGGGTCAAAGAGGATGAGCCAGGGAATGTTGCAGTGATACTTTTCCCGGTTGGCCCGGATGGTCTTCGTTCCGCGGAAGAAGGCCTCATAACCCAGATTTAGAAGCATTTTCTTGGCATAATTGGGATTCGTCTCATCAATTACGCGGTTTAAGAATTTGACCCAGCGATTCTCAGGATTGCTCAGATACTCCCGAATCCGGTTCATTGTCTCGTGATTGGAATCTTTCCAGAATCTCTCCGCTGTATCAACCAACTTCAGATAGGTCTCAGTACGATCTTCCTTCTTGCTCAAATTTTTCCAAAACGCATCCAGCATGACAGAGAAAGCCTGCCGCTCTGCTGCATGGGAGAGATTACTCATAATTGACGCCATGGATACCTCCTAAAACGGTCTACTTCTTTCACTTTGCTGTTGATTATATGGAGTCATGCCTATATTGTCTCTATACAAAGTCTGAGATTTGTCGCAATCTTCGCTGTTTTCAGTGTTTGCTCCGATCAAATCCTCCTGTCATCGCCGGCAGGAAATTTCCCTTATTCTTCTGCCCTGCCGGGAGAACGAACGTCTCCTCTTTCAAAGGACAGGTCT
Organism: Lachnospiraceae bacterium AF51-6-b8A; assembly: GCA_027682585.1. Lineage (GTDB taxonomy): Bacteria > Bacillota > Clostridia > Lachnospirales > Lachnospiraceae > Shuttleworthia. Next base: position 614,316 of record JAQCZH010000001.1, on the reverse strand, counting down.
TTCTCTCAGTTCAGAATGGTGCCACCCCCCGCGACGTATTCCCCATCATAGAGGACAAGAGCCTGACCGGGTGTAACTGCCCTGACTGCCTTCGGAAAGGTCAGGCGAATCCGGTCTTTTTCAACTGCCTCAATCCTGCACGCACAGCCGGGATCCGAGTAGCGGATTTTGGCAATATACTCCTCCCCTTTCCTAAAACACTCCTTGGCCATCTGGTTGACATGGTCAAAGGTCAGATGATCGGTAAAGACTCCCTCTTTTGAAGCCAGAACCACTTCATTGCTGTCCACACGAATCTCTTTAACAAAGAGAGGGCTGTCCCAGGCAATCCCCAATCCCTTTCTCTGCCCGATGGTATAGTGGCTGATTCCTCTGTGTTTTCCTACGATCCTTCCGTCCTCCAGCACAAAATTCCCCGGCACCGGAATGCGGTCCGGCGCCTCTTTTTCCAGAAAAGCGGCATAATCGTGATCCGGAATGAAGCAGATATCTTCGGAGTCCGCCTTGTGGGCAACCGGAAGTCCGGCCTCTTCTGCAATTCTTCGAATGGTCGGCTTGTCGTAGTCCCCCACCGGCATCAGGGTTCTGGCCAATTGCCCCTGGGTCAGATTAAAAAGAGCATAGGTCTGGTCCTTAGCCGCTGTCGCGGAATTTCTGATGGCGTAACGGCCATTTGCCAGGCGCTCCACTCTGGCGTAATGTCCTGTCGCAATGTAATCAGCTCCAATCGCAAGGCTTCTCGTAAGAAGGGACTCCCACTTGACATAGCGGTTGCAGGCAATGCAGGGATTGGGTGTCCGCCCCCGCAGATACTCCTCAGTGAAATAGTCAATCACCTTATCCTGAAATTCCGCCTTGAAATTCATGACATAGTGAGGGATCCCAATCAACTGGGCCACCCTCCTTGCATCTTCAACCGCGGACAGACCGCAGCAGCCCCCGTGTTCCTCCAGACTGCAGACGGAGGAATCCTGCCAGATCTGCATGGTGACACCGATCACCCGATATCCCTCTTTTTTCAACAGATAGGCTGCGACGGAGGAATCCACACCTCCGGACATACCGACAACAACCGTTTTAACTTCCGACATCTTATCTCCAAATTCTTCTCAGCGCACCGAGGATACCGACCTTTAGACACCTTTCACACTCCCTGACCGTTCCGAAGCTCGTCCAGAATTCTTCCCAGAGCGTCCGCCGTTTTCTCGATTTCTCCCCTGCTCGTCTCCTCTCCCAAGCTAAAGCGCAGGCTGGCTCGATTGTCATCTGCAGACAAACCTGTAGCGGCAAGGACATGGGAGGGATCCAGACTGCCGGAAGCGCAGGCGCTGCCAGCGGAAGCCATAATTCCCTTGGCATCCAGCATAATCAGGAGAAGTTCCGCCGACTTGCCCGGAAAACAGATATTGACATTGCCGGGCAGGCGCAGATCGCGTGTCCCCTCCGATTGGGGACCGTTCAGCTTCGCGGCCGGAAAGATCTCTCTGATCCTTTTGATCAAAAGATCCCTCAGCTGTCTCTCCCTTGTCATGCGGTCTTCCATCGTTCGCCCGGCATAAGCGCAGGCGGCGCCAAATCCAACAATCCCCAGGACATTTTCCGTCCCGGCCCGGCGATTCTTCTCCTGGGGACCGCCCTGTATCATTGATCGAAAGGGAATTGACTCTTGGATATAGAGCATCCCTGCCCCCTTGGGGCCATAGATCTTATGTGCCGAGGCAGACATAAGATCTACGCCCAGCTCCCTTACATCCAAGGGAATCTGTCCAAAGGCCTGCACTGCATCTGTGTGAAAAAGGGCTCCGGCCTTATGGGTCAGTGCAACCAATTCTGCAATCGGCTCAATGGTTCCAATTTCATTATTCGCCGCCATAACTGAGACCAGAACCGTTTCGGGGCGAAGAACACTTGCCAGATCTGACGGATCAACAAAGCCCTCTTCATCAACCGGAAGCAGGGTAACCTCCGCCAGTCCCTCTTCCTCAAGCCTCTCAAGACAGTGCAAGATCGCATGATGTTCAATACGACTGCTGATAATATGCTTTTTATTTCTTCCATCCGCCATGCGCATAGAAGTCCTTCCCAACAGCAGGGCCCCCTGCAGAGCCCAATTATCCGCTTCCGTACCTCCGGATGTAAAGAAAATCTCATGTTCTTTTGCCCTGATCAGATCCGCAACCTGAGCCCTGGCTCTGGCGACGGCATTGGCTGCTTTTGACGCCAGGACATATACAGAAGAGGGATTGCCATAATCCTCTGTCAGATAGGGGAGCATGGCCTCCAGAACTTCCTCTTGCATTTTTGTTGTGGCTGCATTGTCTAAATAGATCATCCCTCTATCTCTTTTCTCACCTTGCTGCGAATTCTCTGCAGGGCATTGTCAATGGACTTGGGTTCTCTGCCCATGCGATCGGCAATCTGCAGATAATCCAGTCCATCCAGATGGAAGGACAGAACCTGCTCCTCCATGGAAGAGAGACTCTGCCGAATCTTAATCAAAAGACGCTCCACGGCTTCATCATCCAGAAGAATCTGCAAAGGGTCCTCTGGCGCGGGATTTAATGCCTCCGGCAGATCCGCTTCCCGTATTCCCTCTCCCTCCTCAGACAGATTCAGAGAAAGCGCTGTATTCAATGGCATATGTTTCCTGGTACCGGAAGATTCAATCGCTTTTAACATCTGCCGACGAATACACAGATTGGCGAAGGTGCGAAAAGAAGCACCCTTGTCATCCCTGTAAGTCCGCATAGCTGAGAAGACCCCCATCATTCCCTCCTGGATCAGATCATCCTGGTCCCCCCCAACAAGAAAGAGGGACTTGGCATTCTTAAGCACAAGTCCCTTGTATCTGGCCAGCAGTTCTTCTCCGCTGTCGGCATGTCCCCTGCGATAAGCCCGCAGCAGTTCCTCATCCAAGCGCTCTGTCATCCGCTCATCCTCTTCTCTGACGCACTACTTCATAAGCCAGCACGCCGGCCGCAACCGAAGCGTTGAGCGAATCAATATCTCCGGTCATCGGAATCGAAGCGAGCAGATCACAGTGTTTCTTCACAAGATCTCCGACTCCGCTGCCCTCATTGCCGACGACCAGACCAATCGGCCCGGTCAGGTTCAGATCATACATGACCTGTCCGCCCATATCAGCACAGACAAACCAGAGCCCCTCCCGCTTGAGTTCCTCCATGGTCCTGGACAGATTCGTAACCTTGGCAACCGGCGTATAGTTCAAAGCTCCGGCAGAGACCTTGGCCACAGTTGCTGTCAGCCCTGCCGCCCGGTTCTTAGGAATGATCACCCCATGCGCCCCGGCCAGATTGGCCGTGCGGATGATCGCCCCCAGATTATGGGGATCCTCAATATTATCTAAGAGAAAGAGAAAGGGATCTTCTCCCCTCTGCCTGGCCCTGGCAAGAATTTCTTCAACCGTTGCATAATGATACGCAGCGATATAGGCAATGGCCCCCTGGTGTCTTCCCGTCTCTGAAATCTCATCCAGCCGCTTTTTCCCTACAAAATTCAGGATGCAGTCCCTCTTCTTAGCCTCTCTGACAATGGTTCGGATATGGCCGTCAAAAGACCCCTCTAAGATAAAGACCCTGTCCACAGACTTTCCGGACCGAAGCGCCTCTAAGACAGCGTTTCTCCCCTCAATCACCGTCGATGCATCTCTCATATGCTCTCCTATATCTTCAGACCGCTTCCGGCAAGTCCCCGCTTCGTCAGTTCAATGATCCTGTCTGTGTTCCCGTGCAAGTAGTGCCAGCCCATGAGGGCTTCAAAGCCGGTTGCGATACGATAGTCAATCAATGAGGCATTTTTCGCATGCGTATAGGACTTGGCATTGCGTCCCCTGCGATAAATATCCTCCTCTTCCTCCGTCAGTTCGGGTTCAATGACCGCCATGATCCTGGCCTGAGAAGCAGCCTTCACAATATGACTTGTATAACCATGCAGACGATTGGGCGGCATATTGGCAGTACCCACTACCAGACTTCGAATGATCAGATCAAAGATACCATCTCCAATATAGGCTAAAGTCAAGGGGGAATAGGCCCTTATATCCTTCTCTTCGACATCAAAGGCCGCAAAAACACTGTCCTTCAGACTCTGTGCCATTTCACACCTTCTCTGGTATCTTCCAACAGGATTCCCCGGGCCAGCAAATCATCACGGATCTGATCCGCTCTGGCAAAATCCCTGTTTTTGCGCGCCTGCTGCCTCTCTTCAATCAGAGCACTGATCTCAGCGTCCAGATTGTCTTGCTTCTGTTCCAGGATCAGGCCACAGACATCCATGAGCGTATCCAGACGCTCGTAAAGCTGATCCGCCAGTTCCCTTGAGATCTGGTCTGTCGTGTTGGAGTTGATGTACTTGACCAACTCAAAAATAGCCGCCAGAGCATCTGCTGTATTGCAGTCATCGTCCATTGCAGCCTTAAACTTCTTAGCATATAGATCAGAACCCGCCAGAATCTGCTTTTCTTCCTCACTCATCCGGTCTGTCTTCGCGTTTTGCGACAAAAATCTAAGATTCTCCCCTGCCGTCAGAATCCGGTCTAAAGAAGCCTCAGCTGCTTCCATCAGGTCCGCGGAAAAATTGAGCGGACTCCTGTAATGAGCAGACAGCATGAAGAAGCGGAGAACCTGTCCGCTATACTTCTGGCAGATTTCCCTGACCGTGAAGAAATTGCCGAGGGACTTGGACATCTTGCGGTTATCGATGTTGAGAAAGCCATTGTGCATCCAGTAGTGAGCAAATTCCACCCCATTAGCCGCTTCTGACTGAGCGATTTCATTCTCATGGTGAGGGAAGATCAGATCCTCGCCGCCTGCATGAATGTCAATGGTATCACCCAGATAGCGCTTGGACATGCAGGAACACTCAATGTGCCAGCCGGGTCGTCCCTGACACCAGGGAGATTCCCAATAGGGCTCTCCTTCCTTCTTAGGCTTCCAAAGGACGAAATCCAGAGGATCCTTCTTGAGCTCGCCGGCCACCTTAATATCCCGGTGGCCTCCTTCCAAATCGTCAATATTCTTATGAGAGAGTTTGCCGTAAGGCGCAAATGCCTTGGTTTTGTAATAGACCGTTCCATCCTCGACCGAATAGGCATACCCCTTATCAATCAATGCGGAAACCATCTGAATCATGTCTCCGATTTCCCGGGTCGCCTGAGGATGAATGCTGGCCGGCCTGACATTCATCGCCTCCATGTCCTTCTTGCACTCGGCGATATAGCGCTCAGAGATCTCGGACGCATCTACCCCTTCCTCATTGGCCTTTCGGATGATCTTGTCATCCACATCTGTGAAATTAGATACATAGGTCACCTGATAGCCCCGATACTCCATGTAGCGGCGGAACGTATCAAATACAATCATTGGACGGGCATTTCCAATATGAATCAGATTGTAGACCGTGGGACCACAGACATACATCTTCACTTTTCCTGGCTCGATGGGAACAAATTCCTCTTTGCGTCTGGTCAGAGTATTAAAAATCTTCATTGGGCTCTCCTTGTTGATTCGACCTATATTTTCGCAGATTCCTCGGAGATGTCAATTTTGCCGCAAACAATAAAATGAACAGAGTCAGCCCTCTTCTGAGTGGAAAGCCGCATGCAGACTTTTTACAGGCCGATCTGCCTCTTTATCCAGGCTGCAGGAGGCACAGCCACCCTCCGAATCCGCAGCGGCAATGCTTGCGTCCATGAAATCAAGAATCGTGCAGACCGCCTGGGCGCTGATCCCTTCTTGTCTTCCAGTGAATCCCAGATGTTCCTCGGTCGTCGCCTTGATATTCACCTGGTCTTGGGCAATTCCAAGAGCAGACGCTACATTTGCAGTCATCTGATCCATATAAGGCTGCATCTTGGGACGCTGCGCAATCACAGTCGCATCAATGTTGTTGATCAGATACCCCTTATCCGCCAGCATATTGCCGACTTCTTCCAAAAGTTTCAGGGAATCAGCCCCCCCGTAGCGTTCGTCCGTATCCGGGAAATGCCTGCCGATATCACCGAGGGCCGCCGCCCCTAAAAGGGCATCCATAATGGCATGCAGAAGTACGTCCGCATCGGAGTGGCCCAAGAGACCCCTGTCATGCGGAATCTTCACTCCTCCAATGATCAGATCTCGTCCCTCTGCCAATTGATGTACATCATATCCGATCCCGATCCGCATTATTCACCTCATATTCCATATCAAGCGCAGGCTCTCTTCATCGGGGAAAAGCAGCTGTCAGCTCTGTAAGCCTCAGTCACTGAAAACTGTCCTCCGCACGAGTATACCGTGCGCAATGAAAGTAAAAAGCCCGAAGACAACCGACTGCTCGGTGACTTCGGGAAATCTCCAGTAGCGAGAGGGGGACTTGAACCCTCGACACCGCGGGTATGAACCGCGTGCTCTAGCCAGCTGAGCTATCTCGCCATAATATAAATGGGACCTATAGGGCTCGAACCTATGACCCTCTGCTTGTAAGGCAGATGCTCTCCCAGCTGAGCTAAGATCCCATTTGTTCTGCCGCCTCGCGACAAGGATTAATATAACAAAGTCCCTGCCGCTCGTCAACAGTTTTTTATGCTTTCTATCCGGCGCCAATTCCGCGACGGTTTGGCATGCTTTACGCTCCCTGCTTCTTCACTTTTGCAATATCAATCAGGGTGAATTCGGTGTACTTATTCTCCATAGCCGAGGCCAGGGCATTGGCTGTGTCAATCGCTGTAATACAGTAGACTCCGGTCTCAATGGCATTTCTGCGAATCAAAAAGCCGTCCCGGTTCTTGTCCCCGTGTCCCTCGGTCGGGATATCAATCACCAGATCGATCTTGTGTCCCAGAATCAAATCCATGACATTGGGAGACTCCTGAGAGATCTTGTTGACCCATAGGGCGTCGATCCCCCTCTTTTGAAGATACTTGGCTGTCCCCCGGGTCGAATAGATCTTGTAGCCAAGAGCAGCGAAACGCCGGGCCACCTCGACAGATTCTTCCTTGAACTGGTCCGCGACCGTCATGATCATCTGCCTGTACTTTGGCAGATGGATGCCCGCTCCGGAGAAGGCCTTGTAGAGAGCCTCGTTGAAGGTCTTGGCGATACCCAGACACTCCCCGGTCGACTTCATCTCGGGGCCAAGTGAGATCTCGGCGCCGCGGAGCTTTTCAAAGGAGAAGACAGGCATCTTGATCGCCACATAATCCGCCTCTGGCTGCAGGCCGGGCTCATAGCCCATATCGACGATTTTCTCCCCGCAGATGGCTCTTGTCGCCAGATCTACAATGGGAATACCGGTCACCTTCGAAATATATGGAACCGTTCTGGAAGATCTTGGGTTCACCTCAATGACATAAACATCCTCGTCAATGTTAATGAACTGGATATTGATCATACCCTTGACATGCAGTGCCGTGGCCAGGCGCTTCGTGTAATCCTCCAGCTTCTTCTTGACGAAATCGGTGATCGTATGAGCGGGATAGACGGAAATCGAGTCCCCGGAGTGAATTCCAGTGCGCTCAATGTGCTCCATGATGCCTGGAATCAGAATATCCTCCCCGTCACAGATGGCATCGACCTCAATCTCTTTGCCCTGCAGGTACTTATCTACCAGAATGGGATGATCCTGGGCAATCCGGTTGATGATTCCGATGAAATCCTCGATTTCCTCATCGCTGAAGGCAATCTGCATGCCCTGGCCCCCCAGGACATAGGAGGGGCGAACCAGAACCGGGTAGCCGATTCGGTTCGCTACCTCTTTGGCCTCCTTCGCCGTGTAGACAGTGCCGCCGGAGGCTCTTGGAATTCCGGTCTTCTGCAGGATCTCATCAAAGAGTTCCCTGTCCTCGGCCGCATCGACATCTTCTGCTTTGGTCCCCCAGATGGGAACTCCCATCTGAATGAGATCCTGGGTCAGTTTGATGGCAGTCTGGCCGCCGAACTGAACCACGGCCCCGTCAGGTTTCTCAATATCCACGATATTGCGGACGTCCTCAGCGGTCAGGGGTTCAAAGTAGAGCTTATCCGCCACATCGAAGTCTGTCGATACCGTCTCCGGGTTGTTGTTGACAATAATGGTCTCATAGCCGGCTCTGGCAAATGCCCAGGTGGCATGAACGGAACAGAAGTCAAATTCGATTCCCTGTCCGATCCGAATGGGACCGGAGCCCAGGACCAGAACCTTCTTCCTGTCATGGGTCGGCTTGACCTCGTTCTCACCCCCCGAATAGACAGAGTAATAGTAGGGTGTCTCCGCATCAAACTCGGCGGCGCAGGTGTCGACGATCTTATAGATTGCCCTAATGCCATTCTCGTAGCGCATCTTCGCGACTTCATCTGTCTTCATGCCGCAGAGTCCGGCAATCAGATCATCCGGGAATTCCAGACGCTTGGCCTCGCGAAGAAGATCCGCCGTGAGGGGCTCGCTCTTTAAGCGCTTCTCCATCTCCGTTAAGACGGAAATCTTGTCAATGAACCAGAGATCCACCCGGGTAATCTGATGAATGGTGTCAGGACGAATTCCCTGGCGCAGGGCCGCGGCAATCCTCCAGATCCTGCGGTCATCCACCAGAGCCAGCTCCGCCTTCAGTTCCTCATCCGTTCGGTTGGAGAAATCATAGCTCAGCAGGGAGTCCACATGCTGCTCCATGGAACGGATGGCCTTCATAAGAGCCCCTTCGAAGTTGTCACAGATGGACATGACCTCTCCGGTTGCCTTCATCTGCGTCGTCAGCTTACGCTGGGCTGTAATAAACTTGTCAAAGGGCAGACGGGGAATCTTGACAACACAGTAATCCAGCATGGGTTCAAAGGAGGCCATGGTTTTTCCTGTAATGGAATTTTTGATTTCATCCAGGCTGTAACCCAGAGCGATCTTAGCCGTCACCTTGGCAATGGGATAACCGGTCGCCTTGGAGGCCAGGGCGGAGGAACGGGACACACGGGGATTGACCTCGATGACGCAATACTCGAAGGAATCCGGATTCAGGGCATACTGGACATTGCAGCCCCCGGTGATGCCAATCTCATCGATGATGCGAAGGGCCGAGGTCCTGAGCATCTGATACTCCTTGTCGGAAAGCGTCTGCGAGGGAGCCACAACAATGGAGTCTCCGGTGTGGACGCCGACAGGATCAATGTTTTCCATGTTGCAGACCGTAATCACATTGCCGGCCGCATCGCGCATGACCTCGTACTCGATTTCCTTCCAGCCGCCGATATAGCGCTCTACCAGCACCTCATGGACGCGGGACAGGCGCAGGCCGTTGGTCAGAATTTCAATCAATTCGTTCTCATTTTTGGCGATCCCGCCGCCGGAGCCGCCAAGAGTGTAAGCAGGGCGCAGAACAACCGGATATCCAATGGTCTTGGTAAAGGCGATCCCGTCCTCGACATTGTGGACAACCTTAGAGGAGGCGATAGGCTCGCCAATCTTCTCCATGGTGTCCTTGAATCCCTGGCGATCCTCAGCCTTGAAAATCGTCTGGGGCGTCGTTCCGATCAGGCGAACCCCGTTCTTCTCCAAAAAACCGGATTCAGCCAGTTCCATTCCAAGATTCAGCCCTGCCTGTCCTCCCAGGGTGGGAAGAACAGAGTCAGGCTTTTCTTTCAGGATGATCTGCTCCACGACCTCTGCGGTCAGCGGCTCGATATAGACCTGGTCGGCAATTTCCTGATCCGTCATAATGGTAGCCGGATTGGAGTTGACTAAAACGACCTCAACTCCCTCCTCGCGAAGAGACCGGCAGGCCTGGGTACCGGCATAGTCAAACTCAGCCGCCTGGCCAATGACGATGGGACCGGAACCAATCACAAGGACTTTCTTAATACTGGTATCTCTTGGCATTAATCTTCTCCTCCCATCATCTCGATAAAGCGGTCAAATAAAAAGCCGCTGTCCTGGGGACCGGGGCAGGCCTCGGGGTGAAACTGCACCGTAAAGATCTTCTTATTCCTGTACTTCATACCCTCATTGGTCAGGTCATTGACATTGACGAAAGCGGGCTGGGCAACAGAGGAATCCACTGAGTCTGGATCAACCGCATAACCGTGGTTCTGAGAAGAGATATAGACTCTTCCGGTCTCCAGGTCGCGAACCGGGTGATTGCCGCCCCTGTGGCCGTACTTGAGCTTAAAAGTCCTTCCTCCAGTGGCAAGGGCCATCAATTGGTGGCCCAGACAGATACAGAAAACAGGCACATCCGACTCATAGAGTTTTCTGACCTCCCGAATGATCTCCACATTGGTCTGAGGATCTCCGGGCCCGTTGGTCAGCATAATCCCGTCGGGATGGGTGGCTAAGATCTCTTCCGCAGAACTGTGAGCCGGGTAGACGGTCACCTGACAGCCACGTTCATTTAAAGAACGGGCGATGTTCTTCTTGGCGCCGAAATCCATAAGTGCAACCTTCTTACCTCTGCCGGGCAGAATGTACCTCTCTTTACAGGTCACCTTGCTGACAACATCACCGACCACATAGGCTTTAAGCCTGGGCAGGATTTCTTCCAGCCGATAGTTCTCATTGGTCGTGATCATTCCATTCATGGTTCCGCGGTCGCGAAGAATACGGGTCAGCTGTCGGGTATCAATGCCGCAGATGCCCGGTATGTCATGCTCCTCCAAAAAGTCCTGGATCCTTCCCTGACAGCGGAAATTGCTTGGGACTCTGGACAATTCTCTGACAATATATCCGTCCACCCAGGGGTGGTCAGATTCCATATCGGGTGTAATACCATAGTTCCCGATGAGGGGATAAGTCATGCAGACCGCCTGGCCTGCATAAGAAGGATCTGTCAGGACCTCAAGATAGCCCGTCATGGAAGTGTTGAACACGATCTCGGAAATGACCTCCCGTCTTGATCCGATGCTTATGCCCTCAAATACGCTTCCATCTTCAAGGATCAGAAATGCTTTCATTTACCCAGTCCTTTCCATAATTTACCAATAGGCTTCATCGGGACAGAATGCTTGTAACTCCCGATAAAGCCTAAACTTACAGTATCTTATCACACTGGATATTCAATGAAAATACTTGATTCCACTCTCGAAGATATGCATATCCTGTCGGCCAAAAATATTGACAGCGATCCCCTGCCCCTGACGCTCCGAATGGCACATCTTTCCCAGGACTCTCCCATCGGGCGAAGTAATGCCCTCAACCGCCATATAGGAACCATTGATATTATACTCCTCGTCCATGGAAATATTGCCATCCATGTCAGCGTACTGGGTTGCCACCTGTCCCCTGGCAAAAAGCCTGTCCAGCCAGTCCTTAGAGGCGACGAAGCGCCCCTCGCCATGGGAGGCAGGATTGGTATAGACTCCTCCCAGATCAGCCTCCTGCAGCCACGGGCTCTTATTGGAAACGACCTTAATATACGCCTCTTTGGAGATATGGCGGCCAATGGTGTTGTAAGTCAAAGTGGGCGAATCTTCCGTCTGTGCCTGGATCTGTCCATAGGGAACCAACCCCAGTTTGATCAGGGCCTGAAAGCCGTTGCAGATTCCAAGCACCAGGCCGTCTCTCTCGGACAGAAGCCGATTGATTGCCTCCTTCATCTTCTCATTGCGAAAGGCCGTGGCGAAAAACTTAGCGGAGCCCTCAGGTTCATCACCTGCGGAGAAGCCGCCGGGGAACATGACAATCTGCGCCTCCTCAACTGCCTTGGTGAAGGCGGCGACAGACTCACGGATATCCTGGGCATGGCGATTGCGAAAGACTTTGACAACGACCCTGGCACCGGCCTTCTCAAAGGCCTCGGCAGAGTCGTACTCGCAATTGGTGCCGGGAAAGACGGGGATGAAGACCGTGGGCTTTGCGATCTTATTCTTATTGACATAGATCTCCCTGGTCTGATAAATCGGAGTCTCCATCCGGCTGACCTCCTGGCTGGCCCTGGTTGGGAAAACCTTCTCCAGGGGCTCGGTCCAGGCGCGGATGGCCTCATCGACAGACAGATCCATATCACCGTAGACAAACCTGCCGTCGTCTGTCACCTGCCCCAGTCTATGGCAGGCATCTGATAAACCGCAGGCAGCCATAATCTCCTCCATCCGCTGCCTTCCGGCGGGATCGATCTCAGCTACAAGGCTGCCGGTCGCGAAGCCGAAGAGTTCCTCTCTTCTTGCCTTTTGATCCAGAGTAAAACCCATTCTGTTGCCGAAAGCCATCTTTGAAATGGCAGAGGCCGCGCCATAAGCATCCAGGGCATAGGCAGACTTGACGGCCCCAATCCTGATCAGCTCTGAAAATGCGTCATAAAGTCTCATGTTCTGCGTATAATCAGGCAGATCATAAGGATCTCTTTGAGCCTTAAAGAGAACAATTTCATCTCCTGCCTGTTTCAACTCAGGCGTGATAATATCCGAAAGCTTTGCGACATCAACGGCAAAGGATACCAGAGTGGGCGGAACGTCAATCGCATTAAAACTGCCGGACATGGAGTCCTTTCCGCCGATGGAAGCCAGGCCGAGACGAAGCTGGGCGTTATAAGCGCCAAGGAGAGCGGTCAAAGGCTGACTCCAGCGCCTGGGATCCTCTGACATCCTTCCAAAGTACTCCTGGAAGGTGAAGTGGATCTTATGATAGTCTCCGCCGGCAGCCACAATACGGGCAAGCGAATCCAGTACGGCGAAGTTGGCCCCATGGTAGGGGGACCACTTGGACAAATAGGGATCATAGCCATAAGCCATCATCGTTACCGCAGAAGATTTCTTTCCTGAAACAGGAACCTTGGCAACCATGGACTGGGTCTCGGTCAGCTGGTACTTCCCACCGAAGGGCATGAATACAGAACCCGTTCCGATCGACCCGTCAAAGCGCTCAACCAATCCCTTCTGGGAAGCCACATTCAGATCAGACAAAAGAGCCAGCCAGGCAGACTTGATATCATTTGCGGATAGGGCCTCATCAACGGCAGAAAGCGCAACCTTCTTCGTATAATTATCCTTCTCCTCAGGCAGGACGACCTCAACCTGAGTCTCCTGATGAGCGCCATTGGTATCCAAAAAGGCCCTGGACAGATCAACGATTTTCTTTCCTCTCCACTTGAGCACCAGACGAGGAGACGCGGTGACTATAGCGACTTCAACGGCCTCCAGGTTCTCCTCCGCTGCGTAAGCCAAAAACCGCTCGACATTTTCAGGCGCGACGACAACCGCCATGCGCTCCTGAGATTCAGAGATGGCCAGCTCAGTTCCGTCCAGACCGGCATACTTCTTGGGAACAAGATCCAGATTGATATCAAGTCCATCCGCCAGTTCCCCAATGGCAACGGAGACACCTCCAGCGCCAAAATCATTACATTTCTTGATGATATAGGAGACCTCCTCCCTGCGGAAGAGACGCTGCAGCTTTCGCTCGGTTGGAGCATTGCCCTTCTGCACCTCAGCCCCGCACTCGTGGGTGGACTCGGTATTGTGGGCCTTGGAAGAACCAGTAGCGCCGCCGATGCCGTCGCGGCCGGTACGGCCGCCCAGAAGAATGACCCTGTCACCCGGATCCGAATGCAGCCTCTGTACAGCCCTGCGGGGAGCAGCCCCCATCACGGCGCCTATCTCCATGCGCTTGGCCACATAGTCCGGATGGTAGATTTCCTTGACATAGCCGGTGGCAAGTCCAATCTGGTTGCCGTATGAGGAATAACCCTGGGCCGCCTCCCGGACAATTTTCTTCTGGGGCAGTTTCCCTTTCAGCGTCTCCCTGACAGAGACCGTGGGGTCAGCTGCACCGGTCACCCGCATGGCCTGGTAGACATAGGTGCGTCCTGACAGGGGATCCCGGATGGCCCCGCCCAGACAGGTGGCTGCGCCGCCGAAGGGTTCAATCTCTGTCGGGTGATTGTGGGTCTCGTTCTTAAAGTTGATCAGCCACTCCTCCGTCTGCCCGTCTACATCAATGGGAACGACGATGGAACAGGCATTGATCTCGTCAGACTCCTCCTGGTCGGTCAAAAGTCCCCTCTTCTTGAGAATCTTGGCTCCGGCCAGTGCAATATCCATCAGGCAGATGAACTTATCATCTCTGTCCTTATAGAGGATTTTGTAATTGTCCCTGTACTCGGCAAAAGCCCTTCGGATAGGCTCAGCGTAGAAGCCATCGGGAATCTCAACGCGCGTCAGTTCCGTGGAGAAAGTGGTGTGACGGCAGTGGTCAGACCAGTAGGTGTCCAGAACCCGTACCTCGGTCATGGACGGATCTCTCTTCTCCTCCTCAGTGAAATACTTCTGAATCCAGAGGAAGTCCCTGAAGGTCATGGCCAGATTCAGTGAGTCGTAAAGGGTCCTGAGCGAATCCTCTCCCATATGAGTAAAGCCATCAAAGACGATGACATCAGCCGGCTCTGCGTACCTGATATCCAGAGACTTTGGCTTATCATCACCGCACTCTCTGGAATCCACCGGATTAATGCAGTGCTTTTTTATCGCGTCCAGTTCTTCCGCAGAGATCTCCCCCTCAATGACATAGGTGGTGGCTGTTCGGATAATGGGATCCTCATCCTCATTCAAGAGCTTCAGACACTGCTCGGCAGAGTCAGCCCTCTGATCAAACTGCCCCGGAAGGTATTCGACAGAGAAAGAAGCACCGGTTTTCTCGAAGGTCTCCTCGTAGACATCATCGACGGGCGGCTCAGAAAATACGGTCCTAACTGCCTGCTGATAGACTGGGTCAGAAACGTTCTCAAGGTCATAGCGAATCAGAATGCGGACTTTATCCACACCTCTGATGCCCAGGTAGCTCTGAATCTCCACTTCCAGTTCCTTGGCGGCAACCGCATAACTGCGTTTTTTCTCCACATACAATCTTCTGACAGCACTCATGGATATCCCTCCGATCTGACTGATCCACGCTCCTCCTGCAGCTCAAAAAGTCCGCAAAAAGCTGAAAAAATTATAACATAGGGCATCTTTGGCCAAATATTATACTTTCTAATTTGAATCATTAGGCCGTATAATAGATTCAGAAATAATCTTAAATTGTACTTATGATTTTAATTGTACTTGATTTTTGAAAATACTCTGGAGCCTATTTATGGATATCAATTACGAACTATACCGTGTCTTCTACTACGTTGCCAGAACCCTCTCTTTCTCCGAGGCTTCCAAGCAGCTCTTCATCTCTCAGTCCGCCGTCTCGCAGTCCATCAAAGCTCTTGAGAAGAAGCTGGATCAGCAGCTCTTTATCCGCTCTACCAAGAAAGTCTCTCTGACCCCCGCCGGAGAAATTCTCTTCAAGCATATAGAACCAGCCATCAACCTGATTATGCGGGGTGAGGATCAGCTTCTTGACGACGCCATCGTCGCCTCTGGTCAGCTGCACATTGCGGCCTCCGACACCATCTGCCGCTACTTCCTGGTTCCCTATCTCAAGAAATTCCATCAGAAATTTCCTGATATCACGATCCGTGTCACCAACGCCACTTCCCTGGCCTGCGCCGATCTCTTAGAGCAGGGCAAGGTAGATCTGATCGTCTGCAACCACCCCAATATGAGGCTGTCCGGTTCCAGTCTTTATCACACGGTGGCCAAATTCACCGACATCTTCTGCGGCAATCCCAATTGTTTTGACCTGTCTAAGCCCATGAGTATGAAAGAGCTGAACCGCTTCCCCCTCATGACCTTAGAGAAGCACTCCACAACTTCCGAATTCCTGCATAAGCTTTTTCTGCAGCAGCAAATGGAACTTCTTCCCACCATACGGCTGGCCTCCAATGACCTGCTGATCGACTTAGCCAGGATCGGTCTCGGGATTGCCTTTGTTCCCGATTTCTGCATTAAAAAGGAAAACAGGGATCTTGTCATCGTCGACCTCAAGGATAAAATCCCTCAGCGTCAGCTGATTGTCGCCACGATGCCCTCTCTTCCGCTTACGCCTGCTGCCCAGGCTTTCATTGATCTGCTGCCGAATCTCTCCTCATAAATCGCGCATCACAACATGTTCTTTGGCATCTTCTCGATCGATTCCCTCTGACTCGTTATCGTTTTCTCCTGGCAGAATCCAACAAATCAATGTGTGCCCTGCAACTGCCTGCCGTCAGCCCTTTCAAACGAAACCTTCCAAGCTTTCATGTCCGGCAACTTCCCCGGCAATCTCCTGGGACTGGACAAGATAACCCAGATTCTCTGCCCGAAACTCCGCCAGACTCATACCTGCCTTGAGGAAAAAAGGCTTATAGGCCAGATAAACCGCCTGTGTTGTCAGTTCCATCATCACTCTGCGATAAGTTCGCAAAAATAGAGTCTGCCGATAATGGCCGATAGAGTAGGACTGAAAGACGATGTGAGGCAGTTCGTCATGCAGCATCTGGGCACAAATTCGTTGGAGCGCGGGAGACGTCGTTGCCTGAGCCAGAGCAGAATAATAGGTCAGCGCGATCATCTCTGCCGTCACCAGAATCATTTGCTCAGACCGAAAGCCAAAGAGGCGGCGCAGCTGACGAAAGATCCGATCCAAAACCGTGTGTCTGGCCAGAGTCATTTTGTGTCGGCGAAGCCAGACCGCCAGATAGGCGGAGTGAAAATTCTCCTCACGGATAAAGAGTTCGATCGCGTCCGGATAACTGACCTCTTTATAGCGCTGCGCGAAACCAGCGGCAGCATGGCGCAGATAACTTCCTTCCGAGTGTTCCCCTTTACAAAAAGCCTTGACCGAAGAGGCCAGAAGGCGCTTCTCCCGTCCTGTGATTTTCACATCATCCAGGGCTTCTACGTCTAATCTGTGTCTGTCATTCTCTTCGAAAAATTCACACCAGCCCGCGTAATCCAGATCTGTCCACTCTCTTCTTCTGATATTCTCCATACAATCTCCATCTGTTTTCTCATTCAATTCGGCCCCGTACATTCGGCATTTGCAAGCCCTGGGCAGACGATCTGTAATTTTCTCACAGGCGATCCCAGAAATCCCGTACCTGGCTCTCCACTGTCCTAATACTGACCCTTCGGTAATGCCTCCACTCCCTGGGGAAACAATCCTGATAGTCCCGTCTCAAAAAACGGTCATCCAAAAGAGCAATCATCCCCCGATCATTCTCCGTTCGAATCACACGGCCGGCCGCCTGCAGCACCTTGTTCATGCCCGGATAAAGATAGGCATAGGCAAAGCCCTCTTTTCGCTCAGGCAGGCAAATGCCCTCTGGAAGTCCCTTGGTTTCTTCCGTCGCAAAGGATCGTCTGTCAAAGAAATCTTTTAAAATCCTCGTCTGCCGGTTGACCTGGGGCAGGGGCATGCCAACAATAATCGTACCGATCAGAGCCTCTCCGACAAGATCAATCCCCTCCGAGAAGATCCCTCCGATCACACAGAAGGCCAGCAGAGTTGTCTTGCGTTCCTTATGAAATTGTGCCAGGAAGGCCTCCCGATCCGTCTCTGACATCTCCTTCTCCTGCATCAGAATCTCACACCCCTTTGGCTGAATCGACAAGAATTCCCGGTGGACTTTCTCCATAAAGAGGTAGGAGGGAAAGAAGACCATGTAGTTGCCCCGTCTGGCAAGACTGATTCTTCTGATATAGTCCGCATAGCGCCGATAGGTAGCCGGATTGCGATCCTTATATCGACTTGACACATCCGCAGCAATCACAAGTCCATGCTGCTCTTCTCTAAAGACAGAGTCGGCATAGACCGCGTAGGGCTGCCGGTCCGCAGAAAGAAGATCCTTGTAGTAGCGGATGGGAAGCAGAGTCGCCGAGAAGAAGATACAGGCTCTTGCCAATTCGATCCGCTGTCCCAGAAGCTGAGATGGATCCAGACAATCGAGATGAAGGGCGGCATTTCTTCCCAGAGTCTCCAGAGCAATCACGTAGCGCTGATCCAACCAGTCCGCAACCGTAAGAAAATAGCGGATCCGAAAATAGATCTCCAGAATCCGCTCGTGCTCCTTTCGCTGCTTTCCCTCCTCCAGATAAGTGCTGATGCAAGAAGCGACATTCATGAGGTCGAAAATGAAGGGATCTATCTTCTCCAGAATCCGATAATCCTCAAGATCCCTGGTCCATTCCAAAAAGAATCGATTGCATTTGCCGGCCGCTTTTATAAGTTTCTGGTCCTTTCCCTTAAAAATGCGCCGCAAGACCATAAAATCTTCTTTATAGAGGACCTCCGAGTACATCTGCCTGGCCCGATCCACCAGATTGTGGGCCTCGTCCACCAAGAGAAGATCCTCTCCTTTTCTCCCCGCCCCAAAGAAACGGGTCAGCGCCGCATTGGGATCAAAGACATAGTTGTAATCACAGAGAATATTGTCGCTGAAAGAGGCAAGATCCAGACAGAGCTCAAAGGGGCATACCTGACGCTCTTTTGAAAAGCGCCTGATGAAATCCCGGTCAAACAAATCCCGCGAGGTCAGGCAGTCATAGAGAGCGGCATTTACACGATCAAAATGTCCCCTGGCATAGGGACAGTCCTGCGGATTGCAGGATCTCTCCTTCATCAGACACATCTTGTCTCTGCCAACAATCTCTGTCGTCTTTCCCCGATAACCTCCGCCCATCAGAAGACAAATACTTTCTCTGGCTACACTTCTGGTGACGGTCTTAGCTGTCAGATAAAAGATCCGATCCGCATCTCCTTCTCCCATGGCCTTGATGGCCGGAAAGAGAGTGGACAAAGTCTTTCCCGCCCCCGTAGGCGCCTGAATGAAGAGGGTTTTCCTTCGGTGAATGCTGCGGTAGACATCGGCCGCCAGTTGTTTCTGTCCCGGCCGATAAGAGTAGGGAAACTCCAGGGCGTGGATACTCGCATTGCGAAGATGCTGCCAGTGAAAACGAAAATCCGCCCAGGGGCGATAAGCCTCGATTTGCTCATCAAACCAGCGGCTCAGATCCTTCGTCTCAAAGTCCTCGCAAAAGCGCCTGATTTCCTCTGTATCCAGATTAGCATAGGTCGTCTGAACGCGAATGCGGGCAAGACCGTGCTCTATGGCGAAGATACAGGCATAGACTTTCGCCTGAGCCAGATGAACAGGCAGTGGGCTCTCGAAGGCCAGGACATCCTGATACATGCCTTTGATCTCATCGATGACAACCAGGGATTTTTCATCAATCTCTCCCCCCTCGTCCAGTTCATAGATGATCCCGTCAGCCCGGCCGGAAATCCCCAGATCATACTCCCCCATGTCTGTCAAAAACTGCAGGGGAACCTCAGCGTGATAAGCGCTTGTGCTCTTCTTCTGCAGTTTGCGGTGAAGGCGGCTTCCGGCCTGCATGGCGGTAAGAGAATCTCTCCCCTGGCTACGGTCATCAATATCACCGCTTCTGCCCAGAAATTCCACAAGTTCACGGACAGACAGGAGAATCTGCCCACGAGGCAGATCTGATTTCATTGTCGCAAGGACCTCTTTTCCCATGTCATCCATCATCCTCTGTTTTTCCTGCCATTTTCTTTCAATTAAGCCCTTTCTTACACCAAAAAAGACCCAGCATCCGCTCGCAATTTTGACTCCTAGCGCACAGCTAGGTGGGTTACCGCACTCTGCTTTTTGCCTTCCACAACAATCGGTGGCCTGACAGCCGGACAGCTGATATAGGAGTCCCGTTTAAAGTAAATGTAGGTTCAAAATATACGAGTTATGGACACTCAGGTCAACTTCATACTACTCTATCCATTCTTCCTCTTCAAGTAGATCAGCACATGTATACACGACTTCAAACTGCTCTTTTAGAGCTGTTTCCGGCAAACATCAATGGAATTTCACTCTTGCTTCATTTGTCTGAAGTATCTGAAAATGGTAGAATCACACATATATTCTCAAGGAGGTTTGCCTATGTCAGAAGCGAATGATTCCAAAGTTACTCTCCATATCAAAGACCTGGCCGAAAGGTCACAGAAAGCCTCATACATCAACCCGGAACTCTACAGCACCTACAATGTCAAGCGTGGGCTGCGCGATATCAACGGACGCGGCGTTTTAGTCGGCATCACCGACATCTCGGAAGTCAACGCCACCAAGCGTGTGGGCGATGCCATTATTCCCTGTGACGGCGAACTCTACTACCGCGGTTACAATGTCCAGGAGATTGTAAAAAATCAGTCCGCCGACAATCATTTCGGCTTTGAAGAAATCATCTATCTCCTCCTCTTCGGCCAGTTGCCCACAGTGGATCAGTTTGCCAGCTTCAAAAAGCTCTTATCCCATTACCGCAACTTACCGCCCAACTTCACAAGAGACGTCATCATGAAAAAACCCAGCCAAGACATGATGAATACCCTGGCCCGATCCGTTTTGACTCTCTATGCCTATGATCCCAACCCGGATGAGACATCTCCGGAAAATGTTCTGCGCCAGTGTCTGCAGCTAATCGCCAACTTTCCTCTGCTCTCCGTCTATGGCTATCAGGTCTACAAGCACTACTATGAGAACGGTTCTCTGATCCTTCACAATCCGGATCCATCTCTCTCCACAGCTGAGAATATCCTCCATTGCCTGAGAGCTGACTCCAGCTTCTCTCCCCTGGAGGCAAAACTTCTTGATGTATGTCTGATTCTCCATGCGGAGCACGGCGGCGGCAACAATTCCACCTTTACCACCCACCTGGTCTCCTCTTCCGGCACAGACACCTATTCTGCCATTGCGGCAGCTCTTGGCTCTCTTAAAGGCCCCCGTCACGGTGGAGCCAATATCAAAGTGATCCGGATGTTCGCAGATATGAAGAAGCAGATCAGAGATTGGACGAATGAGGAGGAGGTAAGGCAGTATCTGAGCGACCTTTTAGATGGCAGGGCTTTCGACGGAGCCGGTCTGATCTACGGTCTTGGCCATGCCGTCTACTCGATCTCCGACCCCCGCGCCATCACCTTCAAGGGCTTTGTCGAGAGACTCTCCAGAGAAAAGGGCTATGAGAGGGAATATGCCCTCTATCAACTGGTCTCCCGTCTGGCGCCGGAGGTTATCGCAGAAAAGCGTAAGATCTACAAGGGCGTCTCTCCCAACGTCGATTTCTACTCCGGCTTCGCCTATCAGATGCTCGATCTGCCTGTTGAGCTCTACACTCCCATCTTCGCCATCGCCCGTATCGCCGGCTGGTCCGCCCATCGTATGGAGGAGATCTCATCCGATTCCAAGATCATGCGTCCTGCCTACATGACCGTTCAGCCTCACAGAGACTTTGTGCCCATGGAAGACCGCAGAGAAGTATCCTCCGGAGAAGACGGATCATCTCCGAACAGCAAAGATTCACAATAATCGTTCAGAAACCAGATCACACCAAAAGCTTTCTTTTAAGGTGCACAAAGAGTGCCATCTCACGGCTGAAACACAGCCGTGAAATGGCACTCTTATTCATGACCACAGAATATCGCATGACTTGTATGCTACTGTTTTAGAGCAATCGCGTCCTTTCCAATCGTATGTTTGATGAAAATGTCCTGTTGCGAAATCTGAAAGTATACCCACGAGGAAATTTGCGGGGATCAACGCTGATACGAAGTCCGCGAGTCCCCGGCTTCGGAAGCAATGTGCTCAAGAAAAGAAAAGATTCTGACGTAATAGTCCCGCCGGATGGCGTCATTCGCGTTAAAAAGCTCATGCTTAGCCCCCTCATAAAAAATCCACCGCGTATCTTCTGTCTTCTCTGCCAATTCATAATGTCCGGCAATATCGACGAGCGCGTCGTTTCCCGCACTGAAGAGAAGGATAGGAATACGAATCTCTCCCGCATACTTCAGAGCCTTCTTTGTCGCCCGAAAGCTGGCGGCAGCCCAGCCGCCGGACATCCGGTTGGTATGGTAGTGGCTGTCCTCTAACCGCTTCTGAAAAATATACGTATAGCGCTTCAAGGACATGGCGCTGCTGCTCGCGAAGGCGGGCTCTCCCGTCCAGGGTTTTGCTCCCCGCAAGGGCTTCTTCTCCTGTCTTAAGATCTTGATTTTGGCCCGCAGAAGCGGAATCACAAAACGCGGCAGACCATTCGTCCTGACAGCAAGCATAGGGGAACTGAGAATGGCGGCTGCAAAATCTCCGCTGTACTCCTCCAGATAGAGCGTCCCGATCGCACCTCCCATGGAGTGGGCGAAGAGAATATGTTTCAGACCTCTTGTCTTGGGCTTTACAATCTGGTCCATGAAAATGTGCAGATCCCGGACATAATCTCCGTAATCGTCCACATGCACCAGGTCATCTTCCCTGACCTGTCTGTCAGAGTATCCGTGTCCCCTCTGCTCCAGGAAGAAGACATCATAGCCCGCCCTCCAGTAATACTCCGCCATCTCATGAAATTTGCACCAGAAACCGCAGTAACCGTGAATCATGACAATACAAGCCCTGGTCTCCTGTAAATCTTCCTGCCTTACGAAGTAATAGCGCAGGGACAGACCGTCAGGAGTTCTGAAATCCCCCTGCCTGACATGCTCTTTTCTCCAGCGCGGATTCGCACCGGACATGTGCTCTTCATAATCGCTCTCACCAAGCAAAACGACTTGGGTGGGCAGCTTCCCCGCAGGGCTCTCCCCGGGATTTACCATCAGGGGTCTGACTTCTGTCTTTCGTCTCTTCATATGATCCCTTTATCTCATTTCTGCAATGACTTTGTTCACCCTGTCCGGGTAGTTGCTGATGATGGCATCCACCCCGGCCCGGCAGCACATTCTCATATGATCTTCCTCATTGACAGTCCAGACATGAACCGCAAGGTCTCTCTTTTTGCACTCCTCCATAAATCCAGGGAACTGAAGATTGTAAAGGGCCGGATGAAGAGCATCTATACCATATTTCCTGGCATAGTCCGGCATATCGATGATTCCATCCGCATAGAGGAAACCGAGTCTGGCATGGGGAGCCAGTTCCCTCATATGGCGGATGGTATAGTGATTGAAGGAGGAAAAGATCACCCGATCCCAAAAGCCGCACTCCTCTGTCAGCGCAAGAACCTTCTCCTCAATCCCCGGGTAGAACACAATGCCCGTCTTGAGTTCGATGTTGACCGTCAGATTCGTGGCTGCAAGCAGATCAAAGACCTGGCGCATGGTCGGAATCCTGACCCCGGCGAAGGCCTCCTGTCCGCAGGAGAAATCCAGCGCCTTCAACTCCTCCAGGGTCATATCTTTGATCCATCCGCTTCCGCTTGAGGTTCGGTTTACCCTCTCGTCATGACAGACGACAAGCTCACCGTCTCGGGTCAGCTGTACATCCAGCTCCACGCCGTCTGCCCCCAGCTCAGCCGCCTTTGAAAAGGCAGGCAGGGTATTCTCCGGGCAGTATCCGCTGGCTCCCCGGTGGGCCCAGACCAAAGGGCTCTTCTTCCTTGCTGCGTCCGGCTGTTGATTACAATTAGGCATTGCTCTTCTCCTTATGTGCATTGGTCTTCTTCCAGAGTTCCTCGTAGCGAAATCCAGTCACTCTCTCTAAAATGGCCTTCTCTTCTTCGGTCACCTGTCCCTCCCTCTCGATCGCATGACTGTCCCTCTCATCCGCCCGGCGATCCGCATTTTGTCTTCTGGCAATCTCCCTCTTCACGATGGCAAACTCTTTCTTTCCGATCGGGAAGATCCAGGCAAAGATCAAAAGCAGGGTGATCAGAATCGCGGGAAGGGCAATGAAGATTGCCGCGATCCCCCTCTGGGTCGACAGAGCCTGGCGCATGCCGGACTGGGCGATCTTGCCGTCATAGCCCGCCAGAGAGATCAGAATTCCGATCAGCCAGACAGAGAGACCCGCGGAGATCTTTCTCGCAAATGTCGCCATCCCCGAGACAATGCCTGGTCTGCTGATCGAGCTGATCAGTTCATCGACATCCGCCATATCCGCCAGAATTGCAAAGATACTGGTCAAAGTTGCCGCATTGCCGATTCCGATTCCGGCGGCCAGAAGCAGGATCGGGACAATGGGGGCATTCTCATAGGAGAAAAAAACCAGTCCCAGCGTACAGGCCAGTCGGATCGGCGCGCCGATGAGAATGGCGGTTCGCTTGGAGATTTTGGTCATGACCGGAGCAAAGGCCAGCATACCGACCAGCTGGGACAGAAGAAGAACCCCCATCAGCATGGTCATATAGCCCTTGGCGTAGCCGTTGATGACCTCGTCCACGTAGTAGAGGGCCATTCCCGATACAAAATCCATGGCGCACTGGCCGGACAGGTAGATCCCGATAAATATGCGAAAGGACCGGCTCTTGAAGACGGACGCCGCCTCGGAGAAGCTGTCGGAGAGTCTGGTTCTCACCGGCGGCTTTAGCTTCTCCCAGCTGCCGAGAAAGGTAATTACGCATGACAGGCCGAAGAGAAATCCAAACAGAATCCCCACCTTCAGATAAAGGCCGGTATTCAGCGTATCCTTAATGACAAGGGTCGGGACCAGCCCCGCCGCGATGGAACCCAGGGTCGACCAGATCATCCGCAGACTGGAGAACTTGGACCGGACCGCGTAGCTGTCAATCATGTCGGGCAGAAGCCCGTTGTAGGGGACCATGATCACGGTAAAGGCGGTTGAAAAGAGGCAGTATATGAGCACATAGTAGAGAAATAAGGCCGTCGTGTTCTGCGTCGGTATCGTCGTCCAGAGCAGGATGAAGGTAATCCCGGACAGGATTCCGCCGACTAAAATATAGAGCCTCTTCGGCCCTATGCCCGACCTGGTCCGATCCGTGATATTGCCCATCATAGGATCTGTCACCGCGTCCCAGACCTTGCCGATCATGGGAATAGTACCCGCCAGGGCCGCCGGTATCCCCAGCGCCTTAGTCAGAAAGATCAGGAAAAAGGTGTTGATGATGACAAAAGCGCCGCCTCCAAAGAACTCAGCCATGCCATAGATCAGCCCCGCTCTGACGCTGGTTCCCCGATACTTCCCCGCAATTTTCTCGTCCATTGAAAACCCCCCCTGTTGATGAATATGATGATTTATTTTATCACATCTGGATTTGATATGATGAGTATTGCAAATCACAATCACAAGCGATTCTCTTACAGCAATCCTCTTGCTTTCGACGATATCCATTCCCTATTAGACAGACTTGAAACTCGCACTCATTAGAAACACATTTCGCCTGTAGCACCCCTAACAATGGAGCGGGCTCCGATCGGATCCCGCTCCAACATTCGACATAAAACTTTTCATTTCCCCGGTTTATTTCCCCGAGTCTATTTTCCGGTCAAACTTCCGTCTTTCTAATTCGCCATCCCCTGATCCGACAGATCAGCTGTCCTATCGCAAACCCAGTGAGAGAAATGACCAGAATAAATATTGTTGTTGTCAAATCCGGCATATTCCAGTCACCCGTCACCAAGTACTGCCCCAGGAAAACAGTCAGGCTCATCAACAGCAAATACATCAGGCAAAAGACAAAAGGCCAGATCCATTTCCAGATGATATTCTTGAGCCCGACCAGGAAAGAAAGTACCAGTGTCGCTGCTGGTAAAATAATCCAAATGAACCCGAAATTAAATGCCACGATCCCCTCATAGTGAAAAAATATCCAATAGAGAATCAATGAAGCACTCCAAACAATGAGGTAAGTAATCGGAATCATCCACCCCTTGAGACTTCTCATAATCCCCACCTTTCTATCACTGTTGATCCCAAAAACTACTCATCTACAAAAAGTAAACTTGACGTATAGAACTTATATTTTCTTGAATCAAGCTCTATTTTCTGTTCCTTCAACAACTGAAAATTGTCCATGGAATATAACCGTATGCCATTGTCATTTGCAACAACAAAGTGCTTTCCGCTGATGCCTGTTAACGTGAGCGGTGTTCCCAGATCAACTATTTTTTCGCTGTCCTTCCCGTCCCAGATTGAAATATGCCCTCCTTCATTATCCACCGGGTCATAATGTGTAAAAATAAATCGATCTCCTGCCCTGAATATATCAAAGACATTGCCCTCTTCAGAGTCAAATTTTTGAATTTCGTATGTTGACTTGTTAATCTTGAGAATCCTTCCTATGCTGTTATCATAAGAATCATGACTCACTGTCACATACAAATACTCTTGATCATCCAGAGCTTTTCCGGATGTCATTCCATACTCCGACAGATCAATCTCCTTTTCCATTTGAAGGTCGGGGGTAAAGATACGAAGCGTCGTTAAAAAACGATCCGGATTATCAGGATCATATCTCATGGAAAAGCAATACAGTTTATCGGAAGCTGCCGTAATTTGGTTAAAAACTTCTCCTTCTCTTTCAAACTTCTGACTCTGTTGGCTTAATGTATGATACCTTTCAAGTGTACTCACCCCGTTCAATGTATTGATCGCATATACATTTTCACCAATACACTCGGCATAATTTAAAGCAATATTTGAAAAAGGGTACTCCTGTATGGCCAGGTCATTCTTGTCAATACTGATCACCTTCCGTGTATCCTTGCGATCATCCAGGCCCTGCGGAATCAAAAAGATTTTACCGTTTTTTACAATCGGCTGAGCAAAATGAGACCCCAGCATTGCATAGTGCAATTTCTGAATTTGATTGTTTTCCAAGTCGGCGTCAAACCATAATATTTTAGAATCATATGCCTGCGCTGTCGTTACAACAAGACCGATTGCCGCCTTATCTCGATCTATTTTGGTATTCTCACTGCCACACGCTCCAAAAAGCAGAGAAAGCAAGAGAAGCATTCCTATGATTTGGCATCTACGGATGTGGGGTGTTTTCAAAACACCCCGCATCCTTCTTTTGACTCTACTTCTCATTTGATCCATTTCTCCTCTCCCCTTCAGAATGAAGGATCAAACGATGACTCCTCTTTTTGGCTGTTTCTGTTAATTTTTTAACCTGATTTACTTATAGCATGTATCACAGGCTTTTACTATTCATAAAAGATCATGAAAATCAGACATATTTTTTGTGCAGAAGATATAGATTGTATTATTTTTAATATATTGCAATTATTTTCCTATATTTTTTGTGATTTCATTTTTTTATCTGTATCTTATGGATTACATTTTAAAATCCAGGAGCGAGCGCCCCTGGATCTTATCCTGAATTTTCTAAAATTTTTTCACTCCCTCTCTCAGTCCCCTGCTGAACCAGAGATAGACGATTAGCAGAGCGAGCGCGAAAGCGACGGCAATATAAGCCGGAAAATGAATCAGCTGATAGAGAATCAGAACCAAGCCAAAGACCACGCAGGCGATTGATAAGACTCGGACCCTGCCGGACAGATAACCGGCCAGCCCCTCCATATCCTGAATCCGATATAGCTCTGTGGCCGGAATCAAAAACTCAGAGACCTTCTTCTCTTCTCTCATCCGCCCGGCCAGAGCAAACAGATAGATGCCCAGGCCGACCAGGACCAGGGCCAGTATCCAGATAATCAGGGTCAGCTGCCCCTGGCGGATCCCCGCGGACATTTACTTATCCTCCAGCATCTGATCCATGGTATGCCAGCCTAAAACAGCGCATTTGACCCTGGCCGGCATATGGCTGACATCCTGCAGGATACTTGCCTCCTCCAGCTCTTCTCTCTCCGCGTCGGTCACCTTGCCCTTGATCATCCGCAGAAAAATCTCAGACAGACGCCTGGCCTCTTCCACGGACTTTCCGATAATCAGATCCAGCATCATATCCGCGGAGGCCTGGGAGATAGCGCAGCCGCTCCCCTCATAGGCCCCGTCTAAGATCTTGCCGTCCTCGACCTTGAGGCTTAGGACGATGTCGTCGCCGCAGGAGGGATTCACTCCCTCCAGACTCATATTAGCGTCCGGCAGGGCGTGCTTATGGATGGGGTTCATATTGTGGTCCGTCAGAATCTCATTGTAGAAGGTATTATTCATTGCCATAACCCATTTCCCTCCTTATATCCGCAAGACAGGCTAAAAAACGGTCCACGTCCTCTCTTGTATTATAAAAAGCCAGCGATGCTCTTGTGGTAGACATGAAGGCTACCTTCTCAGAAATCCTGGTCAAATGCCTGTGCAGAGGCTGGGCGCAGTGGTGACCGGCCCGGACACAGATGCCGGAGGCATCAAAAATTGCCGCCACGTCATGGGGATGAACGCCATCAATTGTGAAAGTGACAATGCCATGATGGTCGGTTGGATCCTCAGACCCCAGAATATGAACATGGGGGATCTTCTGCATTCCCTCGATCATGTCGACGGACAGTTCTTCTTCTCTTCGCTCAATGGTCTCAAAACCGATCTTGTGATAATAGTCGATGGCGGCCGCCAGACTGACGGCGCCTCCGGCATTGACCGTCCCCGCCTCAAACTTGTGGGGGATCTCCGCATAAGTGGCTCCCTCACGGGTCACATATTCGATCATCTCGCCCCCGGTCAGGAAGGGAGGCATCTTGTCCAGGAGCTCATACCTGGCATAGAGGACTCCGATTCCCATGGCAGACAGCATCTTATGCCCGGAGAAGGCCAGAAAGTCACAGCCCATCTCCTCTACATCAACCGGCATATGGGGAACAGACTGAGCCCCATCACAGACATAGACCGCTCCTGCCTCATGGGCAATTCTGGCGAATGCTCCGACGTCATTGGTCCTTCCGAAGACATTGGAAACCTGGCTGATCGCCACGATCTTCGTGTGCTCATTTACCAGTTCCCGCAGTTTCCCGGGATCCAAACTGCCCGTCTCATCGCACTCAAGCCAGACCAGCCTGGCCCCGGTCGCCCGGGCGACTTCCTGCCAGGGCAGAATGTTTGAGTGGTGCTCCGCCACAGAGAGAACAATCTCATCTCCCTCCTTCAGGAAGCTCCTCCCATAGGAATAAGCGACCAGATTCAGCGCTTCGGTGGCGTTTCTGGTAAAGACAATCTCCTCGGGGCGACTGGCTCCGATGAAGTCAGCCACCTTGGCTCTGGCCCCCTCATAGGCATCGGTTGCATCCAAAGACAGCTGGTATAATCCGCGCAGGGGGTTGGCATTATTCTTCTGGTAGAAATCCTGATCCGCCTCTAATACAGACCGAGGCTTCTGGGTCGTCGCGCTATTGTCCAGATAGACGATGTCGCGATTCGCCAAGAGCGGAAAGTCCCCGCGAATCTTTTTCTCCTCATCGGTCATAAAAATCTCCATTCCTTACACCGCCGCTTTCGGCACAAACAAATGCAGTCTGTCAATGCTTCATACGATCTGCCCTCTTTCAGCAATTCTCTCTCTGATCCAGAATCGCCAGAATGTTCTCTCGGGTCTTTTGATCTTCAATCCTGGCAGAAACCGCCTCAACCTTAGCTCTGGACATCATCTGGTAGATCTCATCTAAGCTGAGTCCTCTGGACTGCATGTAAAAGAGCAAACTCTCATCCAGCTTCCCGATGGAAGCTCCGTGATTGCCCTCCACATCTTCCTCCTGGCAGAGAATGACGGGAATGGTCTGATTGACAACATCATCGCTCATAAGAAGGACTTCTTCCATCTCGTTGCCCGTCGCGCCCTTGGCTCCCCGACGAAAATCGATGGTTCCGCGGAAATTCTTTTTGGCATTGCCCTCTAAAACCCCGGACACGTTCATAACTGTATCCGTCTTCCTGCCGGTGTGATAGGCCACATAATTCATGTCCAAGCACTCGTCTCTTCCGATCAGATAGGCAATATCTGTACGAATACTCGAGAATTTCCCTGCCAGATCAGAGTAATTGCCATAGCAGGACTGTCCTCCCAGAATCACCTGGATCAGTTCGAAACGGGCGGAATCAGCCAGCCCGCCGCCCAGGTCAAAGAAGACCCGCATTCCCTGGCCCGCAGACTGAACTGTGACCAGTTTCAGCTTGGCATTCTTCTGAATATCATACTTAATCTGGACGATTACATCGCCCTTCTGATCCCTGGGCGCACGCAGATTGACGATCACGGTCGCCTCGGAATCATGCGCTGCGTGAATTTCCAATTGGTTGGCCACAGCGTCTCTTTCGCTCAGATCCATATCCACGCGGGCAGGCTGATCAAAGTGATCCCCTTCGGGGATCGTAATCAGACGGCTCGTCAGGCGCTCCATCTCAAACGCCCTTTCAAGGTCATATCCCAGACCCGTCTTAACCTGGGGTAAACGGGAGGCCGATGCGACATATCCACCCATCTCCTCCGGAAGATGCAGTATATAAGCTGTATCCGATGAGACAGCCACCTCCTTAACACTGGTCTCATTCATCTTCAGCCAGTTCCAGGTGGGGGAAGGAATACGGTTGACAATCAGGTTCATTTTCTCAGTCATTTGTCATTCCTCCTTATCCGATAGCCCCCTTCATCTCGAGGCGGATGAGATTGTTCATTTCAACTGCGTACTCGAGAGGAAGTTCCTTGCCTACATTGTCAGCAAAACCTGACACGATCAGGGCTCTGGCGTCCTCCTCAGACATGCCCCGGCTCATCAGATAGAAGACCGTCTCGTCGGAGATACGTCCGATCTTGGCCTCATGTCCGATATCTGCGTCAGCCGTGCGGATATCCATAGCCGGAATGGTATCAGACCTTGAGATATCATCAAGCATCAGAGAAGCGCAGGAGACAGACGCCTTGGCCCCCTTCGCCTTTGGGGTCACATTGACAGAGGAGCGGAAAGTAGAGATTCCGCCGCTCTTGGAAATCGACCGGGTATTCACATAGGAAGAGGTGTTGGGCGCGTTATGCACTACCTTGCAGCCTGTGTCCAGGTTCTGGCCCCTGCCGGCGAAAGTAACTGAAGTGAACTCGCTTCTGGCCCCCTCTCCCACCAGAAAACTGGACGGATAGAGGTAAGAGACATGAGAACCGAAGGACCCGGAGATCCACTCAATCTTCCCCCCCTCCTCGACTCTGGCCCGCTTGGTGTTGAGATTATACATATTCTTGGACCAGTTCTCAATGGTGGAGTAGCGCAGGGTCGCATTCTTTCCGACGAAGAGTTCGACACAGCCGGCATGCAGATTAGCCACATTGTACTTGGGCGCGGAACATCCCTCAATAAAGTGCAGATAAGCCCCCTCATCCACAATGATCAGGGTGTGCTCGAACTGACCGGCTCCGGCTGCGTTTAGGCGGAAATAGGACTGGAGGGGGATCTCCACGGAGACGCCGGGCGGGACATAGACGAAAGAACCCCCGGACCAGACCGCCCCGTGCAGAGCCGCGAATTTGTGATCGGTGGCCGGAACCAGTTTCATAAAGTGATCCCGGATCATCTGGGCATAGGGGCCGTGCAGGGCAGACTCCAGATCAGTATAGATCACGCCCTGGGCGGCGACCTCCTCGCGGACATTGTGATAGACCAGCTCGGAATCATACTGAGCGCCCACGCCGGCCAGAGACTCCCGCTCCGCCTGGGGAATCCCCAGCTTCTCGAAAGTATCCTTAATATCTGCCGGCACCTGCTTCCAGTCCTTGACCATATGATTATCCTTAGGACGGATATAGGTGACAATATTGTTCATGTCAAGGCCGTCAATCGATGGCCCCCACTGGGGAAAGGCTGTCTTTTCATATGTCTCCAGACAAGACAGGCGGAAGTCGCGCATCCATGCCGGATCCTTCTTCTCCTTGGAAATTTTCTCGACGATGGCAGGCGTCAATCCTTCGTCGACCTTATAGGCATCCCTCTCATCGTAGCGAAAGTCATACATGCTGCGGTCGATGTCGTCTACGTAAGTTTTCTCTTTACTCAAATCAAGCCTCCCTGGGAAGATACTTCTCAAAGCCATTCGCGTTGATCTCATCAACCATAGAAGCGCCTCCGTCAGCGACAATCTGTCCATTGACCAGAACATGTGTCGCATCCACCTTAAGAGCCTCTAAGATACGGGTAGCATGTGTGATAATCATCAGCGCACCGCCAACGGAATTCTTATACTCCTCAATTCCCCTGGATACGATACGGACTGCGTCCACATCCAGTCCGGAATCGGTCTCGTCCAGAATTGCCAGGGAAGGCTTTAACATCAGAAGCTGAAGAATCTCTGCCTTCTTCTTCTCGCCGCCTGAGAATCCGACGTTGAGATCTCGATCCGCATAGGAGGAATCCATCTCCAGAATCTCCATCGTCTTGGTCAGTTCCTTCTTAAAGTCCCAGAGACGGATATGCTTTCCTGTGCGGTTCTCCATGGCGGTGCGAATGAAGTTGGACAGAGTGATTCCCGGAACTTCAATGGGATTCTGAAAGCTGATGAAAAGCCCTCTTCTGGCGATCTTATCCGCAGATTCTCCGGCAATCTGCTCTCCGTCAAAAAGAATGGAACCGGATGTGATTTCGAAGCGGGGATCTCCCATAATGGTCGCTCCCAAGGTCGATTTGCCCGCGCCGTTTGGCCCCATGATGACATGGGTCTGACCGGCGCCGATCTGAAGATTCAGACCATGAAGCAACTCCTTGTCCTCAATGCGGGCATGCAAATCCTGAACCTCGAGAATCTTGTTTGCCATGATAACCTCCTTAAAGCAGATTTCTCTGCTGTCTCGCTGATTTATGGCTAAAATTATATTGCACAAAAGCCGCCATCACTGTTGCAGTAACAACATTCTGATTTGATTTCAAACGCTTTTGCCCCTTTAGACCACACTGCGCCTTATTATAGCCTAAGTTCCCGCTGACTGACAACGAATTGCCTGTGAAAACAACAAGGCGAAAGAAGCTCGAAAGCCCTTTCACCCATACCGCTGCCTCTATCTTTCTACCACATGCATTTCCAGGCTGCTCCTGTCACCCCAGACGAATCTTCTGTCGATCTATTCCTTTGCAAAGAGCTTACCGACCTCCTCGGCGAACTTGCTCATATCATAGGTAGGCTCATACCTTCCGATGACCTTACCATCGCGGTCAATCAAGAATTTTGTGAAGTTCCACTTGATCTCGGGATTCTTCTTATAATTTCTGTCCATCTTCAAAAGCAGAGCACTCATAGCCAAAGCCTTAGCCCCCTTTCCAAAACCCTCAAAGCCCTTCTGGCTCTTCAGATAACGATAGAGATCCAGCTGATTTTCTCCATTGACCTCCGCCTTTTTGAACTGCTCAAACTGTGTGTGGTACTTAAGCTGACAGAACTCGTGAATCTCCTGATCTGACTCAGGCGCCTGCCCGGCAAACTGATTACAGGGAATATCAATGATTTCTAGTCCCTGATCATGGTATTTCTCATAGAGAGCCTCCAGCGGCTCATAGTGCGGGGTAAAACCGCAGCCAGTGGCTGTATTGACAATAATCATAACCTTGCCCCTGTTCTCAGCCAAAGACAACTTGCTTCCATCTGCTCTCTCAATTTCATAGTCATAAATGCTGGCCATAAGAACTCCTCTCTTGACATCGATACTTCTGTTCTGATGTTCTGATTATATTGTTCACAATCAATTATGTCAAGCGCAAATTTATTTTGCACAATCTTTATATGGTCCTGCATCATCTCCCTTCACCAGACATTCCTTGATTGTCATGAACCGTCCCCTGTTCGCAGAGGGCGGTTCGTCTGTCCAGACAAGAAGATTCTGCAGCAAAAATCCCGCCCCAGGGGGGCGGGACTCCTTTCCTAGAACTCACATATATCTCTTATCTGCAGCGCCTGTACCTTTCCACTGGCGACCCAGGAAATAACGTCACCTAAAGTCCCAGGGCCTTGCATACAACATCGTCCATCTGGTCAACATCACAAACAGTATCATGGCGAATGGGAGCAGTCAGGATCTCGGAGACCGCCCTGGGAACGGGCAGGCCTGAAATCTCAGACAAAGGCTCTATCAGATCAAAATCCGCAGCATTCGCATACTTTGGATCAATGGCTGCCATGACGTCATGAAGGAACTTATAGGGGGACGCCGTAGAGGCAATGACTGTCTTGGTCTCATCTGCGGTATCCGCCTTGTACTTGCCATAGACAGAAGCTGCGACAGCCGTATGGGTGTCAATGACATAACCGCAGGCCTCGTAAATATCCTTAATGGCCTGTGCTGTCTGGCCTTCATCGGCATAATTGCCGTAGAAATCTCCCAGTTTCTGTCTCATCTGATCCGTGATTTCATAGCGACCATCTCTTGTCAGAGCCTCCATCAGCCTGGCGTCAGTGACGTCCGATTCTCCCGCAATCTCATAGATCAATCTCTCCAAGTTAGAGGAAATCAGAATATCCATGGAAGGAGATGTCGTCACCTGAAAGGGGCGGTTCTTATTATAAATGCCCGTCAAGAAGAAATCATAGAGAACCCGGTTCTCGTTGGAGGCACAGATCAGCCTGGCAATGGGAATTCCCGCCCTCTTAGCGTAGTAGGCAGCCAGAATATTGCCGAAGTTACCAGTTGGGACAACAATATTGATCTTCTCCCCCGCCGCGATCTTCTCATTCTCCAGAAGCTTCACATAGGCATAGACATAATAGACGATCTGAGGAACCAGACGGCCAATATTGATGGAATTGGCTGAAGAGAACTGGAAGCCCTTCTCCCTGATTCTGGCATTTAAGGCAGGATCATTGAACATGCGCTTGACCCCGGACTGGGCCTGATCAAAGTTGCCATGAATACCGACCACATGGGTATTATTCCCCGTCTGAGTCAGCATCTGCCGCTCCTGAATAGCAGACACGCCATCCTTGGGATAAAAAACAATGATCCTGGTTCCCTTGACATCCGCAAAACCTGCCATAGCAGCCTTGCCAGTATCGCCAGATGTAGCGGTCAAGATAACAATCTCCCTGTCGGCCCCGTTCTTTCTGGCCGAAGCCAGCATGAGGTGGGGCAGGATGGACAGGGCCATGTCCTTAAAAGCAATGGTCCTCCCATGGAAGAGTTCCAGATAGTAAGCTCCCTGGGCATAAGTCATGGGAGCGATCTCTGTGCTATCAAACTTGCTGTCATAAGCCCGCTTGATACAGGTCTTGAGTTCTTCCTCCGTAAAGTCCGTCAGGAAATGACGCATGACCTCATAGGCGATCTCCTGATAGGTCTTTCCCACAAGGTCTTCCGGTTTGAACTCAAATTCAGGCAGATGCTCGGGAACATAGAGCCCCCCATCGGAAGCCAGCCCCTTCAAAATGGCCTGGGACGCAGTTACCCGGTTTGAACGGTCTCTTGTGCTCACATAATGCAGATCCATGCTATACCTCATTTTTGCCCGCAAAATATCAGTCCTGCAATAGGATATATGCCTTGCGAGGATTCCACTGTCATAAATAACAGAATACACATCCGATGTGCATCCATTGTTATGAATTATACGAGTGACAGCCAGCACTCGTCAACGGTCGGACGCTCTCACAAGCTGACTGGCTGACGAATCAGACAATTATCCGCACGATGGGCTTTCAGAATTTGCATTAATGTAGTTCACCAATCCCTCCGCATCAATGATCTTCTGCATGAAAGGCGGAAAGGCCTGTCCCCGATAGGTCTTATTCCTGGTTCGATTGGTAATAAGACCGGAATTGAAGTCTACTTTGATCTCATCCCCCGCCTTGATATCGGCGGCCGCCTCTTTGCACTCCACAATGGGCAGACCGATGTTGATGGCATTCCGATAGAAAATCCGGGCGAAGGTCTCCGCGATGACACAGGAGACGCCTGCCGCCTTGATGGCGATGGGGGCGTGTTCTCTGGAGGAACCGCAGCCGAAGTTCTTATCGGCGACGATAATATCACCGATATGAACCTGACTGACAAAGTCCCTGTCGATATCCTCCATGCAGTGTCTGGCCAGATCTGCGGGGTCAGATGAGTTCAAATACCTTGCCGGGATAATGACATCGGTATCGACATTATCCCCATACTTAAATACCTTACCATGTGCTGTTTTCATCTTACTCTCCTATCTCAGGTCAGATCTGCGGGGCCTGATATCTTACCGGTAACTGCACTCGCCGCGGCAACCGCCGGGCTGGCCAGATACACCTCGGATGTAACGTCTCCCATGCGGCCGACAAAGTTGCGGTTCGTCGTGGAGACGCAGCGCTCTCCGGCGGCAAGAATCCCCATGTATCCGCCCAGGCAGGGCCCGCAGGTCGGGGTGGAGACGACAGCCCCGGCCTCAATGAAAGTCTTCAAATACCCCGCCTGCATGGCATCCAAGTAGATCTGCTGTGTGGCGGGGATGACGATGGCGCGGACATGTTCTGCAACCTTGTGTCCCTCTAAGATCTCTGCCGCTGTCTTCAGATCAGACAGACGGCCATTGGTGCAGGAGCCGATAACAACCTGATCAATTCGAATGTCACCGACCTGATCAATGGTGCGAGTATTCTCGGGCAGATGGGGGAAAGAGACCGTAGATTTGAGTGAAGACAGATCAACGGTATATTCGGCGATGTAAGCGGCATCCTCATCCGCCTCATAGATAACAGGCTGACGGTCTGCGTGTTCTTTGATGTATTCCAGGGTCAGATCATCGACCGGGAAGATGCCGTTCTTGGCACCGCCCTCGATGGCCATGTTGGCGATAGTGAAGCGGTCATCCATGGACAGATACTTCACGCCTTCACCGGTAAACTCCATAGACTGGTATCTGGCCCCGTCCACGCCGATCTTACCGATGATGTGAAGGATGACGTCCTTGCCTGAGATATAGGGATCTGGCTTGCCGACCAGGTTGAATCGGATGGCCTCGGGAACCTTGAACCAGGCCTGACCAGTCGCCATGCCGGCCGCCATATCAGTGGAGCCGACGCCGGTGGAAAAAGCGCCCAGAGCACCGTAAGTACAGGTATGGGAATCAGCGCCAATGACTGCATCGCCGGCTACAACCAATCCCTTCTCAGGAAGGAGGGCATGCTCAATCCCCATCTGGCCAACATCATAGAAATGACTGATTTCATGCTGACATGCAAACTCACGGACGCATTTGCAGTGCTCTGCAGACTTGATGTCCTTATTGGGCGCGAAATGATCCATGACCAGGGCGACCTTATCCTTGTCAAAGACGCCCTTGCTGTCCATATTCTGAATCACATCAATGGCGACAGGAGAAGTGATGTCGTTGCCCAACACCAGATCCAGCCTGGCCATAATCAGCTGTCCCGGTTCGACATGATCCAGTCCCGCGTGAGCGGCCAGAATCTTCTGCGTCATAGTCATTCCCATGTGCGTATCTCCTTATTTGCAGGCAAAACCTTCTGTAATGAACTTGCTCTGTCCATGTTAGCATCCCGGGAAGGAGAAACCCAATAGAAGCTTTGACTGTATTTTATAACTTGCGGTTATGGAAAGGCTGTGTGACAATAGCCTGTGACAGGGATTATTCAGGGGTTCTTTCATTGCGTTCGGAGGAAAACATTGTCATGACCGAATCATTATCCGGATATCGTATCTTCTATGAAGTCGCCGACTGCGGGAATATTTCAAGAGCGGCATCCCAACTCTATATCAGCCAGCCCGCCATTTCCAAATCCATACAGAAGCTGGAGGAACAGCTGGAAGTTAAGCTCTTTATTCGCTCCTCCAAGGGAGTTGTTCTGACCCCGGAAGGACAGATGCTCTATGAGACCGTACAGGAGGCCTTCGCCTCCCTGGATTCCGGAATTGAGCGGCTGCGCCAGCGGGTATCCATGGGTATGGGTTCTCTTCGCATCGGCGTCTCCTCCACCCTCTGCAGGCATACGCTTCTTCCCTATCTGACGGAATTCACCCGCAGGGAGCCCAATATCAGTCTTTCGATTACAACCACTTCCTCCAGAGAAACCCTGGAGTTGATTGAAGCCCACAAAGTAGATGTGGGCCTTGTGGGAAAGCCTGAGCGCATGGACGACGTCACCTTCGAGCCGGAGACCACCATCCAGGACTGTTTCGTGGCATCCCCGGACTACCTAAAGCGCCTGGGGCAGGGCAGAGGGAAAGAGGATCAAATTCTCTCCCATGCTACTCTCATGATGCTAAACGCAGAAAATATGACCCGTCTTTATATTGATGATTTTCTCCACCGCAATCACATTCGGATCCGAGAGACCCTGGATATCTCAGACATGGACCTGCTGATCTCTTTCGCCAGACTGGGCATCGGTGCCGCCGCTGTCATCAAAAATTTCATAAAGGAGGATCTGGCAAATAAAACTCTTGTTGAGATCCCCCTTCCCAAGGGCAAGGCCATCCCTCCCAGAGAGATCGGCTTCGCCTATAAAAAGAATCACCTGCAGAATCCAGCCCTTGTTCAATTCCTTGCGCTGAAAAAGGAACTGCAGTAATTCCCCTCGAAGTGACAAATCGAACAAGGGGAAAGAGAATTGAGATCCAATTATCTTTTCTTCATCTGTCTTCTCTTCCTTAACTTGCGAAATAAATGAAGCGGCAAATATAGGAAACGCAACTTCTTTATGCGCATGGCGACACGCAAAAAGGGCGGATTCCCATGGGAATCCGCCCCGGCATTCAAGACATATGATCTGATACAGATTAGTTGTTGATGAGCTTATCGCTCTCGTCGTTCCAGCTGTAGAGCTTACGGATCTCCTTGCCGACCTCCTCGCAGGGATGCTCAGCAGCCTTGCGCCGCATGGCCTGGAAGTTGATCTGACGGCCGGCGGACATATCCTGCATGAACTCAGAGGCGAATTTCCCGGACTGGATGTCAGCCAGAACAGCCTTCATATTCTCCTTGACGTCAGGCGTAATGATCCGGGGGCCTGCCTTATAATCTCCGAACTCAGCCGTATTGGAGATGGAGTATCTCATGCCGGCGAAGCCTGACTGGTAGATCAGATCTACGATCAGCTTCATCTCGTGGATGCACTCGAAATATGCATTGCGGGGATCGTAACCAGCCTCGCAGAGAACCTCGAAACCGTTCTGCATCAGAGCGCAGACACCACCGCAGAGGACAGCCTGCTCACCGAAGAGGTCTGTCTCGGTCTCAGTTCTGTAGGTAGTCTCAAGAAGGCCCGCACGGGCACCACCGATACCGGCCCCATATGCAAGAGCGAGCTCAAGAGCATGACCGGTTGCGTCCTGCTCTACCGCTACCAGACAGGGAGTTCCCTTGCCCTCAAGATACTCAGAGCGAACGGTATGACCGGGGGCCTTAGGAGCGATCATGGTTACATCGACATCAGCAGGAGGAACGATGCATTTATAATTGATGTTGAAACCATGAGCGAACATCAGCATGTTGCCGGCCTCGAGATTGGGTTCAATATCCTTCTTATACATATCGGCCTGAAGCTCGTCATTGATGAGAATCATAATGATATCAGCCCACCTGGCTGCCTCGGCCGTGGGAAGCACCTTCAGTCCCTGCGCCTCTGCCTTGGCCTTGCTCTTGGATCCCTCGTAGAGACCTACAACAACATCACAGCCGGAATCTCTCAGATTCAGAGCATGCGCATGTCCCTGAGAGCCATAGCCGATGACCGCAATGTGCTTGCCCTTTAAGAGATCAACATTACAATCCTCATTGTAGAACATTCTTGCTTCTGCCATTTGTCATTCCTCCTGATTGAAATTAGTATTTATTGCCAGACCTCGATTACTCGATGATCGTAACATCATCCGACCCGCGGGACAGGCCCGTCAGACCGGTTCTGGCCAGTTCAAGTATCTCGTATCCGTCAAGCATATCTAAAAAAGCTGCCAGCTTATCCTGCCCTCCGGTGACCTCGATCACCATGGAATCGTGAGTCACATCCACAACTCTTCCCTTGAAGATCTCCGTGATACTGAGCACATTCTGACGATCGGAATCCTTGGCGCTGATCTTAACCAACATCAGTTCTCTCTGAACGGACGCGCCGGCCTCCAACTTTTTGATGCTGATCACATCCTCCAGCTTAGCCAGTTGTTTTCGGATCTGATCCAAAATCAGTCGATCCCCATGTGCAACAATAGTAAGTCGTGTGAAGCGCTCATCCGCGGTAACACCGGCTGAGAAACTGTCGATGTTGAATCCTCTCCTTGAGAAAAGCCCGGAGATGTGACTTAAGACACCTGAGGTGTTCTCAACCAAAATGGATAATACCTGTGTTCTCATAACTGTCAGCCTTTCGCCTCAACACGTTATTGAAATCATAGCACTTTGCCCTACCCTGTCAACGAAATACCGGCGATCGCGATATTCCAATCTATTATAGGGTCTATAACCATGAAATCATCTCGGATATCAGATACATGATCTTTTCTATCCCAAGCCACTGCTGTTCTCTTTCATCTCATCTCCTAATAGAAAGGGGGAAAAATTTCTCACGGGATTTTGATCCGGGTAACCCCCCCCTGCTTTCATTTATTTTCTGAATCCTCAAGCAGTTTCTCAACAGAGACCAGCTTGACACAGAGAGCAAAGAGATCTGCTGCCTTAGCCAGATCCTCCACAGAGGGATAGGTGGGCGCAATACGGATATTGCTGTCGGCGGGATCCCTGTGGTATGGATAGGTCGCACCGGCACCGGTCAGGGTCACTCCCGCCTTCTTGCAGCGGCTGACCACCTTTCTGGCACAGCCCTCCAGGGTCTCGAAGCTGATGAAATAGCCGCCATTGGGGACCGTCCATGAACCAATTCCCAGACCGGACAGCTGCTCGTCAAAGATCCTCTCTACCATCTCGAACTTGGGCCGAATGACATCTGCATGCTTTCTCATATGCGCCCTGATCCCGTTTAAATCCTTGAAATAGCGGACGTGACGCAGCTGGTTGACCTTATCGTGACCGATGGTCTGGTTCTTCATCTGATTCTTGATATCTTCCAAATTATTGAGTGAGGTCGCCAGCGCCGCCACGCCGGAACCCGGGAAAGTGATTTTGGAAGTGGAAGCGAACTTGTAGACCATATCCGGGTTGCCCGCCTTCTTGCACTCATGCAGGATTTCAATCAGCTGATCCTGTCTGTCATCATAGAGATGATGAACCCCGTAGGCATTGTCCCAGTAGATCCGAAAGTCCTTGGCCGCCGGCGCAAGCCTTGCGAAACGGCGTACTGTCTCATCGGAGTAAGAATATCCCTGGGGATTGGAGTACTTGGGCACACACCAGATTCCCTTGACAGACTCGTCTTCCGCAACCAGTTTCTCAACCAAATCCATGTCAGGCCCCTGGTCCGTCATGGGAATATTGATCATATCAAAACCGAAGTACTCCGTAATCCCGAAGTGACGGTCATATCCGGGAACCGGGCAGAGCCATTTGATCTTGTCCAGCTTGCACCAGGGAGTATTTCCCATGACCCCATGTGTATAAGAGCGGCTGATGCAGTCGTACATGACATTGAGAGAACTATTTCCGTAGATAATGATATTATCCGGCTTGTTCTCCATCATGGCCCCGATCAGTTCCTTGGCCTCCGGCAGTCCATCCAGAACACCATAATTGCGGCAATCGGTCCCGTCCTCACAGGTCAGATCGGAATCGGAATTTAAGATATCCATGAGTTCCATGGACAAATCAAGCTGTTCCTTGCAGGGCTTCCCACGGCTCATGTTCAGGGAGAGTTCCATGTCCTGATACCTTCGGTAAGCGGCTTTTAATTCTGTGCGTAGCTGCTCCAGTTCCTCTTTTGACATTTCAAGATATGACTTCACTCTAATCTCCTAACTCACGGGATCCGCCGCCGGCCTTTTCCGTATTTTCATACTCTGCTGAGGCTCCATTGCCTGCAACGCTTTCATTATCCTAGTGGATTTCTCCCATGGCAAGCCCTAATTTGTTTTTGACCGACGAATATTTGTCTTTGTCTGGCGGATTCTTTGTGCAAATTTTTTGAACTGCAAAGAGATCATCGCTTGGCGACAATCTCTGTTCCCTTACCGGATTTGAAAATAGACCGGGCAGGTACGACCCCCCTGACGCTGGAGAGAGGATAGATATTGGAGTGGGGACAGATAACCGTGCCCGGGTTGAGAACAGAATTACAGCCCACCTCGACATAATTCCCCAGCATGGCTCCGAACTTCTTACGACCGGTCTCAATCGTCTCCTCTTTGTCTCTGACGACAACCAGGCTCTTGTCCGATTTGACATTGGAAGTAATAGATCCTGCCCCCATATGGGAGTGAAAGCCCAGAATCGAATCTCCCACATAGTTGTAATGGGGAACCTGCACCACGTTAAAGAGTATGACATTCTTTAATTCCGTCGAATTCCCGACCACGCAGTTTTTGCCCACTATCGCCTTGCCTCGAATGAAGGCACAGGGACGCACCTCTGTCTTCTCGTCAATGATACAGGGGCCGATGATATTGGCGCTTGAATGCACCAGGGCAGATCTGGCGACCCAGATATTCTCACCCCGTTTCTCATAGCGGTCCGGATCCAGAGTCGGTCCCAATTTCAGAATAAAATCCTCGATATCATCCAGGACCTCCCAGGGATACTCCTTTCCTGTAAATATCTCACTGGCTATGGTTTCTTTTAAGTCATACATCTGACTGATTTTACATGCTTGCATTTCTTGCCTTTCCTTCCTGTAAATTCTTCTCTTTCCCCTGCCCGTACTTTACATCTGCTGTTCCCCTGGCAGCTTTCTCTCTGGCAGTCCGGCTGTCCCTGCCTGTCGGATCATTCCCGGCAAGAGCCGCAAATTGGCCTCCAGGGATACTCCGATTTCGCATGGCCTTCACCCTCTCGACACGCAGCCGGACAAACGCGTCCAGCTTCTTCATGTACTCGTCTGCTGTAATCGTCCCCTTTGCCACATAACTAAGTCCCTTCTCCCAACTGGCTGTCAGCTCCGCGTTGAGCATCTGCGGCATGGAGGCGGCAATCACATCAAAGACAAGTTCTCCCCGCAGGGTAGGTGTTATGACCTGGGTCTTCTTGTTGAGGGCTAAATAAGAGATCCGGACCAGCTTGTTCAGAATTTCCGCCCGGGTAGCGGAAGTACCGATCCCCTGGCTCTTAATCTGCGCGCGCAGTTCCTCATCTTCAATCAGCTGGCCCGCATTTTCCATGGCTAAAATCAATGAACCTGAGTTGTAGCGCTTGGGGGGAGAAGTCTCTCCCTCCTTGATGCGAAAAAGGCAAAAGCGAACCAGATCCCCCTTCTTGATTCGGGGCAGAAGTTCTGCCAGAAGCGCCTGATTCTCAGCATGATCCTCGTCTGAATTCCCGTCATCTGCCTGTCCATTCCCCTCAATGGATCCGCCCTGGATATTCTCCTCTTTTGGATCAGATTTCTTATTTTTCTTCTGGAAAGAGTAGCTCATCAGCTTCAGATAGCCCTCTTCCTTCAGGTACTTATCGGAGGCAAAGAAGTACTCCCCTCCGGCCTGAACAGTCAGATTGAGTTTCTCGTAGACCGCCGGGTCATAGAAGATTGCCAGAAAGCGCCGCACAATGAGCTCGTAGACCAGGGCTGCTCTTTTGGACATTCTGCCAAGAGCCCCCAATCCCTGTCCCGTTGGGATCAGGGCATAGTGATCTGTGATCTTCTTATCATCCGTGTAGCGGGTTTTGGCAATTCCCTGATAGAAGCCCTTGTCAAGAATCTCCTGGACAAATGCCCGCACTCCGGGAATGCCTGCCAGCCCTCTTATATTTTTGTCGATCTCCTTGGCAACCGCCGTTGACAGCACCCTTGCATCCGTTCTCGGATAGGTCACAAGCTTCTTCTCATAGAGTTCCTGAATGACGGCCAATGTCTCGTCAGGCGAGATCTTGAAGAATCGGGAACAGTCGTTTTGAATCTCCGCCAGATTGTAGAGCAGAGGGGGATTCTTCTTCTCCTTCTTCTTGCTGATCCTGTGAATCTTGCCCTTCAGAGCGCAGGCATAGGCTTCCTCTTTCTCCAATGAGAGACTGTCCTTGGGAAGCTGATTCAATTCCTCAATCAGTTTCAGGGCATCTTTTCTCTCTTTGAAGCCATTTTCCCTGTATAAGAGAGGGGAATTCTCATAGCGGCTCCCGATCACGGCCCGCCACTCCAGACCTCTTAAAACAGCCTGCCCAGATGCCCTGCTTCCTGCACCTTCTCCGGACTGCTTCAAGCCAGGGACAGACGCCTCCTGTCCCGCGCCAGAAGAATTCCCCCGGGAATCCTCCGATATCTGTTCTGCGGACGCAGGCAGCAGATCTACATCTCCCAGGATCCGGTAGAAGGGCGTCTTGACAAAGCCGCGAATCTCCCGTTCCCTTCGAACCA
Source organism: Lachnospiraceae bacterium AF51-6-b8A (assembly GCA_027682585.1). Taxonomy (GTDB): domain Bacteria; phylum Bacillota; class Clostridia; order Lachnospirales; family Lachnospiraceae; genus Shuttleworthia. Next base: position 570,443 of record JAQCZH010000001.1, on the reverse strand, counting down.
CCATTCCAAGCACACAACTCATCACCCGGCCCACGGAGATGACAACATAGTTCTCCTTTAGCGCGTGGGCGACTGCGCTGCCGTACTTCAGTGAGAGGATTCTGGAGAAATTAATCCCCATCAGATAGTCCTCTTTGGCCCGCAGGTAAGCGGAAGCGGCCAGATTATCATAGGCGGACTCATCCCTGGCCTCCTTGATTCCGCGCAGAATCTCCTCCTGCGTCTGAGAATCAATCCAGACCCGCTTTTGTATCTTATCCCTGACCCCTGCCTCCTGGGCGACCAGACGGTAGATATACTCGCCCTCCCGTCCCGAGTCGGTACAGACATAAATCGTCTCAACATCTGCCCGGTTGAGCAGGGAAGCCACGATTCGGTACTGCCTGGCAGAATTTGGCAAAACCTCATAGCGAAAAGTCTCAGGAATAAAGGGCAGGGTATCCATGCGCCATTTCTTCAGATTCTGGTCATAGGCCTCCGGATAGGACATCGTGATCAGATGGCCCAGGCACCAGGTTACAATCAGATGGTCCCCCTCCAGATACCCGTCTCTTCGGCTGGTATTTTCACGGAGCGCTTTGGCGAACTCCTGAGCGACAGAGGGCTTCTCCGCGATAAAAAGTGACTTGGCCATACTAGTGGTCCCTCTTCTCTTTTGCGGCTGCATACCGCATCTGGCGGGCATTTTCCAGGACGCTCTCGCTGATCGCATCTCCCGAAATCATGCGGGCGAGCTCTTTGACTGCCTCCTCCTCAGACAGTTGGCGGATTCCGGACACTGTCCTCCCGGCCCGCAGGGACTTTTCAATCAGGAAATGCCGGTCTGCCCCGGCGGCGATCAAGGCCAGATGGGTAATACAGATCACCTGAACCTCCCGGCCCAGGCGGCGCAGCTTACGGGCGACGGCCTGGGCCGTCTTGCCCGAAATCCCGGCATCTACCTCATCGAAGATCAGGCTGTCCACCGTATCCTCCCTGGCTGCCAGCTCCGTCTTCAACACCAGCATAATGCGGCTTAATTCTCCGCCTGAGGCGACCTGTCCAAGAGGTCTGGCGGCCTCTCCCGGATTGGTGGATATATAGAATTCCGCCTCATCGATTCCTCCCGCCGTGTAGGAGGAGGCCTTCGCAAAACGCATGTCAAAATTGACAGAGAGAAAATGAAGGGATAACAGAGCCTCTGATACCCTGGCACAGAGCTTCTTCGCCGCCTCCCTGCGCCGGGAACTAAGTTCCCTGGCCAGAACAAGATAGGCCTCTTCGGCCTCTTTTAATTCTTTCTTCAGCTTTTCCTGACAGCGGTCATAATCCTGCAGCCTTGCCAGTTCTTCCTGCTTATCTCTAAGGGCGGCCAGGATATCCTCTATCGTTCTTCCATACTTGGCTTTGAGATCATTGATCAGATCCAGCCTCTGCTCAAGCTCGTTAAATCGTTTCTCGTCAAAAGCCGTCTCCTCCAGATGAGAATCGATCTCCCCTGAGACATCCGAGATCAGGGCGTCAATATCCATCAATACGGACAGATAATCCCCGACCTTTTGATCGTAGTCCTCTGCCTGCCGCAGGAAATGAATGGCCTGCGCGACCAGGTCTCCGCAGGCGGACTCATCTGCCAGCAGATGGCGGGCCCGGTTCAATGCCTCCGCGATTCTGGAGGCATGCTTCATCTTGCGATACGCCCCCTCCAGGTCCAAATCCTCGCCGACCGACAGACCTGCCTTTTGTATTTCCTCCACTTCATGCTCCAGAAAAGAAATCTCGCGCAGACGGGAAGACAGGTCCAAAGAGGCCGAATCCGCCTCTTTCTTCAGATCGAAATAGGCCCGGTAGGCTGTGGATACCTTTCCCTTAAGATCACCGAGTTCTCCCGCGGCAAACTCATCTAAGAGAGCCAGATGTCTGTTCTTCTTCAAAAGGGTCTGCTGCTCATTCTGCCCATAGATATCAAGGAAGATCTCCCCCGCCCTCCTTAGGATCTGCGCAGGCTGTGTCTCTCCATTGATCCTGGAGACGGTTCTGCCAGGCGAGATGCGTCTTGAGAAGATGACCTGGTTGTCATAAACAGGAATTGCAAGTTTCAAAAGAGCCTGTCTCTGTGCCTGACTGGTCACGCTAAAGACAGCCTCAACAAGTCCATCTTCATCGGGCCTGCGCAGCATTTCCCTGGAGGCCTTTTGTCCCAGGGCAATCCCCAGGGCCCCCAGGATAATTGATTTGCCTGCCCCGGTCTCCCCGGACAAGACATTAAGTCCCTCTCCGAAATGAATTTCCTCCTCTTCAATCAGAGCCAGATTTTTGACATGCAGGTCTAAAAGCATGCGGATCCTTTCTACTCTCTCTCCAGTCGCGCCATCTCGGCCGCCCTTCTCATCCAGACAACAAGTCACACTGTTTACGCCTGTCAGACAGCCGCAAATCATCGGGCGCACGCTGCGGTCCCCGACGGTCAGCCATCACGAAGACCGGGCCTGCTCAGACTTCCTGATTCCTCTTTTTCGCCAGGCCATTCTCATCCAGAATGTGGCGCAATCTGGTCATGAGCGCCGCTGTGTCATCCATACTGCGCACCGCGCACATGACCGTATCGTCGCCTGCAATACTCCCAACAATCTCACCCAGCTGCATATGATCCAGGGCAGCCGCCACAGCCATGGCCATACCGGCAACTGTGCGGATCACCAGAATATTCATGGCATTATCCATGCTCAAAAAGCCGTCCCGAAAGATCCTCACATACTTCTCGCTCAGATCCTGCGGACTGCTCTGATAGGAGACATAGACAAGGCGGCCGTTCGCCCTGGCCACCTTGGTCAGCTGCATCTCGCGGATATCACGGCTGACGGTTGCCTGGGTCACCTGATAGCCGGCTCTCTTCAACTCCCTGGTCAGCTCCTCCTGCGTTCCGATCTCTCTGGTGACGATCAGATCCAGAATTTTTGCCTGTCTTTCCTGCTTCACTGCTCCCTCCTAATCTAATTTGACTGCATCTTGCTGCGGATGCGCTCTAAGAAGTTCATTTTAGAGAGCTTCATCATCTTGATCTCCTCTTTGGACCGATAGACCAGCAGTTCTTGCCCGGGAACCAGCTGTCTTCTGTGGTTGCCGTCGAAGGATACTTCCGCAACTGGGTCATCATCCTCGCGCCGGGCGGTCAGCTTTACCGAAATCACATCGTCAGGGTCTAAGATAATCGATCTTGAATTTAAGGTGTGTGGATTGATTGGCGTCAAAAGAATCAGCTTGGTCTTGGGGTCAACAATCGGGCCCTTAGCCGATAGGTTGTAAGCCGTCGATCCGGTTGGCGTCGCAAATATCATTCCGTCACAGTGATACGTATAGAGAGCCTGGCCATTGATATAGACTGTCAGGCATAAGATCTCCATGGGATGCCTGGAGACGATCACGACGTCATTGAGAGCGACAGATTCCCCATCGGCTTTTTTCTCCGTGTCATATACCAGACCAGCCAGAAGCATTCGGCTCTCAATCTCGTACCTGTCCTCCATGAGCAGGTCTATGGCCTCGTAAATGCTCTCGGGATCCAAATCGCAGAGATAGCCCAGATGCCCTCTGTTGATCCCGATCAGGGGAACCCCGCTGCCCAGGGTATTCTGTGCCGCTCGAATCATGGTTCCATCCCCGCCCAGGGTCAGAATCCCATCCGTATTCTCCGGGACCTTAATGCGGCCGGGGTTTGTGAAATCCTGAGGATTCTCCAGGCAGGTCAGACTCCCGCCTCTGGATACAACAACCGTCCTCAGCCTGTGGATCCAGTCCCGGCTGGCCTCTATATCTCTTGTAACAAGTAAGAAATTCTTCATTAATGAAACACTCCCTTGACAGGGGCAGGCAACAGGGCCGCACAATGATCAAACCCACAGGTCAAATTCTTAGGGTCGAATTCTCTGAGATACGTGCCCCGATCATCCCTCCTCAGCGATCCAGGTCTTCATGCGCCAGCTTCACGATGGTCTCAGGATCCACATTCTCCGCCACACAGGCCGGGCTTTCTTCCTGCGCCAAGGCGGCAGGCCTGTCATCTGTGCCCGACAGATGGCAGGCAGCGGATTTCGCAATCTTGCGCAGATAAATCAGATACTCAATATTCCCCTCCGGCCCCTTAATGGGGGAATAATCCAGTCCCAGCACAGCAAAGCCGTTTTCTGTCGCGAAATGGATGACGGATTCAATCACCTCCCGGTGAACCTTTGGATCCCGAACAACCCCCTTCTTCCCTACCTTTTCTCTTCCGGCCTCAAACTGGGGTTTGATCAGACAGACCATCTCTCCTCCCCGATTCAAAAGCAAATTAGCAGCGGGAAGCACTTTTTCAAGAGAGATAAAAGAGACGTCGCAGGAGGCAAAATCCAAGGGCTGGCCAATCTGTTTTGGCGTCACATAGCGAATATTGGTCTTTTCCAGGCAGACTACCCGCTCATCCTGACGGAGTTTCCAGGCCAGCTGTCCATAACCGACGTCGACGGCAAAGACCTTTTTGGCTCCCTTCTGCAGCATACAATCGGTAAATCCCCCGGTAGAGGCTCCGATGTCCATGCAGACTTTTCCCTCCAGAGAGATTGGAAAACGTTCCATGGCCCTTTCCAGCTTCAGGCCGCCCCTGCTGACATAGGCCAGGATTTTTCCGTGAATCTCGATGGCGGCATCCGTCTTCACCTGGGTTCCGGCCTTGTCTTCCCTCTCCTGATTTACAAAGATCTTGCCCTCCATAATCATGGTCTTAGCCTTCTCCCGCGAGGGGGCCAGACCTCGTCTTACCACCAGAACATCCAGTCTTTCTTTCAAGGCTCACTCCTCACTCTCTAAAAGCGAAACAATCGCAGAACAGATCCGCTCAGCTGTAAGCCCCTCTTCTTCCATCAGGGCTTCTACAGAACCATGGGGGATAAAGTGATCTGCGAAGCCGGCCAAATGTAATTTTCCCCTGTAGCCGATGCCCCGAAGGAAGGTCTCGACATGTTCTCCGAAGCCGCCTGACAGAACATTCTCCTCCATGGGAACGATCAGATCGGCCTGACCCGCATAGGCGGCCAGCAGGGCCTCATCAAATGGCTTGACAAATCGCATATTCACTAAAGCGACATTATATCCTTCCCTGAGGAGCAATTTTCTCAAGAAAAGAGCACGTTCTACCATAGAGCCGATCGGGGCCAGGAGAATCTTTGTGGCTTTGCTCTCAGCGAACGGATAAATCTGCTCTGCCTTCCCCTTCCGAATTGGTTCTCGAAAATCTTCCAGTCCATCAAAGGCCGCCCCTCTTGGATAACGAATCGCCACGGGGCCCTCTGTCGCAATGGCCCATTTGAGCATATCTGACAGTTCCCACTTATTCTTAGGTGCCAGAATCGTCATATTGGGGATCGAAGAAAGATAGGACAGATCGAAGATTCCCTGATGGGTCTCACCGTCTGCTCCTACCAGGCCGGCCCGATCAATTGCGAAAACAACATGCAGGTTCTGAATCGCAACATCGTGAAGAATCTGATCATATGCCCTCTGCAGGAAGGAAGAATAGACCGCGAAAACCGGGATCAGCCCCTGGCTGGCAAGACCTGCTGCAAAGGTCACCGCATGCTGCTCCGCAATACCCACATCGAAAAAGCGATCCGGATAACGGTTGTGAAAACGTACCAGGCCTGTCCCGGTTTCCATCGCCGCTGTCAGCGCCAGCAGACGATCATTGCGCTCTCCCATCTTGCGCATCACCGTGGAAAAAATATCTGTATAGGTGGTCGCCGCATTCTTCAGGGGCAGCCCTGTCGCCACATCATATGGAGCCGTCCCGTGGAACTTGGCCGGGTGGCGTTCCGCCGGGGCAAAGCCCCTGCCCTTGGTTGTGAGCACATGAACAATCACAGGTCCCTCAATCCGAGTTGCCTCCAAAAAGATCTGCCGCATTCCCTCGATATCGTTGCCATCGATCGGGCCCAGATACATGATCCCCATCTGCTCAAACATCATCCCAGGAATCACCAGCTGCTTGATTCCCTCCTTGGTCTTTCGCATCCGATCTACAATCCGATTGCCATAGACCGGAATCTTCTCCAGGGAACTCTGCATCCCGGATTTGAAATTCTTGTAATTTTCCGAAGTTCGCATGCGGGCCAGATTCATAGAAAGTCCGCCCACATTACGGGAGATCGACATATTATTGTCATTTAAAATAATGACAAAGTTCTTCTTGAATTCCGCCGCATTGTTCAAGGCCTCATAGACCATGCCGCCAGTCATGGCTCCATCGCCAATCACAGAAAAGACCTTATAGTCTTCTCCTTTTAATTCCCTGGCTACCGCCAGCCCCAAACCCGCGGAAATCGAGGTCGAAGAGTGGCCTGTACCAAAGACATCGCAGTCACTCTCCTCCCGTTTTGGAAAACCTGCCAATCCTCCCCTGGTACGCAGTCCGTCAAATTCCTCCTTGCGCCCGGTCAGAATCTTATGCGTGTAGGACTGATGCCCGACATCCCAGATGATCTGATCCCTTGGCAGATCACAGATCGAGTGCAGGGCGATGGTCAATTCCACCACGCCCAGATTCGAAGCCAAATGCCCTCCCGTCTTAGATAACTTCTCAATCAGGAAAGAGCGGATCTCCCGCGCAAGTTTTTCCCGCTCGAATGCATTCAGTTTCTGCACGTCATTCGGACCCTGTATTCGATCAAGAATCATAGTATCCCTCTGCCTTTGATCACTGCTCGCTACTTATTGCGCCTGGTCAGATAAGAGACAAGTTCCATAAGAAAGTCATTTTTTCTGGGAAGAGAGGCCAGATTTTCAAGAGCCTGCCCTGTCAGCTTCTCCGCGTCCCTGCGGGCGCCCTCCAGACCGGCGAAGGTCACATAAGTAATCTTGTGGTTGCGCTCATCGCTTCCCACAGGCTTGCCAATGGTCTTCTCATCACCCGTAATATCCAGAATGTCATCTTCAATCTGGAAGGCAAGACCGATCTTGGCAGCCGCCTGCTCCACAGCCAGCAGCTGCCCTTCATCCGCCCCGCCCAAAAGAGCTCCAATGCACATGGCTGCTTCAATTAAAGCCCCCGTCTTCAGCTCATGAATAAAATCCAGCCGATGCTTATCCATGCCCTGGATATGTTCTGACTCCACATCGACGACCTGCCCTCCGATCATGCCGTAGATTCCCGCCTTTCTGGCAAGAAGAGCCAGGGACTTATGAACAGCCGGATTCTTCCCGTCTACCTCTAAAGATCCAAGCGCCGTCTCAAAGGCATAATTAAGCAGAGCATCGCCGGCCAAAACCCCCATAGCCTCTCCGAAGCGGGCATGTGTCGTTGGCTTTCCCCGGCGCAGAAGATCGTTGTCCATGGCCGGCAGATCGTCATGAACCAGTGAATAGGCATGAATCATCTCAATCGCAGCCATAAAAAAGGGCAGAGCCTCCGGCTCATTGTGATCAAAGCAGGCGGCACACTCCTTCATGAGAATGGGGCGCAGCCGTTTGCCCGGACTCATAAGGGCATAGGACATAGCCTCCATGATTGTCTTCTGGTAGCCTTCTTCCCTGGGCAGGAACTGACAGATCTGTCTTTCTGCTTCCAGAGCCCGCTCTTCCAGTTCCCTACGAATATCCATATCTCGCACCGCTTTCTGCATCATTCTGACAGGGTAAAATCACTGGTCTGTCCCTGGGCATCCAGAATCTGCACCTGCCGGTCAACGGCATCAATCTTATCGTTAATAGCCTTGATCGCCAGGGTTCCCTCCTGATAGGCTGCAAAGGAGTCTTCCAGGCTGCTGTCTTTGTCTTCAAGTCTGGCCAGGACTTCGTCCAGATAATGAAACGACTCCTCAATTGACAAATCATCCAATGTCTTCTTTTCTTCTGTCATCATTCCTCCCCGGGATCTGTCACTCTCCCAAACCTTTCTCTTCCAGAGCTATTCCCGACACAACAGCGTCCAGTTGCCCCCTGTGCAAATAAATATGGATCGCGTCACCCACATTGAGCTGCCCCGCATCCTCAACCCTTCTTCCCCGTCCATCCTGCACATAGGAGAAGCCGGAAGCCAGCTTTCTGACCGGTGACAATCCGTCCAACCGTCCAGCTGCAACCGCCAGAAGATGCCTCCTTTGTTCTAAAGACCGATCCATTCCCTGGACTAGCCGCTCTTTTATGCGCAAGGCCTCCTCTCTTGCCTGGGCAATCCTCAGGCCGGGATGGGCCTGATTCAGCCGGTGTCTTGCCCCATCCAGACGCCCTTTCAGACTGCGGATCATCTGTTGCGGAGAAGCCATCTCCAGTCGATGCTCAGCATCTGCCAGACGACTCCGGGACGTATTCAGACAATACTGCATCGCGGATGAGATACGCTCTCTTCGCGCCTGCAGTTCTTTCTGCAGGCTCTTATAATCGAAGACAGCCAGTTCTGCTGCAGCCGACGGTGTGGGCGCTCTGAGATCCGCTGCGAAATCGGCGATTGTGGTATCTGTCTCATGTCCGACCGCAGAGATCACGGGGGTCTTACAATCAAAAATCGCCCTGGCCACCGACTCCTCATTGAAGGCCCAAAGATCTTCCATGGAACCTCCGCCGCGGCCGACAATCAGAAGATCCATCCCCATGGCATCCAAGGTCTCAATCCCCCTGGCAATGGACAAGGACGCCTTCTCTCCCTGCACCAGAGCCGGATACAGGACGATTTCAACGCCCGGATACCTTCTCTTGGAGACCTGGATGATATCTCGCACAGCCGCCCCTGTAGGCGCCGTCACCACACCGATTCTGGTCGCATATTGAGGAATTGGCTTCTTGTAGGAAGCATCAAACATTCCCATCTCGGACAGCTGCTTCTTTAAAGCCTCATAGCGGACATAGAGATCGCCCAGTCCCTCCCTTTCAACCCGGGAGGCGATCAGCTTATAGGCGCCTCCCCTCTCATAGACCTGAACCGTTCCGCTGACGACAACTTGGTCTCCCTCTCTCATGGGAAAGGTCAGACCTGAGGCTCTCTGACTTCTCCACATGGCCGCGCCTAAGACGCCGGAGGCGTCCTTGAGGCAAAAGTATACATGGCCCGTTTTGTGATAGGTCAGGTTAGAGACTTCTCCCCTGACCCGGATATGGCGCAAAAGGAAATCTTCCTGAAAGAGTCCCGCAATATAGTGGTTGACTTGTCCGACCGTATAACTTTGACTGCTCATACGATTTTGGCAAGAACCCCGTTGACGAATGCGGGGGATTTTTCCGTTCCATAACGCTTTGCCAGTTCAACCGCCTCGTTGATGGCGATGCCAGAAGCCAGATGCTCGAACTTCATCTCGTAGACTGCCAGGCGAAGCAGGGTCAGATCAACCTTAGTCAGGCGGCTCATCTTCCAGCCCTCAGAGGATTCCTCAATCACCCGGTCGATCTCCGGCAAATGTGCGGCGGCCCCCAGACATTTTGCCGTAATCTCCGGCCAGGACGCCTGGTCTACCTGTATGACGGCATGCCGGTCTTCCTCCTCGATCAAATCGTCTATTTCGACCTCAGCGTGATCGGTATAGTAGAGGTTCAGCTGGTCCTGCATCTGATCTGCCGGGCAGAAATTCAGGGCAAAGAGAATGCGGAATGCGGTTTCGCGAATCTGACGCCTTGTCATAGTCTTCTTCTCCATCTTCTGACTCTGATGCCGCGCATAGGTCTGTCCCGTCTTTGACAGCAAAATATCCATGAGAGAGTCCCCTGTGCAGCAAAGAAAAAGGTGTCTGTTGTACAGACACCTGAATTATACAACAGATATATTGTCTGTCCCATCTTTCTCAAGACAATCGCACGCCCTCAACGCGAACATTGACCTCAGAAACCTTGAGACCGGTCATATTCTCAACCGTCGCTTTGATTCGATCCTGTACCTGGGCACAGACCTTGGGAATCTCGTAGCCGAATTCCAGATTGATAATAATAGCTACGCGAAGCGTGTTATCATCCGCTCTGACAAAACGAACGGACCTGGACAGCTTGGATGAGGTCGTCTTGGAAATGGATCCAGCATCCAGATTCCCGCCCAGAGACGCAACGCCATCTACCTCGCAGGCAGCCAGACCGGCGATAATGGAAAACACATCGTTGGCCACGTTGACACCTTCATTGATTGCGAAATGATTCTCAGCCATGCAAAGCCTCCTGCACTCAAAGGCCCGAAAGCGGGCAAAACACGATCGAAGCGAAGGAATACACGCTTGGCGAGCATTCCATTGTCGTGAATAATCAAAAATATTATATCAATCCCTCTCCTGCTGCGCAAGCTTGGCGGCCTGGTCAGCGGCGATCAAAGCGTCCAGAAGTTCCTGGAGATCTCCATTCAAAATCTTGTCCAGCTTGTATAAGGTCAGGTTGATCCTGTGATCTGTCACTCTGCCCTGAGGAAAATTATAGGTTCGAATCTTCTCCGAGCGATCCCCCGTGCCGATCTGCGCAAGGCGACGGGCAGATGCTTCTTCCTGCTGGCGCAGCATTTCCATGGCGTAGAGCTTGGCCCTGAGCAGAGCAAAGGCCTTGTTCTTATTCTGCAGCTGCGACTTTTCCGTCTGACTGTAGATAACGATCCCGGTGGGATAGTGGGTCAGACGCACGGCAGAATCTGTTGTATTGACGCACTGGCCTCCATTGCCGGAAGCCCGCATCACATCGATGCGGATATCTGCCGGATCAATGACAACATCGACCTCCTGCGCCTCGGGCATGACAGCCACAGTAACCGTGGAAGTGTGGATACGGCCACCGGACTCCGTGGCGGGGACACGTTGCACCCGATGCACACCGGACTCGTACTTGAGCGTAGAATAGGCTCCCCTTCCCCTGACCATAAAATTAATCTTCTTCATGCCCCCGATGCCGGTTTCCTCAAGTTCCATGACCTCCGTCGTCCAGCCCCTGGACTCAGCGTAATGACGGTACATGCGATAAATCTCCGCCGCAAAAAGGGCTGCTTCATCTCCTCCGGCGCCGCCGCGGATCTCAATGATGACATTCTTGTCATCGTTGCTGTCCTTGGGAAGAAGGAGGATTTTCAGCTTCTCTTCCAATTCCTTCGCCGAATCTCTGGCTTCCGCAAGTTCCTCCTTGGCCATCTGTCGCATCTCCTCATCAGACTCTGCGTCAAGCAATTCCAGAGAATCTTCTATCGATTGCCTCTTCTTCTGATAGGCGCGAAAGGTCTCCACGATGGGCGCCAGTTCACTCTGTTCCTTCATCAATTCGGTGAATTTAGCCCCATCCGAAGCCACATCCGGCTCAGCAATCTGGCGCATAATCTCTTCATAACGGGCGACCAGGTCTTCTAACTTGTCAAACATGTATCATCCTTCCTTTCAGGACCCGGTCCATTCCCGAGAGGTCCTGTATCAGCTCTATTCCCTCAAATGGGCCATCGGCCAGCATCTGTCTGACGGCCTGACCCTGATCAAAAGCAATCTCCATCAGAAGATATCCGCCCTCTCTCAGATAATCCGGAGCCTGGCTTACAATACGCCGGTAGAAGGCGAGGCCGTCCTCCTCCCCGTCCAAAGCCATGCGAGGCTCATGATCTCTCACCTCCGGCATCAGACAATTCACCTGTCCTGATGGAATATAGGGAGGGTTGGCTGTGATCAGATCAAACTTGCCCTCAACCTCAGTAAAGAGATCTGAAAGGGCAAAAGACGCGGACACCCTGTTTTCCCTGGCATTTTCCCGGGCGACAGCCAGCGCCTCAGGTGAGAGGTCAATGCCCAGGCCACGAATCGCTGCCCCCTTTCGATTCAACCTCCCCTGACTGACTTCCTTCCGGCCTGAGACAGGCTCTCCAGATTCCTGTACCTGCATCAGGGGATCTCCTTGAAATAATGCCCCGGCTGAAAAATTTCCGGGATCCGACGCAGCAGAAAATCCCCACGCTCCCTGGGCAAGTGCAAGAAGAGAGATCAGAATGCAGCCGCTGCCGGTACACAGATCCAGCAAATGGATTTCAGTGTCTGCATCTGATCGCAGAGACTGAAGAATCGCAAGCCCTTCTTCCACCAGTGTCTCGGTATCCTGCCTGGGACAGAGGACATGCTCATTGACAAGGAAGTCAAGGCCCATGAAGATCTGACTGCCTGTGATCTGCTGGAGCGGAAGTCGCTCTGCCCGCCGTTCGATGCAGCTGCGATATTTCCCGAGCAGAACATCCGGCATCTGCTCTCCATCGGACAGAATTAAGTCTACATGCCTTCTGCCGCTTGCAAATTCCAGAAGATAACCTGCATCCAGCGCGAAGTCAGGAACCTGGGCTGTCTGCAATTGTTCTTTGCCCCAGGTCAGGGCCTCCCGATAGGTCATTTGCACGCTCCTTGGCTTCCACGCCTTCCATTTTCGTATGGATCGAATCAGAATGCTCCCGAACCGTTCCTAGATTCTCCCTCTGCCAGGTCTTCCAGTCAAAAACCGCCTCCACAGAAGCAATCCCCACTTCCATCATCTCATCCTCAGGCTCCTGCGTCGTCAGCCCCTGAATCCACAGACCGGGCGCAGACAAAATCCGCAACCAGCGCGCATCGCTTCGGCCTGCCAGACGGATAAACTCATAGGAAATCCCGGCGATCAAGGGCACAAGCAAAATACGAAGGAGAAGCTGCAGCAAGGGCTGGTCGGCCCGAATCAGCATGAATACGAAGACAGAGATCATCAGAACCAGGAAGATGAAGCTGGTTCCGCACCGCTTATGGCGGCAGGACGCCCTGCGGACATTGACCAGATTCAGTTCCCAACCGTTTTCAATACAGTTAATGCACTTGTGCTCCGCCCCGTGATACATATAGGTTCGGTGAATATCCTCTGTCCTGCCGATGAAAAGCAGATAGACCAAGAATATTGCCACTCGAATAACACCCTCCAGAAGTGCCAGAAGAGCCGAAGATGAAATCACGCGGGCAAAGAGGCGGGAGAGACCATAGGGGAGGGCAAGAAACAGAGCCAGAGCAATCAGCAGGGAGAGGGCCAGCGTTCCAAAGAGTGCCGCCGTTTCTTTTCGCTTTTCCCCCGCAGGCGCATTTGTCCTCAGACAAGTCCCGCCGCTTCGAGAGCCGGCATTTTCCCTATCTTCCCCTTGCTCCTTGTCCTCATCTTCGAAATATTCTGCCGATTTCATCAGGCTTCTGATCCCCAGCAAGAGGGATGACAGGAAGTTCTCCGTTCCTCTTAAAATGGGAATCCAGGCAAAGCGCTGTCCCTTTCCTATGTTTTCAACTGTGACCTCAATCTGTCCATCGGGCTTTCGAACCGCGATGGCATAGCGATCCTGATTTCGCATCATGATCCCCTCAATAACAGCTTGTCCGCCAATACCGGAATATGCCATAAATCACCCTTTATATTCTCTTATTTGTCTGTCACATATCGATTTGCAATTTGCAGATCCCTGTCATCAAGTTATATCCCGGCGAAGGGCAGAAGATTTTACAGAGAACGCATTTTACGCAGTAACCTTGGATATAAAGAAAAGAGACTGTGAGCCATAGAAAAGAACAACCGTGATTGCTGGTCGTCTTTCTATTGTCACAGTCTCTCTTGCGATATGATATCGTTTTACTCGGTAATGCCGTACTTCTTATTAAAGCGGTCGATGCGTCCGCGAGCCTTAGCCGCCTTCTGCTGGCCGGTGTAGAAAGGATGACACTTAGAGCAGATCTCGACGTGAATGTTCTCCTTGGTAGAACCGGTAACGAAGGTGTTGCCGCAGTTGCAAGTTACTGTTGCCTGATAGAAATCCGGATGAATACCCTGTCTCATACTGATACCTCTCTATAATAGATATGATACTGTGATTCTCTGTTTCACGTCCCTGCGGACATACACGATACTATTTACATCCCGATAAACAGCTTTTTTATATTAGCACGGTCTCTCATCTTTTGCAAGGTATCTCCATATCACTTTTCGCATCTTATCCTTATTCATTTCTTTCACAGATTACGAAATGGATTGTAATCAAACGCTCTTCCTTCAAGATCTCACAAATCAGCAAAAAAACTGTTGATACATTTGTTCTAAATTTTCGACGGACAGATCCTGGTTGTACAGGAAAGGCGAGGCAATCGTAAAACCCGAAACAAGGGTAGCGTATTTCATACATTTCTCAACTGGGAACCCATTTTTGACTCCGTAAAGATAACCTGAGACAAAAGCGTCTCCCGCGCCATTACTGTCAACGGGAGAAAATTGCTCCACAATATCCTGAAATATTTCTTTTCCGTCCGGGCTAAAATACTCTGCACCCTTTTTACCATGCGTACAAACAACGAATTGTTTATCCCGGAGAAGAGCACTTACCACCTCCTTCACTTTTTCTTCTGTCTTAAGGACATCCGAACTCATAAAAACGGCATTTGCGAAAGGAAGGAATTCCTGATGCCAGGGATTTATCCCGTCAAAATCATGAATATCCACCCAGATTTTATGTTTATGTTTTTTGAGAATAGGGAATAGATGTTTGACAAACTCACAGATATCTAACAGGATAATATCCGCCTCTTCAATGCTTTTTTCATAGGCAATGATGTCAAAATCCTGCCCAAATTTACCATAGTCCGTATAAATACTAATTCTTTCCCCATTTCTATTCATCAGATTCGTATGTCTTTCCGTGGAAGTCTCATCTTCAATATACTGATAGTTGATACCCTCGGATTCTAGGCTGGCCCGTATCTTTCGACCTGCATCATCATTTGCCAGTTTGGTCAACAAAGTAACATCAAGACCCAATCTATGTAAATTGATAGCTTTCCCGGAAGCCGTTCCACCTAGTACATCACGGCGGGCACTGGCAAAGCAGGTGCCTGCTTTTTTAGGAAAATCCTCTATATCGATAATGGTATCCCAGGAGCTTGTTCCAATAACGAGTGCCTTAAGTTGTTTATGCTTCATATTCATATTCCTATAACCATCCATTTAAAATGACTGTCCGGGATTCTGCAACTTTCTGCATAAACATCATCCAAACACCTGCGCACCCATACGAAGATCAAAAAATCGGATGGCGCAGAAGCTGTCGGATGAAGTCCTTATTATCCTTGGTATGGGCAAACATATTGAGCAGATCCTCTGTATTCTCTTCTGCCCGGCGGCCGTTAATCCCCCGGTGCATAATACGGGCTGCTTCCATCTCGTCGGCATTCAGCAGAAGATCTTCTCTCCTGGTTCCGCTGGCCACAATATCCACCGCCGGGAAAATGCGGCGTTCAGACAGCCTTCTGTCCAGAATCAGTTCCATATTGCCGGTCCCCTTGAACTCCTCGTAAACCACATCGTCCATGCGGCTGCCGGTATCTACAAGAGCCGTCGCCAGAACCGTCAGACTCCCGCCCTCCCGCATATTGCGGGCAGCGCCGAAGAAGCGCTTTGGCATATAAAGAGCCGCCGGATCCAGACCTCCGGAGAGAATGCGGCCGGAAGAGGTCACCGTCAGATTATAGGCACGGGCCAATCGGGTGATGGAATCCAGAAGAATAATCACGTCCTCCCCCTGTTCTACCAGGCGCTTGGCTCGCTCGATCACCATTTCAGAGACCTTGGTGTGATGATCAGGCATCTGATCAAATGTGGAATAGATGATCTCCACATTATCTCCGACGATGGTCTCCTTCATATCGGTGACCTCCTCAGGGCGCTCATCGATCAGCAGGATCATCATATGCATCTCCGGATGATTCTCCTGCACGCTCTTAGCCACTTCCTTAAGCAGAGTCGTTTTGCCGGCCTTGGGCGGAGAGACGATCAGCCCTCTCTGCCCTTTGCCAATGGGAGCAATCAAATCAATGACACGGCTGGCGACCGAACTGCCCTTTCTCTCGAGACGCAGACGTTCCCTTGGGAAAATCGGCGTCAGGTTCTCAAATGCCTGTCGTCCCCGCAGTTCCTCCGGATTGCGGCCGTTGATGCTGTTAATCCGAAGGAGAGCCGCGAACTTATCTGTGGGATTATTTCTCTTCTTAAGGCCCTCGACCCGATCCCCCGTTTTCATGGCGAAACGGCGAATCTGTGAGGGGGCTACATAAGCGTCGTCCTCTCCTGTCAGAAAATTATCCGTGTGCAAAAAGCCGTATCCATCGGGCATAATCTCCAAAATGCCATTGGCCTCACTGGCGTCAGACATCTGCTCAGCCAACTGGGGAGAGACCGCGTCGCTGATCTCTTCCCTGTGAGATCTGTAATTATGGCCAAATTCATTGTAAGAACGCCGCGCCGACTCTCGATCGATCTCCTGACGATCTGTGCGCGGCCCACCCCCGTATTCGAAACCGCCGTGTGAATCAGCCGATTCCGGATCGAAGCGGCGCCCCCGATCATAGGTCAGTTCATTACGCCTGCGGTAGAATCTGGAATAGCCCCCATGCCCCGTCTCATCCGCAGACTCTTCTTCGACTCCCAGATCCAGGTGACTCTTGGGGCGATGCTGAAACTTCCTGGCTTCCTCCAACGGCTGATTCTCAGACTTTCTGACAGGTGCTTTCCTTTTTGTACGTTTCCCTTCAGGCATCTCTTCCGAATCCCTGTCGGGCGTATTCTTCTCTCTTGTCCCTGTGCTCTCATCAAGCACTGTCTTCTGAACAGGAATCGGATCCTCCGCTCGCTTTTTCCTGGGTCTTCCTCTTCTCCTGACCGGTTTTTCCGCCTCAGCTGTGTTTTCCGCCTTCCGCTCCCCTTTATCCACAGTCTTTGTCTCGGGATTCTGTGAAAGTTCCGCTGTCCGCGAAACATTCTCTGTATCCGTTTCCGCTTTTATCGTTGCTCTCTTCGCGGCCTTTCCTGTCTTTAAAAGCTGCTCCGCCGCTGCGACATCTGCAGTCTCTCTGGCATCCAAAGCCACCATCTCTGCGATCAGATCAGCCTTGCGCCGATTCGTAACGCGCCGGATCCCCCTGTTCTTGGCAATCGCTTTCAGATCAACCAGTTTCAGGGTCTTGTAACGGGCTTCCATAGCACTTGTTGTCATCCATAACTCCTCAAAAAATAAATATATGATTCAAAAATGATCCCAAAATGAATTTCATTGTCCAAACGGACCTGTACCTGTATGTGATGAATCCAATAGTAGAAGTATATCTTATATATTCCGCATATGCTATCATTATTTTCGAAATTTATATATACCTGTGCCTAAAAACGTGCAGGAAAATCTCCCATAAATCTCATACAAAGAGAATCCCGCGCGTGAAAAGTACGGAATCCTTTTCCTGATACTGCAGTTAATTTCAACAGGAGGCACCTATGGACAGTCCGGACAGCAGATCACTTTTGGCCCACCGCAGCTGGTGCGGCAAAATCGAAACCACAGCTAAGGCTAAAGTCAGTTCCAGAGAGGATCTGGCTATCGCCTACACTCCCGGCGTCGCCGCCCCCCGCTGCTTCGAAATTGAGCGCAGGCTCAAAGAGATGCTGGATATTCCTGTCTTCCACGACGATCAGCACGGAACCGCCATTGTTCTTTTAGCCGCCTCCATCAACGCCCTTCGCGTAACTGGCAAAAAAAAGGAGGAGGTCCGGGTTGTCATCAATGGAGCCGGGAGCGCCGGTATCGCCATTGCCAAGCTTCTTCTGGCCTATGGTTTCACCGACATCACCCTCTGTGACCGCCAGGGAATCCTGGCTCCAGACGACGAAAATCTCAACTGGGCCCAGAGAGAACTCTGCCAGGTCACCAACTTAAACCAAACGCACGGCAGTCTGGCCGACGCCCTGGTTGGAGCCGATTTCTTCATTGGTGTCTCCGCACCCGGTATCGTCAGTCAGAACATGGTTCGTTCCATGAATGCGGACGCCGTCATCTTCGCCATGGCCAATCCGATCCCGGAGATCATGCCTGATCTTGCCAAGGCAGCCGGAGCTGCCGTCGTTGGAACCGGCCGCAGTGATTTCCCCAATCAGATCAATAATGTGGTTGCCTTCCCTGGTATTTTCCGCGGTGCCCTGGAAGCCAAAGCCAGATCTATCGCAGAGGCGATGAAACTGGCTGCAGCGGCGGCCCTTGCCGATCTGGTTCCTTCTGATCTTCTATGCGCAGACAACATCATGCCGGAGGCATTTGATCCCAGAGTTCCAGAGGCGGTCGCAAAAGCGGTCAAAGACCATGCAATTGACCGGATCGGCTCCGTGTCTTCTGTCTGAACCAACAGATACGCATTATCTTCAGGGAAACAGATAGGGCCGTCATGCACGGCAGGGAGGTTTTTATCTTGACTGAACAGAATCTGCTCTTTAAAATCATGGTCTTGCAACTGATTCATTCCGCTCAGGAACCCCTGAGCAAGTCGCAGATCACGGACTTCTTCACGGACTTCCGCTACGCGGACTACTTTCGCATTCAATCCGTCATCTACGAACTTGTTGACAGCCGGATGCTGATCGAGGGTCCCAGATCCACGGTTCGTCTCTACACACTCAGCGAGGAGGGAGAGAGAACTCGCGAGGCCTTCTCGGATCGTATCAGCGCAGCCATTACCAGGGATATCCGAACTTACCTGTCTGACCAGGGCAAACGTATCTGCCAGGAAAACTCTCTGACTGCCAACTATGACAAATCCGTCGGCGGCGGCTATATTGTCCGCCTGATTGCCAGAGAGGAAGATCGGGAAATCATCCGTCTCGATTTGCATGTAACCGGTAAAGACCAGGCTGAGTCCCTCTGCTACAACTGGAAAGTCCGCTATAATGAAGTCTACATGCAAATTGTAGATCTGCTGCTTCAATAGAGCCGGTATTTCTTTCGATAACGCATTAGAAAAGATCCTGTCAAAACCAGAGCTCCCATCTCAACAAAAAACGCAATCATCCAAAGAGAATCTCCTCCCAGAAACAGCGGCAAAAGCAATATGAGAGAGACTTGCAGAAGAACAGATCTGACCAGGGACAAAAGGGCGGATACTTTTCCGTTCCCCAGAGCTGTAAAGAGCGCAGAACCGAATACATTGAACCCCATAAAGAGAAAGGCCGTATCGTAGACGCTCATCCCGTGCACCGTCAATGCGTATAAATCAGAATCATAACCGACAAATATCCCCGCCAGAAGGCCGGCACTGAGTTCTGCCAGAAGGGTCAGACCCAGACCTGTCTTTATGAGGAGCGCCAGACTGCGCTGAAAAATATTGCGCAGTTCCATCCAATTTTTCGCCCCGTACTGATAACTGATGATGGGCGAGACCCCCATGGCATAGCCGAAGAAAATGCCTGCAAAGACGAAGTTAACATACATGATCACGCCGTAGGCCGCAATTCCATTGGTTCCCATATAGAAAAGGAGCTGTCTGTTGTAAAGCATACCGACAAGGGAAGCTGCCGCATTGGACAGGAACTCACTGGAACCGTTGGTACAGGTCTTAATCAGAGCCCGGGGCCTCCAGCGTATCCTTCCCAATCGCAGCGGAGTTCGATCAGGCAGAAGGAAGAAAACCAGAGGAATCAGTCCGCCCATCCATTCGCTGATCACCGTCGCCCAGGCAGCTCCCGCCAACCCAAGCCCAAACCCGGCCACAAAGACGTAATCAAGAATCATATTGATCAGACCTGCAATTACCGTGATCCAAAATCCCATTCGCGGCCGTTCAGCGGCAATCAGAAAACTCTGGAAAAAGTGCTGCAGCATAAAAGCTGTCATGCTGATCATACTGATCCTCGCGTAGAGAACGCTATAGGGGAGCAGTTCCTCCGAGGCGCCAAGAAGCATTGCTGCCTGCGGGGCAAAAAGATAACCGGTCAGAGAGAGAAGTATTCCCAGCGTCAGGAGCGTGCAGGTGATCAAGGAGAAAATCTCATTGGCCTGCTTTTCTTCTTTTTGTCCCAGCTTCAGCGAGACCAGGGCTACACCTCCTGCTCCAAACATAAAACCCACGGCAGCGATCATCATAAGAAGAGGCATCACCAGATTCAGAGCAGCAAAAGCAACTGCTCCGGCATAATTGGACACGAAGAAGCCGTCCACAATGCCATAGATGGACGTGAAAATCATCGCCATGATCGAGTGACTGGTAAAGCGCAAAAGCTTCCTGTCATCAAAATGATCTGCCAGGCTGATTGTCCTTTTTTCGGCCATATCACGCTCCCCTTCACTCGGCAGAATCTATGCCACCGTGTGTGTTGCAGATATTTTCAGTGCTTATTCTCCTTCTTTCTCACTGAGTAGCCAAAAGTTCCCAACTCCTGTCCAAGGTCATAATAGGTTCCGTGACTGTAGACGATCGGAGCTGACTTCTCCAGACAAAACTTTCCCTTCTCATCCATATACCTGCTGTCAGCATGAATCCGCAGGATATCCGCCAGAAACATAGTGTGACTCCCCAAAGGTATCTCCTGGCGAACCCGGCACTCAATATTGACCGGACTCTCCGCAATCATGGGACAACTGATCAGGTCAGCCTCCTCTTTCGTAAGATCACAGCGCTGAAATTTGTCCAGTTCTCTCCCCGAGGTCACCCCGCAGAAATCCGTAGCGCGGGTTAATTCGCGGGTTGTCAGATTGACTGTAAAGACACCGCTCTCTTGAATCATCGCATAGGAGTGTCTGGAAGGGCGAACCGAAACAGACAGCATGGGAGGATCTGTGTTAATGGTTCCGGCCCAGGCCACAGTCAGAATATTGTCCTCTCCCGCCGCATTTCTGCAGCTGATCAATACAACCGGAAGAGGGTAGAGCATATTGCCCGGCTTCCAGGATTCTTTCTTCATTCTTCTCTCCTATCCCATCATACACATGCAGTGCACAGCGATCTTCCCGTCTGCTGCTCTGCATCACTGCGGTCGCAAATCACATGGAATGATAGTGAATTGCCTCGATTATCTGCGGCACCACCTGCTTCTTCCTGGATACGACACCGGGAAGAATCGCAGAATCCGCTGTCATCCGATCTTCTCCATAGGCGTCAAGAACCATCTCCCGGCTGTCCGTACCCGCATAGAGTAACTCCGTGCTCTGCTCCAGAATATTGGTCAGCATAACGAAGGCCATATGCAGATTTTTCTCCACAATAACAGTTTCCATATATTGGAGCAGCTGATCCTTGATTGAGGCCAGCTGTTTGGCGGAAACACTGGATACCTGGGAGACGCCAAAGTTAACATCCCCCGCGGCAAAGGTCTTAAAATCGGTGAACATGATCTCTTCCGTAGACTTGTTCCTGAAATTGCTTCCCGCCTCAAACATAGCCATAGCGTGCTCTTCAATGTCAATATCCGCAATCTGCGCCAGAGCTCTCGCCGCAGCCTCATCATAAGGCGTGCAGGTAGGGGAACGGAACATCAGTGTGTCCGAGAGGATGGCCGAACACATCAGACCAGCGATCTTCTTAGGTATCTCGATATTCTTTTCCTGGTACATCTGGTAAATGATGGAGCAGGAACAGCCCAGAGGCTGATTTCGAAACACGATGGGGCTGATCGTCTCCAGGCTCCCAAGCCTGTGGTGATCAATAATCTCCAGGATGTCCGCATCCTCAATGCCGTCCACTGCCTGATTCTTCTCATTATGATCTACCAGGATCACCTTTTTCTTTTGTTTGGACAAAAGGATACGGCGGGAGAACATTGCCACATAATGCATCTGGTCATCGACAATCGGGAAATCTCTGTGCCGGATCTTGTTGAGGCGGTCAGTCACATCCTCCAGATAGTCATCCATCTCGAACCAGATCAGATTCTTACTTGCCGTCATAAATTGGCGAATCGGCATGGCCTGATGAATCAGGCGGGCTGTTGTGAAGGTATCATAGGTCGTGGAAATAATCACGATTTCCCTCTCCTTGGCCATGGCGATAATAGAATCCTCCACACTGTCCACTCCGCAGATAATCAGGCAGGATGGATTTTCATTGATGGCAATCACCTGGCGCTCCCAGGCATTTCCCGTAATCACCATATCGTTGGCCGCAATCTCCCGCCGCATATTATCCCGGTCGCCGGATCCGATCACGACCCTGCCCTTATGAAAGACACCGTGATCATTACCAGTCCAGAGCTTGCCGTCCAGGGTCTCTACCACATTTGCGTAGGAAGTACGGGAACTGCTCATCGTCTCACTGTCATAAACATTCATGTAGGATCTTGCGATATCATCAGAGGTGATTACCCCTTCAATCTGATTCCTATCATTGACAATCGGCAATGTAACCACATTTAGCTCTCTCATCTGCTCCCAGGCCTTGCGCAGAGAATAACTGCCCCTGACGCCCGGCGTGTACTTGAGTGCCAAATCCTTGATCTGAGCGCTGACATCAAATACAGTTTCCGGTTCCTCGAATTGAAAGGTCTTTAAGACATAGCGAGTCTCCTCATTGATTTCTCCCGCCTTCTTGGGAACATAGGTCCCATGAGCCGTCATATTCTTAAAGTTGGCATAAGCAATCGCCGAACATATCGAATCCGTATCCGGATTCTTATGTCCCACCACCCAAATCACATCGTCTGTATTCATCTAAACTCCTTCGCTGAGAGAAATTTCGATCACCCCCGCAAACAGCACCCCACAAACACCCGTCGACAAATGCGAATATATTCTCTGCAAGTCTCTCATGGAGCAGCAGAATCAATCATCCACGGGCCTTCTCCTGACATGGGCAATAAAATGCACGCTCCATGTGATTATGATTATGAACGAAAAAATGCAGCAAGAACTGCTGCATTTCCCCACAATGTCATCAGAATATTCCAAATAATTTCAGCAAAATCACAAGCAAGGCGACAAAATCGACAGCGGCGAAAGTCGAGCTCAGGATAAAACGTCTCCTGAGTGAAATTGCTCTTAGATCGGCTTCTTTCAGTTCCTCTTCTCTGTGATCCAACTCCTTCAGAAGAGCCTGAATATTTCGATAAGATTGAACGTTTTCCTTGTGCACCTTATTGGCAATATCTGACTTGACCCCGTCAAGTCCTCCGTTCATACTGGCGATCGCTTCTGTCAGTTCCTCAGACATCATCTTAACGGTATCGTCCAGCTTCGACTGCATGCCAACCATCCGCCCGTCCACATCCCGGGTCATCTGCGTCACTTGACTCCCCATATTCTGAGTCAGCTGACCCAATTGCTGATCCATATTCTCAGCCAGCTGTGTCACCTGGTCACCCATATTCTGGGTCAGCTGATTCATCTGATGATCCATTCCGCTTGTCATCTGCTGAAACTGCCCGGTGACAGATGACTGCATCTGGTTCACCTGTGTCTCCATGTTCTGAGTCAGCTGGCTCACCTGATCTCCCATGTCCTGGGTCAGCTGATTCATCTGATGATCCATTCCGCTTGTCATCTGCTGAAACTGCCCGGTGACAGATGACTGCATCTGACTCATCTGTGTCCTCACATCCTGAGTCAGCTGTGTCACCTGGCCTCCCATATCCCGGGTCATCTGATCCATTCTGGTTCGGAAGAACACATCCTGGCCAGCCCGGCTTTCCTCCGCCTGCTTCAGAGAATCTGTGACTTTCTGATTGAGATCTCCCATATCACCAGATAGTTTCTGAAGAACCCGGTCAACCTGATCTTCAACATCTCCGGCGATATTGTCTGCCTCTTCTTTCTTCTCAGAAATCAGCTGATTTAAGCGAGACTTTTCCTCTTCCTTGACCCGAACAATTGCATCCAGTTCACGGACCTGATTTTGCCGGGTTAAAATCAGATTCTGCAGTTGAGCAGCTTTCTGGCGAAAAGAATCAATTTCAGCCAGAAATGCCATATCCTCACTGCTGAACTGTTCTTCAGCCGAATCCGCCTCCTGATCGTCAAGCCGCTCAATATCTTCATCCTCAGATGGATTGATGTCTGCATCCCTGCATTGATTGATATCCGCATCGTTTGGCAGAATATTGAATTTGATCTCTGAAGTCTCTGGCATAATGGCTACATCCTTTCATGACATATGGATTATTCTATCATCACTGGAAATTCTTGACAAGATAATCAGCCCCCGGGCTTAAGCTCGGGGGCTGATTATCTTACTCATGATAGGGGAATCCTCGCGAAGCATGGATTCCTTTGTGCGATGCCCTATGAAGAGCTGCACACTCTTCGACAGCGAATGATCTTCCTCAAAATCAGTCCTCAGACTTCTTATAGAGGTTGACCAGCTTCTGCAGATGCTCATACTTGTCTCTTGCATCCTGCTCAGACTTGGCGAAGAGTTCTGCCGCCTTCTGCGGATTGAACTTCTGCAGAGCTGCATATCTGTTCTCACCAAGGAGGAAGTCCTTGTAGCTCTCACTGGGCTGCTTGGAGTCAAGAGTGAACTTGCTCTCAGCCTCCGGATTGAAGCGGAAGTTGAACCAGTAACCGGACTGAACCGCCAGCTTCTCCTCAGTCTGCGCCTTACTCATGCCCTTCTTGATGCCATGATTGATGCAGGGCGCATAAGCAATGATCAGAGAGGGGCCCGGATAAGCCTCTGCCTCGGCAATCGCCTTGACTGTCTGCTGCATATCAGCTCCCTGCGAGATCTGTGCCACATAGACATAACCGTAGCTCATCGCAATAGACGCCAGATCCTTCTTCTTGGTCTCCTTACCGCCGGCAGCGAACTGTGCAACTGCGCCGACAGGCGTTGACTTGGAAGACTGACCGCCCGTATTGGAATAAACTTCCGTATCATAAACCATAACGTTAATATCCTTGCCGGAAGCCAGGATATGGTCTACGCCACCGAAGCCAATGTCATAAGCCCAGCCGTCACCGCCAAATACCCACTGCGATTTCTTGGCCAGGAAGCTCTTCTCGTCAAGGATCTCCTTGGCAGCTTCAGAGCCCTCCTTCTCCAGCTCAGCGATCAGGATATCGGTTGCAGCGCCGTTGGTCGCACCAACACGGAAGGTCTCCTTCCAGGTTGCGATTGCATCCTTCAATCCGGCGGAAGCAGTGGTCTCCTCCAGGGCGTCCAGCTTGTTCTTCAGCTTGTCACGCATAGCGTTCTGCGCAAGAAGCATTCCGTAACCGAACTCAGCCGCATCCTCGAAGAGAGAATTTGACCACGCGGGTCCATGACCCTCGGCATTTACCGTATAAGGCGTAGAGGGTGATGAGTTACCCCAGATAGAAGAACATCCGGTCGCGTTGGCAATGTACATGCGATCGCCAAAGAGCTGGGTAATCAGCTTGGCATAGGGGGTCTCTCCACAACCTGCGCAGGCTCCCGAGAACTCAAGCAGGGGCTGCTTGTACTGAGAACCCTTAACCGTATTGGGCTTGAACTTTTCTACAACATCATCCTTGACGGGAAGTTCTACAGCGTAGTCGAAGTACTTCTGCTCGCCCTCGTTCTCCTCGAAGTTCTGCATGGTCAGAGCCTTGTTGCCCTTCATGCCGGGACATACATTGGCGCAGGAGCCACATCCGGTACAGTCGTAAGCGGATACGACAACAGCGTACTTGTAGTCAGTAGGTCTGAGATCCTTGGCCACAAAGCCCTCCGGAGCATTTGCAACCTCGTCATCGGTCAGAGCAATCGTACGGATTGCTGCGTGTGGGCAGACGTAGGAACAGAAACCGCATCCGATACAGTTGTCGGAATTCCATACGGGAACATCTGTTGCGACACCGCGCTTCTCATAAGCTGCCGTCCCGTTCGGGGTAGAACCGTCCTGATAGGGAAGAACATCTGATACAGACAGTCTGTTTCCTGTCTGCGCATTGACCTTCTGCTGGATATTCTTGACAAAGGCAATAGCGTCCGCGCGTCCGGTTGAAGGAACTGCTGCAGACAGATCATCATCCTTGGCATCCTTCCAGGAGGCGGGAACATTTACCTTGTGGTAAGCGGTTGCTCCGGCGTCAATCGCATCCCAGTTCATCTTAACGACATTGTCGCCCTTCTTAGCATAGGAAGCCTTGGCTGCGTCCTTCATAAGTTTCAATACCTGCTCCTCAGGGATCAGCTTAGTCAATGAGAAGAAAGCAGACTGAAGAACCGTGTTGATACGTCTTCCAAGACCGATCTCCTTACCGATCTTAACGCCGTCAATAATGTAGAAATTGATCTTGTTCTCGGCGATGAAGCGCTTCACCTGTCCGGGAAGCTTCTCGTCCAGCTCATCCTCGGTCCACTGGGTGTTAAAGAGGAAAGTGCCGCCGGGAACCAGATCCTCAACCATGGGATACTTGTAGATGTATGCCTGGCAGTGGCAAGCTACAAAGTTGGCCTGGCTGATCAGATAAGTAGAACGGATGGGCGTATGGCCGAATCTCAGGTGAGATACAGTAACACCGCCGGACTTCTTGGAGTCGTAATCGAAGTATGCCTGTGCATACATATCCGTGTTGTCGCCGATGATCTTAATAGAGTTCTTATTGGCTCCAACGGTACCGTCCGCACCAAGACCCCAGAACTTACAGTTGGTCGTTCCCTCAGGAGTAGTAACGGGATTCTCATGAACCTCAAGAGACAGGTGGGTCACATCATCCTTAATGCCGATCGTGAATTCCTTCTTCTCGTCATTCTTGAATACGGAAATGATCTGCCCGGGAGTTGTATCCTTGGAACCAAGACCGTAACGGCCGCCAAAGACAGGAACCTGATCGAACTTGCTGCCGCGAAGAGCCGCAACAACGTCGAGGTAGAGGGGCTCGCCCAGAGCGCCCGGCTCCTTGGTGCGGTCAAGGACATTGATCCTCTTAACGGTATCGGGAATTGCCTCAATCAGCTTCTCTGCGACAAAGGGGCGATAGAGACGAACCTTGACAACGCCGACCTTCTCACCGCGAGCCATCAGGAAGTCAATGGTCTCATCAATGGTCTCACAGACAGAGCCCATGGCAATGATGACAGACTCGGCATCAGGAGCGCCATAGTAGTTAAAGAGACCATAGTTGGTTCCAAGCTTCTGGTTCACCAGATCCATGTAGTGCTCCACAATCGCAGGCATATTATCATAAGCCTGATTGGAAGCCTCCCGGGTCTGGAAGAAGATATCCGGATTCTGCGCAGAACCCATCTCACGGGGATGCGTGGGGTTCAATGCATTCTGACGGAAGGCCTTCAGTGCATCCTGATCAACGAAATCCTTGAGATCCTCATAGTCCCAGGTCTCAATCTTCTGGATCTCATGAGAGGTGCGGAATCCATCAAAGAAGTTGATAAAAGGAAGGCGACCCTTCAGAGCGGCTCCATGCGCAACGGGCGTCAGATCCATCACTTCCTGTACGGATGACTCGCAGAGCATGCAGACACCGGTCTGACGCGCAGCGTATACATCGGAATGATCGCCGAAGATGCTCAATGCGTGAGAAGCAATCGCACGAGCGGACACATCGAAGACGCCTGGCAGTCTCTCACCGGCGATCTTATAGAGATTGGGGATCATCAGCAGAAGTCCCTGAGACGCAGTGTAAGTCGTGGTAAGGGCGCCTGCGGCAAGAGAACCGTGAACGGCACCAGCAGCGCCGGCCTCGGACTGCATCTCGGTGATCTGTACGACCTGGCCGAAGATATTCTTGCGGCCCTGGTTGGCCCACTCATCGGTTGCCTCAGGCATAACTGACGAGGGAGTGATGGGATACATAGCCGCTACATCGGTAAATGCATAAGAAGCATGTGCCGCTGCATGGTTACCATCCATGGTTTTCATAGTTCTTTTCATGTTGGTTCCTCCTAATAGATTTGCGTAACATCCAAGTAGCCGTCTGCCACACGGCTCCATCAAACGTTATAGATAAAGTGTAGGGTCTTTATCATGGAAAATCAACAAATTTCCCTGCAATCCCTGTTTTTAATTGTAAACATCGATGAGAAGTGTCCCGTTTGCAGATAGACGATCCCTCAGACTCTTTTCCCATATGCAGCGAACGCGAACCGCATCTGCTGCGGCCTGTCCTTTCAGATGAAAATCAGATCCGGTATAAAGGCGGCATCATGCGTTGGTCTCCGGCGCTATTTACCTGGCCAAAGAGCGATAAATCGTGTACACTTTATCAGAACTCTAGCAGACGGGCTCATGTCATCTGCAAACATGTTTTTGATGCCCACGCCATACTTAAAATCAAGAAAGGACACGCATGATCCAGGCAGTCAATGTATCTCTTCGATTCGGGAAAAAGGCACTCTTTGAAGAAGTCAATGTTAAATTCACCGAGGGCAATTGCTATGGTCTGATCGGTGCCAACGGAGCCGGCAAATCTACCTTCCTGCGCATCCTCTCCGGCGCTTTGGAGCCCACCACGGGCGACATCATCATTAGCCCCGGTCAGCGGCTGTCCGTCCTGGAACAAGATCATTTCAAATACGACGACTACACTGTCCTTGACACAGTCATATCCGGCAATACCCGTCTCTATGAAATTATGAAAGAAAAGGACGCCATCTACGCCAAACCGGATTTCTCCGAAGAGGATGGTGTGAAAGCGGCGGAACTGGAAGCTGAATTTGCTGAAATGGATGGCTGGAATGCAGAATCCGATGCCCAAACTCTGCTCAATGGCCTCTCGGTTGATCAAGAATGGCACGATGCTGTTATGAGAGATGTCCCCACGGACATCAAGGTTAAAATTCTTCTCGCTCGTGCTCTCTTTGGGAATCCTGACATTCTCATCTTAGACGAGCCGACCAACCATTTGGATCTGGATGCCATCGCCTGGTTGGAGGAGTTTTTGATTAATTTTGAGAACACCATCATTGTGGTCTCTCACGACCGCTATTTCCTAAACAAGGTCTGCACACATACCGCCGATATTGACTATGGCAAGATCCAGCTCTACGCCGGAAACTACGACTTCTGGTATGAGTCCTCTCAGCTGATCCTGAAGCAGCGCAAGGAAGCCAATAAAAAGAAGGAGGAACAGATCAAAGAGCTCAAGGACTTCATCTCCCGCTTTGCGGCCAACGCCTCCAAGTCCAAACAGGCAACCTCCCGCAAGAAAGCATTGGAAAAGATTGAACTGGATGACATTCGCCCCTCCTCCCGCAAATATCCTTACATCGACTTCCGTCCCAACAGAGAAATTGGCAACGAGGTTCTCTCTGTAGAGAACCTGACCAAGAGCATCGACGGTGAACTGATCTTAGATCACCTGACTTTCAACCTTAATTCCTCTGATAAAGTCGCCCTGGTGGGCTCAAACGAGACCGCCAAATCTGTTCTCTTCTCCATTCTTGCTGGTCAGATGGAAGCTGATGAGGGGAGCTATAAGTGGGGCATTACCACCTCCCAATCCTATTTCCCCAAGGACAACAGCAAGATCTTTGACAATGACATGATCATTGCCGATTGGCTGACTCAATTCTCAGAGATTAAAGATGCTACCTATGTCCGCGGCTTCCTTGGCCGTATGCTCTTTGCCGGTGAAGACGGCAACAAGAAGATGCGGGTTCTCTCCGGCGGCGAGAGGGTTCGTGTTCTCCTCTCCCGCATGATGATTGAAGGCTCCAACGTCCTTATGCTGGACGAGCCCACTGATCACCTGGATATGGAGTCCATTACGGCCCTGAACACCGGTCTGATGAAATTCTCCGGCGTGCTGATCTTCTCATCACGCGACCACCAGGTCGTAGAGACTACAGCCAATCGTATCATTGAAATCCTTCCAAACGGCAGCATTATCGACAAGGTTTCTACCTATGACGAGTATCTGGAGAGCGATGAGATGGCCAGGAAGCGAACCGTCTACTCCACAACGGAGGACGAGGAAGAAGATGACTAAGCCATGCCTTCCCCCATTATCTTTCACGTTGATGTCAACTCCGCCTTTCTCTCCTGGACTGCGGCTGACCGCATAGCCAGGGGTCTCGATTCCGTTGATTTAAGAAATGTCCCCTCGGCGATCGGCGGTGATCCCAGAACCAGGCACGGCATCATCACTGCCAAGTCTATCCCCGCCAGAAAGTACGGAATTGTGACCGGGGAGCCGGTCAGTCAGGCCCTGCGCAAATGCCCCTCCCTGATTCTTCTCCCCGGTGACTACAGCCTCTATGCCCGGCAATCTCAGTCCCTGATGGATCTTCTGCGCAAATACGCCCCTGCCGTGGATCCCTTTTCCATCGACGAGGCTTTCTGTGATATGACAGGAACCACCAGCCTCTATGGTGATCCGGTCAATTTCGCCCGTATACTCAAAGATGAGATCTGCAGGAATCTGGGTTTTACCGTTAATATTGGCATTTCCTCCAACCGTCTCCTGGCCAAGATGGCCTCTGACTTCACAAAACCGAATCGGGTTCACACCCTTTGGCCTCGGGAAATTCCTCAGAAAATGTGGCCTCTTCCCGCAGGTGATCTGCTCTTCGTGGGCAAATCTACAGCCGAAAGGCTCAAGAGCCTGGGTATTCTGACCATCGGGGATTTGGCCCGGGCTCCGAAAAACCTGCTCATCTCCCAGTTCGGCAGGCACGGGGCACAAATGCACGCCTGCGCCAACGGCGCGGAGATGCCGGATCTTGGACCCAGAGACCGCAAAATCAGAGGTTTCTCCAATGAGATCACAATCTCCCACGACCTGACTGATCCCGAGGAGGCACACCTGATCCTTCTCTCCATCTGCGAGACGGTCGCGGCCAGAGTTCGCTGCAAGGAACACAGGATTCAGGTCGTCACCGTCTACTTCAAGGACGCCTCCTTTGTCTCTTTCTCCCGCCAGTGTCAATTGAATCACTCGACCTCATCGACCCAGACCATCTTCGAGACAGCTGAAAGGCTCTTCCGCGAACTCTGGGACAGAAGACCCCTTCGTCTTCTGGGCGTGCGCACCTCTCGCATCGACAGGGAGACAGACACCTACCAGATGGATCTCTTTGATCAGGGAAAGCGTAAGAAAATAGACCAACTGGATGCGGCCATCGATAAAATCCGGGATAAGTATGGAGACGCCTCGCTCAAACGAGCTGTCTTTCTCGGAGCCGATGAAACCAACTTGAAAAAGCGCAGATCAAATCACAGCAAAAATACATCAAAAAGCCCAATCAAACCCTAGCAGGCCCGCCTAAATATTCTTTATCCCTTCTAAATAAGTACAGCCGCCCTTTTTGATCAGGTTCTCTTTCCCCTTTTACGATATAGAAAGAGTCTCTCCCGACTTAATTGTCAGGAAGAGACTCTTTCTTCTTTGCTTTCAGGTTATAGGGCTGGGCTCTTTTTCCATTGCAGAAAAAATCCCCTCCCTGAATCAATTCTTAAAGGAGTGAATTGGCGCGGGAATTCTGCCGCTGCGGTTTACAAAATTCGTGCACCCAAAAGCAGATACTGACTGCAGGGGAGCTGTTCCAAGCAGCCCCCCCAGCTCCACACTGTCTCCCACATCCTTTCCGATGACCGGAATCAGACGGACAGCTGTGGTCTTCTGGTTAATCATACCGATCGCCATCTCATCCGCAATCATTCCAGAAATGGTATCTGCACTGGTGGATCCCGGAACAGCAATCATGTCAAGACCTACAGAGCAGACACAGGTCATTGCCTCGAGTTTCTCCAAAGTCAGGGCTCCCGCCTGCACCGCATCAATCATCCCCTGATCTTCTGAAACAGGAATAAAGGCCCCGGATAATCCCCCAACGTAGGAAGAGGCCATAATACCGCCCTTCTTGACCTGATCGTTGAGCAGAGCCAGGGCTGCAGTCGTACCGGGAGCCCCCACCCGTTCCAATCCGATCAGCTCCAGAATATCAGCAACAGAATCTCCAATTGCCGGCGTCGGCGCCAGAGAGAGATCAATGATTCCAAAGGGGATATGCAAGCGCTTAGAAGCCTCCTTCGCCACCAGCTGCCCCACGCGGGTGATCTTGAAGGCCGTCTTCTTAATCGTCTCACAGAGGACCTCGAAACTCTCCCCTCTGACAGACTCCAGAGCCGTCTTTACAACACCTGGACCGGAAACGCCGACATTGATAATGGCATCCGCCTCCGTCACCCCGTGAAAAGCTCCAGCCATAAAGGGGTTATCATCGGGGGCGTTGCAGAAGACCACCAGCTTGGCGCAGCCCAGAGAATCCTGCTCCTTGGTGCGGACCGCTGTCTCATGAATCATCTGCCCCATAAGACGAACCGAATCCATGTTGATTCCTGTCTTGGTAGAACCAACATTTACAGAGGAACAGACCAATTCTGTCTCTGCCAGGGCCTGCGGAATGGATCGAATCAGATTCTCCTCCGCAGGAGTCATCCCCTTGGAGACCAGTGCGGAGTAACCGCCGATAAAATTGATGCCAAGATGATGCGCTGCTCGGTCCAATGTGTGCGCAATGGTCACAAAATCCTCAGGCTTTTTACAGGCCGCGCCACCTACCAGAGCAATAGGAGTGACAGAAACCCTCTTGTTGACAATCGGGATCCCATACTCCCTCTCTATCTGTCCGCCCACCTTAACCAGATCCCGTGCGACACTGGTCAGTTTGCGGTAGATCTTATCGTTGACAGCATCCAAATCAGAATCGATGCAATCGAGAAGACTAATGCCGATCGTAATGGTGCGGACATCTAAATTCTCCTGTTCCACCATGTGATTGGTCTCAAGAACCTCATACTGACTAATCATTGTGTATCCTCATCTCTTAACTAATAATACCATGCACACCATCATCACTCGCCGTCTGTACACAGATGACTGATTTCTTCCGTTACAATGAATTACACGCGATGCATCATCTCGAAGATCTCTTCCTTCTGGCACTTAATCTGCACTCCCTTATCCCTGCCGACCTGGTCCAGGCCCTTCTGCACATCCTCAAGCTGCAGGACGGCCCGGTCAAAATCAACGATCATCATCATGTTGAAATAGCCATCCACAATCGTCTGGGAAATATCTAAAATATTGATCTGCTCCTGAGCCAGATAGCTGCAGACTGCCGCTATAATGCCTACTGTATCCTTACCGACAACAGTGATGATTACTTTGGTCTTATCCATATGTTTCTCCTTCATCCAATGTTTGTTGTTTCTGCTCAGACGACAACCCTCAGAGAAGGGCGGTCTCTATGGGCCACAGTAATGGGAAAGTCACTTCCCTGATAGGGATTGTCCCCCAGCGTCACCTCCAGGCGAACCGTCTCATAGGCCAGTTCTTCCAGGTTGTTCTCATGCGAGAGATGCCCCAGCAGAATATGTTTGATCTTGTCATGCAGAAGCCTCCCCAGAAGCTGGCCCGAAGACTCGTTGGACAGATGCCCTCTGGATCCCAGGATTCGCTGTTTGAGGGGATAGGGATAGGGGCCAACCTCCAGCATTTTCACATCGTGATTTGCCTCCAGAAGCATGGCATCCATTCCCTTAAGCCGATCAATCGTATAGTCATCATAAGCGCCAAGATCAGTACAGACAGCGATCTTCTTATCCCCATCCCCTGTCCTCTGCCGCATGGTATAAGCTACAGGATCCGCCGCATCATGAGAAATATGCATAGGGCAAATCTCCATATCTCCGATTATAAATGTCTGATCCGGCTGAATCACATGATAGAGCGAGGAATCAATCGTCCCAAGATTCCGCTTTTGGGCAATGGCATCAATGGTTGCCCTTGTGGCATAAATAGGCAGATGATATCTTCGGGCCAGAACCCCCAGTCCACTGATATGATCAGAGTGCTCATGCGTCACCAGGATCGCATCCATATCAGAACTGGTCATATCAAAAGAGTTAAGCCCCTCCTCTATCCGCTTGGCGCTGATTCCGGCATCTATCATTACGTGGCTCTGATCCGTTCCGACACATACACAATTACCGCTGCTGCCACTTGTTACACTAAATAATTCCATTGCCTAAAATACTCCGAATCTGCCGATAGGCTTCCTCCACACTTCCACTGTTGTCAATTACATATGTGCAGTTTCTGCGGAAAACCTCCTCAGACAATTGCGAGGCAAAAATCGCGTCGATCTTCTCATCGCTGTAACTGCGCGATTCTCTCAGCCTCTTTCTGCGATGTTTCTCATCCGTATAAATATACCAGAGTTCATCACAGATCTTCTTGTAGCCATCCTCAATGAGAAGCGCCGCCTCCACTACAAAGTAGGAACACGCTCCCTCTTTCCGCCGATCGGCGATCTGTCGAGTCACCTCTGCCTTGACCGCCGGATGAACCAGATCATTCATCTGCATGCGCAGAGCAGAATCCGCAAAAATCAACTCCGCCGCTTTCGCCCGTATCAATCTTCCATCCGAGTCAAAAACTTTCTGCCCGCGAAAGAGCTTTTGCAGTTTCCCATACAGATCTGTCCCCGGCTGCATCAGTTCCTGGGCCAGTTCATCCGTTCGTACGACATAAGCCCTGTATTTCTTCTCCATATAGGCCAGAATCTGACTCTTCCCAGAGCCGACACCGCCGGTCACTCCAATCACTTTCAATCTAAAGCACTCCCAGTATATCATCTGTCTTGGTCCTGGCGGCATCGACAAGATCCATTGTGTTCAGAAAAAGTCCACTGACTTCCCGCGAATATTCACTTAGCCTCATACCAGTTTCTTCCACTGTGGGTGTCAATTTCCAGTTCAACAGCAAGTTCAGCGGCCCCCTTCATCTCCTGGGACAGAATCTCCCTGACCTGTTTCTCTTCCTGTTCAGGCGCCTCAACCAGAAGTTCATCATGAACCGTCAGAATCAGGCGGGACTTAAATCCTTCTCTCTCAAGGCGATCGTGAACTCGAACCATAGCAATCTTGATAATATCCGCCGCCGTCCCCTGAATAGGGGCATTCATAGCAACGCGCTCCCCAAACTGCCGCTGCATAAAATTGGAATTCTTCAGTTCCGGAACAGCTCTTCGTCTCCCAAAAAGGGTGATCGCATAGCCCTCCCTCTTCGCGAATTCCACCAGTTCATTCAGATACGCATGCAGTTTCGGATAAGCGGCAAAATAACCGTCAATATATTCCTGGGCTTCTCCCCTGGAAATCCCCAGATCCTTGGCCAGACCGAAGGCCGAGATTCCATAGACAATTCCGAAATTGACCGCCTTGGCATTAGACCTCTGCCGATCCGTGACCTCCGCAAAGGGGGTGTGGAAAACCAAAGACGCCGTGGCCCGGTGAATATCTTTTCCATCCCGATAAGCCTCAATCAGATTGGGATCTCCGGATAAATGAGCCAGTACCCGAAGTTCAATCTGCGAGTAATCGGCATCTACAAAGACACAGCCCTCTCTGGCAGGAAAAACCCGACGGATCTCCTTGCCAAGCTCCATTCGTATGGGGATATTCTGCAGATTGGGTTCCGTCGAAGAAAGACGGCCGGTCGCCGTTACGGTCTGCTGAAAAGAGCTGTGAATACGGCCATCGTCCGCAATTACTTTGGCCAGTCCATCCACATAGGTGAACTTGAGCTTAGTCAGCTGGCGGTACTCAAGAACATCTCTTACAATCTGAAAATCAGCAGCCAGATGATCTAAAATTTCTGCGGCGGTGGAATATCCCGTCTTGGTCTTCCTTGCGCCGGGCAGTCCCAGCTGTCCAAAAAGTATCTCTCCCAACTGTTTGGGCGAATTGATATTAAAGGTCTCTCCTGCCTCCCGGTAAATGCCCTCCTCCAGTTCATCAATGCGGCCTGCCAGGTGATCTCCGTATATCTTAAGAGCCTCTTTCTCAATTGCGATTCCTGCCGTCTCCATATCATAGAGCGTGTAGACCAAAGGGAGCTCAATATCTTCATACAGAGCCCGCATCTTTTGTTCCTCCAGGCATTCTAAAAGCTTTTGGGGTGCCTTGGAGGCAACATAGGCCTGATAGCAGGCATAATGCATACAATGCTCTGTCTCCTCGGGATCCTCCCAGATCCGATCAGCCTTCTTCTTTCCAAAAAGCTCGGCATATGAGGGGATACTTAAGGCAAGTTGGTCTCTTGCAATATCTTCTGTCGGATAGGAAGAAGACAGCGGATCTAAGAGATAGGCGGCCACTTGCAGATCAAAAGACTTCTTCCGGTCAGAGAAGTGCACCTGCGACAGAGCCGCTTTCAGATCCAAGAAGGCCAGTCCCTTCCCCGCATCTGCCAAAGCCTGCAGTCCGCGCCTCAAATCCATGGGGCGAATCGCATCTTCAGCGCTGTCAGCATCTGCAAGACCTGGCAGGCTTAACTGCTCAGTCTCTGCATTCGCCAACGCATAGAAAGCCTTCTCCCCAAATGAGATCGCAAGTGCCCGGATCTGCCCCGCCCTGGCAGCTGAATGATCTTTCAGAAACAGACCGATCCCAATCCATGTCTCTCGGCTATGTCTGGCCTTATCAATCAATTCCCCAAAAGCCGTTCTGGACGGCAAGCTGACAAAATGACTGGACAGCTCGTTCTCTTCCCTGTCAACCGTTCCCGCGTCAAAGCGAGAAAGAATATTTTTAAATCCCCAGTCCTTGCAGAGGCGGTAAGCGTCTTCCGTGAATATCCTGCTCATTTTGGCTGAGGAGAGATCATAAGAAATTTCGGCATGCACATCAATCGTTGCCAACGTCTTGCTGAGCCTGGCCTGATCCCAGAACTCCACAATATTCTTAGAAGCTCTGGGCGGTTTCAGTTCCTCAGCATGCTCGTAAGCAGCCTCAATGGATCCATAGGCTGCAATGATATTGATCGCTGTCTTCTCTCCGATGCCGGGAACTCCGGGGATGTTATCCGCCGTATCTCCCCAGAGAGCCTTCACGTCAATGAATTCAATCGGGCTGACCCGGTAGGTTTCCCTGACATCTTTGGCATAATAGGTCTCAATTTCCGTACCCGTCTTCCTGGTCTTTGGAATTACGATCTTGACCCTGTCCGTGGCTAACTGCAGCAGATCACGGTCCCCGGACAGAATTGTCACATCCATCCCAGCCTGCTCCCCGATTCTGGACATCGTTCCGAGCAGATCATCAGCCTCTAAGCCCTCCTTGGTCACCACATAAATTCCCATGGCGGCGAGCATCTCCTTTACCATGGGAACCTGCTCCCTTAACTCCGCTGCCATCGGCTTTCGGGTCCCCTTATAATCGGCAAACATTCGATGACGAAAGGTAGGGGCCGACAGATCAAATGCCACCGTCAGGTGATCCGGCTTCTCCTCCTCGATTGTCTTAAACAGAATATTCAAAAATCCATAGACTGCATTCGTATGTTGTCCCCTGGCATTAGTCAGATCTGGCAGCCCATAAAAAGCCCGGTTTAAAATACTGTGCCCGTCAATGAGAAGAAGCTTGCTCTGCTCTGTCATAAGATACCTCTTGTCTGCAAACAATACTGCTCCTATTATGCCACCAAGCCTCATCTCCTGCAATCAGCGCCAACTCTGTCAAGTGACTTTATCAACTCTGTCAGACGATCTGGCCGGCGTCCTCCCAGTAATCCTGATAATCATTCTCACTGGAAAAAAGCATGTAACAATCCGAGACATACCCCATATAGCCCTCGCTGGTATAATATCCCTTCATAGCATTCTCCTGTCTCCACGCACATTGACCGGAACACAGGAACTTTTTTCCTGCATTCTTCTTTTATACGCTTCAAGGATACCCGCTAATATATGTCATTTATGGGATATTTATATTTTTCTCTTCCGTCCTTTTCGGCCGTTTCTGACTCTGAATCAGCAAACAGGGGAAGCTGTCAAAATAAGTTTGGGGGAAAGACGCTAAGAATAAATACCAGAAGAAAAGTTTCGAAAACTCCAGCGCTGATATGCAAAAAAGGCTGGGTATTTTCCTGGTTCACCGTTATAATAATGAAACAATCGTATGCGCGCAGAAGGAACATTCGATTGTGGTGAATCATCTATCGTTTTGTCCGCAGAATGCGGGCACAGATTTTACAGAAAAGGAGTTCTCATGAAACAATTTCTATCTGACTTCAAAGAGTTTATCGCCCAGGGCAATGTCATGGATATGGCCATCGGCGTCATCATCGGCGCCGCCTTCAAGGCCATTATTGATTCTCTGGTCAAGGATATCTTAAACCCTTTCATCGCACTCTTCACCGGTGACGACTTGAGCAAGCTCTCTGTCAAAGTAGCCGGCGCCCAACTGACTTATGGCAACTTTATCTCCGCCGTCATCAACTTTCTCATCATCGCCCTGGTTCTCTTTATCATGATCAGGGCCGTTGCCAAGACAAAGAATATCTCTGCAAAACCCAGGAAGGAAGTCTCCGTTGAACCGACTGAGAAGGAATGCCCCTACTGCAAGCGCATGATTCCCATCGGTGCAACCCGCTGCGGATACTGCACCACGAAGCTTGATGGCTTCCAGGGACAGGATTGATCACTGCAAAATTGCCTCCACCTCCAAACAGTTGGATCAGGACGCGATTTATAAGCCCGCACTACTAAGAGGAGCTGTGAAGAAATGAAAACGCATTTCTTCACAGCTCCTCTTTTTATATCCTGGGACAAGTGACTTGAGAGGTCTCTCTTTTACGTTGAGACTGTTTTTCACAGTACCTTTTGTCTGTTATATATATGCTCTTTTTTGATCTGGAGCATATCGACCAAGCCCCGCCAATTCATCAAAAAACTGGAAACAGATCAGTTATGCGCCGCCTGAAGCAGCTTCTCCTTGAGCTGATTCTCAATACCGATCAGCTGTTTCTCGGCATCAGCCCTCTTGGCCTTGCCATCCTTCTGGATCTGCATTACCTCATCCAGGGTAGAGATCAGCTGGTTATTGGTGTGCTGGAGAGTCTCAATATCCACAATGCCGCGCTCAGACTCCCTGGCTGCCTCAATCGTAGCCGTCTTGAGCTTATCTGCATTTTTGCGCAGCAGCTCATTGGTCATATCTGTAACCTCTCTCTGAGCCTTAGCCGCCTGCGTCGCATGCTCAACGCCCAGGGCAATGACCATCTGGTTCTTCCAGAGAGGAATGGTATTGACAATGGTAGTCTGAATTTTCTCCGCCATCATGGTATCGGAAGACTGCACCATGCGAATCTGAGGCCCCGTCTGTACGGAGATCGTTCTGGTCAGTTCCAGATCATAAAGCTTCTTCTCAAAGCGATCGCATTGAGCTGCCAGATCTTTAGCAGCCTGTGCGTCCTCAGCGGAACCAGTCTGCGCCGCCTTTGCCTCCAGTTCCTTGAGCTGACCGCTTCGCACATCAGCCAGGCGCTTTTTGCCGGCGATAATATACATGGTCAGTTCCTTATAGTAATCCAGATTCATCACATACATCTGATCCAGCATGGCGATATCCTTGAGCAGGGTCTGCTGATGCTTCTCCAGCTCCCTTGTAATCGTCCCTACATTGGTCTCTACCTTGGAGTACCTGGTGCGAAGCGTCTCGATCCGGTTCTGCGCCTTATGGAAAATACCAAAAAGCCCTTTCTCCTGCTCGTTCGCATCAAAGTTCTTCAGTTCCCCGATCAGGTTGGTGATCATATCCCCGACTTCGCCCATATCCTTATTGCGAACAGAATTCAGGGTCTGCTCGGAAAAGGAAGCCATCTTCTGCTGCGTTCCGGCTCCATAACTCAAGATTCCGTTGGAATCTGTAAGATCGATTTTATCTGCGAATGCCTCTGCCTGTGCTTTCTCCTGAGGGCTTAAAATCGAATCATCCATCTGAGCCTCTGCGGGATCCGCTGCTACCGAGACCTGCGCTGCTGCGGGGGCACCGAAGCTTAAGGCAGCCGCCTGGGGCACCGCCTGCTGCGTAAAACTCTGCTCCTGTGCCCCAGATGCCTCCTGCTGAGCCTTCGCCTGAGCCTGCTGGACAGCTGCTGCAGGCTCTGCCATCTGATTCTGTCCTGCCGTCGCTGCCCCCTGCGGATTGGTCTGATTGAATTCCAATTCTGCCATCTTTTTCTCCTCTTCTTTTATCCTAAAAACATCTCACTGATAACAATAAAATATTAGCTTTGCGAATATTTCATTGTGCGTATCCAACATTGATATTTCTTATCTAATTCTCTTCTTTTTGAGCGGAAGCTGCCAGAGCCGACGCATAGTCCCGATCTCCAAAGGGAGCTTCTGCGGCAGCCGTCTGCCTCTGTCCGGGGCCTGCCGCACTTGCTGTCGCGCCGGAACCGAAGCTCAGTCCGCTCTCATAGTCGCGAATGCTCTTACCTGACAGACCATCCTGTCTCATCATCGTCTCCATAACAGAGATGTCGGAGCTGACATCAAACAGGACATTCTGGAAGAGATCATTCAGGAGCTTCTCAAACGCGTCATTAATGATATCCATGGAGTCTTCAATCTGAGCCTTGGTTCGCTTGACATTGTCCAAGTGGCCGGACTGGGAATCCAGTTCTATATAGGCATCGAGAAGTTTCTGAATGGTCGGCAGGTAGAAGTCAATCATGCGGCGGATATCTCTGGCGGACTCGGGATGCTTCTTCACATTTTCAAAGATGTTTCGCATAATCTGTTCCAGCCGGTCTAACTTAGCCGTCATGGCGTGATCCGGGATCCGGTCATTGGCAGCCCGAACCTCCCTGATATACTTCTCCCCCTCCTGTGTCAGTTCAAGGATCTCCCGTTCGGCCGGAGACATGTTTGCCTCCTGCTCTCTCCTTCGATCACGCTCCTTCTCCCAGTCCAAATACTGCTGGTAAGCCTGATCCGTCAGAATAATCGTGGACATATCCCGATCAAAATGAACCAGAGGCAGATATCCGTTCTCCTGCATCCGCCTTAAATTAGCTTTGACCTCTTCTGGTGTCTGTCCTGCCAGATGCGCAAGATCACGAATACTGATCACTTCCTTGTCCTGAATCAGATTTCCATAACGACGATAAGTATCCGCCAGCTTATGGTCCTTAGCTCCCAACAGGGCCAGACGGCAGAAGGCAGCAGCGGCGGCGGCAAAGCCAAGTCCACTCATCACACCCGCTATGCGGACGGCTGGAATAAGCATGAGCGCGAAGCAGCCAATGCTCAAAAGGACAAAAAGTCCAAATCCTGACCAGCCGAAGATCTGTTTTCCAAGGCCTGTCATCTGTGACACATCACGGGCAAGAAAATTATTTCTCCGGTCGGACACACCTCCAAAGACCCGATTAACCTCTGTCCGGAAATCACTGTTGCCAAAAACCCGGGAGGCACCGGAAGTCTGTCCTCTCTGCCCAGCGGCCTCCTGCATGGAAGCAGACACAGAAGACGCCACCTGCCTGGTCGCCTGGTTGACTGTCTTAGTGATATCGGATGTCAGCTTAGAATAATCTCCGCTCTTCAGTGCGTAGTTGACAGAATCCAGAATATCCTGTCCTGCACTGATCAGATCATCGCTGCCGTTGCGTTTTTCCATGAAAATCTCCTGTCCGCCCGTATTCCCTTATATGCGCAGAGACAGTCCCTGAAAGGAATCGTAAACTTCAGCTATTATCTTATAATATCCCTCTTCCTGCCGCAACTATCGATCCATCTCGGAAACGGCTCCCGCCGCCTTATGATCCCGGATAATCCCCTGGATCTCCGTCAGATCCGTATTCATCAAATCTCCGGGCACCGTATTCTTAAAAGAACCTGTGGCGTTGCCGTACTCCAGAGCTTTCTGATAATCCCCCGGATTCGCCAGAAGGCCATAGAGAACACCGGATAAATAGGCGTCCCCGGAGCCGATCCGATCCACGACGTCAATAT
The DNA here is from genome assembly GCA_027682585.1 of Lachnospiraceae bacterium AF51-6-b8A. GTDB lineage: Bacteria > Bacillota > Clostridia > Lachnospirales > Lachnospiraceae > Shuttleworthia. The sequence continues at coordinate 528,990 of JAQCZH010000001.1, read as the reverse complement.
GATCATAGGGAGCTTCCTCATAGAACGTGTCTGTATCCGCCGCATAGATCTTGGAGCCGAAATTGTGCAGCTTGGGCGATAAGACGACACGCTCAGTAGAGGCGACAAGGCGAATGGGATACTCGCGTGTGAAAGATTTCATGATCTCTTTGACATCCCCCTTCTTGCCGAAGGTCAGGCGCGCTGTGGAATCGGAGCAGAAGAAGATATCCACATAGGGAAGGATCTGCTCAATGCAGGCTCTGGCCTCCTGGCCGCTCCAGAGATTTCCCCGAAAGTTAACGTCAAAGGAAATAAGTGCACCCTCCTTTTTAAAGCGTTTGATCATCTCAATGGCATTGGCTCTGATCTGCTCTCCCAGGGCCAGTGTAATCCCCGAGACGTGAAAGCAGCGGGCAGAACTGTAGATGACCGGATCCAGTTCCCCAATGTTTAAGGTCTGGAAGGAAGTATTCATGCGGTCGTAGACAATACGCGGCTTTCTGGGATAGGCGCCATACTCATAATAGTAGACGCCCAGACGGGCATTTTTTCTGTGATCATAGACCAAGAAATCATCGCTGACTCCATTTTGGCGAACCCGATTCTTAATGAAGTCCCCCAGATCATTGGCAGGAAGCTTGGAAATCACCCCCGTTCGCAGTCCCAGCATAGCAACCCCCGCCGCCACATTCATCTCTGCACCGCCGGCCGTACGCAGCATAAATTCCCCCCCATTGAGCCGCTCGTTAAAGGCCGGGGTCAGACGCAGCATGATCTCCCCCAGTGTCAAAAGGTCAAAAGACTGATGTTTTCTCATACTCTCCTCCTCATTTTCCGGCAAAACGAGTGCATCAAAGCGTATCATTGACAAATACCGCAGTATACCTGTCTGGCGATGGTCCCGCAGCCACAGGCTGTCAAACACACACCCTATTAACACCCGGCACCAGACAATGGAATAAACGCTCCGCGAGCATTCCATTGTCATGAACAAAAAACTGCCGGTTCACCCGACAGTCCCATTATAGAATATGATCCAAATCATCTCATTAGATAAATTGACCTGCTTCTTGCATATCTTGCGGTCAGCTTCCCTCTGCCAGTGCCTGATCCAGATCCGCAATCAAATCCTTTGCATCCTCGATTCCAACTGACAGACGCAGAGTGTCATCAAAAACCCCTGCTTTGGCATTTTCCTCCTTCGAATGTCCGAAGTGTGTCGAAGAGGCGGAGTGCACGATCAAAGACTTGGCATCACCGACATTGACCATGTAATCCCAGATTCTGACCCTTTTGAGAACCCGCATGGCTGCTTTAAAACCACCAGCCAGACGGATGGACATCATAGCGCCGGGGCCTTTGGGAAAGTATTTCAAAGCCAGTGCATGGTAGCGGTTACCGACAAGCCCCGGATAGTTGACTTCTCTGACAGCCGGATGATCCTCCAGAAATTCGGCGATTTTCTGAGCATTGCAGGTATGACGCTCCATGCGCAGTGAGAGTGTTTCCATGCCCTGCAGAACATAGAATGCTGTCTGCGGCGGCATATGACCGCCCAGGTCTGTCAGATAACGCATGCGAAGACGCTTGCTAAACATCTGCTCATCCAGCGTCTTCTTCCCGATACTCGTCAGATGATCCCTGTAAAAATCCTCAAACTGAGGAAAGCGGCCATTTCTCCAATTAAAATTTCCCTTCTCCACGACCATCCCCGCAATCACGGTGCCGTGTCCGGACAGATATTTGGTAGCAGAATAACAGACAATATCCGCGCCCCAGTCAAAAGGCCGCAGAAGATAAGGGGTACAGAAGGTGTTATCCACCACCAGGGGAATGCCATAGGCGTGGGCCAGATCCGCCACTGCGCGCATATCAATGATATTAATGCCGGGATTGCCCAGAGATTCGATATAGATCAGTCTGGTTCTGTCGCAGATCAGCTGACGATATGACTCGATATCATTTTCATCCTCTACAAAACGAGTGGTCACCCCATAATCTTTAAGAATGCCATTGAAGAGGGTGGTAGAGCCGCCATAGAGGGTGTGAACGGTAATTATTTCATCGCCTTTCCGCACCAGATTCAGAATTGCAGATGAGATCGCCGCCATGCCGGATGCAAATGTCACCGCTGCCGCGCCTCCTTCCAGAGAGGCCAGACGCTTTTCCAGAACATCATTGGTCGGATTTGAAAAGCGGACATATGAATGTCCCTCCTCCTCGTATGAAAAAAGACGGACACATCGGTCGTAATCACCCAGTTCAAAGACGGCGGTCTGATAGATGGGAACTGCCTTAGACCGGTTGTGTTCAGCGGGATCATAGCCCGCATGCAGTTGTTTCGTGGCAAAGCCAAGAGTCTGATCAGAAAATGCCTGATATGCCATACATTCCTCTCTCCTACTTCTTCTGTCTCAAGATACCAGCGGCCCCCTCTTCAACCGTTTCTCCACAGCTCCTAAAAGTACATTGGCAAGTTCTGCAATGAGCATACACAGGATGGTCGCAAAGGCAATCTTAGGCACGTTCATGGTTCGCATCCCGGAAAAGAGCAGGCTTCCCAGTCCGCCGGCATTGATCGTAGCCGCAATGGTGGCAATCCCTGTGGTAGATACGATGGCCAGCTTGATACCTGCGACAATCATAGGAGCTGCAAGGGGGATCTGAACCCTGCGGACAATCTGCAGATGCGTCATCCCCATGCCGGTCGCCGCCTCTAAAATTGCCGGATCCACTTGGGTCATTCCAGTCATAATATTCCTGACCAGCAGATACTGGTTATAGAGAACCAGAACCAGAATGGCAGTTCCCCTTCCCAATCCCGTCAGGGGAATCAGAATGGCAAAAAGAGCCAGAGAGGGAATGGAATAAATCGCAGAAAAAATCTGAATGCAGATATTGCTGACCCTTGGAAACTTCAGCAAAACCAGACAGATCAAGCCGGCCAGGACAATGGAAATAAGCAGAGTCAGGACGACAATCTGCAGATGCTGGAAAAAGGCATTGGAAAAGAGGTCTATGTGCTCAATAAAATAACTCATCAGATCCCCTCTCCATCTGTCAACGTATCGCGTCCGTTCCGTAAGGTTGCCAGGAGCGAGCAAACAAAATCATCAGCCGGATTATCTAAAACCTGCCGAGGACTGTCGTACTGAATTACCCTTCCCTGATTCATAATCAGGACCTTGCTTCCCAGCTTGAGAGCCTCTCTGATATCATGGGTCACAAAGAGATAGGTAGCCCTGGATCCGGCATGAATCCGCTTCAGTTCGTTCTGCAGGCTCTCCCGGTTAATGGCGTCAATAGCCCCGAAAGGCTCATCCAAAAGCATGAGCCCGGGATTCGTGACCAGGGCTCTTGCCAGACCGACTCTCTGCTGCTGTCCGCCGGACAGCTGAGCCGGATAACGCTTCTTAAACTCCTCCGGATCCAGAGCGACCAAAGAGAGCATCTGATCAACCCCAGCATCCATTTTTCCCCTGTCCCAGCCCAGGAGTTTTGGAAGGACTTTGATATTCTCCTCAATCGTCATGTGAGGAAAGAGACCAACCTGCTGGATGACGTAGCCGATCCTGCGGCGCAGACTGACTGGATCCTGACTTCGAATATCCTCTCCCATCACTGTAATCTTGCCGGAATCAACCTCTAAAAGACGATTAACCATCTTGATCAAAGTTGTCTTGCCACAGCCGGAGGAACCCAATATCGTGACGAACTCCCCCTCTTCAATCTGAATCGTGACATCATCCAAAGCCTGATCATTGGCCCCCAAAAAGCGCTTATTGACATGTTCAAACGTGACTGAATACATGCGTCTATCTCCTGTCGTTCATTCTCTCCCACAGCAATACAGATCGCCTGTCCAAAGAAGTGATTCCCCGTCTGCAGGCCGTTTTGGCGATATCAGAACAAGGCTTCCGACAGAGCCATATCCCATAAATTCGCTTTGTCATCTCCGCGGTACAAGCGTAAGAGCTCCGGATGGGCACTGGGTCTGGCAGATCCCACAGCCCACACAGGTGGATATGTCCGCAGACACTTTCCGGATTTCCCTGTTCATGGTAAAGACCGAGAAATGACATCTGCGCTCACATTTGCCGCAGCCGATACATTTGTCTGCATGAAGTTCAATGACGGTTTGGGTAGTCGGCCAGACCCCCAGAGACCCTCTCCGCTTCTGGCTGCGGAAGAGATAGCAGCAGTCTGAGCAGCAGTTGCAGACCCCGGATGGATTGACCGTATGCATCAATCCTTCCCTGTCTGCTGCTATGACCATCTGTCTGGCCTCCTCTTTGGTCAGAACCTTTGAAATGCCTCGATCCGCAAAACTGTTGACTCCTCCCCTGAAAGAGAGGCAAGTGGACAGACTGTGTCCGCAGTCGCCCGTCAAAGACCGGCAGTCACAGGGATTTAAGTAAATGGTTCCCTCATGCGAATCGATGAACTTCAGCGTATCTTTTAAAGAAAGGATACGATCCGGTGTGGGGATCTCCCCCTCCAGGCTGTCATAATAGCGGTCAAAATACCAGGTATCCAGCATTCCTTTCTCATGACGGGTCAAATGATGATACTTTTCCTGATGGGTACAGACGAAAACATCAAACATATTGTAGAAATTGGATAGCTGAAAGATCCCCCTGTCATAATCAACATAGGAAACAAGACCTCCTCTGTAGCACTGCTGCACAAATCCCGGCTCATAATCCGCCTCGGTGAACGTATCCGGCGCATTCAAAATCAGTTCCTGCTGTCTGTCATCAAAGAAGAAATCTATGAGGTAGGCCGCATTCTCAGGGTAATCAAAGCGCCGGCAAATCTTCTCTTCTCTCTCACTTAATGCTCTCATACAATTCCTTCGCTACATCTTTGTACTCTTTGCCCTTCAAATCAACCTCCGCATTGGCCTTGGTAATGTTCTCCGTAGTGATCTTCGGACTGATCTTGTTTAGAACCTCGGCAATTTTCGGATTTTTCTGAAGGATTTCATCACGGACAAGGGGAGCCAGATTATAGGGCGGCCATGCCTGTTTATCGTCTTCCAACAGCAGGTACTTGCCCGTATCAGACAACTGTCCCTCCGTTGTATAAGCCGGCGCCGCATCTGCCTGATTCTGGTCCAGCACCTGATACTTGAGGGCATTATCATAGACGTTCGTAGACTTCCAGTGAAATTCTCCATACTTGGCGGTCAACCCCGGGATGCCATCCGACCTCTGATCAAATTCTCCCTGCGAGGCAAAGCGAATCTTATCGGCATTTTTCTGCAGATCAGAAATGGTTTTAATCCCATACTGATCTGAGGCCGCTCTGGTAATGACAATGCCCTGACCGTCACTGGCGGGAGAATAATCAAGCCAGCTGATCTTGAACTTATCCTCATACTGCTTTTTTACTTCCCGGTAGACTTCATCGGCACTGGTCTTAGGCTCTTCTTTCAAGACAGAAATCAGACCGGTTCCTGTGTACTCCGGATAGAGATCAATATCTCCGGTAGTCAGGGACTGGTGGATAATTGAACTCCCCAAATCAGGTGTGCGCTCTACCTTAAGCCCCGCATCTTCCAGAGCAAGGGCGTAGACCTCCGCCACAATTTCATTCTCGGTAAAACCCTTGGATCCGATTCGAACGACAGATCCTGATCTGTCGGCTGACTTAGCCCCACAGGCGACGAAAACTGTCAGAACGGTTGTCGCGATTAAAATCAACGAGAAAATTTTCTTCATAGTGTATCTATCCTGCTTTCCTGGTATATCTTCTGCTTTTGCAACTTAACTTCGCATGTCATTTTCTGAAATCAAAATGGAACACAGATCCCCGTATGCATCCGGCATTCTTTTCTCAGTTCTTATTTTCCCCTGTTCTTGTCTGCCTTTTTGGCTCTTTCACTCGCATATAAGCTGTCCTGCTTCGATAAAGGACATCTAAAAGAGCTCCGCTGGTCAAAGAGAGAACAGCGACAGAAATACCGCCGATCAAGAGATAATCCGTTCTGAGAAGTCCCAAGCCGGTCACAATGATCTTGCCAAATCCGCCGCCCCCGATATAAGCCGCCAGAGTCGCAGAGGCAACCACCTCGACGAAGGCAGTCCGAAAGCCGGCGAAAATATAGGGGAAGGCCAGGGGCAGTGTCACCTGTCCGAAAACCTGCTTCGGGCTCATCCCCATGCCGACTGCTGCCTCGATGATTGCGACAGGCACCGCATTGATCCCTGAACTTGTGTTGACCAGAATGGGGGGAATGGCCAGAGCCACCAGGGCCACCAGAGCCGTCTTGACCCCGGTTCCCAGGATGGGCAGGGCAAGCATAAGAATGGCAAGGCTCGGGACAATGCGAATCAAGCCAAAGAGATGCTCAGCCAGAGCTCTTCCCACAGGACTCCTGGATACCAGAATTCCAAGAGGGAATGCGACAGCAAATGCGATCAGCGCCGCGAGGACACTGATGTAGATATGACTGACCAGCATCCCAAGATAGTCAGCGGACTGCGTTTGAAAATATTGGATGATGGAATTCATAAAAGCCTCGTTTGATCAGCAGTCATTCCCGAACCGCCTCGAACGCCTCGGTCAGATCCTCAATGATATCATCGATATTCTCAGTTCCGATGGACAGACGAACCGTATTCCCTCTGATTCCAATCTTGGCCAGCTCCTCTCTTGAGCTCTCGGAGTGAGTCGTAGAAGCGGGATGTACAACCAGAGATTTGACATCAGCCACATTGGCCAACAGGGAAAAGAGCTTCAGATTATCAATCCAATCCCTGGTCTTCTTCTCGCTTCCTTTGATATCAAAGGTAAAGATAGAAGAACCTCCCTTAGGCAGATACTTTCGGTAGAGAGCCTGCTGAACAGGATCCTCAGACACCGACGGGTGGCTGATATACTCCACTTCGGGTCGGTTCTTTAAGAACGCAACAACCTTAAGGGCATTTTGGGTCTGACGTTCAACGCGAAGAGAAAGTGTCTCAAGACCCTGCAGGAGAATCCAGGAAGAAACCGGGCTGATACAGCCGCCCTCATCACGAAGGAGGATTGCCCGAATGTATGTTGCGATGACTGCAGGAGCCGTATCCCTGGCGAAAACCAGCCCGTGATAAGAGTCATTGGGTTCTGAGAGCCAGGGCCATCTGCCAGAGTTATAATCAAACGTCCCGGCGTCGACAATCACCCCTCCAAGGGTCGTTCCATGGCCCCCGATGAACTTCGTCGCTGAGTGAACGACAATGTCTGCTCCGTACGCAATGGGGCGAATCAGGCAGGGCGTTCCGAAGGTATTGTCCACAATCAGGGGCAGCCCGTGTTTATGAGCCAGTTTGGCCCAAGCCTCGATATCGACCACCTCGCCGGAAGGATTGCCCAGAGTCTCAATATAGAGAGCCTTGGTATTGTCCGCAATGGCAACCTCTGCCTCCTCCAAATCCCCTGGGTTTACAAATGTCGTCTTTACCCCGAAATCCTCAAAGGTGTGCTCTAAGAAATTAGCGGTTCCTCCATAAATATTGTTGGCAGATACCAGATGATCCCCAGCCTTGGCAACCGCCTTAAAGGCATAGGTGACTGCCGCCGCGCCGGACGCAACGGCCAGGGCCGCCACGCCGCCCTCCAGAGCTGCCATTCTCTGCTCAAAAACATCTTCTGTCGGGTTGGTCAGCCGACCGTAGATATTGCCGGCGGCCTTGAGGGCAAATCTGGCCTCCGCGTCATCACAGTTATCAAATACAAACGAAGTCGTCTGGTAAATAGGGACTGCTCTGGAATCCGTCGTTGGATCCGCCTTCTCCTGTCCCGCGTGAAGAGCCAGGGTCTCAAATTTCAAATTTCGGTCCCTTAATTCCTTGGGTGCTGTCATCTGTGATCCTCCTTTTTCTCTCATAAATCACTGAGGATTTTTGCGTGTCTTTTGCAGTTTCGCTGTCTTTTCCGTTTGGCAAATCCTTATATTTCAAACACATCCGCTTTGGCAGAAAGTCATCGGAAGGGCGAATATCAAAAAGGATATCAAATCACGTAATTGTCAGCCAGCTGGCGCTGACGGTCTACCAGGTCCGCCAGCGTGATATGATCTACCACCCGATTGACAGCTTCATAGATCTGCTGGTAGACCTGATAGGTCACCAGTTCCGGATGATCAGCAAGATCAGGTGCGCCGTCATCCAATCCCTCAACCGGAGCCAGGCTGCCCTCAGTCAGACGAAAAATCATGCCAACCGTATATTCTTTTGGTTCTCTCGTCAGCAGATAACCTCCGCCAGCGCCGCGAATGCTGCGCACATAGCCTGCTCGATTCAGGACAGAAATAATCTGCTCAAGATACTTCTCTGAAATTGACTGCCTTCGGGCAATATCCTTAATGCTGATCGGCTCTCCGGTATTGTAAGCCGCCAGATCCAGCATGAGGCGCAGTGCGTAGCGCCCCTTGGTTGAAATCTTCATCCTGCCTCCTTTGACCGGCCGCTTCCTCTTCTTCTCATTCGGCAAACAGTGCTGTAGACAGGTAGCGGTCACCGGAGTCAGGAAGCAGGGCGACGATGGTCTTACCGGCGAAAGCAGGGCGATTGGCAACCTCAACAGCCGCCTTTAGAGCAGCGCCGGAAGAAATTCCTACCAGAGCACCCTCTGTCTGTGCAAAGCGCCGGCCCTCCTCGAAGGAATCCTCATTCTCCACAGCAATAATCTCATCGTAGATTGACGTATCCAAAGTCTCAGGGATAAATCCGGCACCAATTCCCTGGATCTTATGAGGCCCTGCCTTTCCTGTGGATAGGACAGGAGATCCGGTGGGCTCAACAGCGATGACCCTGACTTGGGGATTTCTCTCCTTTAAGTATCTGCCAACACCGGTCAGCGTACCGCCGGTGCCAACGCCCGCAATGAAGACATCGATCTTACCCTCTGTCTGCTCCCAGAGTTCAGGTCCGGTCGTCTTGTAGTGAGCCCTGGGATTGGCCTGATTTTGAAACTGGCCCAAGATAACCGATCCCTCGATCTCCTTCTGCAGTTCCTCTGCCTTGGCAATTGCTCCCTTCATCCCCCTGGACCCTTCCGTCAGAACGAGCTTGGCTCCATAGGCTTTGAGCAGATTGCGCCTCTCGACAGACATCGTATCGGGTAAAGTCAAAACCGCCTGATAGCCCTTGGCGGTCGCAACCGAAGCAATGCCGATTCCGGTATTGCCGGAAGTGGGTTCTATAATGGTAGCACCCGCTTTCAAAATCCCCTCTTCCTCAGCTTCCCTGATCATAGCAGCCGCAATGCGGTCCTTGACAGAACCCGCCGGATTAAAGTACTCAAGCTTCGCGTATACGACACCTTCTCTGATGCCGGCTGCCCTGCTGTAGCGGCTGGCCTTTAAAAGGGGTGTGTTCCCAATCAATTCTGTAATACTCTCATATGCCTTGCTCATTATAATCTCCTGTTCTCCGACCGTGTCGGTTCTTCTTAATCTTCATTCTGCTGCGCAAACCCTTCCTCAACATCATCGGGTTCAACATGAACTGGAGGTATATCTGTAAAGGCTCTGCATTCTCTGCTTCTTATTCATGTCCGTCTCCATATTCCTAGTAAATTAGTATGATTACTATGTTTTATATCTTAGCAGATTTATTTAAAAAGTCAATCTCCGGGCCATTCTAAAAAGCAGGAGCTTGCTATAGGATACTTCTATGGCTTCCCCAACCTTTTTCCGACTCAGGCAAATACCTGTCTCTTAATAAAAGCGCAAGTCTGATCTCCAAATCGCCGATACCTGCTTTCAGCTCAGCCAAGCACCTGATTCTTGTAAGCCTTAAGCTCCTCTACGTAGCGTTGTCCCATGGGAGAGATGGCCACCCCCTTGCGAGTCAGGTAGCCCACCCGCATAATCTCGCTGCTCTTTAGTCTGACCGCTGTGTACTCCCGGCCGTTTAAATCCTCACAGATAATCCCGGAGCAGAGGGTGTATCCGTTCAGGCCCACCATAAGATTTAAGACGGTAGCCCTGTCGTTGCACTTAATGATCTGCTTATAATCATAGGTAGACAGTACCTCCTCCGAAAAATAGAAGGAATTAAACTGGCCCTGATCGAAAGAGAGCAGGGGATAAGGATCCAGTTCCTGGAGCTTGATGCTGTCTCTTTGGGCCAGCGGGTGGTTCTTGGACATATAAGCATAGATGTGGCAGTCCATCAGAGGGGTGAATACCAGATCATTTTCCTTAAAGAGTTTGGTCAGCACTTTGCGGTTGAACTCGTTCAGATAGAGAATTCCGATTTCCGACCGAAAATTCTTCACGTCATCGATCACCTCAGACGTCTTGGTCTCATTGATGGCAAACTCGTACTTGTCCATGCCGAATTCCCGAACCGTATTCACATAGGCCTGAACCGCAAAGGTATAGTGCTGGGTTGATACCGAGAATCTGGTTCTGACCTGGTCCTTGGTCACATAGCGGGATTGGAGGAGCTCGTACTGCTCTACCACCTGGCGGGCATAGCCGATGAACTCCTTGCCCTCCGGCGTGATCTGAATTCCCCGATTGGTTCTGCGAAAGAGATCAATCCCGATCTCCTCCTCCAGCTCTTTGATGGAAGCAGACAGGGACGGCTGTGATATAAAAAGCTGGCGGGATGCCTTGTTCATAGATGAAGAATTTGAAACGGCAATGGCATAGCGCAATTGAGTGATCGTCATGGCAGGATACCTCCTTCTGTGAATTCTATCTCTGAATGTGAATGTACAGGAAATTTTGTTTTCGTTTCGACATTTCAGCTTCCTTCTGTCGCGCTCATCCCGTCTTTTGCAGATGTTCCTGCAGACCTGAAATTGCTTATAGCTTATGTCGATAGATAAGCTAAAGTCAATAGGAGATTCATAAGTCTCTGCCGGCAGAGGAAATTTCATAGTCCCTGGCCGCAGAAAAACATCCGGAAATAACACAATCCGCGATCTGCGAGCTTTCTATCTCATGAACCTTGGAATACACGCGCCGTGGGCATTCTACAGTCATGAAGAAAAAGCCGACCGCCGATATTTCTCCGCGCAATTACGGAGAAATACCGACAGTCGGCTCTTTCACGCATGGATCTTCAATTACATGAGCTGACGATACATGGCGATGACGTCCTCTTTCGTCGCCTCCCTGGGATTACCGGGGCAGCAGGCATCCGCCAGAGCGTCCGCGGCAAGAATTTCCAGATCCTCCTCCCGGATCCTCTCATTCTTCTGTGGAATGCCCACATCCTCCGAGAGCTTTCTGACTGCGGCGATGGCCGCGTCCCTGTACTCTTCCTGGCTCATGGAATCGACACCATCGACGCCCATGACGCGGGCGATCTCGCGGTACTTCTCCCCCGTGTAATCGCGGTTGTACTCCATAGACAGGGGAAGAAGCTGAGCGCAGGCCATACCATGAGGGGTATCGTAATGCGCGGACAGGCAGTGAGCCATGGAATGATCGATCCCCAATCCTACATTGGAGAATCCCATGCCGGCGATATACTCCGCCATCGCCATGCCCTCCCGGCCCCTGGGATCATTATTGACGGCAGCGCGCAGATTCTGGCCGATCAGCTTGATTGCCTCCAAGTGGAACATATCGGTCATCTCCCAGGCTGCCTTCGTGGTATAACCTTCAATGGCATGGGTCAAAGCATCCATCCCGGTGGCTGCCGTCAGCCCTTTGGGCATAGATGACATCATCTCCGGATCAACGACTGCGATTGCAGGAATATCATTGGTATCGACACAGACAAACTTGCGCTGCTTCTCAACATCAGTGATGACATAGTTGATCGTCACTTCCGCGGCAGTGCCTGCCGTGGTAGGAACAGCGATGGTTGGAACAGCGTGATTCTTCGTGGGCGCAATGCCCTCCAGAGAGCGGACATCCTCAAACTCCGGATTCGTGATAATCACCCCGATTGCCTTGGCCGTATCCATGGAGGAGCCTCCGCCGATGGCGACAATGGCATCCGCTTTCGCTTCTCTAAAGGCCTTTACTCCCTCCTGAACATTCTGAATGGTGGGGTTGGGCTTAATCCCGTCATAGAGACTGTAGGCAATCCCCGCCTCTTCAAGAAGATCTGTCACCTTGGCTGTCACTCCGAACTTGACCAGGTCCGGATCCGAAGTGACAAAAATTTTCTGATAGCCGCCGCGCTGAAGCTCGGGGACAATTTCTTTGATTGCGCCCTTTCCGTGATAGGAAACGCCATTGAGTACTATCCTGTCTGCCATAGTAACCTCCTGTAAATTCATAAAATAAATCCTGTACAAATCTTCGTTGTGCCAACCTGCTCACAGCTAATCACCACGCAGAATCATTAGAGATCTCCGTACTTCTTCTCATAGAGGAAGCGCTCCGGAAGCTCGACGCCGAAATCCTTAGCCAGCTGACGGAATTGATCCGGCTGAATCGTCTGCCGCTTCTTTTGAGACATGGATAAAACCTTGACCAGGATCTCCGCCGACTTCTCTACGGTGTGCATCAGGCCAAAGGTAGCGTCGAAATCCTCGCCAGCGGCGAACATCCCATGATGGGCCCAGATTGCCACATCATATTTCTCCATCAGCTTGGAGGTCGCAACGGCAATCTCTCTTCCGCCCGGAACCATCCAGGGGACAACGCCGATTCCGTCCGGGAAGACTACAGGACATTCCGTAGCCATCTCCCAGAGTTCTCTGGTAAATGCCTCAGATGTCAGGGGGAGCACAAAGGTCAGAGCGATGGTATTGGCCGGATGGCAGTGGTAAATCACCCGATATCTGCCGCCTGTCAGTTCCTTTTTGACCTCATGGTTCATCAGGTGAGAGGGGAGCTCGGAAGTCGGTCTTCCGCCGCTCTCCAGGCCCCAGACAAGGCGGTAATTCTCCCCCTTGTCGTCAACCTCGATCATAGCCATGGTATCCTGCGGATGGATGATCAGATTGCGCAGGTACTTGCCGGATCCGGTTACCAGGAAATACTCTCCTCCCAGCTTGGGAACGCTGGTCCCGATGGGCTGCCAAGCCTGGGGTCTTAAGTCCTCCCGAATCTCCTCGACCTCCTCGGGCTTGACCCGGTAGGTCAGATTGCCGCCGTTTCTCTCATGCCAGCCCTGTTTCCATCCATCATCTCCCATATGGATAAAACCATTGACAAACTTCGCGTCTAAAAACCTCATCCCATCTCTCCTCTCACCTATGCGTGCGCTATGCCCGGTCTGGTCGGCATCTCTGTACGAGAGCAGTTGCTCTCATCTATATCTATGCGTGATCTATGCCTGAGCAATGCCCATCTGTAAAAGGGCTTGCGCCGCTGATTGACGATCATCGACAGCTTCCGTATATGTGCATTATCTCCCGGTTCTCCTGCAGAGGTCAACTGTCAAGAATAAAATCTGTGTCCTGCGCGCAAATTCTCAGCCGCCGTCACTGGCGCCTGGCCAGGACTTCCCTCTCATAGCCTTCCAGCTCGTCAAACCAGGACATATCGCCCACTACATTCTCCTGTCTGCAGTACTCCTCCCAGACAGCACCAAAGTCGTAAAGCTTCATCTCCTCCTGGGCAACCATGAGCTTGGTGAAGTTCTCCTGATCCTGCAAGGCCTTCAAAGATTCACTGGGGAGGACTAGCGCGTTCAAGAGGGCCTTCTGCCAGTTGCGGAAGCCCACAGTCCATGCGCTGACCCGGTTGATGGAAGCGTCAAAGAAGTCAAGAGCCATATTGACGCGTCCTAAGGCGTCATTTCTCACAATCTCCTTGGCCATCTCTTTGGTCTCATCGTCAAAGAGAACCACATGGTCGGAATCCCAGCGAACCGGTCTGGTAATGTGGAGGGCGAACTCAGGATAAAAGCAGAGCAGAGCCGGAATCTTGTCGCTGACCACCTCTGTCGGGTGGTAGTGTCCGTTATCCATCAGCGGGATGCACTTGTTTGGATGAGAAGCCGCGAAGGAGAGAGTGAACTCAGCGGATCCGACCGTATAGGACTCGACGCCGATCCCGAAGACCTTGGACTCGACACAGGGCTTTACCTTGGCGAAATCGAAGGGTTCGGAGAGAATCTGCTCAATGGAGTCCTTATAGCGCATTCTCGGCCCCATGCGATCCGCCGGAATATCCTTAAAACCATCCCCGGTCCAAATATTCATGGTGCAGGGAAATCCGGTCTCCTCAGCGAAATAATTGGAGATGCGAATGCAGGCCTTGCCGTGCTCGATCCAGAAGCTGCGAATCTCCTCATCCGGCGAGGAAAGGGTCAGGCCCTTGGCCATGGGATGGCTGAAAAAGGTCGGATTAAAATCCAGGCCGATGCCGTGTTTCTTGGCGAAATCAACCCATTTCTTAAAGTGCCTGGGCTCAATCTGATCGCGGTCTACCCAGGGATTTTCCTCGTCAAAAACGGCATAGCTGGCGTGCACATTGATCTTCTTGGTTCCGGGGGTCAACTTTAATACTTCCTCAATATCCGCAAAGAGCTCCTCCGGAGTTCTGGCCCTCCCTGGATAGTTGCCGGTCGTCTGAATCCCGCCGGACAGGCCCCTTCCCTTTTGATCAAAGCCAAGGACGTCGTCTCCCTGCCAGCAGTGGAGAGAGACCGGCACCTTTTTCAGGATCTCGATCGCCCGGTCGGTATCTACTCCGACCTTTGCATATGCCTCTCTTGCCGCCTCATATCTTGCGCTCATACCTGCTCCTTTCCTGAAAGGATCAATCCTTCCTCTTTCTCTGATTTTTATCCATCTCTGATTTTAAAAAACACTGGTTCACGGCTGATAAGACCTGATCTCAAAGGAATCCCGGATCAGCTTCCTGCCCGCCTGCAGGTCTTCTACCTGGTCCGCGGCAATCATCTGGGCGAGAATGTTCCCAATCGCCGTCGCCTCGGTCAGGCCCGCGAGTACCTCCCGCCCCGTAGCTCTGGCCGTCAGTTGATTTAAATAGTCCGCGTTGGCACCGCCGCCAACGACATGAATCCTCTCATAGGACACCCCGTTGATCGCTTCCAACTCCTGAATGGTCCTGCCGTAGCAGATCGCCAGCGAATTGTAGATCACACTTGCCAGCTGACCAATCCCCTGCGGAACCTCCTGTCCCTTTTCCTCACAGGCCGTCTGCACCTCTCTTGCCATACTGGCCGGGGCCAGGAAACGGGGATCATTGGCATCGACCAGGGATTTGATCTTCTCTTTTTCCGCCAGACGACATATTTCCGCGAAGCTCATATCAGGGGCAATTTCTTTGCAGACTGACTGGATCATCCACAGGCCCATAATATTCTTAAGATAGCGGAAGCGATCATTGTAGCCTCCCTCATTTGTAAAGTTGGCCGCTCTGCTCTCCGGGGAACAGTTGGCTTCTTCCAGTTCCGTTCCCATCAGTGACCATGTCCCGGAAGAGATGTAGAGAAGATTGCTATCCTGACTGGGAACAGCCATGACGGCCGAAGCGGTATCGTGGCTGGCCGGCAGCACAATCTTACAGTTGAATCCGATCTCCTCCTGAACCTCGGGGAGAAGTTCTCCAATGCAGGTTCCCGGTTTTGTCATGGGCTGAAAGATCCGCCTGGGATAGCCCAGGCGACCGATCAGATCCCAGTCCCAATTCCTGCTCTTGGGGTCTACCAGCTGGCCGGTCGTCGCGTTGGTGTATTCCTGGGCCTTGACTCCGGAGAGCAGGAAGTGAAAATAATCCGGGATCATCAGCATGGCGTCCGCCTGCTCCAGGATCTGTGGACGCATTGTCTGATCCGCCGCCAGCTGGTAGATGGTGTTGAAGATCTGCTTTTGAATTCCGGTTCTGGCATAGAGCTGATCCTCAGAGATCTTTTTATACACGAGTTCATCCGCCCCGCCCGTTCTCTGATCCCGATAGCCGTAAGCCTCTCCCAGGCGTCTGCCCTCCCTGTCAATCAGAGCATAGTCAACTCCCCAGCTGTCGATGCCGACAGATTCCGGAATTTTGCCCATCTCTTTGCACTTAATCATCCCCCTCTTGATCTCCTCAAAGAGCTGGATGAGATCCCAGGCCAGATGCCCCTGTCTTCGGACCATCCCATTGGGAAAGCGGTGAATTTCCTCCAACTGCATCCTTCCATCCTCAAGGTGGGCAAGGATGTGACGTCCGCTGGAGGCCCCAATGTCGACAGCCAGATAGTACTTGCTCATCGAATCCCTCCTTTTGCTTGCTGCACTTGATCGATTCCTTACTGCATTTGGCAGCCCTCACTTCCATGCCTTAATCCTACCCTCAAAACGGCAGCAAAAAAAGGACAGTTTTTGTGTGAAAACTGTCCTTTTTTGTCAAGGGTAAATATCATGTGGACAAGACCAGCAGAAGCCCTCTATGCCCTGTGACTCAGCCGGTAAGCCCTCGGTGTCTCTCCATACTCCTTTTTAAATAATCGGTAGAAGTAGGACTGGTTTTCATAGCCCACCTTCATGCCGATTTCGTCCACACGCATAGAAGTCTGAGTCAAAAGATAAGCCGCCTGCTGCAGACGCTTTGCCTGAATCAGACGGGTGTAATTGCGGCCGGTCAGCCGTCTGATCTCCTTGGACAACCAGAACAGGTCATAGCCCAGGATAGCTGCCAGATCGGATAATTTCCCATCGACATAATGGTCTTCCACATAGTTTAAAACCGCAAGCTGCAGGTTGGCACCCCTGTCCGAGGCCTCAAAGGCAATTCGGTCAGAGTAATTGACCAGGTTGAGAAAAAGCAGTCCCATACTGATCTGATTGATCGCCCTCTGGTTGGTCTCATGGTTCCAGAGGCTCCAGATCAGATTTTCCAGCAGGTTCTGAATTGGAAGAATATCCGCCACCTGAAAGTGAAGATAAGAAGTCTCCCCTCTTCCCTGAAGGGCGTCGAGAAGAAAAGCGCGCAGGGGACTCTCTGTCTCCCCCAGCATACGCAGACCCTCATCAAAGAACTGGGGAAGGACAATGAAGTTGACCGCGATATCCTCCTCTCCGGCCGGAAAGAGTTCCTGCCTTGCCTTCTGGGACAAAAAGAGGATCTCCCCCTCTCTGAGAAGAATATCGTCCCCGTCCACCACATGGTGGGTGAAGCCCTGGCACATATAAACCACTTCAATATAGTTGTGCCGATGGGGAGGGAAGTAGGCAAAGCGGGTCGACGGCCGCACCGTAATCAGACGTCCCCGTTCCAGGAGCTTGTCCGCATCAACGGTATCCGCCCTCCTGCTCGTGTAAATGTCCGCATCAGGTCCGTTTCCCGCAAGAATCCCCTCTTCTTCCGGACTGATCCTGCGCAATTCATTTAAAAGCTTTACATTCATCTCCAGCCAATCTCTTTACCTGTATTTCCTCATCCCTCTACTTCAGCTCGTAGCTGTTTCCTCCCAGGGGTTCTTCGACCCTGATATGCGCATAGGGATGACCATATCCGTTCACAGTCTGCCTCCCGATCAGCCGGCCATCCTCCTGGATAAATTCGTAGATATCCACCTTGCCCTGCCGATAGTCGAAATCCTCTCCGTTATCCCGATAGTGGCGATAGCTGCCCCTGCCCGGGAAGACCTTGAGAATCAGGCTGTCATATTCCCTCTCCCCAACATACTGCATGACTTCCCAGTTGGGGATAATCGCCCCGGCTCTGGCAAAGAGGGGGAGCTGGTCTAAGGCCGCGCTGACCACCTGATAGGACCCTCCCTCATAGACAGTCCCGGTAAAATAGTCATACCAGGTTCCCTGGGGGAAATAGACAAGGCGCCGGGTCTTCCCCTGGTCCACAACAGGAGCCGCCATCAGATCCTCGCCGACCAGAAACTGGTCATTGATCGCAAAGACATTGGGATCATTCGGATAGTGGAGCACCAAAGGGCGCATCAGCGGAAGACCCGTGAACTCCGTCACCCGGCAGAGGTCATAGAGATAGGGCAAGAGCCGGTAGCGCAGCTCGACATATTCCCGGTAAATATCCAAAACCCTGCTTGTAAACTGCCAGGGCTCCTGAAAGAGGCAGAATACGGCGGAGTGGTTGCGAAAGAGAGGAGAAAAGACGGCTGCCTCAATCCACCGCGCCATAAGCTCTCCATTGGCGTCCCCGGAAAAACCTCCGATATCCGTCCCGGCCAAAGAGAATCCGGACAGGCCAAGGTTGCATAGCTGGGGAATCATCATCTGCAGATGGGACCAGATTGACTGGTTGTCCCCGGTCCAGACTGTGGCGTACTTCTGTCCGCCGGCATAGGTGGCCCGCGTGATGACAAAGGGCCGCTTGCCATTGGCCTTTCTCAGCCCCTGGCTGGTCGCCTTGGACATAAGATAACCGTAGACATTATGTATTTTCGCGTGGGATATGGGCTGATCTTCCCGATGAAAGCAGACGTCATCCGGCAGTTCACCCCGAAAAGAAGCCGGTTCATTCATGTCATCCCAGGTGGCGTCAAATCCCCAGTCCGTCAGAATCTTCTCTTTTCCCGCCCACCAGTCGCGCACTTGCCGGCGCCCGAAGTCCGGGAAGACGGTATCTCCCGGCCAGACGGCATTGACATAGACCTGACCATTTCTATCCCTGGCAAAGTAATCGCCTTCGATTCCCTCATCATAGACGGCATATCCCGGATCCTTCTTGACCCCGGGATCGATGATCGGCACCGCGTGAAAGCCTCTTTTATGCAGGTCTTTCAGCAGTTCCTGGGGACAATCGCCATAATATTTTCTATCCCAGGTAAAGACCCGGTAACCATCCATATAGTCGATATCGAAATGGATGGCATCACAGGGGATGCGATATGCTCGCATCTGATCGGCGATCCGACGGAAGACGCGGGCAGAGTCATAGCCCAGGCGGGACTGCTGATAGCCGAGCGTCCACAGCTGGGGCAGGGGCTGGCGCCCGGTCAGCTCCGTGTAGAGGGAGACGAGGCCGACCATATCGGGGCTGTAGAGGATGTACTCCACATGATTACCCCCATTTGCCTGGTAATAATAGAGCTCCGGGTCATCTCTTCCCAGGTCGATATGGCTGCGGCAGGGATTGTCATAGAAGAAGCCAAGCACTCCCTGGTCCCTTCGGACAATGAGAAAAGGGATGGACTTATAGGTGGCTGTCACCTGTTCCGTGTGTGTCTGGGGAATATCCGAATTCCAGTTGTCAAAGGCATAGCCCCTCTTATCCAAAAAACCGGTCTTGTCGCCCAGGCCGTAGAAATGTTCATCTGCGTGCATTTGCCTGGTCACAATGAAGGCGGGAACCTGCCTGATCTTCTCTAAAGGGTTCTCATGCCCCTCCTCCTCCATCACGGTCTTATTATCTGAAACCGCCCCGAAGATCCCGCCCAGCTTCTCCTCCGTCTCAAAGGTCATGCGGGCCGGCTTGACCAGTTCCTTGTCCCCGCTTGCGGCCAGTAAATTTCCCTTGGTATCGTAAATTGCGTTGGTGAAATCATCTCCGATCACAAGAGAGAGTCTGCCTGTCTTAAGGGTCAGCCTGGCCCGGGCCCCACTGCCCTTTCTGAGGCTGATGTCCACGTCTTGATGGAGGTTTTCTTCCACAGCATAGGATTCATCCTCCTCGCTCTCATAGGCGACAAAGAGCTTGATCAGATCCTCCCGCAGGATATCCACCGAGGCCTCGGCACCCTCGTAGTGCAGACGGATGACAGACCCCTCCCGGTCATATCCCAGCAGCTTTCCCAACTTCTGATTCTTCTGTTTTGCCATACAGATCCCTTCTCTTCCCGACACATCTGCGATAAGCAGCGCAGATGCCCCGGTGATTTTGATTTTACATTATGGTTCCGAATCCGGTCTGCCCGCTTTTTCGTACCAGTCCAAAAAGCTGTGTTTGACCCCCTGTTCCTTGTAGGCGATTACCGTCTGCAGGTTGACATTTTCCACGCTCCGAAAAATATTCTTCTCCACATACGGGTTGGTCTTCTTGAGTTCTCTGATCAGGGCTTTGATTTCGGCCCGCTTGGACCCGGTCTCTGCCCCTCCCACAACGGAGCAGGAATCCGTCAGACGGCAGGCGCAGAGGATAAAGCGCAGGTCATTGTAGCGGGCCCAGTGGATAATGTCCGCCTCACGGACCAGATAGAGGGGGCGGATCAACTCCATCCCCTGAAAATTCGTGGAGTGGACCTTGGGCATCATGGTCTGAATCTGGCCGCCATAGAGCATGCCCATCAGGATGGTCTCAATCACATCGTCAAAATGGTGGCCCAGGGCGATTTTATTGCAGCCCAGCTCCCTGGCCTTGGCATAGAGGTGGCCACGCCGCATGCGGGCGCAGAGGTAGCAGGGATTTTCAATCTCCTCTCCGGCCACGATATCATAGATGGAAGAGTCAAATACCCGGATAGGGATTCCCAGAAGTCTGGCATTATCTGTGATTCTCCGGTAGTTCTCCTCATTGTAGCCCGGATTCATAAGCAGAAATTCCAGACTGAAGTTCTGCTTCCCATGCCGCAGGAGCTCCTGAAAGAGCTTGGCCATTATCATGGAATCCTTGCCGCCGGAGATGCAGACGGCGATCTTATCCCCGTCCCGGATCAAATCGTACTCCCTGATGGCCCTGGTGAACTTGCACCAGATGTCTTTCTTGAACTTCTTGATCAGGCTGCGCTCAATTTCTCTGGTCCGGTCGGCGACCCTGTCCTCTTCCTCCATAAATCGCGAGAGCTGATAGCGAATATAGGCCTGGTAGCCGTGCTCGATCGAATAGATCTCATAGCCCAGAGCTGACAGGTCTCTGGCGACCTCCTCCGAATGTTCTCCCGAATAACACAGGAGGTAGACTGGCCGATCCAGGGGAAGTTCCTCTCTTCTTTCGACGACCTCCTCCCAGAAGATATTTCCGGCTCCCTCGATGGTATCCTTTGCAAACTCCTCCCGACTTCTGACGTCGATCAGGCATTTGTCCCGGGGATCCTCCATCATCTGCTCTATAGTGCGAACATAGGCCCTTTTTCCTGAGCCTGCCTCCTCTGCAGCCGCAGAGGATTTTCGTCCGGGCCTCGCTTTCTCTCCGGCCACAGAGACTTTCTCAACCGAAGTCTCTGCGCCTGTGACAGAAATTCCTCGATCAACACTCTGCTCATCTTTGGCAGAAATCCTCCGATCAACACTCTTCTCGTCTCCGGCAGAAACACTCTGCCCCATACCGTCCTGATTTATCTCCTGACTCACCTCTCACTCCTCTTCCACATGTTCTAAGGCGGTGCCTATAATGCTCGATACATGCGCGTCTGCCAGAGAATAATAGATCTGTTTTCCATCTCTTCTGGCCTTGACCAGACGGGTGTTCTTTAAGATCCGCAGCTGATGGGAAATCGCCGGCTGGGTCATGGACAGGGTCTCCGCCAGATCGCTCACGCAGATTTCACCCTCGCTGAGAGCACAGAGAATGCGGATACGGGTGGCGTCTCCGAAGATTTTAAAGAGCTCTGCCAGTCTCAGCAGAGACTCCTCCTTGATGTCAAAAGCTTTCATATTGTTCGAGCCCTATCTTTTTTTACAGTTTCTTTACAAAGAGTACCCGAACCGCGTTGATTACGCAAATAACCATAACGCCCACATCAGCGAAAATCGCCAGCCACATATTGGCGATCCCGAGAGCGCCGAGCACAAGGCAGGTCAGCTTCACACCGATGGCAAAAACCAGGTTTTCATAGACAATCCGCATGCACTTTCTCGCAATTCGGATGGCCTTGGCAATCTTCACGGGATCATCATCCATGAGAACCACATCGGCAGCCTCAATCGCGGCGTCAGACCCCATAGCCCCCATGGCGATTCCAATATCCGCCCGGGTTAAAACCGGGGCGTCATTGATCCCGTCTCCCACAAAGGCAACTGTCTCTTTCCCCTCTTTTTGGCTCAGGATATCCTCCAGGGCAGATACCTTGTCCTGGGGCAGAAGCTGGGACCGAACCTCGGAGATTCCAACCTGATTTGCAATATTTTCCGCCACAGCGCAACTGTCCCCGGTCAACATCACCTGACGGCTGACCCCAAGCTTCTTTAACTTGTCAATCGCCTCTTTCGAGGACTCCTTGACCTGGTCCGCAATCACAATATGGCCGGCATATGCCCCGTCCACTGCCATATGAACAATGGATCCCACAGAGTGACACTCGATGAAATTGATCCCGACGGTATCCATCAGTTTGCCGTTTCCACAGGCCACCTGATGTCCGTCGACCTGGGCAATCACACCCTGCCCTGAAATCTCTCTCACATCTCGAATGACCGAGAAATCAATCGGCTTGCCGTAGGCTTCTTCCAGAGATTTCGAAATCGGATGAGAGGAATTGGCCTCTGCGTGCGCCGCCAGACGAAGCATTTCCTCATGGCTGAAGGTCGCGTGGTGCAGACCGCTGACCTGAAAATCCCCCTTGGTAATAGTCCCGGTCTTGTCCATGACAATGGTCTTAATCTTGGACAGGGTCTCCATATAATTGGATCCCTTGATAAGAATCCCCGAGGAAGAAGCTCCGCCCAGACCTCCGAAGAAGCTGAGGGGAATAGAGACAACGATGGCACAGGGACAGGAAATAACCAAAAGGGTCAGGGCTCGATAAATCCAATCGCCCCAGTCGGGATTGAGTCCCATAATAAGGCGAATGACAGGGCCTCCGAATGCCAGAGCAAGGGCTGAATATACGACAGCCGGGGTGTAATAGCGGGCGAACTTGGAAATGAAGTTCTCTGATCTGGACTTTCGGGAGGAGGCGTTCTCCACCAGGTCTAAAATCTTAGAGGCTGTGGACTCCTCAAATTCTCTTGTCGTCCGGATTGTCAGAAGGCCATCCTGATTGATACAGCCTGAGAGGACTTCTGATCCTTCCGCAACCTCTCTTGGAGCGGACTCTCCGGTCAGAGCAGCCGTATCCAGACTGGATTTTCCCCTGATCACCGTCCCGTCAATGGGAATCTTCTCCCCAGGTTTTACCGTGATTGTCGATCCGACTCCTACCTGATCCGGATCGACCTGGACTGTCGTCCCGTCTTCTCGCAACAGATTGGCGTAGTCCGGACGAATATCCATGAGAGCTGTGATGTTCTTTCGGCTCCGGCCGACAGCGACAGACTGGAAGAACTCCCCGATCTGATAGAAGAGCATAACCGCGACACCCTCGCGGAAATCGCCCAGAGCCATGGCTCCGACGGTGGCGATCGCCATGAGGAAGGCCTCATCAAAAGGCCGCCTCTTGGCAATATTTCGAGCAGCTCCCTTTAATACCGACCAGCCCAGGAGAAAATAGGGAATCAGGAAGAGGCCATTTTGGATGTATTGCCCGATTCCCTCCGGAAAGGGAAGCAGGGAAATAAGAATCCAGAGAAGGCCGCCCAGCACAATTTCTTTGAATGCTCTCTTCTGTTTTTTATTCAGATCACGAAACCAGGACATGAAAGCTCCTTTCATCACTCTGTTCAGAAGAAAATCTCGCAGTCGTCCTCCACCTTCCGGCAGTTTTCCAGTACGCGCGGCATGACCTCCGCGGGATTGGCTCCCTCTTCAAATTCCACCTTCATCTGAAGCAGCATAAAGTTGACCAGAGCATCTTTCACTCCATCGGTTTTTTGTGCTGCCTCTTCCATCTTGTTGGCACAGTTGGCGCAGTCAACATCGATCTTGTAGCTCTTCTTCATGGAATTTCTCTCCTCTCCTGCATCGAAATATCAAAATTGAATGACGTCTCTATACATATGATTAATTGTTCATATGTTCATTTTTAGATACTATCTTCCTTTGATGCTTCTGTCAAGACTTGTTTTTATTTTAAAAGGACTCTTTTTACAGCGGTGAATTGCCGGGTCTTTAACGACATGATTTCTAAATAATGATCCAAAATATGACCACAAAAAAGCCCCCGAAACAGGGACTTTTACGAAGCAAGATACGGGAGTCGA
This sequence comes from Lachnospiraceae bacterium AF51-6-b8A, assembly GCA_027682585.1. Taxonomy (GTDB): domain Bacteria; phylum Bacillota; class Clostridia; order Lachnospirales; family Lachnospiraceae; genus Shuttleworthia. The sequence continues at coordinate 505,164 of JAQCZH010000001.1, read as the reverse complement.
ACCCGCCTCCTCAGCTTGGGAAGCTGATGTACTACCGATGTACTAATCCTGCGCGTCAATTGATAGCTATATTATACCCATTTGACATATTCACTGCAATCACAAAATAATCTTACAAAAACCGTCTTGCAACCAAAGTGGAGTGAAACGCTTATTTCCACTCCGAAGGGCTCCAAGTGGATTTTGATCCTGCTGCCTGCCGGCCGAAAAATCCACCGAAAGGGGGCAAAGGAGACCAGCTCCCCGTCAGCGACCCCTATGTCCAAAGATCAGCCGGCCGACCCAGATGACAACTACTGCCCCCACGACGCCGACGACAATATGCCCCAGGAAAGAATAGGGCATGATGTCCAAGACCCTGAAAATCCAGTTGCCGACTGCACCACCGACCAGACCCAGGATGATATTGCGAATAACCCCTCCCTTAGAATCCATAATCAGCCCGGCCAGCCAACCGGAGATCGCTCCGACGAGAATACTTACCAACATATTTTTCCCCTTCTTCCATTGAATCCACAGTACAAATAACACAACATTGAAAACACCGTGCGAAGTAGAAGCTACCGTACAAAACGAAAACTACAGCGCAACATAATAACCCGTGAGAAAGCTGTTCTCCCGCAGAGATCCAAGCGCACGTCAAAAGTCATAGACTTTACATGGCGCGAACCCGATCCAGGAAATTCTTCAGGATCCGCCCTGTCGCTCCCCAGATCAAATGCCGGCCAAAAAGGTAAAAGGGCATAGACTGCCTTCTTCCCTGCCAGCGATACTCCTGTCCGATCATGTCTGTAAATCCCTCATCCGGGATGGGCTTCATGGCGATACTGTGCATGACAGGCTCTGCTGCCAGAAGTTCCTTCAATGACAGGACAAATACTTCAGCCACCTCATCTTTCGAATAGGTTCCCTGATAATCCTCCAGTTGAACCAAAAAAGCCCACATGGGCGCTCCGCTGGGGCCAAGCGTCCCATCGATCTGAGTCAGAAGATGAATCTTGTCTCCAGAGACCAAAAGCTCCTCTTTTGTCTCCCGAAGAGCAGCTTCTGCGGGACTCTCCTTTCCCTCAATTCCACCGCCCGGAAAACAGATCTCACCGGGCTGGGTCTGCAGATCAGAGGAACGGACTTCAAAGAGAATTCCGGGTCCCTCCTCTGTCACAAGCAGGGGAACGGCCACCGAGGCCTCCCTCTCCTGTTCAAATCCAAGCAGCTTGGGCCGCTCCTTAGACCAGCAATCCAGGAAACGATCCTGATTCCACTCTTTCATCTCGTCACTCCACCAGGTCTGCCAGCTCCATAATCAGTTTCTCTGTCTTATCCCAACCAAGGCAGGGATCCGTAATCGACTTGCCATAGATGCCGCCGTCAATGCTCTGCGCCCCATCCTCCAGATAGGACTCAATCATCAGTCCCTTGACCAGGCCGCGGATATCTGTGTTGACGTGACAGGAGTGCATGACGTCCTTGGCAATACGGATCTGCTCCAGGTATTTCTTGCCGGAGTTATTGTGGTTGCAGTCTACAATAATGGAAGGGTACTTGAGTCCCTCGTGCTCCTCATACAGATCAGCGACGCGGCGCAGCTCCTCATAGTGATAATTGGCGTGGTTCATCCCGAAGCGATCCACATAACCGCGAAGAATGACATGAGCATAGGGATTCCCCTTGGTGCTCACCTCCCAGCCGCGGTACTGAAAATCATGCCCGTGCTGGGCTGCCACGATGGAATTCATCATGACGGAGAAGTCACCGGATGTGGGATTCTTCATCCCGACCGGGATTCCCAGGCCGGAGGCCACCAGGCGGTGATGCTGATCTTCCACAGATCTGGCGCCGATCGCCACATAGCTGAGCAGGTCAGACAAATAGCGGTGATTCTCTGGATAGAGCATCTCCTCCGCGCAGGTAAAGCCTGTCTCCTCTATCACGTGCATATGCATCTTTCGAATAGCAAGAATCCCTGCCAGCATGTCCTCCGGCTTATTGATATCCGGCTGATGCAACATACCCTTATAGCCGAGCCCGGTTGTCCTGGGCTTATTGGTATAGACTCTTGGGATCATGAGAATCTTGTCAGCGACCCGATCCTGTACCTTCTTAAGGCGAACCATATAATCAAGGACAGCAGGCTCATTGTCCGCGGAACAGGGACCGATCACAAGCAGAAGCTTATTCTCCTCCCCGCGCAGAATCGCGGCGATCTCCTCGTCTCGCTTCTCCTTATCCCTTGCCCTCTCCTCTGAGAGGGGAAATTCTTCCTTAACCTCCTTGGGAATAGGCAATTTCCTGCGGAAGTTCATATCCATATCCATCGTAATCACTCCTAGTTCTCTGCATTACTCCTCGGGCTGTCCCGAAATCTCTCACAGTGTAACAGATATCGACCTGTCGTGCTATCCCGCTAAAAAGCGACGTCTCTCCTAAGCCTCCAAAAACACCGTCTCTCAGGCAAATTCACGCCGCCCTCAGGCAAACTCACGCCGACTTCATACATCCACAGATAACCCTATAACAAATGGCTTTCGTCACTATCATTCATCTCATCTTTCATTATCTCGCATTCCTTCTATTGAAGAAAACCGATTCCAGCCGACGGATTTTTTATCTGATTTCGAGCATGCCTCACGGAAGGCCTCCTGCAGATCACCCGCCAAGGCCCGCATCAAGTCCCTGTCCAGCTTGCAGACAGCTCTGTCATAGGTGAAAACCCCATTGATCTCCCCCTCCACATCAGAGATCTGGGTGTAAATGCTTCCCACCAGACCCTGCTGACGTATCGCCGGAAGGATGATATCCCGATAAAGTCTCTCAACGGCCTCCTGCAGCTCGGCGGGATTCTTCTTGTCCGATCCGTATCCATAGCGCCTCTTTTGCATGCAATGCCCCTCCACTGCTAGGGTGTATCCCCCGCACTCGGAGAGAAAGAGCGGTTTATCCTTGGCTTGCAGGGTATAACTCCTGTGATAATTATGCTGGGAATCGAAGTCACTGAGCTTTTGCGCGTACCAACCTGATGTGGCGTCGACCAGACGCCCGGGGTCTTTTTCCTTGACCAGACGATAGAGACGATCCGCGTCATATTGCCCCCATCCCTCGTTGAAAATCGTGTAGACGATGATAGAGGGGTGATTGCGCAGCTGGTCAATTGTCCCTGCCAGATGCTGTTCAAAGAAGGCTCGACGCTCGATCTCATCCTCCCCCGGCAGACGCAGGGCATTTGCCTCATCATCTGCCCGGTTCAGTTTGCCGTAATTGGGCAGGGCCGTATCACGCATGAAATCATACTTGCCGCTATTGACCATATCCTGTAAAACCAGCATGCCCACGGCATCACAGGCATAGTAGAAGCGTTCCGGCTCCAGCTTGATGTGTTTTCTCAGGCAATTAAATCCCAGCTCCAGCGCTCCCTGGATATCCTCCAGATAAGCGCCGTTTGTCTCCGGCAGATAGATCCCCTGGGGCCAGTATCCCTGATCCAGGAGCCCGTGCAGATAGACGGGCTCTCCATTGCAGCAAATCTTTCCGCCCTCCATGCTGACGGTTCGAAGCCCCAGATAGGTCTCGATCTCATCCTCTCCAATCGCAAGGCGAAGACGATAGAGAAAGGGGTCTTCGGGCGACCAGAGATGAGGCCGGGCAAAGTGTATTAAAATGGAACCATCAGAGCATTTCTCCTGGGATATACTCTCCCCGGATTCCACCTTGGACATACTCGTCCTTGCTTCCCCCTTGGATATGCTCTCCCCGGTTTCCTCCCGGGATACGGGCGCGAGCAGGTCTGCCCGGTCGATAGATATGATCTCTCCCGAAGCGTCATAGGCCCGGATCAAAGCGCTCTCCCGGTCCGAAAGGATCTCCAGCCGATCCACATGGCGCTCGGGGACCGCCTCCATCCAGACCTCCTGCCAGATACCTGAGACCGGCGTATACCACATGCCCTTGGGCTTCTTCGACTGTTTTCCGTAGGGGTAGACGGGGGACAGAGAATCTGTCGCAATCACCTTTAGAACATTGTCCTCCTCCAGGGCGTCTGTGATATCGAAGCAAAAGGCCAGATAGCCTCCCCTGTGACTTCCCACCAGCTTTTCATTGAGAAAGACCAGGCAATATTGATCTACTGCCCCGAAATGGAGAAGAATACGTTTTTTTCTCACGGGAGATGAAGAGGTCTTCGAATCTTTCTTCTCCAGCTTTTGCGGCGTGAGCGGGCAGGGGATCAAATCTCCCCTCTGATTGTGCCAGCCTAAGCGCAAAGAAAAATGCAGCTCATAACAGAGGTCATCCCGGATCTCCCCCTCATAACCGCTTGCGGCCGCCTGGGGTGGAAAGGGCAGGCGAATGGAATTTCCGTCCAGCGTCCAGTCCTCATTCAGAATGCGATAATTATCCCGGATCATCTGGGGTCTCGGATACTTCATTCGCTCCAGGATTTCATTTTGATCTGTCATATTCCCTCTCTCATCTCTCTCACGACATCCAATCATCTGCCGTCCGGCAAGCCGACACAGACAAGCCATCTGCCGCCGTGTGAGCCGTCACAGACAGGCCATTTGCCGCCAGGTGCGCCATCACAGACAACCATTTGCTGCCATGTGAGCCATCACTAACAAGCTCATCTGCCCTAGCCAAAGTCTCTGATAAAGGGATCATCCCTGCGATAGGGTCTCCAGTCATAAGAGCCGCAACCTTCCCTGCCATTTGGATCGCCATATTTAATGAAGTTGCACCAGGCGCAGATCATAGCATCGGAAATCTCGTAGTCCCACTCCTCAAATGGTCTCCAGGATCTGGCCAAAGTCCCGAAAACATACCAGAGTTCCGCAGAATGAAATGCCCCTGCCCTGTCCCCCGGCAGAGCCCGGCTAAAGTAATAAAGAAAGGTCTTCTGCTCCGAAGTCTCTTCTCTGGCCAGGGCCCAGTGAATACATCCCTGATAGATTCTCCCGTCCGGTCGGCCAGCCGCGTGCCGTCTGACCAAGATATCATTGGCATTGGACCCCAGCAGATAGGGAATATCTGCTATCTTCCCTGTGCGGATATTCTCATCGTAGGTTCCGGGGAGGACATATTCATCACACATGGGGGCGAAAGGAAGCGGCCTGCTCTTTCCGATAACCGCCTGCATTTTTCGATACAGAATTTCAGCGGGAAGCTCGCGCATCTGCCGCAGGATGTCGCAGCGGCAGGCCTTCATCAACATCTCCCCGATCCGATACGCCTCCTCCCTGTGCAGATCATAAACCAGGCCGTTGCTCACTCCCCCACCTGACTGCATGATCGCTCCGGCAAAGAGCCCCCTGGCAAGGGGAGAATTGCAAAGCGTCTGTACGCTGACTGCCCCGGCACTCTGTCCAAAGATCGTCACCCGCCCCGGGTCTCCTCCGAAAGAGGCGATATTGTCTCTCAGCCATTTCAATGCGGCAATCTGATCCAGAATCCCGTAATTGCCAGTCGTCTGATGGATATCCTCCACAGCCAGCTGGGGCAGCGCCAGAAATCCCAGAGGGCCAAGCCGATAATTGATGGTGACCAGAATGACATCTCGCCTGGCAAATTCGGCTCCATCAAATTCAATCTCTGAACCATAGCCTCCCAGGAAAGCGCCCCCATGAATCCAGACAGCCACCGGATAGGCCCTCTCCTCTGCCCTCCTCCTGACCGGAGTCCAGATGTTCAAATAGAGACAGTCCTCAGACATAGGCGGTATGAAGTCAGGGTCGGCATAGAATTCTTTCTGGTAGAATCCCTTTCCCTTTCGATTCTGCACAGGACGATTGGGAAAAACTACAGCCTGACGGACTCCATCCCAGGGTTCCGGAGGTCTGGGAGCCTTCCAGCGCAGGTCTCCGACAGGAGCCTTCGCATAGGGAATACCCCGAAAAACTGCGTAAGACAGAGTCTCTTCTCCTTCCAGAAGCCCCTCATTCACTCTCACTTGTCTGGTATCCATAGGTATTCCTCATCAGCCATAAAAATCGCACAGAAAAAACATCTTGCCATTGACACCGATTACATTTTCATCCTCCTGCACCGGTTCATCCAAGATCTTCACTGTCAAGCACGATGGTAAATGGTCCGTCATTTAAGAGATCAACCTTCATATCCGCCCCGAAAACGCCCCTCTCAACTCCTGGAACAGACTTTCTGCACTGGGCGATGACATACTCATAGAGAGTTTCGGCCGGTTCGGAAGCAGCGGCATTGGTAAAGGAGGGACGATTGCCCTTCCTGCAGTCGGCATAAAGGGTGAACTGGCTGACCAGAAGCAGCTGCCCATTTACATCCCCAAGAGACAGGTTGGTCTTCCCATTCTCATCCTCGAAGATACGCATGCCAATCAATTTGCGAACCATCTTGTCTGCGACAGACAGAGTATCGCCCTGACAGATTCCGACCAGAACCAGAAATCCCCTGCCGATCTCTGCTGCTGTCTCCCCATTCACTGCAACAGAGGCATGGGCTACCCTTTGAATAACAAATTTCATACAGTAGACACCTTTCATTAGAAATTCAGACTCTTTCTTCTTGTAATGTCTCTATTATAGTGTTTTGTTCGATATAAGGATTCAATTTTAGATAAATTTAATAAAGCAATGGAGGTTCTTCGAACATTATAGTTCATAGACGATGGGATCTCTCCTCAGGGATATTCCATCACTCATGAAGAATGCAGGAAGCCGATCCCGAAGGATCGGCTTCCTGCCACACTCATATGCAATCGAACACTAACTCTGCAGCATTCCATTGTCATGAAGAAAGGAGATCATGAAAGGCATATCAAACTAATTGTTCGTCATCCGAACCCAGTCATACATAGCCAGAGCACCAACCGCTACGATGAATACAACTGCAAATCCCATCAGCATACGCTCACCCCCTAATTCCAGTGGGCTCGATTCTGCTTATTGAACCAGACGCCCAATCCAATCACAAGAGTCACTACCAGGCTGCCAATCATTAAGGAAATCACTGATGTTCCAATCATAGGCCTTTCTCCTATTTGATGGGTGGTTTCTTATCTGGTTCTATTATAGCATCGCTCTTCTGACAGGAAACAGCTTTGATCTATTTTTAGCGGTTTGCACAGTTTTCCCACTAAGTTATTGTATAACTTTTTGATTACTTCTCTCCCTTCAGAATGATCTGCCCATAAGCGCAGACATCATTGAGAATGCATACTTCACAGTGAGGCGACCTGGCCGTACAGACCGCTCTCCCGTGATCTACCAACCGGTGGCAGAACTGGTTGGCCTCCGCGTCCGGAAGGACCTTCCAGAGCTCTTTTTCCACCTTGGCCGGTTCCTTGATATCTGTCACCAGGCCAATTCGATTGGAGAGGCGGATACAGTGGGTATCTGTCACCACTGCCGGCTTTCCGAAGATATCTCCCAGAATCAGGTTAGCTGACTTTCGGCCTACACCGGGCAGACGGAGCAGTTCTTCCATTGTGTCAGGCACCCGGTCTTGATAGACCTCATGCAGCATCGTCATACAGGCCTTGATATCTCTGGCCTTGGAGGGCCCAAGACCACAGGGATGCACGATCTTCTCGATCGCCTCCACCGGCGCCTGGCTGATCGCCTCAACCGTCGGATAGACCGCATAGAGCCCGGGGGTCACCTGATCCACCCGCTTGTCCGTGCACTGGGCCGCAAGACGCAAACTGATCAGAAGCTGCCAGGCATCCGCGAAGGTCAAGGTCGTCCTGGTATCCGGATAGATCCTCTTTAAGCGGTCAATACAGGTCAGAGCCAGTTCTCTTCTTCGATCCAGATCTCTCTTCTGGGCAGGAGTCAGGCCCTTCTTATGATCCGCTTTTTTTCTCTTCCCAAAGCCCTGGCTTTTCACCTTGGTCCCCTTTTTTATCTCTTCTCCCTGTCTCTTTGCATCCTGATCTGCTCTCATATACGCTCTCTTAATAATTGTCTTCTCAATTCTTGTTTTCTTAATTTGTGTCTGCTCAGCTTCCCGAATTTCCGCTCTCTACGCTTTTTCCTGTCTTTTCCTGTCTGATGAACTCACTCCAATCCCAGAGTTTCATCCAGGCCCAGCATAATGTTCATATTCTGCACGGCCGCACCGGAGGCTCCCTTGCCCAGGTTGTCAAAGAGAGCCGTCACAAAAGTCTGCTCCTCTCCTCCCCCGACGATCAGCTCCAGGTGATTGGTCCCGGCCAGATGATTGGCATAGATCGTATCCGGCTTCTTCTCATAGGGACGCACCCTCACAAAGTGCTCGTCCCTGTAGTAGTCTGCCAGCCGCCGGCAGACCTCTGCGGCTGACGGTCTTCCATGCAGGAGTCGGTTTTGCAGCAAAAGAGTGGATGCCATTCCCTGCGCATAGTCGTCCACCACCGGCAGAAAAACCGGATCATAGATCAAACCCGTGACTGCTTTCATCTCCGGCAGATGCTTATGCCTTAAATCCAGTCCATAGAGACCGGGAGCAGACAGACTCTCATCCCTGTTCTTCGCCTCATAGGCTTCAATCATCTTCTTGCCTCCGCCGGAATAACCGGTCAGAGAGTAACAGGTCAGAGGGTAATCCGCAGGCAGAATTCCCATACGAATCAGGGGGGCTGTCCCGGCAACCAGACCTGTGGCATGACAGCCCGGATTTGCCAGCCTCCTTGTCCCAGCGATCTTCTCTCTCTGCTCTCTCGACAGCTCCGGAAACCCATAGACCCAGCCCGGATCCGTCCTGTGCGCGGTCGACGCGTCAATCACACGCACCCTGTCGTTTTCAATCAGGGAAACCGCTTCTCTCGCCCCCTCGTCCGGAAGGCAGAGAAAAACGATGTCGGCCGCATTTAAGAGCCTGCGCCTCTCTTCTATATCATGCCGCTTGTCCTCATCGATGCGAAGCAGGTCGAGATCCTCTCTGGCCCCGATACGATCATAGATCTGCAAGCCTGTCGTTCCGCTCTGCCCGTCAATATATACCTTCGTCTTCAAGCTCGTCCCTCCTTCGATATATCAACAATAGAATATCTGCTTCGCAAAGATGCTATGACCTGAAATCCTGCGCCCGGCAGCAATCCGTTTTTTGCCTCCTCTGTTTCATGTCACTCCAGAGAATCTGTGAAATCGGTATCCATCGTTCCATAGACCTGGGCGTCCGGATACTTCTTTCGCACCTGATCCACCACTTCCCGGAAGGAAGCCTGACGATTGGGCGACTCAAAACTAATCACCAGATCAAAGCGGATTGACCTGGGATTTCTGTGATAATAAAAGCCATGCATCTGCAGGACATAGGGGTTGGATAAAACCAGCTTCTCAACCTCCCGGCGAATCTGCACCGCCTCCTGGTCCTGGGTCTCCACCGAGTATATCCCAATCCCGGTCAGAATCACTCTGTGCTTCCGATAAACCGCCGTCTGGATGCGGCGAATCAGTGTGTCTACCTGGTCAGCCGTATAGGTATCGGGCACTTCAATATGGATAGAACCATTGTAAGAGTCCGGGCCGTAATTGTTCAGCACCAAATCATATGCCCCCGATACATCCTCAAAAGAAGTCACCGTCTTCTTGAGCTCTCTGACCAGGGTCGGGTCCGCGCTCTCTCCCAGGATCTTGGAGACCGTCTCCATGAGCATATCAAAACCGGCCTTAACGATCACAAGAGAGATCAGAGCGCCCAGCCAGGCTTCCACCGAGATATGGGCGAATACATAGAGCAGGGCTGCAATCACTGTTGTCGTGGAGATGACAGCGTCATTGACGGCATCCCTGCCAGAGGCCACCAGTGAGTCTGAATTGACCCGCTGACCGGTTCTCTGAACAAATGTGCCAAGAATCACCTTGACCAGTACCGCAACGGCGACAATAATGACCGCAGGGACAGAATAATCCGGCGTATCCGGATGAATGATCGCTTTTACAGATTCCACCAGGGATGAAATGCCCGCGTAGAGGACAATCACCGAGATGATCAAGGCGCTCATATACTCGATACGGCCATAGCCGAAAGGATGCTTTTTATCCGGCTCCTTTTGAGCCAGCTTCGTCCCGATAATCGTGATCAGAGAAGAGGCCGCGTCCGAAATATTGTTGACCGCGTCCATCGTAATTGCAATGGAGTGGGTCAGAAGACCAACCGCTGCCTTGAAGGCCGCAAGTCCCACATTGGTGAGAATTCCGATCACAGAAGCGCGGACAATCACTCTTCCCCGGTCGTTGATCTGACGGTTGATCTCTTCTGGACTTGTAAGCGCCTCTTTTGCTTCCTCTGAATGTACTTCACTCATTTGATCTGTCCTTTTTCTCTAACTTTATTTTTACAATCGTCTTTCCTGCCTGCGGAAAATTCGATTGTGCACGTCTTTTATTCTAGCACATTTTTCTCCCGGGCCTGCATATTTTCCTTCCGGGCTTGTACATTTTCCTCCCGGGCTCGACTTGCAGTTATTTTCCCTTCTTTTTATACTGGATACAGGAATGACCGGGAGACTGTGCTTGGAGATACCACAGTCTCTTTCCCTGTCATTTGACATACAGTTGAGGGAGGACCGCATGAATCGAGATCATCTTCGAAAAGTTGTCCATATCAATCTGGACAGAATATGGATCACCCTCAGGTGGATCATATTCGCTGTGATCTGCGGCATAATCGCCGGTGTCATCGGATCTCTTTTTGACATCGGCATTGAGCTGGCAATCGACTTTCGCGCTGCCTGCCCTGGGCTGATCTATCTGCTTCCCCTGGGCGGGGCTGTCGTCTTCTTCTATTATCACCTGCTTGACGGAGACAACTCCGTCGGAACCAATCTGGTCATCTCATCCATTCAATCCGGAGACCATATTCGAAAGCGGATGATTCCTGCTATCTTCTTCTCCTCTATCTTCTCCCATCTGCTGGGGGCTTCTGTCGGACGAGAAGGGGCAGCCCTGCAGCTGGGCGGATCCATCGGTTACAACCTCGGCAAGACCTTTCGCCTGCCCAGACACAATCAGCATGTCATGATCATGTGCGGCATGTCAGCTGTCTTCTCTGCCGTCTTCGGAACTCCTGTCGCCGCCGCCATCTTCGCCATGGAGGTGGTTTCCGTCGGCATCATGCATTATGCCGCCCTGGTTCCCTGCGTTGTCGCCTCTTTCGTGGCAAGAGGCATTGCCATTTTCTTCTTCCATATTCCAAACGCCGCTTATCCCCTTGGCGACATCCCGGAATTCACCCTCTTTACTGCTCTTCCCATCCTCGGCCTGGCTGTCATCGCCGGATTCGTCTCCATTCTGGAGTGCATCAGCTTCCGCAAGGTTGAGGTCTGGTCTGAACGTCTCCTTGCCAACCGCTATCTTCGCGCCGTCCTTCTTGGTGCAATTCTCCTGCTTTTAACCCTCCTGGTCGGCAAGCCCACCTATAACGGCCTGGGTATTGACAGCATTGCCGCGGCCGCCGCGGGGAACGCGCCGGACCTTCTCTGGTACAGCTTTCTCCTCAAGATCCTCTTCACCGCCCTCTCCCTGGCCGCGGGCTACAAGGGCGGAGAGATCGTCCCCACCCTCTTCATCGGGTCTGCCCTGGGCTACGCTTTCGGCAGTCTGATCGGCTTCTCTCCCGCCCTATGCTCCTGCGTGGCAGTCGGCGCCCTCTTCTGCGGGGTCACCAACTCTCCCATCACCTCAATCATCCTCTGCATTGAGCTCTTCGGAATCCGCGGCCTGCCCTACTATGTCCTGGCCATCGCTATTTCCTATGCCGCCTCCAGCTACTACGGTCTCTACTCCGCCCAGAAGATCGTCTACTCCAAGTACCGGAGCAACTACATCAATACAGATGCCAAATAGAATGCTTCGGGCAGATGTCAAAGTGAGTGCTTAGAGCAAGCGTCTGCCGGGTAAATGGAAACATCAGCCCCTGATCCCCATCTTACGGGACACAGGAGCTGATGCCTGTTCATCAAACCTGACTGATTCAAATTGCAATACGCCGGCTAATCTTCCTGGACATCCTCCTCATCTTTCTCCCATAAATCTTCTAAGGGATGAGCAAAAATCAAATAGAGAATCGCCAGAAGGCAGAAAAAGCGAATGCTTGCAGCATATTCTGAAATGAGCATTGCCCCCTCAGAACCGGATAGATTTATTCGTATGAGATAACATATTATGATCACTAGCGGACGCGACAGGAGGCATAGTCCCATAAGAATAAAAGCAATTCTATGCTGATACTTTTTCATGTCCTTCCTCCTTGTTTACTATGAGCAGATTTCCTTTTTTGAGAGCGGCCTCCTACATAAAGCATCGTTTCAGAAAAGACTAGAAATACCCAATCACCTATACTTGGTTCCTCTCCTGTAATTAACCAAAGAATTAAATTCGTTAGAACCCAGAACATTAGTGTGATAAAAAGCGCCCTCAGCTGTCGTTTATTAAATTTAAGCATGGCTGGCGCGATTCCATCTTCTGGACCAGGAGAGATTCTCTCTTATTGGTCGTTGATGATTCCTGCTGACCTGATCTCCATTCCTGAATCGATGAGAACTGAAAACAATGTAAAGAGCCCCCATACATTCCTCCTCACAGTCTATTTACGGTTCTGTTTCCCTCTAATTCGGATGTTAGCACCCGCGAATTTTTGTGTCAACGATATGGTTTAATCGCGTATCCTTTGTGTTTTCCTTTAATGTGAAGCTATCGATACTGCTGGTTCAGCCAAAAGCATCTGTATGATCAACACTTTTTATCTGTAATTCGAAAAGCTATTTTAAATTTCAGATCCTTTATCTTTATCGAGATGCCAAGAAAATATAAATTCAGCCGCTGTCTCCCTCTTACAAGACACAGCGGCTGAACATCTCCATCTCAATTAATTGATTTACTTGACCGTCTTCATCCACAAGTTAAGAACCGCTTCCGTCGGAAGCAGGGGCAAGAGCAGATGCATCATCGTCGCTGGAAGACCGGAGCAAGACAGGGCTAAACCCTTGCGGCTGGCCCACAGAGCATCCCTGACAACCCTCCTGGCTCTTGACGACATGGGAAAGGATCGAATCACCAGATCGGAATCCTGACTCTCTGTGCTCTTTGCCCCGTCAATGAATTCGGTGTCCTTAATCCAATAGGGACAAACCGCCGTCACTGCAATGTGCCTCGGCTCCAGTTCCTTGCGCAGGGCTCTCGCGTAGGCGTAGAGGAAGGCCTTGCTTGCGGCATAGACATTGAGCCCCGGAAGAGGCAGGAAGGCGGAGGCAGAGACAATCTCCAAGATCCGGTCCCCCTCCTCCATGAAGTCCAGGGCAAGCTGACTGACGGCGACGGCCGCCTTGCAGTTGAGGTCGATCATCCTGGCCGCCTGATGACGGTCGACACTGGCATAAGACCCGATTTTTCCGAAGCCGGCACAATTAATCAGAAGACCGATCCGCACCTGGTCCGCCGCAAGCATCATCTCAAGCGCATCCAGATTCTCCTCTTTGGTCAGGTCCATGGGAACCAGACGGCAGGCCTTCTTCAGGCTCTGCGCGACCTCCCTGAGGCGGTCTTCTCGTCTGGCCAGAAGCCAGATCTCATCGATCCTCTCCTCGGATTGATCGATCTGTCTGGCAAATTCCGCCCCCAGACCGGAAGAGGCCCCTGTGATCAGAGCAATTCTCTTTGTCCTTCTCCTCATATTTTTACCCCTCCTGTCATTTCCCTTTTCTGATCTCCATTGTACCCTGAATCAGACAGGATTCAACCAAATTGTATGGAACAATTCTCGCCTGACGTCAGATAACTATTTTATATTTCAGATCAGATAAATTCTCTTTGTCTCAGATCAGCTGCATTGCCCTGGCAAGATCCATTCCCCTCTCCGCGAGGAAGACTGCCCCGCAGGCTGACAGGGCCACCAGGAGCAAACTCTTCTTCCGATAGGCCATCCAGAGGGCTACGACGAATGCGAACAGACCTGAGATCGGCGAAGCGGCCGCTATCAAAATAGCGGGAAAGGTCATGGACGCAAGAGCCGCATAGGGGACATAGTAGAGAAAGGACTTGAAAAAAGTGCTTCGAATCTCCCTGGTAAAAGCCAGAATCGGAAGCGCGCGAATGGCATAGGTGACGAGGGCCATCAGAAGAATGTAGATATAGATACTGTGTCTCATCACTTTTTCCTCCCCTTTTCTCTTCCGTCTTCGGTCGAGTCAGCAGGCACTTTTTCTCTGCCCTCCTCCGCAGCGTCGGCGTCGGCTTCCTCCTGGGGCAGAGGACGGATCCAGGCGAAAAGGACCGCGACCAAAAGGGTAACGATAATCACACTTGTACCGGAAGAAATTCTTGGAAGCTGTTCCGATGCCAGTCCCAGCGCTCTCTCCAGGGCCTTGGGTCCATAGGCCAGACCGGTCGACAGACCCATTGCAAGCAGAACAGCTCCCAGAAGTGCATGATCCTTTTGCGTCGGGGGAATAATGATGGCCAAAAACATTCCGTAAATGGCCACGGACAGAGCAGAAAGAATCATAGCCGGTAGCAGCCTTCCCATGACAGCGCCTGCGGCGGTCCCCAGCACCCAGCCCGGAACCGCTACAGCCATAGCGCCCAGGTGAAAGTCCGGCCTGACATATCCCGGCCTTGTAATCGAGATCCCGAAGATCTCATCCGTCACGCCAAAAGCCATGAGAAGGCGCTGATACAGAGACGCCCCCGGTTCCATCCGCTGAGCCAGAGAGAAGGACATGAGCATATAGCGCAGGTTGATGACCAGCTGACTCAAAATAATTTCCAGGTAAGTCCCATCTCCCAGGATGATTCCAAGACCGGCAAACTGACCAGCCGAAGTGACATTGGACGCCGATATGATCACCGCGTCCATTCCCCGCATCCCATCGGCGACCGCCGTCATACCGAAGGCGAAGGACACCGCAAAATAACCTAAAGCAATGGGGATGCCATCACGCATCCCCATTCGAAAGTTCTCTCGATTCAAGGCTTCCACCTCAGTCTTCTCCCTGACTGGGACGCAGAATATCAACGACCGCCGACAACTCCGCGCTGTCCTCCACATGCTCCAGGAGAATCTCATGATGAAAAGAAATTCCCTGATCTCCGACGGCGGTTACCTCAGACAAAGGATTCTGGGACAGGGTCTGTCCGATCTCCACAGAAAAATAACGGCCGACCTTCTTCTTCCGATCCCAGGTCAGAAAGACGCTCTTGGCGCAGGGAACGATCAGATATTTCTGCGGCATATCAATGCGGACAATATCCAGGTCATCTCCTACCGTCAGAGCCATCAGGTCAAAGTCCTCCAGCAGATAGGGGTAGAACCGCTCTCCCCCCTGCAGGCGATAGCAGGATTCATAGAAGGCGTCAATGGCCTTCACCCCGCCCTCTGTAAAACGCCTGACACTCTCCTGGGGATCCTCCAGGAAGTCCTTGGCCAGAAGGCCCAGATCCACCTGCTGACGCATGAAGTAGTTAAATTGGCTCTCGGTCATGGCCTGCTGATTTGTAGATCCATCAGGCTTTGTCACCGTCACTTCGATGACGATTTCCTCTTCCTCTTGCTCCTCATCTGCCCGTGTGACCTTGCCCTCCTGGGCAGGCTCTCCCTTAGCCATGCGGAAGTTCATGTCCTCTTCATCGTAAGAACTCTCGCCCCTGGAGACAGAGAGGATCTTCTCAAGCAGAGCCTTGTGCAGGACAATCTTTTCAGAGAAGGGATTGACAATGATACCGGCAATCTCAGCCTGCATAGTCAGCTGGCAGGCGCCTAAGAAAGCGACTCTGGTCAGAGCGTCCGACTTGGGTGCTCCCTCCCCGGAGGGCAGGGCATTGACTGAGCTATAAAGAGGCAGCCAGAGAGTCTTCTGATCGTCCTGCAAAAAGACCGGATGGGCATTTCCCTGAGCATCCACCGTAGAGGGAGAGATCATATCAATCCCCGCAAAACAATCCAGCATGGCAAGGAATGCCTCCCTGTCGCCGCGATCGGAAAATGCCCGAATGATCTCTAATGTCTTATGATCGTCGATAGCCAGAGCCTTGAGACGATCCTTGATCCGAATTGCCATTTCACACTCACTTGTTCTTGAAGTAGTTGTCGATTCCCTTGGCAGCTTCCTTGCCGGCGCCCATAGCCAGAATCACGGTTGCCGCGCCGGTCACTGCGTCTCCGCCTGCGTAAACTCCCTCTTTCGTAGTAGCTCCGAATTCTCCCTCGGTCACAATACAGCCGCGGCGGTTGGTATCCAGCCCCCTGGTTGTATGAGAAATGAGAGGATTGGGAGAAGTTCCCAGAGACATGATCACTGTGTCACAGCTGATCTCATACTCAGAGCCCGGAATTTCAACCGGACGACGGCGGCCGGACTCATCCGGCTCACCCAGTTCCATTTTGATAATCCGACATCCCTTGACCCAGCCGTTTTCATCGACCAGAATTTCCGTGGGATTCTGAAGGAGGTCAAAGATGATCCCCTCTTCCTTCGCATGGTGCACTTCCTCCGCGCGAGCCGGAAGCTCCTCCTCAGAGCGGCGATAGACCACATGCACCTCAGCGCCCAGGCGAAGGGCCGTGCGGGCCGCGTCCATGGCCACGTTGCCGCCTCCGACCACAACAACCTTTTTCCCCCGGGAAATGGGGGTATCGTAGTCATCATCATAGGCCTTCATCAGGTTATTGCGGGTCAAAAACTCATTGGCCGAGAAGACCCCGTTGGCCTGCTCCCCGGGGATTCCCATGAAGCGGGGAAGACCCGCGCCGGATCCGATGAATACCGCCTCAAATCCCTCTTCTTCCATCAGTTCGTCAATGGTAACAGAACGGCCGATGACAACGTTCTCCTCGATCTTAACACCAAGAGCCTTAACATTCTCCACCTCATGGCGGACGACCTTGTCCTTTGGCAGACGGAATTCCGGGATTCCATAGACTAAGACGCCGCCGGCCCTGTGCAGAGCCTCGAAAATTGTGACATCATAGCCCATCTTGGCCAGATCTCCGGCACAGGTCAGGCCGGCAGGGCCCGCCCCGATCACAGCGACCTTGTGCCCATTGGGCGTCGAGTGATTCTCCGGCATAATCCCCTGGGCAGCGGCGGTATCCGCGGCGTAGCGCTCCAGCTTGCCAATTGCCACAGGCTGACCCTTGATGCCACGGACACAGACTCCTTCGCACTGAGTCTCCTGGGGACAGACACGCCCGCAGACAGCGGGAAGAGCGGAGGACAGAGAAATCGTCCGATAAGCCGCTGCGGCGTCTTTCGCCTTGATCTCCTGGATGAAGGCGGGAATATTGATACTCACGGGACAGCCTGCCACACAGCGGGGATTCTTGCAGTTGAGGCAGCGATTAGCCTCAAGGATCGCCTCTTCTTCTGTGTAACCCAGACATACCTCTTCAAAATTCTTAGCGCGAACCGCCGGCTCCTGCTCGGCGATCGGCACTCTTACCATCATATCCTGTGCCATTATCTGTCACCTCCGCAATTGCCGCAGCCGCCATGATGTGTCTTGCCTTCCTTAAGGGCAAGCATGGCCCTGCCCTCTGCCGTCTTATACTGCTGCTGGCGGATCATTGCCGCATCCCAATCCACCTTGTGGCCGTCAAACTCGGGCCCGTCTACACAGGCAAACTTAACTTCATCTCCAACCAAAATACGGCAGGCCCCGCACATACCGGTTCCGTCCACCATAATGGGGTTCATGGACACTTCCGTGTGAATGCCGAGCTCCGCGGTCAGTTTGCAGACGAATTTCATCATGATCATAGGGCCGATGGCAACGCAGTGATCGAAGCGGTCTCCCTGATCCCAGAGAGCCTGCAGCTGATTGGTTCCCATCCCGTGAAAACCGTAGGAACCGTCATCCGTGCAGACATAGAGGTGTTCCGCGACCTCCTTCATGTTGTCCACATAGAAGAGAAGATCCTTGTTGCGGGAGCCCATGATAACGGTTGCGGGAATCCCATGCTCCTTGAGCCACTTGACCTGGGGATAGATGGGCGCCGTTCCGACACCGCCGCAGATAAATACGATCTTCTTCTCTCTTGTCTTGTCGAGATTCTCCTCCAGACAGAGGACCGAGGGACGACCCAGGGGACCGATGAAGTCCTCAAATGCCTCTCCCGCTTCCAGAAAGGACATGCGCTCCGTAGAAGCGCCCACTGTCTGAAAGACGATGGTAATGGTCCCCTCTTCGCGGTCATAGTCGCAGATCGTCAGGGGAATGCGCTCTCCTGTCTCGTCAATCTTGGCGATGATGAACTGGCCCGGCAGGCATTTGTGTGCCACACGGGGCGCCCTGACCACCATCTCAAAGATCTTGTCGGCAAGCTTTGCCTTACTCAGGATCTGATACATAGTTTTCCTCCCAAATGATCCCCGGGTGAAATGGGGATACCTGTGCCAACAACGGCGTGCTGCCGTCAGCCATAAGGATACCATTTCAGCCCCTCATTATCTACGGATTGCGGCTGACTTTGCTTACTTTTTCGAGGACAATATGAAAAGTGTCATAAAAGGAGAGGACAAAGGCTTCTGTTAAATTTCTGCAATAACCCGACAAGGATTGTTCCTCCATTCCCCTCCGTTTTTCAACTCGAAGCTGCCTTTTTCTGCTCCGATCTCAAAATGCCTCATTGCGATTCCAAGATCTATAAGATCAAACCTTGCTCCAAGATCGACAGTCATTGTAATCGTACCATTTCTGAAGTGAAGCGTTGGGTTTTGACGATTCTTCGCACTTGGTGCTGATTTCACGGCCTCCATTCCTTTTATAACAAACTCAGGAATCTTCGCTGTATCCGAATCAATGCGTCCAGAGATATCTTTTCGACTCTTACTTCTTGCAAGGGAACGTATTACTTTATCTTTGATGGACGCTTCAATATTCCCAAAAACGATAACAAGCACAAGAGTTTCGTCTTCTGGCAAGGAAAAAACTCTATTATCATAAGCGCCTCCGACCCAGCAGGTTCCCAGTCCGAGTTCTGTCATTTTAAGGACAAGCTCTTCACCATAGTAACCGACCTTTACCTTCAAATTTTCATCCGCCGATGAGCCTTTCATTAGCAGCATAGATCTTACGTTTGAAAACATACCATAGCTTTTTCTGATATTACTAAACGCCTCTCTTCCATCTGCAACATACTCAATATCCAAACCGGACACTTCATTTATCTCAGCAATCCATTTTCGAATTTCTTTTTCATTCTCCACACTGACAGACTCACTTGTAAAGCTGCGCGTGAGATTCGTTTTTCTATTGCATGATTCATTATCTAAACCTCCTCATCTTTCATTTATTTTCCGACTGAGGTGCACAGTCGTGTTCCACAGCGTTTAACAAGCTCTTCATAAGAGTAAAACTCTTGCGCTTTCTTCTCATAAGCTGCGTCATGATCTTTGTCAAACGCTCCACTAAAGGTGCAAAGAGCGTAATCTGATTATCATCCGGGTCGAAATGCACTTTACTGTCTGGAATCTCGATAAACAGATGGGCAAATTTTCAAAAGAAAAAGGCTTGAAGAATTTACTCTTCAAACCTTTGAATTGGCTGTACCTTTTATTCTTCCTGATTTCCCATCGAATGAGCTTCCTGCCCGGGGCAATCATAAGATCCGAATTAAGAAAAGTAAACCAGCTCGTCCTCAGGCCTGTCTGCCGATTTAATTGAGACAGGATAGAGAACCGGGCCCTTGCCGGAATACTCCTTGGCAAACTCATATCGGATATCCGCTGTCAGATCGATCCAGGACTTGTGTTCTACCTCATAGGCCCTGTCATATTTAGCCTTCATACCCAGGAACTGAACATCCTCCACACAGCAGGTCATCGCGAATCGCCCTGGCACGAAGACATTACGCCGATTCTTTCCCTCTCCCTCCTTGGGATTATAGACCAGGGCCGTAAAATGCACCTTCTTCCCGTCATACTTGTCGGGATGATCCATGCAGTCCATGAACCAGAGCGCATAGTCGGCATCGGTGATTTCCAGCAGATCGGCGTTTAAGTCAAAGGGAAGAGCCTCCTGCCCGTCATCCACACTGCCGTCTGCCCGCTCATAGACCAGCTGGGCCTTGCGGTTCACCGCCTTGACAGCTGCCCGGAATTTGGTCTTGGGCGTCTTATCACCGCATCGGTTGAAGATCACGACATCTGCGTTAAAAAGCTGCTCCATAATCATAGCTCGCATATTCAGCTGGTACATCTCAAAAGTCGTCGCATCCACCGTTGCAAGAGACTGAACAATGATCCAGCCCGCAGGCAGCTGCATCTCATAGACAGGACCGGTCTCCCAGGTCCCGTTGAACTCGATGAAAACCAGATCAGGCCGGTACTGGGCATTGAACTCCACCAACTTCTCATAGGTGAAATTTTCTTCCTTCTCAATCCAGACCAACTCCCCGCCAATTGACGCCAGCTTTGCCTCATCATACTCCTCATCCCCATCTTCACAGGCAATGAGAAGAAGGCGGCTGTCCTTCTCTGTAAAATGATTCTCGAAAAGAGTCTGACGTATCAGACTGGTCTTGCCGGAATCCATGAATCCACTGAAGAAATAAACCGGAATTTCTGTCGCCATGGCAGACGCTCCTCTCTTTACACACACCTTTCCGGCCGCTTAGATCCGGATGCTTTCCATTTCTTGATTGCCGAAACCGTCACCCTACGCAAGACCAAAAAGCTTATCCAGTTCCTCTTCTCTGACATCCGTACCAATGACAACCAGGCGACCGGTATAATCAGGCTCACCGCTGCGAATCTCATACTCCCCATCGACCAGATCGAAATAGAGCCAGGTCTTGTCTTCGCAGGGAACAATTCCCTTGGACCGAACAATATAGCCGTAATCCTCTGTCTCCGAGAATGCCTTCATGGCATGCTCTATCGTCTCTCTGGCAAAAACATGCGGTGTCTCCCTGCCCCAGGTTGTAAATACATCATCCGCATGATGATGACCGTGCTCATGACCATGATGACAGCAGTGACCGCCCTCATGATCGTGGTCATGCCCGTGGTGACAGCAATGACCCTCTTTGTGCTCATGATCGTGATGGCAGCTATGGTCTTCCCCGTGATCGTGATGACTGCAGTGATCCCCTTCATGCTCATGGTCATGGTGACAGCAGTGACCCTCCTCATGCTCATGATCATGGTGACAGCTGTGTCCCTCCTCATGCTCGTGATCATGGTGACGGTGCTCGGCCTCCTCCTGCTCGTGGTGCAGGGAAGCCAGAGCCTGTACCTCCAGAGAATCCCTGCCCTCAATTGCAGACAGAAGCGCCTTGCCGGACAGTTGATCCCAGGGGGTTGTGATTACAGTCGCTCCTGGATTGTGTTCTTTGATCTGGCTGGTACAGAATTCCACCTGTTCAGGGCTGGCCTTCTGGGTGCGTGAGAGCACAAGGGTCGTCGCGTGCTCAATCTGATCAATAAAGAATTCCCCGAAAGCCTTGAGCTGTTTGGCCGCCTTAAGAGCATTGATTACAGTGACAAGAGCTCCCATCTGACAATCCATTGTTCTTGCCACATCCATAACCGATACCATGACGTCTGACAGCTTAGCTACACCAGAGGGTTCAACCAGAATACGATCGGGATGATAGGTCTCAATGACCTCTTTCAGGTTTGCCGTAAAGTCGCCTACCAGAGTACAGCAGACACAGCCGCCGTTGATCTCGGATACAGTGATGCCAGTCTCCTTGAGGAAGCCGGAGTCAATGCCGATTTCTCCGAACTCGTTCTCGACAATCACGACCTTCTCATCCTTTAAGGCATCGCCGATCATCTTCTTCATGAAAGTAGTCTTGCCTGCCCCCAGAAAGCCGGAAATGATATCAATCTTTGTCTTAGCCATCTTTCTTCCTTTCTCATTGAAAATGCCCTTGTCCCCATTCTATGGCTGACGGTACAGTGAGCCGCACCGTCCTGAATGGGTTCGGGAAATAAATTGTGCTCTATCAAGTTAGCCACCAGAATCTCTGGTGGCTAATCTCTGTTTCTATCCTATCATCTCTGTCAAGTGTCCTCCGACCCTGTCAGGGGCATCCTTTGGCTCCGCCAATGGCCTCTTCATTTCTCTTGACCGATCCCAAGACCAATCACATGCGCTCCGGCGCTTCAAATCCAAGCAGATCAATACATTTCTCCAGAATTCTCCTGGTGAGAGCAAGCAGAGCAATCCAGGAAGACTTCTGCGCCTTATTCTCCTCAGTCAGGATCTTTGTCTCATGATAGAAACGATTAAAAGCATTGGACAAATCGTAAATATACGCACACAGCTTATGAGGCGCCAACTCCTCATAGGCAATCCTGAAGTTATCTCCAAAGCGGGCTGCCAGCTGCATCAGTTCCTTCTCGCTGGAAGATGCCGGGGACAGCATTTGAAGACCATCCAGGGAATTTTCTTCCTCATAGCGCTTCAAAATCGACTTGATTCGGACAATTGTATAGAGGATGTAAGGACCGGTGTTTCCCTCCGCGGAAGTAAAACGATCCAGATCAAACACATAGTCCTTGGATGCCTGATTTGACAGATCTCCGTACTTGAGTGCGGCCAGGCCAACGACCCCGGCTGTCTTACGGGCTTCCTCCTCTTCCATATGGCCGCCCGCCAAAATCTTCTCCAGCATTTTCGCATTGACATCGGCCAGGAGATTCTCCAGACGCATAACCCCGCCGTCTCTGGTCTTGAAGGGCTTGCCATCCCTGCCGTTCATGGTGCCGAAGCCCAGGAAGATCAGTCTGGTGTCCTCTGGTACAATCCCTGTCTTTCTGGCTGTGCGAAAGCACTGCGTGAAATGGAGTTCCTGGCGCTTGTCAACCACATAGATAATTTCCTGAGGCTGATAGAGTTCTTCCCGCATGACTAGAGTAGCCAGATCCGTTGTATTGTAGAGGGAGGAACCATCTGACTTCAGAATCATACAGGGAGGCATCTCCTTCGTATCCGACTTCTCTGCCACATCGACGACCAGAGCCCCCTCAGAGAAATATGCGAAGCCGTCCTGCTTCATCTTCTCGACCATGGCCGGGATGTAAAGCTGGGCATCGGACTCCCCCTTCCAGAGATCAAAGCAAACCTGCAGATTCTCATAATTTCTCTTTAAATCGGTCACAGAGACACGGAGAATATGATCCAAAAGAGCCCGGTAGCCTCTTCTGCCCTGCTGCAGTTCGTTGGTCGCCTGCATGGCAGCGGCATGGTAGGCCTCATCCTCCTTGGACTTGCCGGAAGCGCAGGGGTAGATCTCCTCCAGCTCAGAGATGGTAAAAGGTGCCTCCTCGGGATAAGCCCCCTGATAATCCGCATCAAAATAGACCAGATCCGGCCTGCGCTCATGCAGCTCTGTGATAATCAGTCCCATCTGAAGTCCCCAGTCTCCCAGGTGGATGTCTCCCAGGACCTCATTTCCGGCAAAGCGAGTGATCCGCTTGACTGCCTCACCGATAATGGCGCTGCGCAGATGCCCTACATGCAGAGGCTTGGCCACATTCGGACCGCCGTAATCCACAATGATGCTTCTGGGATACGCCTCCTTCTCAAGGCCCAGGCGTTCCCGATCCTCTGCCATCTGATTGGCATAGTCCGCCAGAAAGTCCCCGGAAATTCTGATATTAAGAAAGCCTGGCTTAACGGACTCTACGGACGCGAACATCGCATTGCCGGACAGCCTGTCCGCCACTTCATCCGCAATCATAAAGGGAGCCTTATGATAGGTCTTGGCTCCCGCCATAGCACCGTTGCACTGGTATTCGCACAGATCCGGCCGATTGGATACGGTTACGCGGCCCAGCTTGCGGTCATAACCGGCTGCCTCGAAAGCGTCCGCGACCTGGACGCTGATCCGTTCAAGAATCTCTTGCATAGATATTCCTCACATCCACTGGTTAAAGGGCCCTGTCATCTGGCTTTTGTCCATCACACAGCAAATACCCGCAGGCCCACAAAATCTGTTAAATTTTAGCATATCCTGCCGCTTTTGTCACAGTTCTCCCTCTGTGAAAGTTTACATTCTCTCCCGCAAAAATCGTATTTCCGCCTGCGAAAACCTGAAGCCCCCTATGCTGTGACAATCCTCATGTGCACATGCCAACCTGCCAGCCGCACCACAATCATACCGTCTCTTCCGCCTTCTTCCCCCTGCTCGACCGCAACAATGATTTCATTGTTGCGAAGCCAATGCGCAACTGCTTCCAAACACATACTGACATAGAAAAAGAGCCGCGAAAAGACTCGCGGCCCCAAAAACCATCTGATTCACCCACGGCCCCTGCACGATTGTCTGCAGGAATCGTCATATTCGATTCATTTTCTCACTCGTTCCCAGCGAGGATCCCCGTTCGAAAAATGACATTGCGATACTTCCAGAGAAGCAGCTTCAGAAGCCAGCCAAGAATACAGACAGAGATCAGTTCACCTGCTCCGACAGTCAGAACCAGAAACCAGAAGGCGTCTCCCACTCCGCCTGCGTACTTCAGAACAAGGGGAATGATGATGGCGTTGACGATCACCGGGGGCAGAGTTGCCAGAAAGCCCCTCTTTCGCAGCAGATAAGTAAATACCGCCGCGATCAGAGTTGCCAGACTCCCGAAGACAATATCCGCAAGGCCCGCTCCGGGAACAACAATATTAGCGATCAGGCATCCGACAAAAAGCCCCGGAACCGCTGCCGGTGTAAAAACAGGCAGGATACACAGGGCCTCTGAAATGCGAACCTGAATCGCACCGCTGGCCAGTCCGAAGGCTGAGATAAATACGGTCAAAACCACATAAATCGCCGCAATCATAGCTGCCTGGACAATAAACAACGTACTGAGTTTCTTCTTGTTCATTTGTAATCTCCTTAGTTTTGTTTTACGTGTGGATGGTTTCGAACACACGGCAGAAGATATCATAACACAAGAGCCACTATTTATCCCACTTATCACTCAGAGCATCGATCTGATCAGCAAATTTGCCCAAATCCTTATTGGTCCTTCCCTCCGAGCGACGAATCACGGACATCAGCCTCTCTCCCGCCGCCAGAAGACGACCGAAGACAGCTGAGGTTGTATGCGCCTTCCCCTTGACCTTCTCCTTCTTGACATGACTTCCGACAGCCACCTGCTCTCCTGTGATCAAGTCAAAGCTGTCTCCCGAATATGGAGCATAAGCGTCATAGCCGCATGTCTGTCGAATTGTGGCTGCAAATGCATCCGTCACCTGATCCTCTCCATGCACGACAAAGACTCTGGACGGAGCCTGCTCAAACCCGCGCAGCCAGTCCAGAAGCATATTCCGGTCAGCGTGCCCGGAAATCCCGGGCAGTTCGCAAATCCGGGCCCTGACCTCCACTTCCTCTCCAAAGAGTTTGATATGTTTCGCTCCGTTCAACAGATGGTATCCCAATGTTCCCGGAACCTGATAGCCGACAAAGATCACAGAAGACTCCGGTCTCCAGAGATTGTGCTTTAGATGATGTCGGATGCGTCCGGCCTCACACATGCCGGATGCGGAGATAATTACCTTGGGATGCTCATCAAAATTGATCGCCTTTGACTCCTCGGAAGAGACCGCAATGCGCAGTCCCGGGAAGGCAATCGGATTGATTCCCTTCTGCACCAGTTCCAGGGCCTCCTGATCGAAGCACTCTGAGACGGACTTATTGAAGACATTGGTTGCCTCTACCGCCAGGGGGGAATCCATATAGACCTCAAAATCAGCATAAGGAGCAGGAATCATCCTCTCCTCCTTGATCCTCCGAATAAAATAGAGCAACTCCTGTGTTCTTCCCACAGAGAAAGCCGGAATCACCACATTCCCGCCCCTCTTTAACGTGTCCAGGATCACCTGGGCAAGCGGAATTGCAAAATCCTGCGGCTTATCATGAATACGGTCCCCGTATGTAGACTCAATCAGCACATAGTCCGCTTCCGCTACGCTCTGCGGATTCTTAATGAGCGGCCGGTCATGGTTGCCCAGATCCCCGGAGAAGACGATCTTTCGCTTTGTCTCTTCTTCCCTGAGCCAGATCTCAATGAATGAGGATCCCAGCAAGTGCCCGGCATCATTAAATCTGACCTCTATCCCATCGCTGACCGCTATCTTTCGTCCATAGCCGACCCCCTCAAAGAGCTGCAAGGTCTTCTCCGCGTCTTGGCTGGTGTACATAGGCTCCACCAGCTGTCCCCCGCTTCGCCTGGCCTTGCGATTCTTCCACTCAGCTTCCTGTTCCTGAATATGAGCGGAATCCTTAAGCATAATATTGCAGAGCTGTCTGGTTGCCTCCGTGGAATAGATAATTCCTCGAAAGCCATGTACATAGAGCAAAGGCAAGAGACCGGAGTGATCAATATGGGCATGGGTCACAAATACATAATCCAAGTCCGACGGATTCACCGGAATCTCCTGATTCTCGTAGATATCCGCCCCCTGTTCCATACCGCAGTCCACAAGGAATTTCTTATCCCCCACCTCCACATAATGGCAGGATCCCGTCACCTCATGTGCAGCGCCAATAAATGTAATTTTCATTGTTTCCCCCTATCTACTCCCCTTCTTCGGAAGATCTGCGCTCCTTACCATGTCTGTTCAGATGAATTTCTACTTCCCTCTCGTCCTGTTCGCAATAATGCCCTCTCTGGCCCTCCTCTCGGCATACCTGTTCCAGATAATCAAATGCCGGCAAATAACAATGGGCTCTCTTCCAGACAAGGCGCTTAGGAATCTCTCTTCCCTCGAAGCGGCTCTCATCCATATTGTGAAAGAGATCCGCCATCTTGATCCTGCGCGCCAGGGGATTGGCCGCCAGCTGCTTAATATAATCAAGGTAAGGCACGCTTCTGTCATGAGTCAGAAGTTCCACCGCATCCGCAATTTCATCGCCAAAGATGGATCGAATGTCCTCGATCGTCGCAGAAGAATCCTCCACGGTATCATGCAGCCAGGCGACGCATTTCTCCTTGGGATTGCGAAGAAGAGAAGCCACTGTGCGGGGATGCTCTATGTAGGGCACACCGCATTTGTCTGTCTGTCCTGCGTGGCACTTCTCGGCATAAGCCTCTGCGGCTTTGACCAGTTCCAGATCGGTCATGCTTTCACCTCGTCCAGAATCTACGTTTGCTGTCATTATTATAGCCGAAAGGAATCCCCCTGTGTTTCTCCACGGAGAATTTTTACAGAAGGATTTTGCATATTTCAATGTTCACAATCTCTTTCCTTTCCCCTTTTCTTTCATCTTTCTCCTCCTCTTCGCTGTCTCATCCATTGATCTGATGACAATTATTATCCTGGCAAAAAGCAAAGTCTCCCTGTGCCTCCTTGCAGAGGAGGTTTCACAGGAAGACTTTGCATATTTCACTGAAATTTTAATTTCTGAACTCTCAGAACACTGTACTTCCAAAAGGATTCCAATTTCAGAAACATTCTTAGATAAAGAGGTCCCTACCAGGAAGAGCCTCCGCCTCCGCCGGAGCCCCCGCCGGAAAAACCTCCACCGGAGCCCCCGCCAAAGCTTCCGCTTCCGGAGTCTCCCCAAGAGGATTCGGATGCCGGGAGCGTGACAGAGGCATGATAGATGTCATGATTGACCGCGTCCATCAGGCTGGAATAATAGTAGTAATCCCAGAAGGAATCCCGACTGCCAGCGCCTGCCACATAGGAAGGAGCAGGCATTGTAATATCCTTGAACTTATCCATCCAAACCTTTGATACCCCAAGAACATAGGCAAAGGGGATAATATTGTAAAAATACTGAGGATTTTCATCGACCAGCATCTGCAGACGATCCTTCTGGGCTGTCTGCAGGAAGGTTCGAAATCCAAGAATCCGCCCGTATATCTCATCCCCCTTCGTCGTGCGCTTTGGCATAAAGTGCATAAAGAAGGCGATGATAAGAGTGGCCGTAATCGCAGCCAGAAGCCGAATCAGCAGCCCTCCGGTGAAATAAGTGAAAAAGCCTGCCAGAGAGGACAGGAACTGTTTCCCTGCATAAAAAATGACGGCCAGGAAAATCCAGGAACTGGCAATGTGCCATAAGAGCGCCGGTATGCTGAGTCCGCTGACGCCGCCGACGCTGACGCCGCCGATTCTGGTCAGTCCGGCGACACGGATGGCCATAAAACTCATGATTACCGCAAAAATCAGTCCACTGACGAGACAGGCCAGCAGCGATGCTCCGTCAGAGTACAGACCGCTGAAAATAGCCACAAAGGAAATCAGCGCTACAAAGATCAGCAGAATCGCATTAATAGAGAACTCCCGGTTCGTATAATTCTCTTCCTTCACCTTGGAGTGAAGATTTTCCTGTTTCAGAATGGCCTCACAGGTCTCATGGAAACTGCCCGCCAGATCAGAATGTCTGACTTTGCTTCCCGATTTAAAGAACCCATTCATAAAGAGCCGCTCGCTCTCGTTGCTTCCGCTGTAATGGGAAACGCGCTCAAAAGTGATATTTTTCACGATGCCCCTGGAAATAGGCACTTCTCCATTGTTTTTTCTGTTTTTGTCCTTAATGGTCAAATAGCCCTCATTGGCCAGGTAAGGGATCAAAGAAGGAATATCCGACATGCTGACCTTGCCGTGGTAAGCCATGGCCACATCCAGGCTGTTATACCCTTCCGGCGGATAGAATTGAATGCTTTCCACAACCCTTTTGTCATTTCCGAAAAGCAACCAGAAAATCACTGCCGCAAGAATGCCAAGCAGAGCAAGTCCGATAACCAGAAAGAGACTGTAATCCACGGGATAGACATAATAGCCCTCCGGCAGAGTCATTCGAACCGTAAAGCCCTGGTTACTCTTCAACTGGCGCACCAGCTTTCCCTGAATCGTATTCCCCTTGATCTGATAGAGGGTATCTCCCGTCCGACTGCTTCCATATCCTCCGGATGTAAAGCCAAGGCTTTTTGCCTGATCTTCTGTGATTTCTTTTGGCATCGTTATCTGGAAGGAGACATTGCCGATTGTTGTGTCCCAGCTGGTACCGATCAGGTTGAAGTAGAGTTCATCTGCCCCCCTCATAGTATCTTTGCCTAGTTGATAGCGATAGGAAATGGTATAGGTTTTGGGACCGTAGACATAACTGCCCGCATCTCCGATTTTGACCTTGGCCTTTCCATTGGACCGCTCTACCGTAGACTTGACATTGGCCCGGATATCCGTGACCTTCGCCCGAAAGCTGTTTGAACTTCCATCCTCTCTCCGGTAAGTACCCGTCGTTGGGATCGTGCGGATCAGACCGTGTTTTGTGCTTGTAAAATAGGCCTCAATGGTCTCCTTGACCTCATAGGTGTTATCCTCTTTCACCTGGACATCCACGTGATAGGAATCGATCACATAGCCACCCGCCAGGCCATCGCTGCCATCGTGACTTGGCAGCAGATCCTCACTGGGAGTCAGATCCAGTTTGTCTGTGTTTCCAAAGACATTGTCTGCGGCATAGGCGGGCCTGCCTGCCGACAGCCCCACCTGCAGCAGGAGTCCAAGCGCAAGGAGAACGGCTCCAAGTCCTCTCCATGTTCTGTACTTCATCCCATTTCTCCTTCTATTGATCAAAATCGTTTCCCGCATAGAGCCTGGCCGGAGGCAAATGAAGCATATCGGCGATCAGATTGCCCGGAAAGGTCTCAATCTTCTGATTATAAGTTCTGGCACATCCGTTAAAATAGCGAATCGCGTATTCCAGATCCTGGTCTTCCTTCTTCTTCTCTTCCTCGGTCATCCCTTTTGCCTGCTTCTCCTCATAAGCCCTGCGGACAGACTCCATGGTGGCCAGAGCCTCCTCTGTCTGCTTACGCAGGCCTGCAATCCCGTTGTAGCTGACCACATAGACCACGATCGCAGCCAGGATGATAAGACCGACGATTACAGCGATAAATGCCATTCTATTTCCTCCTCATCTCTCGCACGATAATGCACAGACGCACCATCTGCAACTCTTACACATTGCCGGAATCAGGCAGATCCCTTCTCCTGGGATTGGGGCAGTACCGTGCGCATGGTCACCCTGGGGCCGCCCTTATGTTCAATGTAATCTTCTGTAATCTCCACCTCTCCGATATCCGGATCCTTGGGGATTTCATACATAATATCCATCATATACTCCTCGATGATGGCACGCAGAGCTCTGGCTCCCAGTTCTTCCTTGGCTGCCTTTCTCGCAATGGCACGAAAGGCTCCGTCTGAAAAAGTCAGCTTGACCTCATCCAGAGCCAGAAGTTTCTGGTACTGTTTAATGATCGCGTTCTTAGGTTCTGTCAGAATACGGACAAACATATCCTCGTCCAGCTGTTCAAAAGCTGTGACAATAGGGAGTCTCCCCAAAAACTCGGGAATCATGCCAAAATTGCGCAGATCTTCGCTCCTGACCTTCTCCAGGATGTGAACATTCCTGCCGATATCCCCCTTGAGTTCTGAAGTAAAGCCCATGGAAGACCGCCTGGAGAGCCGCTCCCTGATAATATCCTCAAGCCCCGGGAAAGCGCCCCCGACAATAAAAAGAATATTCCTGGTATTGACACTTGTCATGGGAACCATGGCATTCTTGGAGGAAGCTCCAACAGGCACCTCAATTTCCGCTCCCTCCAGAAGTTTGAGCATCCCCTGTTGTACGCTCTCTCCGGAGACGTCACGGGAATGTGTATTCTTCTTTTTGGCCAGCTTGTCAATCTCATCAACAAAGATAATCCCCTGCTCCGCTCGGTCTACATCGTTATCGGCAGCAGCGAGAAGTTTGGATACGACTGACTCAATATCATCTCCGATATAACCGGCCTCCGTCAGGGAGGTGGCGTCTGTAATCGCCAGAGGCACATCCAGAAGCCTGGCCAGCGTACGAACCATATAGGTCTTTCCGCTTCCGGTAGGCCCGATGATCAGGATATTGGACTTTTCGATATCAACACCGTCCAGATCCTCCAGCGTTCCCAGTTCTCGCTGATTCTCCTGCTCGGAAGCGATGCGTTTGTAGTGGTTGTAAACGGCGACAGAGATCATCTTCTTGGCCTTGTCCTGACCCACTACATACTGATCCAGCTGCTCCTTAATCTTATGAGGAGCCGGAATATTCTTGATGTCCAGAGTAGGATAATCGTCCTCTTCCTTCTGTCTGTCAGCTCCGCTCTTTGGACCAGGCCTGCTCCGCTTCTTGATCCGGGGTCCCTGGCCCATCCCCATCATGCCTCCATTGAAGAGATCTCCCAGATTGAGCATGCCAAAACCCGGAAATCCGACAAAGGGATTGTTGTTCGAATTCTGACCGGTCCCCTGTTCAGGGCTGGTCTTGGTCTTTTGACCGGAATTCTGCTCAGAACCAGTCTTTGATTTCTGCTCTGAAGTTTCCTTGTCTGCCCCGGCATCCTGTCCTGGGCGAGCGCTTGGAACAGCGGTTTTCTCACTGGAATCCACTGGTGCATTTCCGTCTGACTGACCAGGCTTTCTGTTCGTATTCTCTTCCAAATCCGGTTCCCGTGTCAGCTGATCCTGCCGCAGAGGACTCCCATCCGGATTAACTACATCCGACTTTAAAGCATCCGGATCTGTACTTTTTGAGTCCTTCTTTCCTGAGAAGCCCGGCGTCATCTGCTGCAATACGCTTGGATCCATGGGAAACCCCATCCGCTCAATAGCCTCAAGGCTCTTCTGCATGCAGTCGGCACAGATCGTTAAATTGCCCGGCAAATGAATCATCTTACCGGCGGCGGAAGAACTGCGATGGCATACACTGCAAATCTCCTCGTAATTGTTGTCTTCAGACATATATTCCCTCTATCTTACAGATATTTCTTTGCTGGATGAAAGCGATTCCTTTACCGGTCCCCCTGGTCCCGCGTCGCAGCTTGGGCTGCATTTTCGATGACCTGATCCATCAGGTCCCAGATATCTTCCCTTCCCTGCTTGGTCAACGCGGAAAAAGGAATGATGATGGTATCCTCATCCGCCTTCAGTTCCTCCCGAATCTGCCTGAGCTGCCCCACAAGCTGTGACCGCTTGATCTTATCCGCCTTGGTCGCAATGACGACCGCCTGATAGCCCATATATTGAATCCAGTCAAACATCTGCTTATCATTGGCATTTGGCCTGTGTCGGATATCCATAAGAAGAAAGACCGCCGCCAGCTGCTCTGATGTGGCCAGATACTTCTCGATCATCCTGCCCCAGGCCTCCCTCTCCTCCAAAGAGACTTTCGCGAAACCGTAACCAGGCAGATCAACGCAGTAGATCTGATCGTTGATCCTGTAGTAGTTAATTGTCTGTGTCTTGCCCGGCTGAGAAGAGGTTCTGGCATAGGCCTTGCGGTTCATAAGGGCATTGATCAGTGATGACTTCCCCACATTAGATCGTCCGGCAAATGCCACTTCCGGCAACTCATTCTCGGGCAAAGTGGAGGTGACTCCCGCCACTGTCTCCAGTTCCACACTGCGGATGACCATTATTGACTCGCTTTCTGGGCCAAGAGCATGTTCTCATCCACCATCTGATCCGTAACGATCAGCTCCTTGACAGAGTCATCGCTTGGAATCTCATACATGGAATCCATCATGACATTCTCCATGATCGACCGAAGACCTCTGGCTCCAGTCTTGCGCTCGATCGACTTCTTGGCGATTTCTCGCAGGGCCTCCTCCGTGAAGGTGAGCCTGGTGTCATCCATGGCAAAAAGAGCCTCATACTGCTTGACAAGACTGTTCTTAGGCTCTGTCAGGATACGCACCATATCCTCCTCTGTCAGCTGGTTTAAGGCCACATTGATGGGAACGCGGCCGATGAACTCAGGAATCAGGCCGAACTTGACGAAATCCTGAGGCAGAACCTGTCTTAAGAGATCTCCGATCCTCCGATTCTTCTTGTCTACGATATTGGCTCCAAAGCCCATGGAACCGGCTTCTATCCGCTGTTCGATGATCTTCTCCAGCCCGTCAAAAGCTCCGCCGCAGATGAAGAGAATGTTGGTGGTATCAATCTGAATGAGCTCCTGCTGAGGATGCTTGCGCCCGCCCTGGGGCGGAACAGAGGCCATGGTTCCCTCGATGATCTTGAGCAGGGCCTGCTGTACCCCCTCACCAGAGACATCTCTGGTAATAGAGACGTTCTCAGACTTTTTGGTGATCTTGTCGATCTCATCAATATAAATAATACCGAGCTGGGCCTTCTCAACATCGTAGTCCGCAGCCTGGATTAACTTGAGGATAATATTCTCCACATCTTCACCGACATATCCGGCCTCTGTCAGGGTGGTCGCATCCGCGATGGCGAAGGGAACGCCCAATGTTCTGGCCAGAGTCTGCGCCAGAAGCGTCTTGCCTGAACCGGTGGGTCCCAGCATCAGAACATTGGACTTCTGCAGCTCGACGTCGGCCTTGTCCCCCTTCATAATCCGCTTGTAATGATTATAGACTGCCACGGAAAGAACCTTCTTGGCCTCGTCCTGGCCGATGACATACTCATCCAAAAAGGCCTTGAGTTCCTTGGGTTTCTTCAGATTAATCTCAAAGTTTCCCTTGGGTTTGGCAAAGCGCCCCTCTTCGGCGAAATCCTCATCGATGATCTCCGCGCAGATATCGACGCACTCATCACAGATATAGGCCCCATTGGGACCAGCAATCAGTTTGCGCACTTCTGACTGAGTCTTGCCGCAGAAGGAGCAGCGAACCTCACTGTCTTTTTTCTTATTTGCCATGTTACTCCTCATTGATAAAGACATGGCAAGGGCATCCCTAACGGGCTACCCTTGCTCTCCTGCTCTCTGCATCTCGCTTTAGCGATGGTCAATGATCTGGTCAACAATCCCGTACTCCAGAGCTTCCTGCGCATCCAGATAGTGGTCACGCTCTGTATCCGCCGCAACCTGCTCATAGGTCTTTCCGGTATTGTCCGCCAGAATCTGATTCATCTTGCGCTTGGTCTTTAAAATGCTCTCTGCGGCGATTTCAATCTCCGTCGCCTGGCCCTTGGCCCCACCGGAGGGCTGATGAATCATAATCTCCGCGTTGGGCAGGGCATAGCGCTTGCCCTTGGCGCCGCCCGCCAAGAGGAATGCCCCCATGGAAGCAGCCATTCCGATGCAGATGGTTGAGACATCCGGTTTGATATAGTTCATCGTGTCATAGATGGCCATCCCGCAGGTCACCACCCCTCCGGGGGAATTGATATAGAGGTGAATATCCTTGTTGGGATCCTCAGACTCCAAAAAGAGCAGCTGGGCCACAATCAGAGAAGCCGTCGTCTCATTGACGTCCTCCCCCAGGAAAATAATCCGGTCCTTGAGAAGTCTTGAATAGATGTCATAACTTCTCTCTCCTCTGCTATTCTGTTCGATTACATAGGGCATTGATGCCATAGAAATTCCTCTCTTTCATAAGAGACGAAAATGCTCCCCCAAGGGAGCATTTCCACCTCTGTCTGCCTGTGACGATATTACTCCTCGTCCTTCTTCTCTTCTTTCTTCTCTACTTCCCTGACATTGGAATAGATCAGATCAACCGCCTTCTGAATGGCGAGATCTTTCTTCATATTTTCACGCTGGGACTCATCAACCAGTTCCTTGACTTTATCCAGCTCCATCTTATAGGTCTCCGCCATCTTTTTGAGTTCTTCCTCGACTTCCTCATCAGAGGCGGCGAGTTTCTCCTCCTTAGCCAGCGCTTCGAGAACCAGAGAAGACTGTATTCTGCTCAGAGCATCCGGGCGAACCTGCTCACGGAACTGGGCCATATTCATACCCGTAAACTGCAGATACTGCTGCATAGACAGTCCCTGCTGAGCCATATTCTGGGAGAATTCATTCATCATCTGATCCACCTGGAAATCAACCATGGGATCCGGAATTTCCATCTCAGAAGCTTCCGCAAGCTTAGCGACAGCCTCATCCTGCTGAGACTTTTTCGCCTGTTCCTTCTTGCGCTCCTCTAATTTCCTTCTGACATCTGCCCTGTATTCCTCAAAGGTGTCAAATTCAGACACATCCTGCGCGAACTCATCATCCAACTCCGGAAGTTCGGTTGTCTTGACCTCGTTGACCTTCACCTTAAAGGTTGCTGCCTTTCCTGCCAGGCTCTTCTCCTGATAATTCTCGGGGAAGGTGACATTGACCTCAAGCTCATCTCCGGCGCTATGGCCGATCAGCTGATCCTCGAAATTATCAATAAAGGAACCGGATCCGATCTTGAGATCATAGTTCTCTCCCTTGCCGCCGTCAAATGCCTGCCCATCGACGAAGCCCTCAAAGTTAATATTGGCTGTGTCATCCTTGGCAATCGCGCGATCTACGGTGACAGTGCGGGAATTCTTGTTGCGCTCCAGGTCAATCTCTGTATTTACTTCATCGTCCGTGACGTCCGTATCAGCCTTCGTCACCTCAATCCCCTTGTATTCGCCCAGTTTCACCTCCGGCTTTACGGCGACTTCAGCAGTAAAGATAAAGTTCTTGCCCTTCTCAATCTGCTCAATATTGACCTTGGGCTGTGAAGCGATCTCCAGACCGCACTCATCATATGCCTTGGGATACTCCCGGGAGAGCAGGTCGTTGGCAGCGTCATCATAGAAGACCTGGGGACCATACATCTTCTCCACCAGCTGTCTTGGCACCTTTCCCTTGCGGAAACCCGGGACAGAAATCGACTTCTTCTGTTTCTGATATGCTCTCTCAAGAGCCTTCTCAAGCTCAGCCGCGTCAACCTCGACGGTCAGCTTCGCCATATTTTTCTCTAAATTTTCAACCTTAACGCTCATTTCCTGCTCCTCCTTGTCGGCCGCCGAAACGCACGGCAGACCCCGCGATTCATGATAACAGAATACTGTAAAGCATATATTCCATTCTTCATGACAATCAAATGCCTGCAAAGCGCGCATCCAATTGTTTTCTCAACTCTCAAATCAGGCACTCACATAAGTGCACAAACAAATGGATTATAGCATAGGACTTTCCTCTTCTGCAAACCCTCTGGACCGAATCACACGCACGACGGAATCAACATATTTTCGGCAGGTCTCCTCATTGACAGCCTCAACCATAACCCGAACCAAAGGCTCTGTTCCTGAAGCTCTGACCAGGATTCTTCCATCATCTCCCAGAGCCTGCCCGACAGCCCTGACAGCAGCCAGAACCTCTTCATCCTTCTGGGCAGCTTCCTTATCTGTCACGCGAACGTTCTCCAAAACCTGAGGATACATGATACAGTCTTTCGCCAGTTCTTTCAGGCTCCTGCCCTGCTCAATGCAGGCCTCCATGATCTTTAAGGCGGTCAGAATACCGTCGCCAGTCGTCGCATGGCGACTGAAAATAATATGTCCGGACTGCTCTCCGCCCAGGGAGAAATGATTGGCAGCCATATTCTCATAGACATAACGGTCACCGACAGCTGTCTTCTCGTAACGGATTCCTGCTCGATCCAGAGCCTTGTAGAGTCCCAGATTCGACATGATGGTGGTTACGATTGTGCTCTCATGCAGCTGCCCCCGCTCATTTAAGAACTTACCACAGACATACATAATCTGATCTCCATTGACCAGGCATCCGTTCTCGTCAACAGCCAGGCAGCGATCCGCATCTCCGTCGAAGGCGAATCCAACCTCACAGCCTTCAGCAACCACATAGCGCTGCAAGTCCTCAATGTGAGTCGAACCACACCTGTCATTAATATTGGTTCCATTCGGGGTATTATTGATCACGTGGGTATCGGCTCCCAGGGCATCGAAGACAGACTTGGCGACACTGGATGCAGATCCGTTGGAACAGTCAATGGCAATCCTGCGGCCGCGGAAGGACCGGGTCTCCGTCGCGATCAGATAACCCATATAGCGGTTTCGGCCGGCAGCGAAATCAACCGTGCGGCCGATCCTGGTTCCGGTTGCCAGAGGCAGTTCCCCCATCTTCCCGTCCAGGTAAGCCTCGATCTTCTCAATGACATCGTCGGACAGCTTCTCTCCCGCCCCATTGATCACCTTGATTCCATTGTCATAGTAAGGATTGTGGGAAGCGGAAATCATGACCCCACAGTCGAAGTCCTCTGTTCTCGCCTCATAAGAGACGGAGGGCGTCGTCGTGACATGCATCAGATAACAGTCTGCGCCGGTCGAAGTAATGCCTGCCGCCAGGGCGTACTCAAACATATAGGAAGACCGTCTGGTGTCTTTGCCCATGACAATGCGGGTCTCCTCCCCCTCCTTCTTATTCTGGCTGTAGTACCAGCCCAGGAATTTACCAACACGAAATGCCGCATCAGCCGTCAGTACCACATTGGCCTCGCCACGATATCCGTCGGTTCCAAAATACTTGCCCATAGAATCTACCTCACACAAAAGAAATCAACTTCTGAACATATCCGGGCGGTCAGCACATCCTTTTTTCTGCCTAAACAACCGCGAAGCGTATTATAACATCCCCTATGCGCGAGCCCCAGCCGAACCATCTCTTGATTTCCTGAAAGTCAGGAATTGGACCAGGACACAGGCCGCAATGACAACCAGACCAATGATGTCTGTAAGGACTCTTGGATCAATCAGCATAAGACCTCCGGCAGCAAAGAAAAGGCGGACAACGGGATTGATTTTTGCCAGCAGGTATCCCTCGAAGGCAGCGGCAACACCGAAGATTCCAATCAGAGAGCTGACAGTGATCTGAATGATTGCCGGCACTGTCGTGTCAATCAGAAGCAGAGCCGGATTATAGCAGAAGACATAGGGCACGATAAAGATGGCAATAGCCAGTCTTGAGGCGTTGAAAGCTGTTTTCATTGGATTGGATCTGGCAATGGCAGAACCCGCATAGGCTGCCAAGGCAACCGGAGGCGTAATGTCCGCCACAATGCCAAAGTAGAATACAAAGAAGTGAGCCGCCAGGGTGGGGACCCCCATGCGAATCAGGATTGGCGCCGTAGTCGCCGCCATAATGGCGTAATTGGCCGTTGTCGGAACTCCCATGCCGAGGACAATGCAGACAAGCATGGTCAGAAGCAGAGCGATGATCAAACGGTTGCCCGCCAGCCCTACAATGCCGTTCACCAGCTCGTTGGCCAATCCGGTCATAGTGATGATACCAGAGATAATGCCTGCCACACCGCAGGCCGCCCCCACCGTAATCGAGGACTGTCCGCCTGCCATAAGGGCCTCGACAATCTTTCCCGGCGTAATCCGATTATCCTTATTAAAAAGGGAGACTACAACTGCCAGTACAATACAGATGGCCGCCGCCCTCTGCATGGTCATAACATTGGCAGATACCCAGTAGACCAGCATAACCAAAGGAAGAAGCAGATAGATTTTCTTGAATAGTTCTCCGGCCCTGGGCAAGTTCTCAGGCTGCTCTCCCTTGAGTCCCAGCCGCTTTGCCTCCAGGTGCACTGTAATAAAAATGCCCGCAAAATAGAGAAAGGCCGGAATAATGGCCCTGCTGATGATATCAGAATAGGGGACACCGACAAAATCCGCCATCAAAAAGGCCGCCGCTCCCATAATGGGCGGCATGATCTGGCCCCCTGTCGAAGAAGCCGCTTCAACTGCTCCTGCGAATTCAGGACGGTAGCCGGTCTTTTTCATCATGGGAATCGTGACAGACCCGGTCGTCACCGTATTCCCGACCGAAGAACCGGACACCATACCGCAGAGGGCTGAGGAAATAACCGCCACCTTTGCAGGGCCTCCCGAGAAGCGCCCGGCAATGGAATTGGCCAGATCGATAAAAAAGCCGGAAATTCCTGTTCTCTCCAAAAAGGCGCCGAAAATAATAAAGATGACAATGTATTTGGACGCCACATTGACGGGAGTCGCAAAAATCCCCTCTTTGGTATAGAAGAGATTTCGGATCAGGTAGCGGACACGACCAAAGAACTCAGGGTTGGTCAGTCCATAAAAGGCCGCATAGAGAATAAAGAAACCAGCTACCAGAAGAATGGGGATTCCCACACAGCGGCGCGTCACCTCGATCAGCGCAGCAACAGCAATGATCCCTACCAGAATCTGGAAGGCCGAAAAATGTGTCCCCTGAAGGACAATGCTCTTGGCATTGAAGGTGAAATAGAGGTAGGAACCGGTTCCCAGAACAGCGAAAACCACATCATACCAAGGCATATAATTCTCTCTTTGCTCCCCCCTTTTGGCCGGGTAGACCAAAAATCCCATCATGATGATCAGAGCCATAAAAGAGGTCAGACGAATCTCCTCAAGGAATGTTGCGAACAGGGTCACGTAGATACTGAAAAGAGAGAAACCCACCATAATGCACTTGATGGCCAGACCGGGTCTGCCGGTCCAGATACGAGTGTTGGACTCTCGGTCATACTTCTTCATCACAGCGTCAACTTCTGCCGATGACACCGCCTGATTCATATCACTCATAGGGACTCCTCTCTTACTCTTCTGACTTCACAGTGACACCATGCTCCGCATAGTACCTGGCTGCTCCGGTGTGGAAGGGAATGTCGATTCCCTGGGTTGCTGATGACACGGACAGTTCCCTGCCCTTGGCATTCTCCCTGGCAATATCCTGACTATGATCAAAAATGGCTGCTGTCAGCTTATAGACCGTATTGCTGTCCAGCTTCTTTGATACAAGAACGGTAGCCTTAATGGTCACCGTCTCGATCGGATCATTCTGCTTGGGATACGTTCCAGCCGGCAGGGTCTGCGCGGCATAGAACTTATTGTCTGCCAGCAGACGGTCACGGGTTGTTCCGTCAATCGGCACAATCCTGACTCCATTAGTTGTAGCCAGCTCCGTAATCGCTGTGACAGGCGCGCCCGCCACAATAAAGGCGGCGTCAATCTTACCGTCCTTTAAAGACTCCTTGGAGTCCTCGAAAGACTGGTACTGAGGGCGAATATCATCTAAAGAGATATCCGCCGCCTTCAGGACGTCCACGGCATTGAAATAGACGCCGGAACCCGCCGCGCCGATTGATACGCTCTTTCCCTTCAAGTCAGAGACTGACTTGATCTTGTCGTTCATGGTGATCACCTGAACCGTCTCACTATACAGAGCTCCGAGCACACGAAAGTCACGATTGGCACCAGAGGACTCGAAGAGTCGGGTCCCGTTCCAGGCATAGGTCATGACATCAGACTGCGCAAAGCCAAGCTGATAATCTCCGTCAGAAATAGACTCAATATTGACCTTGGACGCACCGGTAGATACCGCCGTTACCTTAATATCAGCAAACTTGGTCATATACTGAGATAAAACTCCTCCAAAACTGTAGTAAGTACCAGCAGTTCCTCCAGTGCCGAACATCAGGCGGTTCTGGCGGCCACAGCCCGCAAAAGACGCTAAGGCAAGCACTGCTGCCAGTCCCATGGCAAGCAGACGTTTCGCGCGTGATCTCTTCTTACTCGTCATACTCTCTCCTCTTCTTCATAGCAATCACATGTTCGCTGCATGCTCCAAGGATTGTTCATTGATCATCCTGCTTCAATCCATCACACTCGTCAGCGAAGCGCCTGTCAGCAGCTCCGAGTTCTCAGATTATGGCGGCGCCTGTCTGAGGCTTTCTGTCGCATTGCCCTCCCCGTCAAGAGGAGAACTTTGACCTCAGCCGATCCAGGCCGCCTGACAATCGCTCCCTCCATGCTTTCAGGTCCAGAGCAACACGCTGCCCTGCTCCCGGTTTCTCCTGTCTCTGCTCCAAGCCATTCCAGAACACCCCTTTCCCCGCAAGCAGTTCCTCCTGATGATCCTGAATCAAAGGCAGAAGATCTTCTCCTCGATAACGATCTCTCTCCTGGTCTCTGGCAAAGCCCCAGATCAAAAAGGGCATGGGATCCACATCTGCGGGAATGCGATCCTGCCGGATCCACACAGCAGCCATCTGCCGCAGCTTATTGCAGGCAGCTGTCAGATGCCTGCCGACCAGTTCCTCCGGGATCCCCATCGCTG
The DNA here is from genome assembly GCA_027682585.1 of Lachnospiraceae bacterium AF51-6-b8A. GTDB lineage: Bacteria > Bacillota > Clostridia > Lachnospirales > Lachnospiraceae > Shuttleworthia. The sequence goes on along the minus strand of JAQCZH010000001.1, from coordinate 464,385 downwards.
CCGCAATCTCCTCCGGGCTCATCGCCAGTTCATAATAACAGAAGCCGGCAAGGGACTCAGGCAGGTTCATAATGCGAAGAGCTGTCACCAGGCGATTTCCCGCCCTCTCATAGGGATTCTTCTCACCCTCTTTCTCATTTTCCGGCAGGCAAACCGAAGACAGAAGCTCTCTCCTGGCATAGCCCTGACTCACAGTCTCTTTCTGCACAAAAATTTTGCGGTAATTCTCCTCATATACCTGAGCCAGCATCGTCATTCCACTCGCAGCTACGATGCGGTCCATCAGCTCCCTCGGGCTAACCCCCTCTTTGAGCATGGGCAAATACTGCCGGGCCCTGGCATAAGAAATCAGGAGAAGATCCAGGGTCAGCCGCTCATCCCTCATCAGGTAGGCAGCAACGTAATAAGCCCGGTCAATGGTCATCGAATACAGATCCGAGAGACTCTGTACCATACGAAAGCGCTCCCTTCCCAAAACATGCGTACAATAACTTCTCTATTTTAGCACAGAAAAATTCCTCTCTCGGAACGATTTTCTGTTCTGTCCGGGAACCTGCATTCAGTTCCGAAAACTCCCTGTACTGATTTTCGGAACAACAAAACCCTTAGAGAAATAATCTCCATCCGCCAGCCGATAAGTTCCATCGGGATGACTGTCTCCGTTCCTGTAATCAATTGTGATGCCAGGCTGTATATTGTAGCAGAAAACGCAGAAACTGACACTTTTCCCGGCGTCTGCAGCAGAATAAGCCTCCATAAGAACCCCTCTTGCCAGCAATTCATTTTCATTGAAAACGGGCGTCACACGGTAGAGAAGAGGTTTTCCTGTCCTTTTGACATAGGCGGCAGCCAGATCCTCGAAAGGCTCCATTCCGCTCACATTCATATAGCGGGTTCCTGTGATCAGATTCTTTGGATTCGCGTTCTGTCCGGTCAGCTGATAGCCAATCAGGTGACAGCGGTTGTAGAGATAGCGGTCTTTGATAATATCGGAATATTTCACAGTCTTCCAGCCGCTCGGCTTAACAGATCCAATCTCTCCCCGCCTGGCTTTTGGCATGAGCTGAGGCGTAATTCTTGCCCAGGCGCTCCCGCAGCGACCCATAGAATCCAGCTCGGAATAGGACTGGCCAGAAAGTTCGTCCAGTTCCTCCCTGCTGAAATAGGGCCGATTCTTGTGTATGACAGCAAAAGCGGATCCATCGTAAGCTGGGACATCCGCCAGAGAGAATTGATCTCGGTTCTCCCTCTCACCCGTATCCGACTGGTCAGTCCCGGCTGGCGAATCCGCCGTCTGCCCCTGCCGATTGTCGCTCTCCCGCGAAACCTGACCGCCGCTTCCCGCCTCAGACACATTGGTCTGCTGATGGACCGATCCGCAGCCGGCCAGACCGACCAGACCGGCGAATGCCAATCCGATCAGAAGTCCACGTATTTTTTTCTTTCTGTCATTCACAGACATCTACCTCATATCACTTCCCGTCACAGACAAACGCCTCCACGCCCCTGGCGAAAAGTATGGTCAGCAAAAGGAGTTAAAAACATGGATCAGCTTCTCCTCTAATACATCAAAATCTTTCTCTTCGAAGATAAGCGGAGGCAGCATACGAATGACGTCACTTCCCGCCGTCAGGATGACCAGTCCCTCCTCCAGAGCCCTGGCCGCCACCAGCCTGGGCTCTAAGGTTGTCACCAGTCCCCGCATAAAGCCAACTCCCCGGCAGGAAGTAATGAAGTCGTAACGGTCTGCCATTTTCTGAAGCATTGACTCAAAATAAGGGGACAGTTCTGTCACATGTTCCGGGATCCTGCGCTGACGCATCAGATGGATCGAAGCGGTCACTGCGGCGCAAACCAGAGGATTTCCCCCATAGGTTGTCCCGTGATCACCGGGAATTAAAGATGTCTCTGCCAACTCCTGCCTGACACAGAAGGCCCCCACCGGCAGTCCGAGTCCCAGAGCCTTGGCTGTGGTCAGAATATCTGGACGCACGCCGTAATCCTGATAGGCGAACATCTTCCCGCTGCGGCCCATACCGCACTGAATTTCATCAATAATCATGAGAATATCATGTTCATCACATATCCGACGAATCCCACGCAGGAAATCCCTGTCAGCCGGCACGACTCCGCCCTCGCCCTGGACAGTCTCCAGAATGATGGCGCAGACTCCATCGTCTATCTGAGCCTCAACAGAAGCCAGATCATTAAAATCAGCATAGCGAACCCCATCCATCAGAGGATAAAAGGGAGTGCGGTAATGTTCGGTTCCTGTGACAGACAGGGCTCCTACCGTTCTGCCATGAAAGCTGTGGTTCATAGCTATGATTTCCTGCCTGGCTTTGGGATCCCTCAGATAAGCATGCTTTTTGGCTGTTTTCAGCGCTCCCTCAATCGCCTCCGCACCGGAGTTCGTAAAGAAAACTCGATCCATGCCTGTAGCTTTGGTCACTGCCTCCGAGGCGGCCGCTAACTGAGGTGTATAGTAGAGGTTGGAACTGTGAAGCAACCGGTCCACCTGCTCATGCAGAATCCGATTGTAAGCCAAATCATTATATCCCAGAGCCATGACCCCGATGCCGGATCCCGCGTCCAGATACTCCTTCCCGTCCGTGTCATAGAGGTGTACCCCCTGACCGTGGTCAAAGACGACAGGGAAGCGATTGTAAACATGGAATAAATTCTCTTCTGCCGTCCTGATGTAATCCTGCTGCTTCATAGCGATTCGCTCCTCATATTCTGTCTGCAGGCCCTGATCATCCAGACTTCGATCTCCTGCGTTGTAGCCGGAGAACTCAGGCCTTGCTCTTCTACAATTCCCGGCATCATATACACCATTCCATCAGCTGGTACTGGCGTCATCAGAGAGCATTGCCGTGCCAACCCCCTTATCGGTGAAGATCTCCAGGAGCAGGCAGTGTGCCAGACGGCCGTCCAGAATATGTACCCGGTTCACTCCGTGCTCAATTGCGTCAATGCAATTGTCCAGTTTAGGAAGCATGCCCCCTGAAATACAGCCGTCTTGCATCAGATTGCGGGCCTCAGAGACTGTCAGTTCAGAGATCAGCGTCCCCGGGTCATCGGGATCCTGGTAGACCCCTTCAATATCCGTCAAAAAGGCCAGCTTCTCCGCCTGAAGCTCTCTGGCAATGGCACAGGCAGCCGTATCCGCATTGATATTATATGTGTCATAGTGATCGTCATATCCGATCGGGCAGACAATGGGGAGAAAATCCCTCTGTAACAGATCAACCAGAATCTTCGGATGAACTTCTTTGACCTCTCCCACATAACCGATATCCTGTCCCCTGGACAGCTTCTTCTCAACCTCAAGCAGACCACCGTCCTTGCCGGAGATTCCCACGGCATGAATCCCCTGCTCTTCAACCATACGAACCAGCGACTTATTGACGCGATTTAAGACCATCTCAGCGATCTCCATGGTCGGCTCATCGGTCACGCGCAGGCCGTTGATGAAACTGGGTTCCATCCCGACCTTGCTGACCCATCTGCTGATCTCCCTGCCTCCCCCATGTACAATCACAGGCTTAAAGCCGACCAGTTTCAGCAGAACCACATCCTGAATGACGTCTTTTTTCAGCTCCTCATCCAGCATGGCGCTTCCGCCATATTTAATGACGATCACTTTGCGGTTAAAGCGCTGAATATAAGGAATCGCCTCAATCAATGTCGCGGCCTTGTCCTGGATTTCCTCTATCTTCTTATCTGAAATCGCACCGTTTTCCATCTATGCCTCTCTCTCATCAAATCATCTTCTGCGGCCCTGCTATTCTATCCGGCATAGTTCATATCCGAAATTCCCGACATGTCTCACATCCATAATCCCAGAGACAGTCCATATCCGGGATCTCCGCTCTCTGCACGGACGAGAGCAAGCAGTTTTCATGGGAAGTCTTCCCGCGAAATCCGCCTCCTACGACCGATAATCCGCATTAATACTGACATACTCATGCGTCAGATCGCAGCCCCAGGCCGTAGCCTCGCAATTTCCCTGCTTCATATCGCAAATCGCTGTCACTTCCGGGGCTGTCAGGATCTCTGTTGCCTTAGCCTCACTGTAGTCAATGGCAAAACCATTCCTCACAAGCTGGATTTCACCTCTGGCGGACGAGAAATAAAGATCTACCAGATCAGGGTCGAAATCCACGCCGGAATAGCCAAGAGCGCATAGAATCCGGCCCCAATTGGCATCATGACCATAGATAGCCGCCTTGGTCAAAGAAGAGGTCACCACGGACTTGGCCAGAGTTCTGGCCTCCACGTCAGAACGGGCATTTTTCACCTTGACTTCAAAGAGACAGCTGGCCCCTTCTCCATCTGCCGCCATCTGGCGGGCCAGACTGCTGCAGACCGCCGACAGAGCCTGGGTAAAGGCCTCGTAATCCTTATTCTTTCGGTCGATTTTTCGATTTTCTGCCTGTCCATTGGCAAGAAGCAGACAGGTATCATTCGTCGAAGTGTCCCCATCCACGCTGATCATATTGAATGTATCCGGGACAACTGTCGACAGGGCCTGCTGAAGAAGGCTCTGCTCTATGGCGCAGTCGCTTGTAATAAAACAGAGCATCGTGCACATGTCCGGATGGATCATTCCGCTTCCCTTGGCCATACCGCCGATAGTCACCTTCCTGCCATCCAAAGTCAGCGTCACCGCGGCCTCCTTGGGACGGGTATCTGTTGTCATAATGGCTCTGGCTGCCCGATGGCCGGCTCCAGGGGCAGACTTCAGGTCAGATGCCATAGCTTCGATTCCCGCACAGATCCGATCCAGAGGGAGATCCATCCCGATCACGCCGGTAGATGCCAGCAGAATCTGCTTTGAAACAAGCCCCAGAGTCTTGGCGGCAAAATCCGCTGTCTGCCCGCAGATCTCCAGCCCCCGCTGACCTGTACAGGCATTGGCGATTCCCGCATTAATGACAACTGCGCGGGCTGTTCCCCTCTCCTTGACAATCCGTCTGTCCCAGAGAACCGGAGCTGCCTTGATCACATTTCTGGTGAAGGTACCCGCCGCCGCGCAGAGAGTATCCGAGATCAGCAATGCCATATCCTCTCTTTCCCGGTACTTGATTTGCGCGGCAGTATGCCCGGCCCGAAATCCCCTGGCGGCAGTAACCCCGCCCTCGATCATCTGGTACATTTTCACCTCCTCTTCTGACAGAACCATGCTCTATGTCAGGTATATTTACCTGGTAAAGCGGGCGATATTCTCCCTGTTCAGGACGAATTCATAGGAATTGATCTCCTCCCTTCGCCTCCATCCCTCTTCCTGCCAGAAATCATTGCCCAGTTCGTTGGACTTAAAGGCAATCAGCGTCACCTTATTGATATGCTCTTTTTGCAGAGCCAGCATGGCAGCTGTCGCCATTGCCCTGCCGATTCCTCTCTTGCGGCATCTGGTCGCAACACAGACGTGATAGAAACTCCCCTCTCTCCCATCATGTCCGCACAGGATCGTCCCCACAATCCTCCCGTCCATCTCCGCCACAATCGAAGTCGTCGGATTCCGACGGATAAAACGGGCCACCCCTTCTCTGGAATCATCAATGCTTCGCAGGCGAAAGCCTCGAATACTCTCCCAGAGCGCAAGGACCCGGTCATAATCCTCCTCTTGCATGGTGCGAATTGTATAATTCATATCCGCTTCCATATTCATCCCATTGAAAACAAAGTCTCTCATTTCTATTTTCTCTGTCGTGTCCGCATCTACCGCGACCAACTGCGTTCACAGCGGATATCCATGTCAATATTTCATCTACTCATACCAGACATTCATATCAACATTTCCCCTGCCGCCCTGGATTCCCGGAACATGACCGGTGGAACTGTACTGCCAGAGATTGAAGCTGCCCGTATAGTTGGTGTAGCGGTTGTAGTGAGCCAGCCAGACCGGTTCATGCAGCAGATCCGGGTGCAGCTGCTCATAGAAAAAGGACTTGCTGGCATAAATGCCTGACCGATAGCCCTCCTGCTCCACCCTGCGGTAGAAGGCCAGGGCAGCTGCTGTAGCCGTATCTTTCGAGATGTGGGCCAGAGCCAGACGGCCGCTGGTGGGCGTATAGTACTCATAGTCCATGAAGACGGGCAGGTCTAAAGACACCCCTGACTTCCTTACGACATCCATTGCGTACCTGGCTTCCTCCTCTCCTTCCCGCTCATTAAGCGCCTGTGAGTAAAAGTAAACGCCGACCTTAAGTCCAGCTGCCTTGGCCTCACGCAAATTCTCAAGAGCATAGGGATCGTCACCCAGGGCGCCGCTCTGCACTCCGCGAAAACCAACACGAATAATGGCAAACTCGACTCCGGCCTCTTTGACCTGTTTCCAGTCAATCTTTCCATTGTGCTTAGAGACATCAATCCCAAGATGCTTTCTGGCACTGGCGAATCTGGCCTGATGATTTAAGCGGTTGAACTCATCATAGGCAATGGAGTTGCGGTTCACGTATTCACTGCCCCAGACGACATCTGAGAGGACGAACTTCTGCGCATTGTTTCGATTCCAGGACCACTGCTGAACATTGGCTCCGCTGTATGCACGGCCCTCAGGAACATCCAGTGCCTTCGAAGAAGCCATATTGATAAAGGTATAGGATCCGTCCTCCGTCTCATGGATAATCCATTTCTGAGCCAGCGAATCATTGCTGGCATACTGCTGAACATTGGCCCCATTCGCATGGCTGGCAGCCGCGACCTCTAAGACCTTTTTGGAATGAACATTGATCAGGGTGTAGTAACCGCGCGAATCATAGATGACCTTAAACCGCTGTGCATCCGTATTGTTAATGGCGTAAAGACCCGCATTGGCCCCGCTCTCCATGGAGGCCGCGCTGATATCGACCACCTGACCCGGGTTGCTGTAAGCATGGAAGCGATAGGCGGAGCCGTCCGGCAGACTTCTGGCGTCCGTCTTCTTCAAGCGAAAAATTTGAGCCCTGGATCCGTTCCAGTCGTAAACCTGCAGATTACTGCCATTCCTCGTGCTTCCAGCAAAGAGATCCAGTACAGCGGCACGATTATGGGCGGCCAGCAGCCAGACACCTCCATTCCCTGCATCTGCCAGGTAAAATCGCTGATTGATGCTGTCGTCATTCTCCCGGAGAAAGACATTCGCTCCGCTCTGACCTCCTCCGTCATAGGTGACCACCTTGCCGGACTGGGCTGACGTAATCCGATAGCTTCCATCTGCATTTCTGCTGAAAATAAAACGCTGGGCCCGGCTCCCATTTCCGTCATAGATCTGCAGGTTGCTGCCATCGTCCATGCTTCCCCCAGGCAGATCCGCAACCTTGCGATCATTGACGGCAGAATGCAGTTCATAGACGCCTTCTTTCATATCGGCCGCTTGTGGCGCATGAATCAGGGTAAACTTCTGGTTCATTCCTCCACCGTAATCCCAGAGCTGAACATTTGTCCCATTGTCCGTCCTCCGCTCTGCCAGATCCAGGACCTTGTTGGACAGGGCGGAAATAATGCGGTAATACCCGTCAACTGTGACATCTACCTTCCAGCGCTGAGCCAGGCTGTTGTTGCTGTCATAGAGCTGGACATTGGCTCCATTATCGCGGTTGGCTCCGGCCACATCCAAGACACGTCCGGTCGTCGCGTTATAGATTGTATAGGTTCCATCCCCATGGTACATAAAGGTATAGCGCTGAGCCGCTGTGTCATTGCGGTCATAGAGGCGGACATTGGCTCCCTGTCTGCCATCCGCGGAAGGGATGTCCAGGACCTTATTCTCATTCATGGCAGAGGCGATCAGATAGGTTCCGTTTGCCAGGAACTGATGAGGGGCAACTCTGTCGTTTTGGGAATCTGCCGTCCGGCTGAGATAAAAGGACTGTACACCGGCTGTACCCAGGCGATTGAGCTGGACGTTGGTTCCGTTTGCCGGAGCATTTGAGCCCATGGTCAGATACTTGCCGGATACCTTGGAGGCAAAACGGTAGATCCCATTGCCCAGAGATTCCGCTCTCCAGAGCTGTGCATCACTGCCGTTGTCATCGTAAATCTGAACATTAGCTCCCTCAGCTCTGGAAGCAGAGGCTACATCTAAGACTCGATCTGCCAATTCCGTATAAATACTGTAGTAGCCATTGCCCCGATAGACAAATCGATACTGCTGAGCTTTCGTATTGTTCTTGTCATAAACCTGCACATTGGTGCCGCTGCCCGAATTGCCCGCAGGAAGGTCAAGAACCTTCCTGTGATTGCCTGCTGCGGCAACATAATAGCTTCCATTCTCAAGGAGCTGACCGGATGCTCTCTCTGAAACGGCAGTCAGCCGGAATTTCTGGGCGGTGCTTCCAGTGCGCTGATAGACCTGCACATTGGTCCCGTTTCGGGTCTGACCGCCGGCAAGGTTCAGAAAAAGTCCCGAGCCCATATTGAGCATCTGATAGAAGCCATCTGACGTCTTCTTTAAGATCCATCTCTGGGCATCTGTCTCATTCCCGTCGTACACATCGACATTGGAACCATTCTCCCTCCCTGCATACTGAACCTCTAAGAGACGGCGGCTCAGCACCGAACAAATGGTATAGTATCCCTCTGGATGATAGGTCAGAAGAAAGCGCTGGGCCTCACTTCCGTTCTTCCGGTACAACTGCACATTTGCCCCATTGTCCCGGTTGCCTCCGGCAACATCAAGAACCTGCCTCTCGTCACCGGCTGCTGCGATATAATATTCTCCATTGCCAATGGCATATCCCTTATTGGGCACGGGACAGGTATCTGCAGTTCTGCCCGATACGGCGGCAGAACTGGCAAACAGAGCATTGGCCGGCAAAGACGGTTGTCCTGCCGATCGAACGGATTCATTCCGCGCGGATACTGTCTCTGCCGGCGGAAGCGACTTCGCAGAAACGCCCTGCTCACCCTTACTCTGTGCCGACTGCGCAGAAATCTCCTGGCCTTCTCCCGTCTGAGGCAACGGATCAGACGTCTTTTGACCCGATCTTGTACGAACTGATCCGGTAGATGGCTCAGGCTCTGCTTTTGCACTCTCCTTCCGCTTTATTTCGGAATCTGTGCCATCTTTAGCAACCTGACGAATTCCCTGAACGGTTGTCTCCTTCTTATTCTCAATCATCTGACTGGAATATGTTGCAGATGCGTCTAGCATCAGCTGTGCCTTTTTGTCCGTCTTTTCATCCTGCACTTCGGATTGCCGATCGACACCGACCGGACTTGTATTTTGCCCTTTTACTTCTGCGGCGTCAGCTTCGTGTCCCGCGCTCAGACTTATCAGGCCGACAGCAAAAGTTGCCGCCATTACTTTTGTTCTTGTCTTCACTTTTACTCCCTATGAGAAATACTTCAAACATATAACTTCTCGTATTATAGAGGATCGATGCTGCAGTTGTCCTCATCTATCCTGCACAAAATCATTCTGTCCGAAAAGTTTCATCTTCCGGACTCGCTCTCTTTCAGATCGATTTCAGGCTTGCTTATCTTATACCCGTCTCCGCCTTCTTTACAAGTTCCTTCTGTATAATATTACATTTTTGTCAAATTTTCCCCTCTTATTTTCTGATTGCAGTTCCACATTTTTGGCAATCCTCATCCATAATATGTATTTTTATTCCTTTTTTATGTATATTTTTACACTTGCCTTATCAACCGGTTTTCCTGTATATTTAGCCTATCACATGAATGACTCAGGAAAGGACATTAGATCATGGCAAAAGATAAAGTTGTTCTTGCTTACTCCGGCGGACTGGACACAACCGCAATCATCCCCTGGCTCAAGGAAAACTATAGCTACGATGTCATCTGCTGCTGCGTCGACTGCGGCCAGGGCGAAGAACTGGATGGTCTGGAAGAAAGGGCCCGCTACTGCGGTGCTTCCAAACTCTACATTGAGGATATCACCGACTCCTTCGCCGAAGACTATATTATCCCCTGCGTTATGGCCGATGCAGTCTATGAGAATAAGTACCTGTTGGGTACATCCATGGCCCGGCCCGGCATCGCCAAGAAGTTAGTTGAGATCGCCCGCAAGGAGGGTGCCGTTGCCATCTGTCACGGCGCCACCGGCAAGGGCAACGACCAGATCCGCTTTGAGCTCTCTATTAAGGCTCTGGCCCCTGACATTGAGATTATCGCCCCCTGGCGAGATGACAAGTGGACGTTAGAGTCCCGTCAGGACGAAATTGACTACTGCAAAGCTCATGGCATTGACCTTCCTTTCGATACAGACGAATCCTATAGCCGTGACCGCAACCTCTGGCACATCTCCCATGAAGGACTGGAGCTTGAGGATCCTTCATTAGAGCCCAATTATGACCATGTTTTAGTCCTGTCCAGGACGCCCCAGGAAGCCCCCGATGAGGCTGAGGAAGTGACTATGACCTTTGAGGCCGGTGTGCCCACCTCGGTGAATGGCAGGCAAATGAAGCCAGCCGACATCATTCGTGAACTTAACTGCCTGGGCGGCAAGCACGGCATCGGTATCATCGATATCGTGGAGAACCGCGTGGTCGGCATGAAATCCCGCGGCGTCTATGAGACCCCCGGCGGCACGATTCTGATGGAAGCACACCGCCAGCTGGAGGAACTCTGCATTGACCGCGCCACCATGGAAGAGAAGAAAAATATCGGCAATAAGCTGGCCCAGGTTGTCTACGAGGGCAAGTGGTTCACCCCCCTCTGTGAGGCCCTGCGCGCCTTCGTTCTCTCCACCCAGACCTACGTAACCGGTCAGGTCAAATTTAAGCTCTATAAGGGCAACATCATCAAGGCCGGAACCACTTCCCCCTATTCCCTCTACTCTGAGTCCCTGGCGTCCTTTACCACCGGCGACCAGTACGACCACCATGATGCCCAGGGCTTCATTACCCTCTTTGGCCTGCCCCTGAAAGTTCGCGCCCAGATGCTTGACCATGTGGAAAACAAGTCCAGGGCCAAGTGATCCGGGGAGTCTTTGGCTTAATATCCTTCTGGAAGTCTTGCGTTATGTTAAGGACAATCAGTATGTGATCTGATTTGAACTGCATTCGGATTTTTTATATAATAATTTGAGAAGATATAAATCCTATGGTTTGTATTCATCACAGGGGAGGTTGTTATGTAAACACATCATAGGGGGCATAAATGGACCTTTTTTCTGTGACAATCTGTGATGATGATAAGGTAACTCACAAACTTGTTGCAAAATATCTTTTGCAATTTTACAAGAAAAAAAATATCGAGCTGCAGTTGCAGCATTTTTACAGCGCAGAAGCACTCCTCTCCCGGGCTGCGGATCAGCAGACAATTCTGATGGACATTGATATGCCCGGGATCGATGGTATTGCAGCGTCTGAAAAACTGACTTTTCTCAATCCAAATATAAATATCATTATGCTGACCTCAAAGCGCGAGCGTTTCAAGGAGGCTTTCCGAATTGGAGCCACCCGTTTCGTCACCAAACCGATTGAACTTTCCGAACTATACGAGGCTGTGGAGAGCGCGCGCGAAAAACAGAAAACATTCCCTGACCTGATAGTAGAAATAAACGGCCGCCAGTGGAGGATCAATCAAAAAAAAATCTATATGGCTGAAGCGTATCGCAACAAGACAATCCTGTATTTGAAGGACAGAAACATCTCAGTTAATACCACTTTGAAAAAACTAGAAAGCAGGTTATGTCCTGAGTTGTTCCTTAGGGTACACAAGAGTTTCTTGATTAATATGAAATATGTCGCTGAGATTCAGGATCGAGTCATCACACTGAGGAACGGCATACGGGCAATGGTATCATTCCGCAGAGAAACTGATGTGAAAAGGCAGCTCTTTGAAAATGAAGCATACTGGAGTTAACATATGCATTATGTGAAATCAGGAGCAATTCTTCTGCTGACTATTTTTGAATATCTTTCGTTCTTTTTCACTTTCTTTGAAAAGCGAAAGTTCCGAAAAAGAACGCTCAAAGATATTCCAGCCACGATTATTGTGACCGCTTTTTTTCTTCTGGCGCTTGCATACTGCAGTCGCCTTTCTCAGCTTCTGATCGCCGGAATGATGATGGGAGTACTCTGCATCTATTTCGTCCTGAAGCTTGACTTTAAGACTTTTTTTCAACTGTTTATCGTCGCATTCCCCATTCTTGAGATTGCGAACTCCCTTATCCGATACATATTTTATCTAGCCGGAATGCGGAATGATATTAGCAAGACTCTTCTGACCCTGATAATCATCGTATTGGCGATATGGGGGCTTTATTTTACAAAGCTCCAGCGAATGCCCCCCAACAGCTTCATCCTTCCCCTGAAATTCAACTGCATCTATGCCATGCTGCTGTTTGTTATTACTGTCCTGTATTCTTTCTTCACCTCCTTTCTCGAAGAAAAATACACCGGAAACATATTGTGGCTCGGGCAGATTCTGCTGATCCTTGGCGGCACCATCATCCTGTACTCCTCCTTTTTTATCATTTACTATATCAACGCAAAAAGACGCTCCGATTACGAGCGGTTTGTGACAGAAAAATACAATGAGCAGCAGCGCACCTACTTTGAACAACTGCTTGAAAAAGAGAAAGAGACCCGTCAATATCGACATGATACCATCGCTCAGCTGGTACAGATACAGTATTACCTTGAAAACCAGGAAATCAATACCGCAAGGTCATTTATCAGGGAAATGCTGGATCAGATCACAAATATCAGCCGACAGAATATTGATGTCGGCAATGAAATCGTCAACACCATGCTGAACTACTATCTTGCCCCACTGAAAATGCGAAAATATAAAATCAACATCAGGGGCTTTATGAAGCAGGAACTTCAAGTCAGCGGCCCGGATCTCTGTATCATCGTGTCAAATCTTCTAAAAAACGCAGTCGAGGCGGTCTCTGTTATGGACGCTGACGATGGCTTTATTGATATAGAAATTCGCTCCGGACAAACGATGTGGCATATGATGGTAAAAAACAGCACCACAAATCAGCGCGTCACATCAACAACAAAGGCCGACACGCAAAACCATGGTTTCGGTCTTTCAAACATTCGCAGATCTGTCGAAAAGTATGAGGGGATCTTTCGCACGGTCCTAGAAGACGGTGTGTTTACGGCAGAAGTATGGCTGAGAACCTGATGCCATCAAACGTTTGGCACTGATTTTAGACGTTTGTCCTTCTTCGGGGGAATCCCCGCTCTCATACCTTTAGAATGAATACGTAACAGGAAACACACACATCATAGTATAGTTAAGGAGGGATCATCATGTTTTTATGCGGTATTATCGATGTTATTTTGGGCCTTTTGCACTGATTGCTTTTGATGTAATGTCACTATCGTATTCCACACGCCGCGTACTGAGGTACGCGGTGATTTTAATGCTCTGACACATGCAGGCAGCGATTCCCGCTTTCGCATTTGAGGTCTTTTCACTGACAACGTTTTTACCTGTTAAATATCACTCGTTCACTGTTAAACATCTTTGTCAGCCCCATCGTCATGAGAATCACATAAGCGATATTGCTGATCGTCGTCACCAGACAATTGACTGCGCGAAAGTCCTTTGCGAAGATCGCCGTCAGACACTGCACACTGTTAAAAAGAGGGATGGCATACATCGCCGTCGTCGTCTGTGTGTATGAGACAAACATTCCTGAGAATCCGATCATAATAACCGCAAACGTCAGGGGCGCAATGGTTGTACTTGCCTCTTTGACGGATCTGGCATTTGCGGAAATCAGGCAGGTCAGGGCAATCATGACAAGAATGGTCGAGAGAATAACAATCAGAAGAAAGAGGTAATCCCTCCCTTCGTACATGGATGCCCTCGCCTGATCACTGCCAAAGATCTTCGGCATGGACAAAATAATTGCCAGGCAGCTGAAGAGTCCACTTGCCATAGCCAGAATACCAAGAGACAGAATCTTACCGACAGCGAGCTCGGATCGCTTGATCGGAGTTACAAGCAAGGTGGTGATTGTCCCTCGCTCTTTTTCTCCGGCAATCGAATCCGGCGCCAATGACATGCATACGCTAAACAGTATGGTCATGATCAGCATAGGCAAAAGACCGGAAAGCGTCTTGGCAACGCCATTCTCATCACTCGCCAGATCATAATTGCCTCCCCCTGCATTCACATCCAACACATTGCAAATGGAAGATTCATAGGCATCAAAATAAGATTTCAGACAAGTGTATGCGGCCTTGCTGTTATCATTGCCCGAATTATAGTAAACGCTGACCTGTTCCGCCTTCGTTGGCCTCCCCTCCTGCACCGCCTTCATACTGCTGTCAAAAGAATCCGAAAAAACAACCGCCGCATCTGTTTTGCCGCTCCTGATTTGCGACTGATATTCCTCCAGCTGACTAACCTGTCCTATGCTTTCAATCTCGAAATTTTTCAGGCTCTTCATCGCGGACATGCTCTCCGGCAACTGGTACACAGCGACATGGTAGCTTGTTTCCTTTGCTTTCTTCTCGGAACCGTTGATATAACTTCCCAATAGGCTGTACATCAGAAAGATCATAATTCCCGGCATAAATACAGATACAAACAAAAGCTTCTTATCGGTAATAAAGCGGGTTAGTTCCTTTTTGATAATTGCATTGATATTCTTAAGTCTCATCGCCCACCTCATTTAAATAAATTTCAAAAAAGATCTCCTCCAGGCTCTTCTCTCTCGTCAGACTCTCCAGAGTACCCTCTCTTACCAGTCTTCCGTTCATAATAAAGCCAACCCGATCAGCCAGCTTTTCAACCAGATCGAAAATATGTGTTGAAATAATAATGGTCTTCCCCCGATCCCTTTCTTCCCGCAGAAAATCCGTAACGGTTCGCGCAGTAATCACATCTAATCCATTTGTCGGCTCATCAAAAATGATGATTTCCGGATCATGAACCAGAGATATTGCTATGGATACCTTCTGCTTCATTCCCGTGGATAAATCAGCGACCTTACTCTCCGCAAACTGATTGATTCCAAAGCGTTCAAAAAGCGTTCCCTTTCTCTCATCTCTCGTTTTCGCCGGCACATTATTTAATTCCGAAAAAAAATCAAACAAATAATTCGGGGTGAAAAAATCCTCTAATTTAAGTTCAGATGTGAGAAAGCCAATCTGCTCACGCACAGCTTCAGGCTCCTTCGAAACACTACTCCCATTTATACTGCAATCTCCTCTGTCCGCTCTGATCAGTGCGGACAAAATGCGCAGGGTTGTCGTTTTACCCGCGCCATTCGGTCCAAGCAGGGCATAGATTTCTCCCTGATTCGCCGTAAAGCTCAAACCGGATAAAGCGACTCTTTCCCTGCTGCTGCTTCTGTCAATACGCTGCTGTTTACGTGAAATCCTGTACTTCTTTTCCAAATCATGTGCTGCAACAATAGCTTCCATAAAAATATTCCCTTCTCTTTACGTCATCCCTTTCTGCCATATTTGGCAAAGACAACGATGATCATAATCACCACCAAAACTGCGCTTGCGATCAATACCTTTGTGTTTTTCAAAAGCAGATTCACCAGCACAATCAATACGACCAAAAAAGCAAGTATTCCCTGATTCATTTCACATTCTCCTTATCTACCTGTTATTTTGCCAAGTATCCTCCGTCAACCGCCAGGGCCTGGCCTGTTATCATAGATGCCCTGTCGCTCGCTAAAAATAAAACCGCATTGGCGACATCTTCCGCAGCTGCATATCTTCTCAACGGGATCTCCCGCATATAACTTCTGTACCTGCCGGATTGCATCAGCGTCTGCTCGTTTTTTTCTGTGAGCACAAACGTTGGAAGCACACTGTTTACTCGTATTCCATACTCTGCCCACTCCAAACACAGGGCACGGGTTAAATTGATTAACCCCGCCTTGCTGGAGCAATACGGCGCGCGCTGCAGATTCGCTACCTCCCCGTGCTGGGATGCAATATTGACAATGGATCCCCCCCGGCCTTCCATCATCAGTTTGCCGATGCACTGGCTCATAAAAAAGGCCCCTTTCAAATTAACCTCCAAAATATGATCCCAGGTTTCCTCAGTGACGTCTTTCGCGTATCCCAGGTAGTTAATCCCCGCATTATTTACCAGAACTTCCGGAACCAGTCCTCTCTCTCTGATTATTCTGCCGAGCGAATCAATCTCTTCCATTTTGGTGATATCACAGGGGAGAACGATATATTGATCCACAAATCCCCTGCCAACATGACCTATGAATGCTTCCTCTTCCCAAATCACCCTCTCTAAGTCCGTAGCAATGACAAAAGCCCCTTCCTCCAGAAGCATCCGGCTTATCACCTGTCCGATTGCGCCGAGCGCACCGGTAATTACGCTCACCTTCTTCTCCAATAGCACTGTCTTGCCCCCCTACCCGATACTGCCAATCACCTTCTCAAGTGCCCTGACCGCCCTGCCTATCTCCTCTCCAGAGAGCCCGTACGGGGGCATCAGCATCAGTCCGGCAGTCCTTCCTGGACATTGAAACATATATACCAGCATTCCCTGCCGCAACGCAAAGGACTCCAACAGATTGAGTTCATCCATGGATACAGGACTTCCCTCGTCATCCACAAGATCAATCGCAATCATAAGTCCCTCTACCCTGATTTCCCTGATATGGGGCTGACATTCCCTTAAATCCTGTAAGAATGATCTCCATTGAACCGATTGATCGTTAACTCTGCGGATCATTTTCGCATCAATCAAACGAAGCGTCTCGCATCCGATTGCACAGGCAATCGGATTTCCATTCTGTGTCGAGAAATGATTCACATACTCGTTTTTCTTTGCGTACGTGTCTGCTATCCTCTGGTTGACCAGTACAGCCCCCATTGGCATAATCCCATTCGTGACCGACTTGGAAAGGCATAAAAGATCTGGTTTCACAGAGAATTTTTCAGATGCGAATTTGTAGCCGGTACGACCGAATCCTGTAGCAACCTCATCCGCAATCAAAAGAACCCCATATCTGTTCATCAGATAAAATAACCTTGTCTGATACCAGTCCGGCAAAGTGATAACTCCGCCCGATCCCATAACCGGTTCCAGGAGCACAGCGGCGACATCTCTCTTCCGAAAATTTTGCTCCAGATCCTCCAGATACGCTTCTCTTTCCCTCTCATCCGTCTCGGCGGCATTCATCCCCGGGAAAAATGGCGTTCTCAGAAATCGAACCCCTTCCATCAACGGCGTATATTCTGCAGTCTCTCTTACCATTCCGCTGACAGACATGGCCGCATAGGTCGTTCCATGATAGGACATATCAAAGGACAATATGACTTTCCTTTTTGGCTCTTCGATGATATACATGTATTTTCGGGCAATTTTAATTGCGCACTCCACCGCTTCAGAGCCTGAACAGGCATAGACCAGCCTGGCAAATCCATTGCCCGCGTAATCAATCATTTCATCTGCAAACTGATCTGTTTTTGGCGATGATGCACTGATTAAGTTGATGTAATGCAATGTATGACACTGTTCAGCAATGACTTTTTCATATCGATTTACACCATAACCCAGGGGCACATTCCACAACCCACTGTTCAGGTCAATGTATCTCCGCCCGTTTCTATCCAGGACATAGCTGCCCTCCCCCCTTTGAAGCACAATGTTCTGCCCTTGCTTATTCACGTTGGACAGAGGATAGATCACACTGTTTTTTGCCATACTTACTCTCCTAACATATGCAAATCCTCCAGCTTGGAAATCACCTTTTTATAAGCTGACTGAGTTGACTTCCGTTCCTCCTCGGACGCATATCCGAAGACTTCCGCGCACGTCTCCACATCACAGCCCCTTGCCGCGATTTCACTTAATCTGAAGAAATTCTCATTCACCTGAAAGAGTTTTGATGTTCTGATTGAGAAGAGAATATATTGTCTCTCGCCTGCCCTTTTTTCGATCAGAAATGTATCCTCGTCAAGGATAAACTCCCTCGACTGAGGCAGAATTTCCTGATTCAGAGGAGTCACCACTCTGATATCATCTTCCGGCCTTAAAATTTTTGAGTTAAAAATAAATTTCAGGGCCAGCAATGATTTATACAAATAGGCAAATCTCATCTCGTCTGTCATCAGATCACAGAACTCCTCCTGTGACAGGAATTCCGGAAGAGCGATACATTTACTGCAGCTTCTGCTACTCCTGCAGTTTCTGCAGTCTCTCTGATTCGCCACCGCAGACTTTTCACGCTTGATTCTGACAGACAGCCGAAAGAATGGCTCCCCTGCTGTGCCGGCACAATAATCAGAAGTCAGACAGGGATACAAGCCGCTGCTCTTCACCCGCAACCGCTGCATGGAATCTGCCGAACAATTGCTCGAATTGCAGAAGCGGCACATGTCAATCATATCCGGCTTCCAAATTCTGTTTTTTCTGACCGCCCCTGTCCTTGCATATTCCCTCATATCCGAGAGAAAAACATCGTAATCTTCTCTTCTGTACATTCCCACATAACTGTTAATCTCATCACTTTCCGGCGAATCCCGATACTGCGCGTATCCGCAGAAACGGAACTTCTTCTCGCTTTCTCCCCCATTCAGTGCCAGTCGGCTGCATCCATCCTCGGCAACAATCCGTGTCGCATTGGACGCAAGGTAACCCGTATGACTGAGATGGTCAAGTTCCATACCGCCCGCATTCCTGAAAAACAAATTATGGTTCATTCCGACGTATCCCGCGATCCCCTCCAGGAGTTTCTCGGAGATATCTTCCATACAGACATGCTTTGTAACCATATTTTCTCTTTGCCCGGATGGATAGAGGCCGGTCAGGAAATACCTGGTTCCTCTCCAAAGCGCGGAATCATCATATTCGATATCTGCGCGCTCGACCTGATAGGTATGTACCTTCAGATCTGTACATTCTGCGGATAAAATTGCCAAAAACGCCTGGACATAACGGGTATTTCCCAAATTTACCAGAATACCGATATGATCTATGTCGTAACTTTGAATTTCTTCAATGAATTCATATACATTCGGCAAAAGTTCGATCTCCAACACCTGTGCGCGATAGGTATCCTGCAGTTTTTTCTCAAGCTCTTCTGTGCAATGATCCCTCTTGAGAGTATAAAGACCATTTTCTCCCCTCACAAAATTAATGAGCAATATTCTCTCCAATGTAGTCCCTCGCTTTACTGTAATACTTGATACAAAAACTACCCTCTCCGACGAGAATGACAATCCACAACAGGATCCGGCCCATCTGCATCCCGCTATCGGAGAGCTTCAATAATCTCAAATAGGTCGTCACCGCTCCTGCAAACAGATACCAGAGACAGACGCTATAGGCCAGACATGCCGCTCCATACAGTGCCAGAAGGCCTTTTTTTCTCTCTTGCAACATCGAATAGGAAGAATGCCGCAGAAGAAAGAGCATTGCAAATGAGACGGCTTTATCATACAGATAGTTGATGCCGCAGCTGTTTCGAACGACCCAGTACCCGTCAAATTTAGCGAACGGAATCAGGTTCACTATGAAACTGCAGAGGTTAAAACCTCCAAACATAAGCACGCAGGCCATAATTCCTTCATATCTGTCGAAAGCCGGAATCAGACAGATGGACAGGAAAAAAAGTTCCAGATTCATCAATACCCCTGCGAAAGCGGTGATAATCCCATGGATTCTCCTGGAGCTTTGGTAGATATCGCTTACATCTGAGTAAAAAGCCGGAAAACCGAAGTAAATCTTTAGTCCAAAGCGTCCATACATTCCCGTAAAGTTCCAGCACGCGGCAAGATGGCCACTCTCATGAAAGATTCCGCTGATCAAATAAATAACATACATCGTAATCATCGTAGACCAGCGCATCTCTGTAACGGTTGCCGCTACCGCATGCATATAAACCGGATAAAACCGTTCAACCATGAACAGCATGGCGGCAAAAGATATCAGAAGCAGTACCAGACCACGCTTTGAGATAAACCCAGCCCAAAAGCTGATCCACTTTTTATAGATTCTGTTATTCCCAAAACTTACAATCGAGCAGTCAAATATACTCCTTCTTCCTCTTCCGGCGTCAGCTGCTTCCCCAACAAAACCAAACTGCTCAAATTTGGACTGCAGAAAGCTTTTTTCCTCCAGACTGAGAGAAGGCATATCTTTTCCTGCGGGAACCGGAACCACCTCTTCACCGAGCAGATCATAGAGGAACTGTGTTTCCCTGCTGCCGAGTTTTACATATTTCCCTGTCCTGCAGTTCTTCACCATGAAGCAGTCATCCACCATAGTGAAATCCAGTTTTTTATTTTTACTCAGCATATCCCCAGAGCCCTTATCTCTTCATTCCCCTGCTTATGGCTTTTCTCCTGACTGCGAACATATTTCTCCGTTAATTCCAGAAGCATCCGATAGCTTCTTGTCCTGTAATCCTTATCATGGCCCCGATACTGTTTCACCAACACCTGCTTTGTATCCTTAAAATAATCATCCAGTTGGTTTACATATCTCTCATCATATAATTTTCTGAGACAGGCGATCACCTCTCTGTGACTTTTCGCATAAACCATTCCCTCAAAATACGATCTGACCGCCCTGAAATAAACTGTCTCGTCCTCAGAGATTTCTCTGTCCTCCAGGATCCGCATCACCAGTTCCAAAACGTGAAAGGCTCTTTCATAATCCTCCCTGTATACATAGAGCATAGCCTTGAAATACAGGAGATCCACGCCATACTTCGAACCAGTGCAGGTCTCTTCAAGATGGTATCCTGCAAAATCCGTCAGCGTATTGCTCTGCAGAGCATACTGATAATAGCTGATATCACTGATCAGATAGCGAATATTCTCATCGTTAATCAACTCCGGATGATACACCAGCTTCTGCATGTGATAACGCGTATTATCCGCCTCAAAATCATTTTTTGTCGCCACATTCATCTCTGAAAATCCCGGCACAATGATGTGATAACTCGGGAAGCCAAGATAGGATGCATCGTGAATGAGAAGGTCATATCCCTCCTGTCTTAAGATGCTGACCGCATAAGAGAGCATTTCCTGATTGCCTGCTCTTGAAAAATCCCTTGGCTCTGCAAAGTCATAGTCATAATCTTGTCCAAACAGCTGATAGGGATAAGCCGCATCCCCCGTCTTAAAGCTGTTCTGAAGATTATTGACATCACTTACATTGCTGTTGCTGAACAATAAATACGACTTTTTGGAGAATGTTTTCAGATCAATTCCCTGCGTTGCCTCCGTAAAGAGACGTTCCATCGCAATATGATAATCAGGATGCGCTCCCATCTTTACGCCGAACCAACCGCTGTTTTTATCCGCAATCACCAGAACGCATACCGGATACCTGCCGCCCAGGGAACCGTCCTTCATATAGATATTGAAGTCCTTATTCTGCTTAACTTTCTGATACATCCTGTAAATATCTTCATATTTTCTGATGTAGGATTCCGGAATATCCGGGAGGCAGAGCTGCTTCATAATCAGTTCCCTCTGAACACGCCTCTCAAAAATCTCCGACAGTCCCTGTACCAGAGCCTCCTCGATCGTATTTCCCGCGCACATTCCATTACTTCCATAGAACATATTCTGCATAAAATACGGAAGATGCACGTCCCTGTTCTCACAGACAGAAAAATAGGGTACACAGAGGAATTCTCTTGTGCGATGAACATTATAATCAAGCTTTTGATATTTCTTCAGCAATTCAGCTCTGTCGCCCTGCCGCTCAACGTCTGTTCGCGTTTTAAAAAAGAACCTGAGAAAGGCATTTCCCTCATCAAGAAGTTCCTCCGCAGTCAAAAACTTTTCATCTGTAAAAATGTAATGATCGTTTTCCTTCTCATGGAGAACATTATTAAAGGTTGCATTCGCCGCCATCTTGTTGTTCTGAAGACGTTCTATGAATTCCGCATAAGCACTCGCTCTTGCAAATTCCCTGGACATGCCCTTCCCATTGCTCCCCGCTGATGAATCCTTAAGAGAGAGCCTCAGGGAACAGGTATTGATCTCTTTATTCTCCAAAAAGGACTCCTGTGTCTTTACCTCAAGATCAGACAAAATGCCCTGTATCCGCTTAATAGTGGCGTCCGGGGTGGTATCCTTGTGTTTGGATACACTTAATTCCCTTAAATTCAGATCCTGGCTCATATGGCATCTTCCTTTCCTCTTATATGTTGGATAAACATCTTTTTGCCTCTCCACACCAACATCTCCAGAGCAGTAAACAACAGGATCAATACGCTTACAATGGTAATGACCGTCGTAAAGCGAACCAGCAGTTCACTCGGATGATTGATCTGGTCGTGATGCATGACACTCTGATTGAAGTAGTTCATTCCGATACTGAACAGAACGAATACATTGGAACAGAGCAAAGCGGATTTTTCCTCCTCACTGATGATGGCTGAAGCAATGAGTGCATAGAGAATCGTCAATGCCAATACAGCACCATTTGTATGCAGAAAAACGGTGCCGGCCCAATAAATCAAAACCAGAATCAACAGACTTCGAAAAATCTCGCCCTTCCCTCTCATGTTTTTCGCATCATACAGATCTGCTGTCATAACATTTCTGACATTGGAGATGTTCTCTGACTCTATGATCCTGTTTTTATAATTCAAAGTCCCATATCCCGTCAAAAGCTTAAACACTTCCTCAGACAGCCCCGCCGCCATTTCCATAAGTTCAAAGCTGAGCGACGGGGCAATTCCGCCGACTTTTTCCATGTTTGGATCAATGGCAAAAAAATCACTGAATCTTGCCGTTCCCGTCCCAAGATAGGTCGGTCCAAGAAGCTGCTTGGTTCCATTCATAATCCCGCACACATAAGGGCAGTTTTGTTTCTCACAGGCTTCATCCAGCCATTTGGATACGTATATCGGCGAATCAAAGGATTTTACAACCACATCCGGTTTTGTGTTCACAAGTAAGGCCTCAAGGGTTTCCCTGGAATCCACTCTCTGATGGATCGGATAAAATTTTGTGGCTGGATTCATTTTCTTTAGTTTACTTCCAAGAACTCCCTCCTTTGATTTCCCGATATCGTCCATATCATACAGGAGCTGACGGTTTAAATTGCTCTCCTCAACCACGTCACTGTCCACCAAAAAGACATGACCGATCCCCAATGCAGCCATGTTCCAGGCAACATGGCTTCCGATCCCTCCGCATCCCAGGATCAGGACCCTGGCTCTCTCTAATTTGCCTCTGCACCCATCCATATGCAGAAAATACTCAAACGATTCCTCCCGGGAATATCGACTCGAAGCTTGAATGGAAAAAGGAACGAGTATCCGCGTTTTTTTCCAGGCATCAATCTGCTTCTTCCCATAGCGGCAAATCAATTCCTCCTCGTCGATCCCCTCTTCTCGTCTCAAAAAGTCGATTTGTTCTCTGGGGTAAAAGATCTTATCAACATATGGAAAATAAACTTCATTGGAAGCATTCATAATGACTGGCTGATATAGATTCAAATAGAGTTTCATAGACGCCCTCTTAAAGGAATTAAGGAATCAGAGCTACAGCGACAGAAAGCGCCATCATCGGAATATACAGTATGCATAACAGGCCATAGATATAGAAAAAAGCCTTCTCTTCCTCTGCCACATGTTCCTGGCGCACTCTGATTCCCGGCTTCATTCTGCTGATCGTACGTCCGTCTTTACGCATCGATCTCATCAAGAAAAGTCTGACGAACTGAGCGATCTCTTCAAGACTCCTCTCATACAAATGCGGAATCCCCAGGAGATCCTGCAGGACAAAGTACCCATCCAGTTTGAAAAAAACAACGAGGTTCGCAACTGCAAGAAGGATATTCAGCATGGCGTTGACAGCCAAAAATGATCTTGCCGTATTCTGCAGAAAACTGCCGATGATAAGTGACAGTCCGCCCAGCAGGCAGTTCATCAGGACCCCGGCAAATAAACATTTCATTCGATCGATTCGCCTTGGCAGCAGCCTTGAAAAACTGATATTCGTATAAGCCACGGGATAAATCCCATAGATCATCAGGCCCATATCCGGAACAGATATCCCAAGGTTCCTGGTGACGATTAAATGAGCAAACTCGTGCAACACAGTGATCAGAAAAAACAGTATCAAATAAAGGTAAAAGGGGCATTGGAGATATAGCGTCGGACGCAGAAGCTCCTCTGCATTGTCTCGCCAGATCCATAAGCCAAAAGCGAAAGCCGGCAGGGAAGCATACAGAAGTATGAAACTCAGCGCCTGCGATCTCCACGATTTCCCCGGTACCAGAGAATTTCCACTGATCAGCTTTAATTTGTATCGGAAAATCCCGACACGAAAAAGGCGCTTCTTTTCCTCTTCTCTCTCGCTCTCCTGAATAAGCACTCCCATACCCAGGAAAATCTCTGTCAGTCTGTCAATCTGTTCCCTGGAATATTCCGGGCAGCTTCTGCAGATATCAGTCCAGCTTTTATCTCCCTCTATCGCCTTTATCAACCGATATTCATTTTCCCCTATGACATAATTCTTCTGCTTTGCTTCTATATATACGGAGTATCTGTCTCCGCCAATTTCCATAATATTCAGGCCTTGTGAAACCCTGTATTTTTTGTCTTCACTCATATTTTTACAAAAGGGGCTGTGAAAAAGCGAAAGCAAACGCCCTTCGTTACTTCACAGCCCACAGCTTCATTCAACCTTTCACAGCTAAGGATATCAGGTCGCAGCCATAAGGACACCGCCGACAACAATCACTCCATAGCAATAGCCTTCCCAGAAGTCATCCATCATCTGCTCTTCTGATTCCATTTCTTCGATAAGAAGATTCATGTGTCCCTCCTTTCAGATCAGGTAAATGTAACAATCACGCCGATCGTTACACCTACAGCTGATGCAACCAGATAGAAGTCCTGATTTGACATCATCTGCTCCACATCTTCCATTTCTTCAAGCTGCAGTTTCATAGTTTTTCCTTTCGAATCGCCGAAATTAACATGCCAGATATGCTGCACCTGCAACAACTGCAATCGATGCCCCGCCTGCCGCAAAACCAGCAACAGCTCTGCCGCTTACAGGAGCCTCAAGTGACTCAACTTCTTCAATTGCGAATTCTTTCATCATTGCTTCCATGGCGTCTCCTCCTTTCTCTTTAGAATTACGAGCTTCATCCTTTCACTGCCGTCAGTAAAACTCTCTTTCCCGGCGATTTGGAAATTTGTTCTGCCAATCAGCTGCTGAAGCTCGTCCTCCAGTATCATTTTTTTATTTGATACAGCCGAATACATTCGTAATCGGCCAATGGAGTCTTTTTTGATGGACAAAAACTGCCCAAATGCCCGACCCAGCATTCGATCAATTCTCTCATAGCTGAAACAGATCTGATCCTCTAAGACAACCGGTCTGATCCGAGGCTCTGACAGCTGCTCGTAGTCCCTGATATCAAAAGCGAAACTTCCTCTCTCTGTCAAAAGGCCTTCCAGTCTGCGAAACAGTCTTGCCGTCTTCTCCAGGTCATCCATGAGAATACAGAGCGTCGTAGCAGGCAGAAAAATGAAATCAAACGGTTCCTTCAAGTCAAGGGAAAAAACATCCTGCCTGATCACATGAATCCTTTTTGCGGTCGAGACGGGCAATTTCTTCTTCTTGTCCTCCAAAATTGCGAGCATATCCTCCGACACATCTACGCCGGTAATATCAAAGCCATTTTGTGCGAACGGAATCGTCATTCTCCCATTTCCGCAGCACAGCTCCAAGACCTTATTTCCGCTCTCCATTGCGAGGGAGAGAAACAAAGGGAGTTCCTCTTCCCCTGCCTGAAAAGTGTCATAAATTTCCGCAAAGGGCTGTGAATACAGGTCCGACGGGATGATGACATCGGAAAACTTTTTCTGAATTTCGTCAAAAAAATGATCCTCTCTCATAACGATTACCTAGATACTGCTTGATCTGTCTGCTGATTTTTATCATAGACATTTCGGTCTCCTTTAGAAGACACCCATGGATCACCGTCAGAAAAACGGGATAAACGTTTGGATACAAAAAAGACACCTGCGTTTTTCAACTCAAATGTCTCTCTGCAGTATTCTGCATTCTGCGTCTCATCCGAGATTTCTCCTCAAAAGAAGCCCATCCCGGAACGCCGCGGCAAAATTCTCTCGAATGGTCAGAAATTCAGGCTGTTCCTCGAGATCACTGGAAATATGCAGTCATTAGGCTCCGATATCAAAGAAACAGAAAGAGATCCCGCACGGAACATTTTGTGCTTCGTGCAGAATCTCCTATTTGCTTCGATGCAATTCGAAATAAATCTCCCTTAAATCCCTTTCTTCCCCGGCAACTGATAGGAGGACTTGAGTCCCACAATCCGGTTGAAGACCGGCGCACCCGGCCTGGAATCTCTTAAGTCTGCCACAAAAAAGCCCTGGCGGACGAACTGAAACTTCTCCTCTGCCTCCGCCTCTGCCAGAGCGGCTTCCACATAGGCCTCCCGCACGGTCAGGGAATTGGGGTTCAAATTGAGAGAGCCGTCCTCATTGTAGACGCCCTTATCTTCATCGATGATGTTCTCATAGAGGCGAACACTCACCTTTTTGGCTGTCGCTGCATCCACCCAGTGGATGGTGCCCCTGACCTTGCGCCCGTCAGCGGAATCCCCACCTCTGGTCGCAGGATCATAACTGCAGTGGATGACTGTCACCCTGCCCTTCTCATCCTTTTCACAGGAGGTGCAGGTCACATAGTAGGCGTTCATGAGACGGACCTCATTGCCAGGGTACATGCGGCGGTACTTCTTAGCGGGAACCTCCATGAAGTCGTCCCGGTCGATGTAGAGTTCCCCGGAGAAGGTCACTTCTCTCTCCCCCAGCTCCGGATTCTCCTTATTGTTGGGCACAATCAGGGTCTCCGACTGTCCCTTGGGATAGTTATCGATGACAAGCCTGACGGGATCGAGAGCCGCCATCATGCGCTTTGCCCTGCCCTTTAAATCCTCGCGGATACAGTACTCCAACTCCGGGTACTCAATGGCGGAGTTGGCCTTGGAGACGCCGGTCAGTTCTACGAACATGCGGATGGATTCCGGGGTAAAACCCCGTCTGCGCAGGGCGGCGATTGAGACCAGCCTGGGATCATCCCAGCCGTCCACAATGCCATCCTCGACCAGACGCTTGATATAGCGCTTGCCGGTGACGACATTGCGCAGGTACATCTTGGCAAATTCAATCTGTCGCGGGGGCATTTCAAAGCCGCAGTTGTCTACGACCCAGTCATAGAGGGGCCTGTGATCCTCGAATTCCAGGGTGCAGATCGAGTGACTGACTCCCTCAATGGCGTCTTCAATGGGATGGGCGAAGTCATACATGGGATAGATACACCAGGTATCGCCCTGACGATGATGCTCCATATGGGCCACCCGATAGAGAATGGGGTCTCTCATGTTAATATTGGGAGAGGTCATATCGATCCTGGCGCGGATCACCATAGCGCCGTCCTCGTATTTCCCCGCCCTCATATCCTCAAAGATCTGAAGGCTCTCTGCTGCCGGCCGGTTGCGGTTGGGATCATCTTCCCCCGGCTCTGTCAGACTCCCTCGGGTCTGCCGGATCTGATCCGCATTCAGATCAGAGGCATAGGCCCTGCCGTCCGCGATCAGCTTCCTGGCGTAGTCGTACATCTGATCGAAATAGTCAGAAGCGAAATAGAGATGGTCTTTCCAGTCCACCCCCAGCCAATGAATATCCGCCTTAATTGCCTCGACGAACTCATCCTTCTCCTTGGTCGGGTTGGTATCATCAAAGCGCAGATGAAATTCTCCCCCATATTCCTGAGAGAGACCATAGTTGAGAAGTATGGACTTGGCGTGCCCGATGTGCAGATAGCCGTTGGGTTCCGGCGGAAAACGGGTTGTCACATGGTCATAGACTCCATCCGCCAGATCCTTATCAATCGCCATCTCAATAAAATTGCGGGAAACTTTCTCCCCAGCCCCTTCTCTTGCCGTCATCTCTTCTGCCATTTTCCTGTCCTCACCCATTCTTCTCTGCAGTTTCTTTCTAAAAAGTGCTCCACGATTATTCCGTTGCCCCGGATCGCAGTCTTAGCAGTGCAAGACTTTGTCCCCGCCATCACAATGTTTTTCTCTAAATCACATGCTTGTGGTTAAAGAGATGATCCTGACAGTACTCGTAATTGCCGTTGCACTTGGAGCAGAAGCGGAATTCCAGCTCAGGATTCGTGATCTCCGTCCTGCCGCAGACGGCGCATTTGTGCCTGCTGATCGGTCCCTGGTTTTTGGATCCCGGGTTCTGACTGCCGAATTTTCCCCTGTCAGTACGGCCAGATGCCCCTCTCTGTCTCCCCGAGAAAGGATCCTGTCCATCATAATGGAAACCAGACCAGGGAGTTCGCCCCCCTGCCCTGCCGCCGAAAGTTCCACGGCCAAAGGCCGGGTTGCCGGACCATTTCTTCTTCCGGTTGCTCAGGAAGAAAATAAAGAAATTGAGCAGGGAAGCGATAATTGCCACTCTTCCGCCCCAGTCCGTTGCCAGCAGCTCATACAAAGTCAAACCGGCATAGACAAGAGCCAGCCAGCGCATCTTGATGGGAATAATGAAATAGAGGTAGACCTGCATATCTCCATATAAAACAGCGAAGGCCAGAAAAATTGACATATTAATATAGGAAGTTGAGAAAAAAGTTCCTATATTGGAGATATCCTGACCCGGATAGATGATTCTGGCCACTCCATAGAGGAGGAAAGCGCCGATGACCGTAAAGAGAATACCGCTGAAGATATAAACGTTAAACCGGAAGGTTCCCCAGGTCTGCTCTAAAACCCGTCCCAGCTGGTAGTAAAAAAGCATCATGATCAGTCCCCAGAGAATACTGTAGGAAGGAGGGATCATAACCCAGGTAATCAGGCGCCAGATCTCGAAATGATAGATGATCCTGGCTGGCTCCAAGGTCATCATGGCGATAAAATTGGCCCCGCTCGAGAGAGAGGCAAAATATAAGATATAGCCGATGATATAGCCGCCGATCAGCCAAAGAGTCAGGTTTGGAATGGCGTAGCGGCCCAACTTTCGCTCCAGTTTATCAAGCATAGTTTTCTCCTTGCAGATGAGGAGGCAAATACCCCCTTTCTCGGATTTCACTATTATATGAAACCCCAGATTTACTGTCAATTTGACGACAAATCCGGGGATCTGTACCCCATATTGTGCTTTACTTCCATTGTGTCAAATACAAATCGGAATTATAATGAACCCTGTTTACACCATGGGAGTATGTGACTTTCCATCTCTGAAAGGCCCGCAAGAGGGCATTTCCCGGAGATCTAAGAGCCTCTGATTCAGCGGCGTGACTGCAAGACATTGGCAGGAGGGCATACGGGGAGATCCGGGCACCGCATATGGTCCCTGCCCGGATCGCTTGAATCACACAAAGGAGTAACTATGGCTAACAAGAAACTCTGCAAACTTGGAATCGACATTGGTTCCACCACGGTTAAAATCGCTCTCCTAGACGATGAGAACCGCATCCTCTTCTCCGACTACGAGCGCCACTTTGCCAATATTCGAGAGACCTTAAGAGACCTGATTGAAAAATGCTTCGCTGTCACAGGTGACGTCCGGGTATCCCCTGTCATCACCGGGTCCGGCGGTCTGACCCTGGCCAAGCACCTGGAGATTCCTTTTGAGCAGGAGGTTGTCGCTGTGGCTACCTCCCTGCAGACCTTCCTTCCCCAGACGGATGTCGCAATCGAGCTGGGCGGTGAAGATGCCAAGATCATCTACTTTGAGAACGGCAATGTCGAGCAGCGCATGAACGGTGTCTGTGCCGGCGGTACCGGCTCCTTTATTGATCAGATGGCTTCTCTGATTCAGACAGATGCTTCTGGTCTCAATGAATATGCCAAAAACTACAAATCGCTCTACCAGATTGCCTCCCGCTGCGGCGTCTTCGCCAAGACCGATATCCAGCCCCTGATCAACGAGGGGGCGACCAGAGAGGATCTGGCGGCCTCCATCTTCCAGGCCGTCGTCAACCAGACCATCTCCGGCCTGGCCTGCGGCAAGCCCATTCGCGGCCACGTCGCCTTTCTGGGAGGCCCTCTTCATTTCCTGGATCAGCTTCGCCAGGCCTTCGTTCGCACCCTGCATCTGGATGAAGAACACGCTCTTATGCCAGACAATTCCCACCTCTTCGCAGCTATGGGAAGCGCTCTGAACTATCACGAAGACGTCGTCATGGATCTTGTGGCCATCAAAGAGAAATTAAGCCACAAAATCAAGATGGAGATCGAGGTCGCCCGCATGGAGCCCCTCTTTGACAGTGAAAAAGAATACCAGGATTTTCTGAAATCCCACGGAGACAATCATGTTAAGACGGCTCCTCTGGATGAATATCACGGCAGAGCCTTCCTGGGCATTGACTCCGGCTCCACCACGACCAAGCTGGCCCTGGTTTCTGAGGACGGGGACCTGCTCTACTCCTTCTATTCCAACAACAATGGCAATCCCCTGGAGACTGCCCGCAGGTCTTTGGAGGAAATCTATAAGAAGCTTCCCTCTGACTCCAGAATTGTTCACGCCTGCTCTACGGGCTATGGTGAAGCTCTGATGAAGTCCGCCCTTAAGCTGGAGGAGGGTGAAGTGGAGACCGTGGCCCATTTCTATGCCGCCCAGCACTTTGATCCCCAGGTTGACTGTATCCTGGATATCGGCGGCCAGGACATGAAATGCATCAAAATCAAGGACAACATGGTTGATTCTGTCCAGTTAAATGAGGCCTGTTCCGCTGGCTGCGGCTCCTTTTTGGAGACCTTCGCAAAATCTCTTAACTTAAGCATTCAGGATTTCGCCAAAGAGGCCCGCTATGCCAGACAGCCCATTGACCTGGGTACCCGCTGCACCGTCTTTATGAATTCCAAGGTCAAGCAGGCCCAGAAGGAGGGCGCCTCTGTAGCGGACATCTCCTCCGGCCTGGCCTATTCTGTCATCAAAAATGCCCTCTTTAAGGTCATTAAACTCTCTGACGCTTCTGACCTGGGCAGGCATGTCGTTGTCCAGGGCGGAACCTTCTACAATGACGCAGTATTCCGCGCCTTTGAGCGCATTTCCGGTGTCCATGCGACCCGCCCGGACATCGCCGGCATCATGGGCGCCTTCGGCGCGGCCTTAATTGCAAAGGAGCGCTATGCGACCGATCAGACTACCACCATGCTCTCGATCGATCAGATCCGCGCCCTGACCTATACTACCCATATCCGTCGCTGTCAGTTCTGCAACAATCACTGTATTCTGACAGAAGACCTCTTCAACGACGGCCGCGTCTTCATCACCGGCAATCGCTGTGAGCGCGGGCTTGGCTTAGAGAAGAATCCCGATCACATCCCCAACCTCTTTGACTATAAGTTCAAGAGAATCTTCCGCTACGCCCCCCTCAAGAAGGAGGAGGCGGCCCGCGGCACCATCGGTATTCCCAGAGCCCTCAATATGTATGAGAACTATCCTCTCTGGGCCACCTTTTTGACTGAGCTTGGCTTCCGCATCCAGGTATCTCCCATGACCAACCGCAAGATCTATGAACTGGGAATTGAGTCCATCCCCTCTGAGTCTGAGTGCTATCCCGCCAAACTGACCCACGGTCATATCCAGTGGCTGATCAACAAGGGAGTCGATGCCATCTGGTACCCCGATGTTCCCTACGAGCGCAACGAGTTCCCAGACGCCAACAACAATTACAACTGCCCGATTGTTACCTCCTACGCGGAGAATATCAAGAACAATGTGGACGAGATCAGCAGCGGCAAGATGCGCTTCTTAAATCCCTTTATCGCCCTCTCCTCCGAGGAGATCATGACCGATCAGCTGATCAAATACCTGGCTGAAGAAATGCCTGACATCTCTGAAGAGGAGATCCGCCGTGCTGCCCATGCCGGCTGGCTGGAGATGGATCGGGCAAGAGCGGATGTCCGCAGGAAAGGTGAGGAGGTCCTCCACTATCTCGAGGAAACCGGAAAACGGGGTATCGTTCTTGCCGGCCGTCCCTACCATGTTGATCCTGAGATCAACCATGGCATCGCCGATATGATCACCTCCTACGGCATTGCCGTGCTGACGGAGGATTCTGTCTCCCACCTGGGACATCTGGATCAGGAGCGGCCTGTCATTGTCATGGATCAGTGGATGTATCATACCCGCATGTATGCCGCCGCCAACTTCGTCAAAAAGCACGAGAACCTGGATCTGATCCAGCTCAACTCCTTCGGATGCGGCCTGGACGCCGTCACCACGGATCAGGTGGCTGATATCTTAACCGGCTCCGGCAAGATCTACACCTGCCTCAAGATTGACGAAGTGAACAACCTGGGAGCTGCCCGCATCCGTCTTCGTTCTCTTTTAGCCGCCATCCGCGTCCGCGAAGAGCGCAAGGAGAGTCGGGAAGTCAACACCTCTGCCTACGAGCGCGTGGTTTTCACCAAAGAGATGAAGAAGAAGTACACCATCCTCGCCCCTCAGATGAGTCCCATCCACTTCGATCTTCTCATGCCCGCCTTTAATGCCGCCGGCTATAATCTGGTGCTTCCGGATGTACCCGCAAGAACCTGCGTTGACGTCGGCCTCAAATACGTCAACAATGACGCCTGCTATCCCTCGCTGATTGTCGTCGGTCAGTTCATGGCAGCCGTCAAATCCGGCAAATATGACATGGATCAGACTGCCATTCTGATCTCCCAAACCGGAGGCGGCTGCCGGGCTTCTAACTACATCGGCTTTATCCGCCGGGCTCTGATCAAGGCCGGCTATCCCAATGTCCCTGTCATCTCTATCAATCTGAGCGGCCTTGAACCCAACCCCGGCTTCTCCTTCACGCCATCACTCATTCAGAGGGGACTCTACGCTCTGGAATTCGGCGATATCTTCCTCCGCTGCCTCTACCGGGTCCGTCCCTATGAGCTGGTAGCGGGTTCCGCGGATGCTCTCCATGAGAAGTGGGCTGCTCGGGTTAAAGACTTCGTCAGCGCGGATAAGAAGATTCTCTCTCACCGCAGATACAAGCAGATGTGCCGCGAGATCATCCATGATTTCGACACTCTGCCCATTCATGAGGACATGCGAAAGCCCCGCGTCGGAATCGTCGGGGAGATCTTAGTCAAATACCACCCTGTCGCCAACAACGATCTGGTATCTGTCTTAGAGCATGAGGGAGCTGAGGCAGTCGTGCCCGATCTGACCGACTTCCTCCTCTACTGCTTCTACAACACCAATTTCAAGGCTGAGAATCTTGGATTCTCCCAAAAATCCGCCAGACTGGCCAATATGGGGATCAAGTTCTTCGAGTGGCTCAGGAAGACCGCCCGCCAGGAATTTGAGAAATCAAGGCGATTCACTCCTCCCGCTCACATTGAGGAGACAGCGGCGAGGACGACCGAGATCGTCTCCCTTGGCAACCAGACCGGAGAGGGCTGGTTTCTGACCGGCGAGATGCTGGAACTGGTACACGATGGCTGCAAGAACGTCATCTGTATCCAGCCTTTTGGCTGTCTGCCCAACCACATTGTGGGCAAGGGCGTCATCAAGAAGATCCGCCATCTTCATCCCGATGCCAACATCTCTGCCATCGACTACGATCCCGGTGCCTCCGAGGTCAACCAGCTCAACCGCATCAAGCTCATGCTTGCCACAGCCAATAAGAACCTGGAAAAGGAGCTCGCGGCCAAACAGAAAATGGCCTGAGCGATTTGATCAGGGGCCTCCGCGACGTTTTTGTCGCGGAGGCCCCTTTTTTCATGGCAATGACATGCTCACTCTGCCCCGAAATCAGCGCATACAGAAAGGGTATTCATGCGTCAAGCAGCCCAGCGTCCAAATAGATTATCACAAGCGCCTCTCCCAGTACCGTCATCGACCCTGCCGCATCCACGAGTTTCACATTGGTTCGAATCCCGGACAGGGTCAGCTGTTCGTCCATTTCCTCCTCTGTCTCATGACAGAAGGGACAGAAATCCATTGCTTCTATATAATCAATCCGATAGGCCTTATTCGATGCCGTGATAAGAAGCCCCTCTTCCTCTAATTCCCTTCTGACTTCACGCAGATTCTCTTCCCCCCAGTAAATCGCCCCCTGGTGACCGGCCCGAAAGGCGGTTCTGGCCTGACCAGACAGCTGCCGCTCATAATCTGTCTTCCGATCGAACGGTTCTCTCTCACAATCTGTATCCGGCTCATCCTGCTCGCCCTCTGCAAAAGCGAAGCTCTTTTCGATTGGCATATTCCCCGGATCACTCCTGTTCTCCCCGTCATCTGCATCCGTTTCGCTGCCATGGAACAGCCTGCTCCCACAGTAGAAGGAGGTATCCGATATCCTGAGATCATAATCGACCAGATCTCCTTTTGCATTGACAAAATCCTCCTCCATTCCATAGACAATCAGATCCGATTTCTGCCTGTGCACAGAGTCGCGCAGAGTGGATAAAAGATTCTCATCATAATGGTACATTGGCTCAAGTAAAAGGAAATATTCCAATCTGCCCTCCTCTCGAATTCCCCTGGATACGTCGGCCCCCAGACTCGCCCATCGCTCCCTGGCCACGACAAAAAGCCGCTTTTGCGTATCCTCCAGATCTGAGGTCGGTCTTAGATCCTCCGGTGAGATACAGGCGATCCGGTCCGGTTCTCTCTTGCTCCACTCCCCGGCAATCCTCAGGCTCTCATCCCCAGAGCTAAGATCGGCAATAACCAGCTTCCACCGGTCTTCTGTCTGAGCCAGCAAATCCAAAATGGCCCCCTCCATATAACCTGCCCCATTGTGAACCGGCATCAAAATCAAAAACATGGGATCATCCATATCCGTCTCCATTCTCTGCGTGATCTCTTCTGGAATTTCAGATTCTCAGTATAACATTCGGCAGGGTATCTACCTCTTATTTTCGATTGAAAATTTACCATCCCCGTCGATCGTCCTCTATCGATCGGCCAGATGATTAGCACTCGCTTCTTTCGAGTGCTATTGACATCATGCCGCGGGAAAACTAGAATAGGAAACGTAGGTCGGGAGCAGAGCCGCTCCCCTCAAATTCAACGACATAAGGAGTAGATACATTCATGAGTAACAAGCGAGGATCTCTTTCCATCACATCCGAGAATATCTTCCCGGTCATCAAGAAATGGCTCTATGAAGATCACGACATCTTTATCCGTGAGCTGATTTCCAATGGCTGCGACGCCATTTCCAAGCTGCACAAGCTGGATATTATGGGAGAAGTTTCCCTTCCCCTGGACTACAAGGCCAAGATACAGGTTACAGTCAATCCAGAGGACAAGACCCTGACCTTTGTGGATAACGGCATCGGTATGACAGCAGAAGAGGTGGACAAGTACATCAACCAGATCGCCTTCTCCGGCGCTACGGATTTCCTCAACAAATACAAAGACAAGACCTCTGAAGATCAGATTATCGGGCACTTTGGTCTGGGCTTTTATTCTGCCTTCATGGTTGCTGATACCGTAGAGATTGACTCTCTCTCCTGCCAGGAGAAGGCAACAGCCGTCCACTGGACCTGCGACGGCGGCACTCAGTATCAGATGGAAGACGGCGACTACGATCAGGTTGGTACCAAAATCACCCTGCATCTCAATGAAGACTGTCTGGAATTCTCCAACGAGTACAAGGTTCGCGAGGTGATTGAGAAGTACTGCTCTTTCATGCCCACGGAAATCTATCTCAATAAGGCAAATGCTCCCGAGGAATATGAGACCATCGAGGCTTCTGATCTGCGTGAGACAGATCAGGTGATCGAGGAGATCCATGAGGAGGCCAAGTATGAGGAGAAAGAGAAGGAGGACGGAAGCAAGGAGATGGTAGAAGTCTCTCCTGCCAAGGATCAGCGCAAGATCATAAAGCGTCCCGTCCCTCTCAACGATACCAAACCCCTCTGGGCCAAGACTCCCTCTGACTGCACCGATGAAGAATACCGCGACTTCTACCGCAAGGTCTTTATGGACTACAAGGAGCCTCTCTTCTGGATCCACCTGAATATGGATTATCCCTTCAATCTCAAGGGGATTCTCTATTTCCCCCGCATCAACTCCGAGTACGAGTCCATCGAGGGAACCATCAAGCTCTACAATAATCAGGTCTTCGTCGCCGACAACATCAAGGAAGTCATTCCCGAATACCTCATGCTCTTAAAGGGTGTCATCGACTGTCCTGACCTTCCCCTCAACGTCTCCCGCTCTGCCCTGCAGAATGACGGCTTTGTCAAAAAGATCTCTGATTATATCTCCAAGAAGGTGGCCGACAAGCTGTCCGGTCTCTGTAAGACGGATCGCGAGAATTATGAGAAGTACTGGGAGGACATCGCCCCCTTCATCAAATATGGCTGTCTGAAGGACAACAAGTTCTGTGATCGCATGAATGACTACATCCTCTTCAAGGACATTGAGGGCAAATTCCAGACCCTTCCCGATCTTCTCGTCAAGCCCGAAGAGTCCATGGCCAAGGCGGCTGAGGATACCGATGCAACAGATCCCTCCTCAAATACCGACTCTTCTTCCGACAAAGAATCCGGCCAGGATACAAAGGAAGTTGATTCCGGCGAAGAGGAGACTCCCGATCAGAGCGGGAAACCTGATTCCCATGCGGACGCCAATGCGAACGTTCCGGATGAGCCCGAGAAGAAGACGATCTACTATGTCACCGACGAGCAACAGCAGAGCCAATACATCAATATGTTCAAAGATCAGGGCATGGACGCTGTCATCCTCAATACGACCATTGACTCCTCTTTCATTACCCAGCTGGAGCAGCGCAACGAGCACTATCAGTTCAGGCGGATCGACGCAGACCTGACAGATTCTATGACCGAAGATATCTCCAATGAGGAATTAAAGGAAGCAAATGATGCTCTGACCACCCTCTTCCGCAAGGCTCTCGGCAACGATAAGCTTTCTGTCTCCGTAACCAAACTCAAGGATGATTCCATCTCCTCTCTGTTGACACAGCAGGAAGAGGGGCGGCGCATGCAGGATATGATGAGGATGTACGGGATGACCGGCATGGATCCCAACATGTTCCCCAGCAATGAGACACTGGTTTTAAACGTGGGTAACGAACTGGTCGACTACCTCTTGAAACACCCGGATGCAGATCAGGCAGAGGATTTCTGCCGTCAGCTCTATGATCTGGCAGCCCTTGCCAACCATCCTCTCTCCCCGGAGGAGATGACTGCCTTCATTGCAAGATCCAATCGGATCATGCTTTTGCTGGCCAAATAAGTAGCCGGCAGGTTTTCCGTACAGCTGAATGATTCAGCAAACATCTGGACTCACAAAAACGGAATCATAATTTATTGAAAATCCCCGCGGGGCTGACTTTGATCGACAAACTCGATCGAGTGACAGCCCTGCGGGGATATTTGATCATTGGATATTGCAGCGGACAAAATCCGCAATAAAAACATCCTCACTTCTGAGGTAATCTGGCAATCAATTGTCCTCCGTTCTCTTTGAGCCAGGCTCTGCTCGTACGGTAATCCGGACAGTAATCCCCGACGATCTTCCAAAAAGCGGCTGAATGGTTCATCTCAAAGCGATGAGCAAGCTCATGAACAACCACATAGTCCTGCACCGGATCTGGACAGAGCATAAGCAAACAGTTAAAATTCAGATTTCCTCTGGATGAACAGGAACCCCAACGGCTTCTCTGTCTCCGGATCGCAATGCGGTTGACCTCTGTTCCCATCTTCTTGGCATAGTAATCGGTCTTCTCCCGCAGAACCTTCCGGGCTCTCTCTGATAATTCTCTCAACTCATCTTCACTGTACGAGGCGCTGATTCCCTGTCTCTGACACTCTCTCCTGAATTCAAGCTGCCTCTTTCTGACTTCCTCGGATTTTCTCTCGATCCAGTCTTCATGCTCTCTGACGAATCGCAGGATTCTTCGGTCAGAAATTCTTATAGGCGCCCGCACCAGAATATCTCCATTGCCCTGAATTTCAATTGCCAGGGTCTTGCGATGACTGCGAATCACATCCACAGATCTGGCATTTTCCTCTGTACTTCTCTTATCCCACCACATGATCTGCATCCAAATACATCAAGCCAAGAGCCACCGTCAAAAAAATACAGCAGATCCAGATTGATTTCACGCCCAAAATCACAGAGCAGTTGCCTCCGACACCGGCTCCCACTCCAAAAATAAGAATAACAGCGAAATAATAGGTCGCCTGCTCCAACTGCTGCGGTTTGTGATCCTGCAGGTAGGCAGAGACAGCCGCAATCCCGGATCGCAGGTTACCAATACACATGGTGGAAGCATAGGCGTGCCCGGCCACCTTGCGAAACGACTGAACCTGCATGGCGCAGGAAAAGCTCACCAGAGAACTGGCCAGTATATTAACGGGACCAACCGGCATAAAGCCGACAGAAAAGAGAATCGCTATCTCAAAGAAGAGAATTGCCTGCCGCCAATGGATCCGTCTGGCATACTTGTAGCGATGCTGTACCTGCTCTGCTAAAAACACCCCAAGAGCAAAGGCAAGAATCGGAAACAGATAACTGGCAGCCAGGCGAAACTCACCCCCCATCAAATGCGTGAACATCAGGACAATATTCCCTGTCTCGGCATTGGCGAAGACGTGATCTCTGAGCATGTAGGTATACGCATCCTGGAATCCTCCGGAAAATGCCAGAAATGCCGCCAGGATAAAAGCCTCTGACATCTGTTCTCGCTTCGTCAGTCTTCGTTTGATTCGATTTCTGCGGCTGCTTCTTGACATCTGATTCTGATCCTGTTCTCTATCTCATCCGATTCTCTGCTTCTGTCTCCACTGGTTTTCCGAAAGTTCCGTCTCACTGCACATGATACGGCCTCTTTGCTGGACCGGCCTGCCAGAGAATCTCTCCTCATCCCTCGACAATGAGAAATCTCCCGTCACCTACTGCAAAGACCTCTGGAATATCTTCCAAATCCTTCAGCTGTGGATCACTGACATCCATATTATCCGCCAGATACTCCAGAGCCTCCTGCCTGGACGCAACGACAACGGCACACACCTCATCCAGGAACTCATCTGCCTCCTCAGGACTGCCTGCAACTTCTTCAGGAAAGAGCTGCAGCTGATTGGCAAGAAAAGCCTCCAGGACCTCATCGTCAAATACATTCATACTCATTGTTTCTTCCTCGTTTAAACCAATGCTGCCCCTGATGGCTGCCTTTAATTGCAGAAATCATTATAAGACATCCTCTCCTGTCAGCGCAATTGACAGAAGACAAAATCAGGAGGAGTCGATTCCCAATCAATCTCCTCCACACCGTAACGCATACTCACGTGCTGATGTATATAACCCTTTTACACAGTTTTTCATTTCTGCTATCATATATGACACAAAATATTCACATTTTGATCTGATTTCTCGTATTCCCATCCATGCGTGCCACCTGCCTGGAGGTCATTTATGTTCTTTCTGCTTTCAAACATTCCAAACTTTGACAGTGACATCATCGAACGGCATGTGATGCGTCTGATCACAGAGGGCAATCTCAGCTATCAAAAAGAAATATCCTTTCTGTCAAGTCATTTCCATCCCAAGGCACCGGACGTTTCCTGCCCCATGCCGCTCTGGCGTCATTACGCAATGTCTCAGGTCATTCTGGCATCGCATGCCTCCATGGAAGGCGGACTCTCGGCAAGAACCGCAGCAGAACTCACCGCCCGCTACCGACAGGCAATTTTTAATGCCGTAAATATGGATCAGCTCAATCGGATATATGACAGCATGATCAATGATTTCATCCACAGCGTTCATGCATGCCGGCACCCTTCTGCCCTCTCAGCACCCATCCGCCAGTGTATAAACTATATAGACTCTCACTTTGATCAGAGACTGACCATAGAGCTCATCGCTTCCAAGGCAGGCTACAGCAGTCCCTATCTGGCTCGTAAGTTCAGGAAAGAACTTGGACTGCCTCTGACAGAATATATCCTGAAGATACGTATGGATCATGCTATCCGCCTGCTCAGACAATCGCAGCTGAGCATTGCAAGCATCTCTGAGGCAGTTGGCTTCCACTCCCAGTCCCACTTCAGCAGACAATTCCACAAGTATACCGGTACTGCTCCCGGCGTTTTTCGTATAACCGGCCGTCTCCCTTCACAATTACATACATTCTCTGCAGCTCTCCCACAGTTGTAAATTGAATCGAGAAGAGCGTTCAGGTCAAATGACTCGAACGCTCTTTGTGATCACTGCGGAACTCCGTCTCCAGGACTTCTAATTCCCCAGAAGTTCTGATTCCAAAAGCTCAAAGAAATGAATCCCTGCATCCTCTCTTACTTGGCCTGTCTTCTCTTCTTTGCGATCAGACCACTTGCAAGGACTGCCGCAAGAAGCAGAACAGAACCATAAACGGGAAGGCCTCCCTGGTCTCCTGTCTTAGGAGCCTTGGGCGGTGTCTTCGGCTGATCCTGGGTATTGGTGATTGTAAATCCATTGGCAGCGTCGCCGCTGATGCTGGTCGCTCTTCATTTAACTCTACTGTTTGTTTCTCCTGGTCATTTGCAATTACCGTCCCGTTGAAATTCTGTGTCAAATCAACCGTAGCCGCCGGCGCCAAAATAATTCCCGTGACAGCTCTGGCATTATTGATCTTTCCCTTATACAGGCCGTCGGATGTCGATGAGTCGTAGAAATTCCAAATCACGTTTCCATCCTGCCATTTCGTAACTT
Source organism: Lachnospiraceae bacterium AF51-6-b8A (assembly GCA_027682585.1). GTDB lineage: Bacteria > Bacillota > Clostridia > Lachnospirales > Lachnospiraceae > Shuttleworthia. The sequence continues at coordinate 423,785 of JAQCZH010000001.1, read as the reverse complement.
CTGCAATGGGAGCCTCTGACCCATCTGTATATTTGATTCTGGATCCCGGCCATCCTGTCACCTTGCCCCTGCTTGATATCTGACCTCATTGGGCAGCATAATACTAGGCCGCTGCGACATCAGAAGATCTCCTTTGAGGGATCCAGACAGACCAGACGCCCCAGGGAAAAGGAATACATGCAGATGGTTCCCAGGCAAAGCGGTTTTTCTTCGGTTGACATGGCGCGCAGAACCGCCTGTGCGTAGAGCAAAAGCTGCGCCCGATAGCGGTCGAGCAGTTGACCCTCTTCCTGTACCCGATCGGTCTTGTAGTCAAGAAGGATGATCCTGCCATTCTCAATAAAGAAGAGATCAATGATTCCCTGTACCAGAATCATATCCTCTCTGATATCAGCTGCCTCCATTTCTGCTTCTTTTGCTGCAGCCTGCTGTCCACTCTCCATCAAGCTGTCGATTTCCGAGGGTTTGACCCCCATGACAAATGGCTGTTCCCGGTAGAGCTTCCCTGCGACAGCCGCCCGGTGAATGCGATCTGCTATCTTCTGATCCAGGAAATTCTGGATCCGATCCGGCAAAATCAGGTCAGCTTCTTCTTCTGACAGTCTCCCATCTTCCCTCATTTGACCCAGTTGCGCCTCCAGAGACTCAGCGTAATCTTCCCTTGCAAAATCAAGGCACTCCATGACCCGATGCATAGCGGTGCCGCGTAAAGCCCCTGGATGAACACCACTCTTCTCCTGCACCTCCTTCCCCGTTACCCCCCTCATAAATCCAGGCAGATATCTCTCTTCCCCGACTGACTGAAAAATTTCCTGTCCCTTCTCTTCTCCCCCACGCAGCCGCATAGAGGCATGTTTGATCTCAGAGACGGAATACTTGCTCTTGTAAGTCTGCTCTTGGGCATAGGGATACTGGTAGGCAAAAACTTCCCGAAGAAACTGTCGCATATCCTCTGTTTCGTGAAGACGTTCAAAGTCTGACAGAAAATTCGCCGACTTTCCATTGATGTCTGTTCCTTCTGGACATCTGCCCGGCTCTTTCATCTGCTCCTGATCCAACGCCAGATTCCTGTTATTTCCCGGTGTATAACAAAAAATGTTCTTCCGATAGACCTCCTGATAAGAGGCAAGAGACGGAAGAATCCAATCCAGGTAATTCTTCGCGCTCACACGCCTCTGATAGGAAAGGACATCGTCGTATGCCTTTCCGTGGGTCGCCCCCCACTCCTGCTCAAGCCGTTCCTGCAGTCCGGCCAGGCTTCCGCTTAAGATCAGCTTCTCCCTGGCACGAGTGAGAGCCACATAGAGTACCCGCATCTCCTCTGCCAGGCTGCTCTCCTTCATCTTGTCGCTCACTGCCCGATGAAAGAGACTGTCCGCCGTCGTCCTTTTGACAGCATCTCTCGTCCGCAGAGAAATACCCAGATCGGTATCGATCAGGATTTCTCCCCCACTGTCTTTCATATTAAACTTGCGCCCCAGACCACAGACGAAGACAACCGGATACTGAAGTCCCTTGCTCTTGTGAATACTGGTAATCCGAACCGCATCGTCCTCCTCACCGATCAATTCCGCCGCAGACAGATCAACATCATAGGTTCGCAGTTTCTGAATATAATTCATGAACCGATAAAGCCCATGATAAGAGGACTGCTCAAAACGGATGGCCTCATCGACCAGCTTGAGCAGGTTGGCCCGGCGAATCTGCCCCGCCGGCAGGGCAGTCACATAGTTCAGATAAGCGGTTTCATCCAGAAGTTCTTCAATCAGACGATGAATCGGTGTATACGGTACGCGAGCCCGCGCAGCTTGCAGACGGTCGCAGAAATCAACGACCTTGTGCAGAAGGGAAGCATCCAGCTCCAGCAGGTACCTGCGCCGCGAGTTTTCATCGTCGCTCTCGCCCAGGACTTTTCCCCCCTGTATCCGATCCTTCGGATCTTGATTCTCATTCTCTCCCGCAAGAATCCCGCGACTGTAACTCTGCATGGCCTCAAGCGACTCCCAGAGAGAAGCATTCTGAATATCTGCTTCTTCGCTCCCTTTCTGGCTCACCAGGAGCCTGGGATAGGCCGATCGGATCAAATAGAGCTGATCTTCCGTGAAGGGATCACCGAAGACATGGGACAGCATCACCGCAGCCAGGCTCCCGTCATCCCGGCTATTGTTCAAAAGAGAGAGAAGCGCCAGAAAGCGAGAGACCTCAACCGTGTCGAAATAACCCTTCGCTGAAGTCATGTGGGCCGGAATCCCCATCCGGGCCAGCTGGTCGACAAAGACCTGCCCATTGGAACCTGGGCTTCGAAGCAGAATCACAATATCCTGATAGCGAAGCCTGCGAAGAGGTGCCTTATCCTCCTTTTGCCCATCCTCATCAACAACCCTCTGTTCCACCATCAGCCGCAGAATGCGCTCTCCAACCATACTGGCTTCAAGCTCGTCCCTGTCTTCCAGTCCTGCAGCTTCCAGGGCCTCCCCATCCCGCTCACAGAGAAGAACTTCCACTGCATAGGGATCATCTTCCTTGCCAGTAACCTCTGCACCGACCACAGGGTAGTCTGCTCCCAGGTGCAGTGCCACGTCTTCATGATAGGCAACTCCCCCCAGATCCTCCTGCATGATTCGACAGAAGATATGATTGGCAAAATCCAGAATCTCCCGCCTGCTCCTGAAGTTCTTAGACAGATCAATCCGCTGGAATGGAACCGTCTTATGGCTTTCTGCAGCGAGCTTTTCATAGGACTTGAGCTTGCGGTTGAAGAGATCAGGTCTGGCCTGACGGAAGGAATAGATACTCTGCTTGACGTCTCCTACCATGAAGGTCTTATGTTCTCCCTGATCCGCTCCGGCGACAGCGGATAGAATCGCCTCCTGCAGATTGTTGGAATCCTGATACTCATCAATCATCACCTCCACATACTGACGACAGAACTCTTCGGCGGTCTCTGTCATCGGATGCGCCGGATCCGCAGGATCTCGCAGAATGCGAAGCGCATAGTGTTCCAGGTCGGCGAAATCAACCACATTCTTTTTTCGTTTGTGTGCCTCAAAGGAGACTGCGTACGCTCTGGTCAGATCCAAAAGGGTCTTCAGATAAGGTGCCATGGCAGAGATCTTGTCAAATTCTGCCGCCGGATCGCCGGCATAATCTCTGACAAGCTGATTCAATACATCCTTGGACTGATTGCGCAGGTCCTTCGCCCTTGCCTTGAGTTCCTCATCTACCCCCTTTCGCTTGGCTGACAGTTTCTTCCACTGGATCCCGGACAGAATCAGGGCAATCTGGCTAAAATCCTCGGCTTCGCGAATACTCTCGCAATAGGCCAGATCCGCTTCGATTGCCTCCTGATAATGGGGGCCCCCGGGAAGACGGCTCAATTGCATGGCCTCCTCCAGAAGATCCTCACAGGCAGCTGTCTGGCTCTTAATTCTTGCCGTCAGACTCTTGATCCACGGCATATGCAGCATGTCCTCAGGACTCTTAGCTTGATAAACGTCACAGCAGCGATCCAGCCATTCCATGGGCCAGGGCTCTGCGCTTGCTGCCCCATAGATGGACATAATCATGCCGGTCAGGTCATCATCCCTGCCCCGTCTGGCATAGAGATCGACCAGATCTAAGAATGCCTGATCTCCCGCCTCATAACGCTCTTCCATGAGCTGATCCATGACTTCCTGGGCGATCATGCGGATCTCCCCTTCCTCCGCAATGCGAAAATCCGGCTCCAGATCAATCTCATTAAAGTGATTGCGAACCACATAAGCGCAGAAAGAATCAATGGTCGTGATCTGCGCGGAGTGAACCAGGGTCAGCTGCCTCTGTAGATGGGACAGGAGTTCCTTCTGCCTGTCGGTCGGATGAAGCTGGCTTCTGGCATCGTTTACAGCCTCCTGGATGGCTCTGCGAATCTTCTCCTTCATCTCATGAGCCGCCGCCCTGGTAAAGGTCACAACCAAGAGCTGATCTACATCCAAAGGGGTATCCGGGTCTGTCAGCATTCGGATGATGCGCTCCACCAGAACCGCCGTCTTGCCACTGCCTGCAGCGGCAGAAACCAGAAGATCCCTGTCTCTGCTGCGAATGACCTGACGCTGCTCTGGCGTCCACTTTGTCTCAGACATTGAATCCTCCTCTTTCTCACATCAGCAATCAGCTTCTGTGCCTTCCTCCCCCATCTCTTCCCGAATGAAATCCAGGATCTGGCTGCTCTTATAATTGATCATGCGATGAAAGTGCATACCCTTAAGGCCATCCTCAAATCCACAGACCGCCTTGAAATTACAGGTCTGACATCCATTCTCCCCGCCCAGTTTATAGGGATTTCTCTCAATCCTCCCATCCCGGATCGCGCGGCCGATCTGTTCAATCTTGTCATGAACAAAGCCGCCCAGAAGCCTGAAATCCTCTTCTGTAAGAGCATACTGGCTGGCTTTCAGCCTTCCGTCCCTGTTACGACTGGCACTGATAACATGGGAAGACCCGGTTCCCTGTACAGCCAGATTTTCGTCGAGGGCATTCACAACCAGATCCTCCCGGTTGTAAATTCCGTGAAGCTTAAGCGCATCGAGCAGCGCCTCTTGGATTTCCTCCGGACTTGCCCCCTCTTTGCCCTTAATCCAGGGCTCATCAATATGAAAGTAGAAGAGACCGGCCGGATGGGTTCTCTTTCCCTCCCTGCCAAGTTTCTCCAGGGCCGCTGACATATATAGAACCAACTGCATCTGCAGGCCGTGATAGAGGCGGGTTAAATCCAGTTTCTGACTGCCGGATTTATAATCCATAACCTTGACATAGATTCCCTCCGGTGTCCGCATGCAGTCAATCCGGTCAATCTTGCCGCGAAGCTGCAGCATCCCCCTCTCCCCCAGCTCAAAAAGCATAGAAGACAGTTGATCCTTTGGTCCAAAGGTCATCTCAAAGTCCTCCGGCACAAAGTCTCCGCGAATCACCTGCTCCCTCAGTGCCCAGACGGTGCGTTTTAAGATTGTTTTCATCCGCCGGATCACCTGTGCCTGTCTTTTGTTCTCCAGGAGATCAGCCCGTTCCATCTGCTCCACTGTTTGGATAAAGGTCTGCTCAAGAATCTGATCCAGGTCGGAATCAGAGATCTCTTTCCAGGACAGCTTCCTCTCCTTTAATTTTCTGGAGAAAATCTCCAGGGTCTTGTGATAAAGAATCCCCATATCCAGGGAATCAATATCCGGCTCTTCCTCTTCCTGCAAAAGGAGGCCGTAGCGCAGGTAATATGCGTATGCGCACCGGACAAACTGCTCCAGGCGACTGGCAGAACCCTGAATCAGATCCCCGGCCACACGCTTCATCAGCTGATCAGAGAGCTGTTCCTGCCTTTGATCCAAAAAAACGGTCTGAAAGAGAACCTGCGCCCGGGCAGCCAGTTTCTCATCTCCTTTCAGTTCCTTATAGACCGCACAGGCCAGCTGGCCTTTCTCCCCCGAAGAAACTCCCTCAGACAGATTCCGAAGGGCGTCCGGCAAGTAATCCAGAGCCACGGGGGCGGTCACCAGCCGCTGCAGATCTTCTCTTTCCTCCAGATTCTCCACTATCAGCTCCGGAAAGAGTCTGCGAATCAGATCAAGCAGATAAGACTCCCGCAGGGCACTGCCGTCACTGGCCAGACGGGCATAAGTGATCACCAGCTGTTCAGAGGGTTTGGTCAGTGCCAGGTAGAGATAGAATCTCTGCATAAATGCCCGCTCCCGATCACCGGGCGCCAGATCAATTTTTCTTGCCTTCAGCCTCTCTCTCTCCGCCTGGGAGAAAAGACCGCTTGCCCCCGTCGATCTTGGGATTGCGGCATCCGATGCCCCAAGGACATAGAGGGTCTTAATGTGCTCCAGACGGGTTCGCTCCAGATCTCCGACGACCACAGAGTCAAAGCTTGGCGGAACGGTACCCACTGAAATTGCCCTGAGGCCCGCCTCCAGAAGCTGGGCAAAATCACCCAGAGACATCTTCTCCTCTCCCAGAAGATCAGACATTTTCTCCAGCGTCGCCATGACCAGTTCAAAAACTCTGCCGTGAACAGAGGCGGCAATCTCATCACCTGCAGCACGACAGGCGTTCGCCTTAGCTTCCAGTTTTTCTTCCACCCCATGCGCCGCCAGATAGTGATAGATCGCGACAGCCCGATCCCTGCTGACAGCATCCCTGGCACACATAGCCTCCCGGAAATCACTAATATCCGCGACGATCTTCTTGCGCAGCTGCTCAACACGAAGCATCTGCTCGTTACTGAAATTTTTAACCCTGCCACGAAATGGCCGGCAGTAACGGGCAAAGCCCCTGATGCGCTTTGCATGAATATAGCGCTCCAGAAGATCCGCATCAGCCACATTCATTCCGGTCAGACCGCTGCGCAGCTGATGCATCAGACTCTCCTCACTGAAGTCCTCCGTCAGAAGAGTTACAGAAGACAAAATCAATTCCACCAGGGGATGAAAGAGAATATCCTGCTCCTGATCCAGGTAGTAAGGCAGATCCATCTTATCGAAGATCTGTCCGACATACTCCGCGTAATCAGACAGATTTGCGCAGACAATGGCGAAGTCCCGATAGCGGCCGCCCTGACAGCGAATCTGCTTCCTAATCTCCTCTCCCGCAAACGCAAGTTCATCCCGGAAGCTGGCCGCTCTTCCCAGACAGATCTGCTGTCTGTTCAGATCATCTTCTGACCCTGATGCGCAGCCTGCATTTTCCTTTTCTTGTAGCTCTTCCCTGTAAGGCTCACTCTTTGGACGAAATAAATTGGCCTCCAGATGAGCCAGCATAGGAGAGAAAGCGAAACGGGGACTCCCCGTCAAACAGATCGGTTCCTCAATCTGACAGTGATTTTCCTGAGCCAGCCGCAGCAATCCTTCTCCCATCTCCTTGGTCATGGCAAAAAGCTCATAATCCAGATGAGAACCTGTGATCTGCTCTCCCGGATCCATGGTCATGGTCACAAGAATCGAAGATGCCAGACGCATCATCTGTGCCAAAACCCGTTTCTGGATCGGGGTAAAACCGGTAAATCCGTCAAAGGCAATCACCGCATCACTGATCATGGCAGACTGATCCATCACCTGCGCCAGACGCTCCAGGACCTCCTCTGCCGTGATATAACGACCCTCGATCGCCTCCCGAAAGGCCTGATAGATCACAGTCAGATCCTCTGCTTTCCTGCGAAAGGAAGTGCTCATCTCCGGTAAGGAGGCCAGATCCGCGAACGCCTCCGGCCCAATCCGGTACTGGGCCATCTCCGTCAGCAGCGATTTGATCTCATCAATATATCCGGGTCTGCGGATATTGCCCCTTAGGACAGTCAGTTCTTTCTCATGCTCCTGGGCCACCCGGCGCAGAAGCAAATTCTTGCCCGTATCCTCAAGTACATCGTCAAGCCTCGTTCCCGTCTCCTCAAAGACCCGATAGGCCAGACGGTTAAAGGAGAGGACATCCACGTTCATAATGACCTGCCGGGAAGATCTTGCGACCAGTTCCCTCTGTGTCGACATGGTAAACTGCTCCGGCACAAGCACGATGAAATGACGCCGGGGCTCTTTTTTTGCCTGGCGCAGAATGCGGTCGAATACATAGGTTGATTTCCCACTTCCTGCACTGCCGATTACCATGTGAAAAGACATGATTTCATTCCTCTCTGATCAAATCCGTAAGTGCCTGTGATGCCTGGGCGATAACCTTGTTGGCATCAATGAAATCATAGGGTGTCATCTGATAGACATAATAGTTGAGCCAGTTGGTATAGAGGGCATTGGCATGGCTTCGCCACTGCAGAAGCGGTCTTTTGGTCGGGTCATCCCCCGGATAATAGTTGACGGGAATCTCAGGCTGCATCCCCTTTTTGAGATCCCTCTTATACTCCCTGTCCAGCGTCATGCGGTCATACTCCAGATGACCAAAATCGAATATCTGCTTGCCATCATTGGTCATGCAGAGCAGGATCCCGGCCTCCGGAGAATCGGACACAACCACCAGATCTTTGCAGGCGCGGATTTCATCAGAATGACATTCCGTCCAGCGGGAAACGGGAGCCATAAAGAAATCATCAAATCCTCGAACCAGAGGAACCTTACGGTTCTCTACATGCTGTGGATAGACACCGGACAACTTTCTGGACAGTTCGTACTTTCTGATGCCGTAGTGGTAGTAAGCTCCAGCCTGAGCTCCCCAGCAGACATGGAGAGTGGAAGTTACATGCGTCTTAGTCCATTCCATGATTGTGCAGAGTTCTTCCCAGTAATCCACCTTCTCGAAATCTTTCATCTCCACAGGTGCGCCGGTAATGAGAAAGCCGTCGAAATTCTGTTCTTTGATATCATCAAAGTGCAGATAGAAGTTATTCAGATGAGACTTGGAGACATGGCTGGCTCTGTGGCTCGCCGTTGTCAAAAAAGTCACATTGACCTGCAGAGGGGTGTTGGACATACTGCGCAGGATGTCCAGTTCCGTGTCTTCCTTAAGCGGCATCAGATTCAGAATGCAGATCTCAATGGGACGGATATCCTGGTGCAAAGCCCGGTCCTCATCGACCACGAAGATATTCTCGCGCTCCAGCCGCTTCTTGGCGGGGAGGTCATTCTGTGTGCGAATTGGCATGGATGAATCCTTTCGTTATCATTCTCTTATAGAATCAGGGAAATCTTCCCCTCTATTGACCGGCGGGAGAAATCACTTCTCCTCAATAAGAGCGCGAAGCCCCTCCTCATCAATCACAGGGATTCCAAGGCTCTTCGCCTTGTCCAGCTTGGATCCAGCAGCCTCCCCCGCAAGCAGGTAGTCCGTTTTTCCTGAAACGGAACCCGTACACTTACCCCCGTTCTTCTCAATCAGATCCTTGGCTTCAGATCTTCCCAGGTTCGGAAGCGTCCCTGTAACAACGATGGTCAGGCCGGCCAGTGCCCGGGTCTTCTCCTCTTTAGGCATTTTCATGGTCAGCCCCAGTTCCTTAAAATCGGCCATCATCTGCCGCTTGTCTTCGTGAGCGAAAAAGTGCACAATATCTGCCGCTGTTCTCTCCCCGATGTCTGGAATCTTCTGCAGTTCCTCAGACCTGACATCCATCAGCCCCATCAGATCGGGATAGACGGCCATGAGGGCCGCAGCGGTCGAAAGTCCGACATTGCGGATACCAAGCCCTGCCAAAAGTCGAGCCGGGCTCTGGGATTTGGATGCCTCAATGGCCGCCAGTATCTTATCCGTATTCTTCTCTTTTCCCAGGATTCCCCGGCTGATCAGCTCCTCCCTGTGATCTTTCAGTCGATAGATATCCACATAGGAAGTCAGATAAGAAGTCCTCGTTCCCATGATCTTCTCTTCGCAGAGAGCATCAATCAGAGTTTGTCCCAGACCGGCGATATCCATACAGGATCTGCCTGCAAAATACCCAATGGTACGGGAAAGCTGCGCCGGACAGGAGGGATTGACGCAGCGAATATCCGCCGTCCCCTCTTCCTGTTCCAACTCTTCTCCACATACCGGACAGAGACGGGGGGGCTCGAAAACAGCTTCCGGCTCCTTCACGCATCCATTCAGTTTCGGAATAATTTCTCCGGACTTAAAGAGCTTGTAATGGCCGCCGATTCCGATTTTCATCTGACGAATGTAGTCCTGATTGTGCAGAGTCGCCCTGGAGACAGACGTCCCGCAGAGCCGGGCAGGCTCGCCCGTCTTCGCGTCATGAAACTGACCGGTAAAGGTCAGTTTTCCCGTTCTTCCCACATCGACTAAGATCCGATCCATCTCTACCACCTTCTCTTCCGGTGGATACTTATAGGCGATGTGTCCTGCGGAGTATTTTGTACCAGCCGGAAAATCCTTTCGGTAAGCAATCTGATCAATTTTAACGACCGCCCCGTCAATGTCATAGGCCAATTGGCCGCGCAGACCCCCGATTTCCTCGATGGCCGCAATAACCTCTCCGGCATCTTCCGCCCTCTTGTGATAGGTCACAGGAAGCCCCATTGCCGAAAGACGATCCAAGTTGTACAGCTGACTTCTCATGAAATCCGGCTCTCCATCCTGGACGTTGAACAGGAAGAGATTCAGCCCCCGCTCCGCCGTAATCTTAGGATCCAACTGACGGAGGGTGCCGGCTGCCAGATTTCTTGGATTGGCCGCCAGAGGCTTCCCCTCCTTCTCCTGCCTGGTATTATAGGCCTCGAACTTGTCCCTGGTCATATAGACCTCCCCGCGCAGTTCCAGATAGGGATCTGTGATCGGAAGTTCCGTCAGCACCTGTGGAATGGCTCTGGCATTCTGCGTGACGTCCTCTCCAACATGACCATCCCCGCGGGTCTCAGCCAGTTCCAGTCTGCCTCCTCTGTAGCGCAGACTCATGGAGAGCCCATCAATCTTCTGCTCAACAGAAAAAATGGCATCCGGGTGCAGTTCCTGCACCTTATTGACCCAGTCCGTAACCGATTGAAAATCAAAGACATCCTCGATAGAAAGCATGGGCACATTGTGTTCTACCTTGACGCCGGCCTCTCTCTTCGCTGTCCCGCCGATCTTCTGACTGGGTGAGTCCGGCCGCACCCAGTCCGGATGCTTTGCCTCTGCTGCCTTCAGCTGCTGCATCAACTGATCATATTCATAATCCGAGATCTCCGTTTGATCCTGGTTGTAATACAGATCCATATGATGGTTGATCTGATTGAGCAGTTCCTGATATGTCTCGAAGGTCATCGATATCTCTCCTCTGTTTCCTTCTGCATTTCTGTTTCTCATCCCGCGAGCCATCAGAATCATGACCTGACGTAACGGCTGGTCGAAGGGGAATCGATCAGAAGCCGCTCTAATTCAGCCCGTTCCTGTCGACGGATCCTGCGGTACTCCCCTTCCCGGATTCCAGTCAGGTACAAATTCATAATCCGCACCCGCACCAGATCTGTAACACCATAACCAAGAGTCTGACACATGCGGCGAATCTGCCGATTGAGCCCCTGAGTTAAGATAATACGGAAGGTTCTCTCTCCCGTTCGCTGGACTCTGCAGGGGCGGGTCATCTCCCCAAGGTCTTCTAAGAAGACACCGGCTTTCATCTGCCTGAGAAATGTCTCGGTAAGAGGACGATTCACTTTCACCTGATATTCCTTCTCATGCTGATTTCCCGCCCGCATCATGCGATTGACAATATCTCCCTGATTCGTCATGAGAATCAGGCCCCGAGACTCCTTATCCAGACGTCCGACAGGATAGATGCGGCTGGGATATCCGATGAAATCGACGATATTCTTCTTCTCCCTCTTCTCCGCCGTGCAGACAATTCCCCTCGGTTTATGAAAGAGGAGGATAATCTCCTCCTCTTTTCCCCCAATGATCCTTCCATCGACCGCAACTTCCTGCCCCGGCAGAACTCTCTGCCCAAGCTGTGCCGGCTGACCGTCGATCGTGACCTGGCCCGCGCGAATCCGACGGTCCGCCTCCCGCCTGGAACAGACCCCGGCATTCGTCAGAAACTTATTCAGGCGCTGACCCATCATTGCGTCTGCCGCTTTCGTGTCCCGGCCTGCCTCTTTTAATATCTTCTCTTCTGATGCCATTTTGTCTGTCTCTTTCTTTCGACAGTTCATTGTACGTGCTCGCTTCGTCCCAATGTATTCTTCTGCGCGCATTGGCGATCGCCCTCTGTCAAGTTCTTATCTCCAGATATTTTAACGAACCGGGCGATAACACACGAAGACTCCCCTCATTTCCCAGACGAAAGGAAGTCATGCGGATCTGCCCACATACACTCCTTTTCGGCGATCTTTCTGGCCTCGGGACTGCCCAGAGCCCTGGCCAGATCCGCCTCGTCCTCCGCACTGGCCCGAAGCAGCCCCTCGTCTGCCGCCTGTCCATAAGCCATGTTGCTGTTTTCATCATTTCCCGGACATTTTGTGCCCGCATCATTTCCCGTATTTGCCTTCCCACTCCGATAGACCTTGCCGACGCCTGCCACAGGAGGCCAGCGCATCTCCGCCTCTTCTCTCATGCTGGCCAGGCCGGCGTCTTCTTCCAGAAATTCATCCGGAACAGGAGCTGCGGGATCTACATAGTCTTCCGGCATCAGAGGCGCAAAGAAGGCCACGCAGCGATCCGCGATAAAGAGCGTCAGAAAAGTCGGGATCAGCATGGCAACCACAGCAAACTGAGGCAGGTAATAGACGAGGAGAAAGGGAGCCGCAAAAAGGATCAGTCCCAGAAAGGCCGTCGGGAAGTGCAGCCCCATCATCGCAAAGGAATTCCTGATCCAATTGCGGTTGGTCATCTCAAAGCGAGCCAACATGGGAAAGCCAAAGAGCAGACAGCCAAACAGGAAAACTGCAATCAGAAGACTGAATGCCTGCAGCCCCCGCATGGGCCATCCTGTCAGAAGGCGGCCTGCAACAAGAAAATCGAAGGCCAGGAGAGCAAAGAGAGCCAGACTCGGAATCCAGATCATGGTTGCCTGCCTGAAATTATCCTTAAAGGAGTGAAAGAAGCCCCGAACCAGCTTCACATCATGTCCCTGAACGACCTTCATAGACACATAGTACTTGGCTGTCATGGCAGCGCCGGCCGTAACCACAGGCAGACTGACTGCCAGCGCCAAGAGGTTGATAAAAAAGACGTCGACATAGCGGTTGAGGGCGGTCATCAGCTTTCCCTCAGGTGAAAAAATCCCCATAAATCACTCCTAAACGAAGCCCGAAAACTACATCTCCTATTCTAACAGATTCTGTCGGCCGCCGGGGCAAATCCTCATGCTCCGCGAGTATTCCATTGGAATATATAAGAACGCCCTGTGCTGTATTACTGACGTAAAAGTAATACAGCACAGGGCAGCTGATCTCATATGCGTTGAAATAATTCTCATCTTACAGGAGCAATGTAGACGACTGGATTCGAACCAGCGATCTTCGGAGTCGGAGTCCGATGCGTTATCCAGCTACGCTACGCCTACAAACCGTCCGAACGGACTTGCTTATAGTAACGCTAGTGTCTCCTAAAGTCAATCTCCCCCGTTCCTCTTACCTCGGCTCCCGGATTTGTCTCTTCCGGTTCTCGCCCCGCAGCTTGCAGCTCCCGCCTGGCCTCTTTTTGCTCTCGCCTCGCGGTTTTCGCTCCCCGCTCTGCGGCTTTTGATCTCTGTCTTTACGATGCCAGTCTGTTCGGTCTCTTCTTCCGTATACCCCCTTTTTGTCATGCGGCGGACAATTTCATCCACCACCATGCGGACCGTGCGCCCATTGACTGACACCCGCTCGTCACAGGCCTGCTCATAATAGGGCATACGCTCTTTGATCAGTCCGGAAATGCCCCTGATGCTCTTCTTCCCCTGCAGGAGCGGCCGGGAGGTGTCTTTCTCCACCCGCTTCAGAATGACATAGGGGGAGGCTGTGAGCAAAAGGCAGATCCCATTTTCCTTCATGATGCGGACATTTTCCCTGCGCATGGGAACGCCGCCGCCGCAGGAGATAATCTGGTGATCCCGCTCTGAGATCTTCGCCAAAATCTCCGTCTCTATGCGTCGGAACTCCTCTTCCCCCTTCTCGGCAAAAATCTGCGCGACTGGCATCCCCTGCTGTCTGACGATCAGAGCATCCATATCCACCAGTTCCCAGCCAGTACGCTTGCGCAGCGCCCGGGCAATGGTAGACTTGCCGACCCCCATAAAGCCGATCAGATAGAGATTCTTAATCATGCTGCTCCTCCGGTGCGGAATAGCGATGTAAAATCTCCATCACCGTCTTCACATCCTCCACAGGAAACTGACCCGGCGCAGAAGAGGCTCCCATGGAAGCAAAGGTGACACAGGAACCGAAGAGTTCGCCTCCCACACGGGAAATGGTTCCCAGATGCCCCATGGCCATGGCGATCAAAGGTGTCTGTGCATTTTCAGAGAAGGTAGAGGAAGCATCCAGAAGATGGAGGACATCCCCGCTGCTGTGCGGCATGACAGCGATCTTGACCAGGTCTGCTCCGCTCTCCTCCATGGTAAGCAGGGTAGAGATAAGATCCATGGCGGATGGGGTTCTATGAAAATCATGCTGACTCGCAATGACTCTGGCCCCCTCTTTCTGCAGCGAAGCGATCAGTTCTTTCTCTCCCTCCTTCCTGAAGAAATACTCCACATCAATCAGATCAGCCACATGAGAAGTAGCGATCGCCATCAGGCTCTTTGCAAATGCCTTCTCATCCAGCCTGGCTCTTCCCCCCTGACTGCTGCTGCGAAGAGTTGCAAGGAGGATGCTGTTTTCACAGATTGGTTTTAAGTCCATGAGCAGCTGACGAATCACATTGGTATTGGTGGGATCCTCCAGATAGTCCAGCCGCCACTCGATCATCTGAACCCCTGATGCAACCAGCCGCCTGGCCTCTGTCAGGATTTCCCCGGGGACAGATGCGGTAATCGGCACACAGATTACCGGAATCCCGCTTCCAAGCGCAATGCCCTTAATCACAAGTTCTCTGCTCATATCTTCCCTCCCTGTCATAAAATACACTTGTCGTGAACAATTGCATACCCGCTTCACAATTTGAAGAACCAGACCAATCATAAAACAAGGTTCTCTGCTCCGCAATTCTCTCGCGAATTGATCAAAGCGGGCAAATCATTGTAAAATAGCTCGTATGAATACTTCTTCTTATTTCCTGCATCCAATCTCCGGCCGCACCCGCCTGGCCTGCCTCTTGGGAACCCCCGTTTCCCATTCTATGAGTCCGGCCATGCACAATCTCGCCGCTCAGCTCTGCGGCGTAGATCTGGCCTATCTTGCCTTTGACACAGACAGCGGACATCTGTCCCTGCTCCTTGATGCGCTGAAAGAGATGCATTTCCTGGGCGCCAATCTGACCATGCCCTTAAAAACAGCCGTCATCCCTTATCTGGACGAGATCTCCCAGGCCTCCCGCCTCTGTCATTCTGTCAATACCATCGTCAATGACGGGGGGCGGCTGATCGGCCATACGACAGATGGCATTGGCTATCTTAACTCCCTGCGCGATGCGGGCTTCGACATAACCGGCAAGACTATGACCCTTCTCGGAGCCGGCGGAGCCGCCCGCTCCATCCTTGTCCAGGCAGCTTTAGACGGCGTCAAGGAAATCCGGGTCTTCAAGCGCAACAACGCCTCTTTCTCCTCAAGCCGCAGTTTCCTGCAGGAAATTGAAAAAGCAACGGAAACTCCCATCCGGCTTCTGGATATGAACGACGCATCTGCTATGGCCAGCTCTCTTGCAGACAGCCAACTGCTTGTCAACGCGACCAGTGTGGGCATGGCAACAGATCCCCGCAGCCTGGTTGATCCCGAACTCCTGCACCCGGGACTCTTCGTCTCCGATATCATTTATCATCCCCTGACGACGCCCCTCTTAGCTCAGGCGAAAGAGAGGGGCCTGGCTCATGCCAACGGTCTCTACATGCTTCTCTTTCAGGGAGCAGCTTCCTTCAAACTCTGGACCGGCAAGGACATGCCAATCGAACAGATCCGTCCTCTTTTCGCCGAATAAGAATCCGTCACAAGCCGATACCGTCTGGCAGTTCGGATCCCTCCTGTAAAGCTGCATGGATGATCTCATAAAATGCGTCATAGGTCTCAACCGCCGGATACTGCGGATAATCTCGCTTGAGCTGTTCGGTCGTGCGAAAGAGAATCCCCAGCTTAGAAACCTCAATCATGCCCAGATCATTGAAACTGTCACCGGCCGCAATGGTCTCAAATCCCATCTCCTGCAGTTTTTGGACCGTCAGCAATTTGGATGGCTTACAGCGCATTTCATAACCGCTGATCTCCCCCTTCTTGTCTACAAGCAGGCGATTGCAGAAAATACTGGGATAGCCAAGTTTCTTCATCAAAGGCATGGCGAACTGCTCAAAGGTATCGCTTACAATCACGACCTGCGTCTCCGCCCTCAGCTGATCCAGGAACTTCCTGGCGCCCGGCAGAGGCTTCATCCCTGCAATGGTCTCCTGGATCTCCCTGAGTCCCAGTCTGTGCTCTCGCAGGATTTGAATACGGTAATTCATCAGCCTGTCATAGTCCGGCTCATCGCGGGTCGTCTTCGCCAGTTCTCTGATTCCGGTCTTCTCAGCGAATGCGATCCAGATCTCCGGAACTAAAACCCCTTCCAAATCCAGGCATACAATCTTCATCTCTCAACCGTCTTTCTGCAAAAGCCAACAATAGGCTTGTAAAAGGCAACTGTACATCAAATGACGCAGCATCTGCATATTGAGCACAATTTTATCACAAGGAGACATTTGCCGCAGTATAATTTATGATAAAATTCTCTTCAGCAATTTGTCTTTCTGGCATGAGGCACCCCTCCTGCAAGGAACCAGGCAATTTCATTCCTGGACATAATGATCAGAAGTCATAAGACGATTGAATGCGAGGGAAAAATGGAAATTGAACGCAAATGGATCGTAACCGACTGGCCCCAGAAGCTTCCTCTCCTCTATGAACAGACCATGCGGCAGGGATATCTGACCGTCCGTCCCACTGTCCGTATCCGTCAGGAGACGATGTCCGGCGGATGCACCCACTATATTCTCTGCTTCAAAACCGGGTCTGGAATGGTCCGCCGGGAAACAGAAATTGAGATCAGCCCGGAGAAATTCCGGGAATTAGAAGAAATGATCGCCCTTCCCCTCATCCCTAAAATCCGGCGTACCTATGCCCTGCCTGACGGCCTGAAATTGGAGGTCAATCGTGTTGACGCCGGGACGGATACGGCGTTCTGGTATGCAGAAATCGAATACCAATCAGAGGAAGCTGCCAGAAACTGGCAGCCTCCACAGGAGCTGTCCTCTTATCTCAGCCGGGATGTCTCAGAGGAACCCGGTCAATCCATGGGCGCCTACTGGCTTCAGACCAGAGGAAAAGAGAACTGATTTCTCCCTGTGCAACAGGCTCCTCCCCGCTCCTTCGGACTGCAATTCCCTCTCTTCAGCTCTTGTCTCAAGGCCCTTAAATTTCCTGTTGACAAGACTTTGGATGTCCTGTAATATCATTTGTGTTGCGCAGGAGTGGCGGAATTGGCAGACGCGCAGGCTTCAGGTGCCTGTGGCAGCAATGTCGTGTGGGTTCAAGTCCCATCTCCTGCACTTCGTCATCTGCTTGTCAGATGATATGCGGAAGTGTCGGAACTGGCAGACGAGCAAGACTAAGGATCTTGTGGCAGCAATGTCGTGTGGGTTCAAGTCCCATCTTCCGCATTTCATCAGAGTCCCGGATCAAGTTCCGGGACTTTTTCATTATATCTGTGCTCTTCTCAGGCATGCACAGCACCAGGCATCTGTTCTCCCTTTCAAGTCGTAAGAACCGCTGAGAACTTTCCTTACACTTTAGAAACAAACTCTCATTGTGTATAATATTCTCAAGAATACGCTTAGACTGATGGGAGGTCATCCATGAATTATGAAGAACTGATTGAAAAACGTGAATCCATCCGCAAATACCACGATAAGCCTGTTTCTGACGCTCTGATTGACGAGATTAGCGCTTATTTTACCGACAGCGAAAGGCTGATTCCCGATCTTGAGGTCAGCCTCACTGCCTGCAAAGGTATGGCAGATCGTCTGGAGGGAGTGGTCGGCTATCAGGGCAACGCCTTCCACGCCCCCCTCTACCTGGTCATTGCATCCGCCGATCACGAACATATGTATATGAACGCCGGCTTTCTGGGCGAAAATCTGATTCTCAAACTAACTGACCTTGGACTTTCCTCCTGCTGGCTGACCATTGAAGATGTCAAGGCCGCCAGAGCTGCTCTTCGCTGGACTTCTGATCTTACCCCAGCTGCCATTATCGCCTGCGGCTACGGTTTTAAGGAAGAAGAGGGTCCCCGCCTTGACATCAAGACCATGTCCGATGTCAAAGTATCCACCCGCAAGGGCCATATCGCTCCCAAGATCTCCCTGCAGGAGATCGCTTATCATGAGAAATGGGGACAAATGGTCAGAGACTGGACTTCCGATGAGGTAGACCCGGATCTGGGAAAGGGGCTCTATGCGGCAAGCCTTGCTCCTTCCCTTCTCAACCGCCAGGCCTATCGCTTCATCAATACCGGCAAATACCTCTATCTGATCGCCAAATCCGATGACATTCAGTCAGATGAAGACCAGAGACTGGATCTGGGCGCCGCCATGCTCAACTTCCGTATCGTATACAAGCAGTACAACGCCCTCTCCAAAAACTGGACTTTTGGAGCGGATAAGACAGCGGCGGAACTGGGCGCGCCCAGGGAATATGAGACGGTAGCCACTTACACTCTCTTCTGATTTTTATTCGAATACAAGCACGAACCGTGATTGGCAAACGTTCTGAAAACGCGCCGCGCCAAAAGGGGCTGTGAGGAAATGGAGACCATTTCCTCACAGCCCTGCATTGTAAAGATCATATTCTCATGGGGCGAAGCGCACCATCATCATGGATCAGCATCCCCTGGGCAATCAACGCATTCTTCTCATCCGAATTCTCTGTCCGATTCCCATTCCCGCCAGAGAAATAACGGCTCCTACGCCAAGAACAGGATATAAGGGAATCCATTGGCTCCATCTTCCTTTCCTGCCCTTCCCTTCGGCCCGGTAAATACGATGATCTCTCATATTCCACCTCCTGTTTCAATTGTTAAATTGGCGTATGACACAACCGTCTGTCTTTCCTGCTCGTATCACTTGTCCGCTCTTCCTCTTCTCCTCTCAGCGCCTGGAAATCACATAGATACTCCGTCTCTCTCCCATGGCGATCTCCCGTTCCAGTCGAAGCTGATCATGCAGACGAATCTGTTTTCGCACCAGATTTCCCTGATCACTTAACAGCATGATCAGGCCCTCCTCCGTCAAAATTCGAATCGCCTGATCAAAGAAAGCCCGATAGAAATATTCTCTCTCCTCCTTCTGTCCGGCTGTCATCTGAGGCGCTTCCGTCAAAATCTCATCGAAAGGATACTCGTGCCTGAAATCAAAGAAACTTCGATTGATATATTGGACCCGCAAGCCGGCCGCAGCGACATTTTCTCTTCCCTCTGCAACGGCCTTCCCATAGGTATCCAGCGCATAGCAGTCCGCCTCCTGTCTCTGAGAGGGCAAAATTCCCAGCGTATAGGCTCGCTCAATCAGGAGACTTCCCACCCCCGCCAGAGGATCCATGACCTGGTGGTCTGACCGCAGATAAGGCGCAAGCAATTCTGTCATCTGGGCCGCCTTATAAGGGGCCATAGAGGTTGGCTCTGTATACAGCCGATAAGCAAATCGCCGATCCTGATAGAGAGAAGCTCTCAGATAGACCCGATAGCTTCCATCCTTTTTCGCTGCCAGAAGAATCTCCAGCTGATAATTGCCCGGGGCATTGACCAGGCGGTGAGCAGACTCTTCCTCGATCTGTGCTGCCAAACGGCGAATCCAGCTTCCATCCGCCCGCACCTTATCTCTTTTCGTTTCCGTCTTCGTTTCTCTCACCTGCTTCATCCACGAAATGCGAAATCGATAGGACGCTTTGCCGCCCGCCTCTTTGAGCTGCCTTTGCTCCTCCGGCTGCCGCTCGTCCCGGCTGTAAATTTCATCCAGAATCGGCAAAAGCTTTGAGCTGCAGATCGCCTTCGCAGCCCCCTTTTGATCAGCAACAGTTCCCCTGCGCAGAGGAACATAGAAGAGAAAATCCCGATAGGTGCGACAGGCCAGCACATGCTCATAGTTGCTCTCGGATACTCTGACCCGCAGTCCTCTCGGAACAATCCTCGACGCCTTAGCATTTTTCAAAATTCCATCCAGCTTTTCCTTCAGGGGACCGCAGATATAGGGCTGACATTCCAGAAGAATCTCCTGTTCACTTGTAATCCCCTTCCAGTGAAGGGAATCCCCTCTTCCATTCTCCCTGCTTAAGATCGCCTCCAATGCCTGTCGTTCCGCCCGAATATGGATAATTTTCTCCGTGGAATGCTCTTCCTGTCCCAGCTGGTGCAGACGCTTCTGCATCTCCTCCATGTATAAGGAACAGTCTGTCAGGGCAAGCGCCTTGAGATAGATGCTGCGGACAAAAAGGGTCTTCTCATCCAGATATGCTCTCCACAAAATTTCTCCGATACGACGGGACCATCCCTCGTCAGGCTCCAGGAGAAGGAGATCCCCTGCCAGATTCGCTGCATTCTTGCGAATCTTCGCATCCTCTTCCCTGAAAAATGAGTTCCAGTCCCTTTCGTTCCATTCTCTGCAGATCTGATTCCTATAAACCTGTAACTTCGAAGTCCTCTCCCTGATCCCGGCTTTGGACTCCTCCCTCAGGATTTCCCGAAGAGAGGACAGGTTCTGCCGTAAGTCCTTCCCCGCGCGGATATTGTTTAAGACCTCATTGATATTCTGCTCAGTCATTGCCTCTCCCCTGTTTCCTGTTCTGTTCTCATCCAGTATAAACGATCGGCAAAATATCTTGTATCGCATTTTGTCCCGTTTCCCACCCCCGTTATCCCCTGCGTTTTATATCCGTCGATCTATGTGCTAATTGTCTAGTAGATTGCACACAATATATACCTTTCTTGTGAGTTTGTCCAAGAGCATAATTTTTAACAGCAATACCGACAAGGACATAACGTTTCTCCCCTGCTATTTTTGTCTATATTCTCTCTTGTTGCATTTTCTTAGCCCTGCTATATTATACGTGACCTAAGAAATACACCCCCCTAATCGTATTTCTTAAGTCACTTCCCCTTTTATATTATTATACCCCCCTTTTTAAGGCAGCTGATCCCCCTCAGCTGCCTTATCTTTTTGTCCTGCTGCCCGGTTCAAAGTTTGAGTTATAGGACAAAATTGTTGATCACACTCCTCTAGCTATAACTGTTACTTCAGCTGCCGGTACAACTCTTCTGTCCGTTGATCATCATCTCCTGTAATGTAATAGGTCTTCTGACCTGTGTGAATGCGCAGGATAGCCCTGGCATCTCTTCTGATAAAAAGCCGACAGCCCTTCTCCTGCCCTACACGAAAGGTTCCCTTGAGACAGGTATCTGTCGCCGAGCCATTTGTCCTTTGAACAGACTTTGGCATCTGCTCTAAAAGCTCTGCCTCTCTCACATCCGACTTTCGGATCCTCTCGTTGACAATCAATTGCCGGCAAATGATCTCATCGCCCTGGATCTCTGCTCTCATGGGAAGGGTCTCTTCTACCGTACAGAATCCCAGAAAGACGAATATGACTGCCATCATAAGTCCCACGAGAACCGTCATCCACTTCCCCGCAGGCCTGGCCATATTCATCGTTGACCCGATCCCAGCCCTCTTCTCAACCAGATTACGGGAGTCCTCCGGATTGTAATAGAACATGCCCCAGATCCAATGTGCATCATCATCATCGTCAAGCTGTATCTGACCCTGATATGTTCTCTCAACCTGACGCATCCGATACAGCAATAAGCCAATCAACAGAACGACCAGAAGGAAAAAGGCAGTGAAGCACCCAGTAAAAATCTGTTTGTTCCAAAGAAGCTTCCCCGGATTCTCGATGGATCCCGCCCAGATGATCGGAGGCAGGCAGGTCGATAAAATCACCAGTTTTAGCATCGTCCCTGCCATAAGCCTTTTTCTGGCCCGGTTATAGTTGGCATTCACCGCACTGTCCGTTGAAATCACCCGATTGCGCATGCGATCCATGAGAAATGCCAGCAGGACAATCAGGCACTGACATCCCATCAGAACCCAAAAGGCCAGGCTCAAATCCGGCTGACTCCTGCTCAGAAAAATGGTCAGAATCAGATTCCCTGCCAGGACAAGAAAAAAAGGCAGCGGCTGTAATCCGTGAACTCTTCCGCTGTTGGTCAGATCCGCGTAAACGATCCGAGAGGTCTTCTCTTTCTTGATATAGAAACTCTTAACCCTGCGCATCTCCCGATTTCCAGAGCCATAGAGAAAAAAGGTCAGAAAAATATCGAGACAAATCAGCAGTGTCCAGAAAGTCATTGCCAGTAGCATTCTTGGCAGCAGGCAGATCAGGATAGCCAGGACCGCCTCCGCCCCAAACAACTGCCAGCTTCTTCTGCGCACCTGTCGGATCACCGGTTCGACTTGCCTGTGGTACTCCTGATTGGGCCGGCGCAGTTCCACAGGAATGCTCGCACCGAAAATGATCCTTTCCCTTCCGGCATCTGTCCAAATCATGATCCACTTTGTCAAAAGGGCGGAAAAAATAAAGACAAGCAGAAAAATTAAATTCATCATCCCCTTCATGAGTCCACCTCCTCATAAATCCGATCTACGACCCGGGTGAAATCCGCCCGCCCCATACCGGAAAGCTTGGCCTCTGAAATGATACGCTTCAACTCTCTTTGGTTGGTCAAAGACAGCTTTTTGCTCCCGGCAATCTTCTCTCGAACCCGGGCTCCCCGCTTCCGCTCGGTGACAATATATCCCTCTGCTTTAAGGATCTGGTAGGCTTTGCTGATGGTCATGGCATTGACCCCGATCTCTGCCGCCAGAGCCCGTACCGTGGGCAGCTGCTCTCCCGCCTCTAACGCTCCGCTGGAAATTCCATAGATAATCTGATTTCTGATCTGCTGATAAATGGGAATATCGATCCCCTCTTCAATGCGAAGAATCATTTCACGGCCTCACGACCTCCTTTCTTCTTATTTGTATTATATATAATAATACAAATAATGCGTTTGTATAACGATGCATCGCATATATCATCTATGCTTCCTGACTCTCATCATTCATAAAAACGGGACAGTGGGGAAATCATTTTCGCATTTCCTCACTGCCCCGGGGCAATCCTTCTGTTTTTGATTTTCATCCTTCCGATATATCCGGCTTAGATCAGTACAATCAGAACACTTTGAAAGGAATCGTCAGCAAATCTCAAAGATCCAGCCCTCAGGCGCTTCGACGATTCCCTCCTGGATTCCAAGCAGAGTCTGGCGCAGCTTGGTCATCCAGGGTCCCATCTCCTCCATACCGGAAGCAAAGCAGATATCTTTGCCATGGTCATGAATCTTTCCGATCGGACTGATGACAGCTGCTGTTCCGCAAAGACCGCACTCCTTGAAAGCGCCCTCTCTCACTTCTCGGATCGTCACAGGTCTCTCATCGACCTTCATTCCCAGGTAGTGCTCGGCAACATATACCAGGCTTCTTCTGGTAATGGAAGGAAGGATGGAGTCTGACTTGGGAACAACCAGGCAGTCATCCTGGTCAATCAGAAGGATATTGGCACCGCCGGTCTCCTCGAGGGTCGTTCTGGTCGCAGGATCCAGATAGATATTCTCCGCGAATCCCTCCCTATGAGCTTCCATAATCGCCTTCAGAGACATTGCATAGTTTAGGCCTGCCTTGATATTGCCGGTTCCGTGAGGAGCCGCCCGGTCATAATCTGTAATTCTGACATAGATCGGCTTGGCCCCGCCCTTGAAATAGGGACCCACCGGAGTCGTAAATACGCGATACTGATAATCGTCAGCCGGTTTGACACCAATAACCGGACTGATTCCGAACATATAGGGACGTACATACAGAGTTGCCCCAGAACCGTAGGGGGGGACCCAGGACTCATTAGCCGCGACGACCTGCCGGATCGAATCTAAAAACTGGTTCTCAGAAAGAGGAGGCATCTCAAGACGAACCGCGGAATCGTGCAGACGTCTGGCATTTAAGTCCGGGCGAAAGCAGACAATACGTCCATCCTTGGTCTCATAGGCCTTGAGTCCCTCGAAGACCGTCTGCGCATACTGGAGAACGCCCGCATCCTCACTCATGACGATATTGGCATCATCCACCAGGGCACCTGCGTCCCACTGACCGGTCTCTTCAGTGAAATTCGCGACATATCTCTTATCGGTCTTCATATATGCGAAACCGAGATTACTCCAATCCAGATTCTGCTTTGCCATATTTGCCTCATTTCTCAGACAGATCTCCTGTAACGTGCCTCTTATTATAGAACAAGAGTACGAAAAATGGGGGCGAAAATACTTCGTCCCCATACAAGTCTGTTATCTAAGAGGTATCTCTGGGTTATCCCTGCATCTTTCTGCTTCCCTGATCAGCCTCCTGAAGGAAATCTACGCAAGACGTCTCCTACTCTTTCAACCTGGCCTTAAGGACGACCGGATTATGATCCGAGGCATGAAAGCCCAGATTCTGTGTCTTGATACTCTCCACAGTCACATTCTTGGAACAGATAAAACCATCAATAATATAGAACTGAAAGTCCTTTTTCTCTGCTCCGGCCAGGGGCTTGTCCAGACTGCGACAGGAGGCCGTCTCCGCATCCATAAGCAGCTGCATCCCCTCCCCGAAGTCCTCGGTTCGAATCACCCCGGGTGTCCACTTGCCCTCATGAACCGGATACAAAGAGGAATCCACATTCGAGAAGATCTGGTTAAAATCCCCTCCCGCAATCACATAATTCCCCGCTTCGGTCTCCTTCTGAAGCAATTCTCTAAGCATCTTTGTCTGTGCCACCTTGCCTTCCCCGTCGTCATAGGCCTCCAGATGCAGGTTAACAAGGACCAATTCTCTGCCATTCGATACCGGAATACGATGAACCGCCAGACAGCGCTTCAAATTTCCCAGGCGATTTGGCCAGGAAAAAGGACTGGGCAGAGAAATCCGGCTGGCCTCCCGGATTTGATACCTGCTCAGTGTTGCAATTCCTGAATCCACCTTGCCAATTGGGGGCAGGGGATAAGGGATGAAGGCCACCTTGAAATTACGTGCGAACGTCATTTGCCCCTGAGGTATGGACTTCCCCAGAATCCGGCTCTCATCTGTCCCATAGGATCGGTGGGAATTGACATCCACCTCCTGGAACATGGCGAAATCTGGATTGATCTTCTTCACCGCAGCAACGATATCATCGAGGTTCTGCTGCACCCGCTCCCGGCTGGCAGTCTTGACTCCCTTCCCCCCATCCATGAAGAAATCGGCATTATCTCCCAGAGCTCCATAACCGATATTCCAGCTGAGCACGGACAGCGAATCTCCTGTCCTCAGCTGCGCTCCTGTCTTTGTCTGATTCTCAGACATTTCTTGCCTGCTTACCGTCGTCTGCTCCTCTGCGCTGTTGACTGCAATCGACTCTCTGGCCCCCGGCCTGTACTCCGTCAGAGTCAGATAAGCCAGCAGCAGACAAAACGAAAGAATCAGGACGACCGGAATTCCAACGGCAATTCCGATCACACGTCTTCTGATCCGGTGCTTCTGTTTGGGTTTTCGGCTTTCCATCCCCCCGTAAACGCTTTTCCTCATATTACCCCCATCTGACATTGCATTGTTCCTGTCGCATGCGCAGCTTATCTTTTCTTACTATAACATAGCCTTCCTGATTTTTCTGGCCTTCTCTTCAAAGAGCGCCGAATCCATGCTCTTTGAACACACGATTACTGTGGGCCTCCCATATCTGTCCTGCGAATATTTTACTGTGAAAGAGAAAAAGATCCCTGCGAGAACAGAAAACGACATTCATATCGCCTCTGTCCAAGAGGTCTCTTCTTCCCTTCCTTCATTAGGATATTAATATTCTCTGATCATTTATTCTTTCTGCTGTGCTGCCGGGAGAGTCTCGAGATACAATTCCTGAAGCTGTCTGTCATCAACAGGCGCTGGCGCCTGAGTCATCAGATCGGAGGCGTCCTTAACCTTGGGAAAGGCGATGACATCGCGGATGGAATCTGCTCCAGTCATGAGCATAATCATGCGATCCAAGCCGAAAGCAAGACCGGCATGCGGGGGAACTCCATACTCGAAGGCTGTCAGCAAAAAGCCGAAGCGATCGCGAGCCTCCTCCAGAGTAAAGCCCAGTGCCTTGAACATGCGCTCCTGAATATCATCCTGGTGAATTCGAATGGAACCGCCTCCCAGTTCAACGCCATTTAAGACAATATCGTAGGCCTTGGAGCGAATCGAACTTAAATCGCCGCTCTCCAGCTTATCCATGTCCTCCTCATAGGGCATAGTAAAGGGATGGTGCATAGCCAGAAAGCGATTTTGCTCGTCAGACCACTCAAAAGCCGGGAAATCCACGACCCAGAGAAAGTTAAACTGATGCCCGGGAATCAGGTTCAGCTCTCTTGCCAGGGTCAGACGAATCTGCCCCAGCACCTCAACTGCTGTCTTGAATCGATCTGCCGTAAAGAGAAGCAGGTCCCCCGCCTGTGCACTCATAGACTTCATCAGAGCGCTCATCTCCTCTTCGCTTATGAACTTGGAGAAGGAAGACTTGACGGTTCCGTCAGACTTATACTGGATATAAGCCAGGCCCCTTGCTCCGCAGGCCTTTGCCAGCTCGACCAGTTTGTCAATCTTCTTACGGCCCATATCCCCCTGTCCCTTGACATTGATTCCGCGGACCGTTCCGCCGGATGCAAGAGCAGACGTAAAGACACCAAATCCGCAGCCAGCAACTGTATCGGATACGTCCACCAATTCCATGCCAAAACGGGTATCGGGCTTGTCGGAACCAAAGCGTTCCATCGCTTCCTGCCAGGTCATGCGGGGAATGGGATCAGGAACCTCGACGCCTATGGCATCGCGAAAAACACTGCGCAAAAGTCTGGAGGTCGTTTCAATCACATCCTCCATATCGACGAAAGACATCTCCAGATCTACCTGAGTAAATTCGGGCTGACGGTCAGCGCGCAAATCCTCATCTCGGAAGCAGCGGGCTATCTGAAAATAGCGGTCGAAGCCGGATACCATCAAAAGCTGCTTAAAGAGCTGGGGACTTTGAGGCAGAGCATAGAAAGAACCGGGATGAATACGGGAGGGAACCAGATAGTCTCTTGCTCCCTCGGGAGTGGACTTCTGCAGCATGGGAGTCTCAATCTCCAGAAAGCCGTCCGCAGTCATGTACTTTCGAATCAGGGTGGTCACCTGAGACCTGAGGATCAGATTCTTCTGCATCTCAGGACGGCGCAGATCCAAATAGCGATATTTAAGGCGAAGCTCGTCCCTGGTCTTAATCCCGTCCTCAATGGGGAAGGGAGGGACCTCAGACTCACTCAATATACGGATGGAATCCGCAGCCAACTCAATGGATCCGGTCTTTAAATGCTCATTGACCGCCGCCTCTCTCTTCTGCACCTTGCCGGTGACAGCAAGCACATACTCGCTTCTGACACCGCCTGCTCTGGCAAATCCCTCGCTTCCCACAATCTTCTCATCAAAGAGGATCTGCATCAAACCGGAGCGGTCACGCAGATCCACAAAGATCAGGCTGCCCAGATTGCGCCGCTTCTGCACCCAGCCCATAAGGGTAACTGTCTGCCCGATATTGGCTTCTGAGAGTTCTGCGCAGCGACAGCTGCGGTGCAGGCCCTGCACTGATTCTGCCATTTGTATCCTTCTTTCTTCCTATGTCATCCAACCACCCGTCTGTCCAACGATCTCTTAGCTTTTCTTTCCTGACGGGTCACTTTTCTTTCCATACCATGTTCCGAAGTTCTTCCCAATGGTTTTTAGCAACGTGCAGACGAATCCGATTCATCGCGGTTAAAGAACTCTACGAATTCCTCATATCCTTCGGCGGACAGCTGCTCCTTCTGGAATTTCTTGTTCTTGTTCATTCGGACAACAAGAACCTGCTCTCCTGCCTCTCTTGCCTCTTTTGCCTGATTCATAACACGAGTCAGTTTCTGAACCGGGTACTTCTTCTCCACCAGATAGGCTACCTTTCTGCCGCTTCTGGGAACTTGAAAATCAGACTCTAACAGAAGCAGAACGATGCGTTCAAAACCAATTGAGAAACCACAGGCCGGCGTATCATGACCGGTAAAGTTTCCGATCATCTTATCATAGCGGCCGCCGCCGCCACAGGATCCGCCGAATTCTGGAATTGCGATCTCAAAAATGGTTCCTGTATAGTAGCTCATTCCCCGAACCAGGGTCGGATCGAAGACCAGGGTGAAATCCGCCGTTTTTGCCTCATTCACTGCGGCTGCTATCTCTCTTAAAGACCTGGCAACCTCTTCATCCAGGAAGTCCCCCAGAACAGCCAGCAGATAGTCAACTCCCTCTATCACATCTCTCTTGCCTGAGAGATGTTCAAAGAGCGTCAGATACTTATCTATGACAGATTCCTCATAATTCTCTCTCAGTTCCTCTGCCACGCCGTCCAGGCCGATTTTGTCCATCTTATCCAGGATGATGAAGATTTCATCATAGTCAGATTCTGGGAATCCTGCATAAGAAGCCATGGCCTTCAGAATACGGCGTTCATTAATTCGGATTTCAAAATTCCTGAATCCAATTCTGCCAAGGCAGGTTGTTGTGGCCAGAATCAGTTCAATTTCAGCCAGATTCGACGGTTCCCCGAGGATATCGATATCACACTGGGTAAACTGGCGATAGCGTCCCCGCTGCGGGCGGTCTGCCCGCCAGACACTACCGATCTGCAGAGCCTTAAAGGGACTGGGAAGATCATTGGCGTGATTAGCATAGAAGCGGGACAGGGGCACCGTCAAGTCATAGCGCATCCCGTAATCCACAACATCTGCCTCCGTCTGAGCTGTGTCCAGATGCAGCTTCTCCCCTCTCTTGAGAACTTTGAAAATCAGCTTCTCATTCTCGCCTCCCTGCTTGCTGCTCAGATTGGCGATGCTCTCCATACAGGGAGTTTCAATGGGTGTAAAACCGAAACTGCGATAGGTCTCCTTGATGACATCTGTCACATAATCGCGGATCTCCTCCTCTCGGGGCAGGATATCCTTCATTCCGTTGACCGGCTTCTTGCTCAGAGCCATGTTCTTCCTCCAGTTCTTCTTCCTCTCAGGTAACTTTCCGCCTGCGTCTAGTCTGTTCAAAGGCAGCATACAGCGCACAGAACGCTACAGATCTAAACCATCGCTCCAGGTCTTAAGATCCTCCATAGACACCGTGCCGCCCATGCGCTTTCCTTCAATTACCTGTCCCTTGCGGCCAATCAGATTATTGAGCCGATCCGTGGTCGCGCCCAGGCCGGAACCACCGGAAGTACAGAAGGGAACAATCATCTTGCCTGTAAAATCTGTTCCATCAAGGAAGGTATCTACAATACTCGGCTCTCTGTTCCACCAGATGGGAAATCCAAGGAAAATCACCTCATAGGCCGACAGATCTGGTTTTGGTCCCTTCATTGCCGGGCGTGAATTGGGATCTGCCATCTCAACAGAGGATCTGGACTCCTTGTTCTTCCAATCCAGATCTTCGGCCGTATAGGGCGTCTCCGGCGCAATTTCAAAGAGATCTGCTTCCTCAACTCTGGCCAGATTCTCGGCGACTCGACGGGTCACCCCCGATACAGAGAAATAAGCAACTAAAACCTTACTCATAGTAACCTCCAAACTCCATCACTTCTTCTTGGCCTGCCTGCGCTTCAAGGCCGCCAGCTGCTGGGCCATCTTCTTCTCCGCAGCCTTCTTGCTGTCGCCATTCTTTCTGCCGAACTTTCCCATGGACTGCCTTCTTTCTGTATCATTCGATCCATAAATCCCAACTATTCTAACACAGATCACAGGCCTGTGTGAAACATTGCATGACTTCCCGTCGTGTCCCATACCCGCCTGTTCCAGTACAGCCCAGGCTGGCGGAGAGTTCCCCACATCGGCAGTCCCCTTCCGGTCATCCAATCTATTTTCTGCCGCGAATCACCAGGAGAACCGCCATGCTTCCCAGCGCAAATCCTCCGCAGATCAGATAGATCCATATCTGTCCTAAGTCTCCCATCCTGGGTGCGTGAACCTCTCCCGGTGTCGGCCGAGTCTCGGGCCTGATCGGACGATCAGACACCGTTCCCAGATCCGCAATTTCTCCTGGCTTATTGGGATCCTGACCGATCGAAAAACGCAGATTTACCAGTTCGTATCCCCGGTTCTTATCGCAGGACAGCTCCATCAGACGATAATGCCCCTTGGGAAGGGCTCCCAGCCGATCTTCAATCCGGGCTATATTTCCATAACTTCCCAGCCCGAACCAGGTTCCCGCATCCTCTGTCATCTCGGAGACCGTCAGGGGTTTCTGCTGCCTTAGCTTCCATTCCCCCTTCTCCGCCGCTTTCGTTCCTTGCTCTAGCTGAATCTGATTGAGAAAACGATCATTGGCATTGGTCTTATGACTGTGAGGAATATGGCTGGCCCTGCTGTCGAAGCTTCCATCTTTTTCTGTCATAACAATATGCTTCTCTCCCGTCTCCTCCCGGATCAGGAGGAAGGGGACTGAGATTCTCTCCCTGCTGTCTTCCTTGATCTTGCGAAAAACAAGATCTGAACGGATGGGCAGGTTATTCTCAGCAAAAGTCAGCCTTTTGCCGTCTATATCGGTCTGGCAGAGTTTTCCCTCCTGCAGATCTCCGCTGATTTCAACCAGCCTCTCCTCTTTCTTCCCAAGGCAGTAATCCTGATTGACCTGCCTTGACTCGCCAGCCGCACTCATTGTCTCCTCGACAATCCCATACCTGCCATAGGGCAAACTCAGGTCACAGCCGTCACCATCATCATCCGTCGTAGCCAGATAGACTTCTTTCGCTCCGCTCTTAAGACCATAGAGGCGCATCGCCTCCTCCCTGCTGTATTTTCTGCTGACGATTTCCCGAATCTTAGATCCCGGCGCAAAATATTCATTTTCACTGTAAATCCCGTCTCGATTCAGATCCACTGCTACCGCTTTCGCTGAACGGTTATAGATTGAGAAGCGAATGCCCTCCAGGCTCATCGCCGCCGTGTAGTCGCTTCCGTCCGGATAGGAAGTCTCCCGCTTCTCCAAAAGAATTCCACCACGCAAAATCTGCTCCTTCTGACCATGCATCAGCGGGTGGACGGTTTTCACCTGATGATCTGCTCCGCAGACCGTCTTAAGTAAATATATCTTCGGATCAAGAGCATAGATTGCTCTTCCTCTGGCATCACATGGAGCCTTCTTCTCCTGAATCAGGTAGGATCCCAGAGGCAGAACCTTCTTCCCCTGATATTCCAGCAGGGGATCCCCGGACACATAGCAGTCAGGATTCTGAAAATGAATCTCTCCCCGCTCATCCGTTCGCATCATCCAGCGATAAGAGGCCTTCTTGTCCTTTGCGGCCTCTGCTGAAGGCAAATCCTCCGGATAAAAGCTGATCGCATACTCCGCTCCGGCAAGGTTGCCGTCTCCCTGTCCCCTCTCACTGCATTGGGCGTCCTTCTTGTGCCAGAGGATATCCGGCACATCATAAACGGGTTCATCCTTCAATTCCATGGAGCCGATTTCCTGCGCACCGCCTTTTGCCCTGGCGGTAAAGAGATAGGCCTTCGCGTCTATGGCATAGGATCCGTTGGCAGGTCCCCTGGTCTCACGAACAAAATACTGTTTTCCCACCGTCAGTTCCTGAAAGATTCCCTCATATACCTCAGATTCCCCCTTCCTGGTCAGACAGATCTCCTGCAGGAGCTTACTGCAGGCAGCATCATCATAGAGTCCATAGCAGACACCTGCCAGCAAATAGGAACGATTCCCTTCTGTCAGCTTACCAGCCGCTGACCGTTTTCGAATGATAAATGAAGTCTTTGGCACCTCCTCCTGTTTTGGTGCCTGCCAGAAATAGAGCAGATCCTGTCCGCCTTCCCCGGTACTGCGGCAAAGGAATGCCCTCAGCAGATCCTGTCCTGGCAGGGGCCTTGACATCGCCAGATTCCAGTAGCGGTCCGCCAGCCTCTTCCCCCTTCCATTGAGATTGACCGACCAATGGGGGTCTCTCATGGCCCTTGCCAAAGTCACATGGGAAACAATCAGCTGTTCTTCAGCGGACAGGCCCAATTCTTCCATGGCATTGGCCTGACTGCCATAGCCATAATAGAGTATTTTCCGCACCTTCTCATCTCCCAGTTCACTGACCCTGAAAGTGGCTCCTATCTTGGGAGTAGATTTGTCTGGATTAATACAAAATCCGTGATAATCGCTTCCTCCTCTTTGCAGGACAAAATCGTTCGTCCAATTGGCCTTTCCCAGACCAGCCTGCTCATATCTGACCTCTTTGGCATAAGCCTTGAGCACCGCCGGTTCTTCTGCGGCGAACGCCCGCCCAAACCGGCTTTTCGCTCCCCATAATGGAAACGGCAGGGTACTCCCCAATACCGCCAGCAATAAAACCAGGCAGATGATTCGCATCCGCCGCCTTCTACCAATCATATGCTTCATACTTCCTCCCATTGTGGATCATCAATCCGATCAATCACAATCTGTCACGAGAGGTAAGGCAAGAATAGCCTTTGTATCATCTGCATACAAGAGACAGGCTCAACAAAGAAAACGCTACTTTTTCTCTCTTTCCAATATTTTGCAGGATTCCCTGCATACGTGATGTTCCCCGGCGTGACGAAAGAATCGCCCTCGTCTTATCGCCATTGACACCCATGATTCAAAATTTTTACCGCCTTTTCCCTTCACACAGGCTCCTGTTCCAAAACATACAGCGACCGCCAATCCGATGCGCGTTCCGGGAGCATTCTGTTCCCATCATCAAAAAACCGACCCCAGAGGGTCGGTTTCCTGAAATCTGTAATAAGCGGGCCTTTGAGAACAAAACTGGCGATTACTCCGTTACAACAAAAGCATCCTTCGATGCCCCACAGACAGGGCAAACCCAATCATCCGGAATATCCTCAAAGGCAGTTCCGGGAGCAATACCGCCATCGGGATCGCCGACCTCGGGATCATAGATATAACCACAGGGCTCACATAAATACTTATCCATATCGCATTCCTTTCTGTTCACATACATGAAGTGAACTTCCCATAAATCTGTCATAACTAGGAACTGTTACTGAAATGGATTATACGCGATCTCCATTTTAATTGCAAGCAATTTTATCCACTGACTTCCACCTCTGTAAAATAGCCGTCCGCATAGTCAATGATGGCATAGCCCGCATTGGGCAGGGCCTGTTTCCAGTAATCAGCCAGAGGCACTTCAAAGAGTCTGCTAAAAAGAGCGCAGAAGATATCGCAGTGACCGGCCAAAAGGACACAATCGTACTTCTCTGCCGATGGAAGCATGATTTCGTCGATAATGCGCTGCGCCCGCTGTAGAATTTGAGAATAGCTTTCCACTGTTATGACCTGGTCCCGATAGTGAGCCGGATCCTTGATGCTGTAGAGTTCGTGCCCCGGATTGGCAAAGGCCATCAGAAAGGACTCCCCCTCATAGATCCCATAATTCCTCTCCAAAAGCAGTGGATTGGCCTGAGGCCTCAGCCCATGGGGTCTGCAGATGATCGCCGCCGTCTCCATGGCCCGATCCAGCGGAGAAGAGAAACAGACTTCTATCGGCTGGCCTGCCAGTTCCTCTGCAGAAGCTCCGGCCTGGATTCTCCCCGTCTCATTGAGGGGAATATTCACCTGGCCCTGGAATTTTCCGGCCTTGTTCCAATAGGTCTGACCGTGCCTGACAATAATAAAACGACATGCCATCTTCTGCACCTTCTTTTCTTCCATCATTCTTCTCTGATTGCCTTTCATCCCCTTTCCCCTTTTTCCTGTCCATCTTCGATCCCCTTGCTCCGATTTACAATGAACCTCTTTGGATCGTTTCGAGTTTTCCTATCATAACACAACTTGAGAAGTAGACCCATCCCGATTACAATTAGGATTACTTCTCCCTACGGCCGCGGCAAGAACGGCGACAGTTCGTCTCTGTCTGCGTATCATATGCTTTTATCCGAGCGGCCGCACTCTCTTTGCAGCTATGACCGATCTGCTGATCGCAGTCGGCCTCGACGAAAACCAGAAATAAAGTGAGAACAGATGACCAATCAGAAACAAACAAAAGCCGCTCAAAAATCTTTGATCCAGGGTCCTATCAACCGCCAGATTCTGACTTTTTTTCTCCCTCTTGTCATCGGAGCTTTCTTTCAGCAGCTCTATAACACCGTTGACGCTTCCGTGGTTGGACAATTTGCCGGAACAGAAGCTCTGGCTGCCGTCGGCGGTTCCTCCGGCATGATCATCCTTTTTCTCTTTGCCTTCTTTATGAATCTGTCGACCGGAGCCACCGTCGTCATCTCCCAGCATTTTGGGGCCGATGAAACCAATAAGGTGGATGATGCCCTGCACACCGCCTACGCTTTTTCCATCCTGACAGGTCTTCTGCTCGGGATTGTCATGCTTTTTCTGACCATGCCCTTCCTGCAGGTCCTGCGGACTCCCCCCGATCTGATGGAAGCCTCCGCCCTCTATATCCGTACCCTTATGGCCGGACTGGTCTTCACCCTGACCTATAATATGGGTTCCGGCATTCTCAGAGCCATCGGCGACTCCCGCCGCCCCCTCTACATCCTGATCGCCACGATTGCCATCAACATCATCCTGGACCTCTTCTTCGTCGCATTCCTTCATATGGGTGTTTTAGGCGTAGCTGTCGCCACCGACATCTCCCAGGGCATTTCCGCCATTCTGGTCAGCTGGCTTCTGATCCGCAAGACGCCCGGACTCAGGCTCTCCTTAAGGCGGCTTCATCTGAATCCGCATACGCTGGTAAGAATCTTGCGTATTGGTCTTCCCACGGCCATTGCCGGCAGCATGTTCACCATCTCCAATATGATTTTGCAGGCAGCTCTCAACCAAAAGGGAGTGAATGCCATGGCGGCCTGGACAGCTTATGCCCGCCTGGATGCCATCTGGTGGATGATTGACGCCTCCTTCTCCGCCTCCATCACTACCTTCATCGGGCAGAATTTCGGAGCGGCGAAGCCGGATCGAATCCGAAAAGCGAGCAGAAATGTCCTCCTCATCGAACTGGCCTTCGCTCTGACCATCACCGGTCTGCTGCTGGTCTTCACTCCTTCACTGATGCTTTTTTTTACCAGAGACGCGGAGGTAATCGGCCTTGCAGAAGATATTTGCCGCTGCATTGCCCCCTTCTATGTCATCTATGTCTTCTCGGAAGTCTTCGGTTCCATTCTACGGGCGGAAAACAGGGTTTTGGTCTCAACCCTGATCAATTTGCTTGGCATCTGCGGCTTTCGGGCCGTCTGGCTCCTGATCATTGTCCCCGGAGGCAGCATCGGACAACTCTTCGCCGGCATGCCCATCTCCTGGGCCATCATCTCTGTCACCATGACAGCCTACTACCTGCTGGTACAGCCTGAAATCCTACGGGATCTGAACCATACCTCCAGCTAATCCATCCCGCAGAATCTGTATTTTGCGGACCGTCGATTGTTATACACTCATTTGGAGTCCTATTCTCTATATATCATGAATCAAAGGTCTTGCCACAGACTGTAATCCCAAATCTGTTCTATAATAGGGACAGCAAAGGCACTGAAAAAAGGAGGAAAACATGTCACACGCCTATCAGGCATCTGAGAACCGCTATGAGAAAATGTTATACCGCAGGGCCGGCACAAGCGGCCTTCTCTTTCCTGCCATCTCCCTTGGCTTCTGGCATAATTTCGGTGAGAATGACAACCCTGACAATATGCGGGCCATGATGCGAACCGCTTTCGATCTTGGAATCACCCAATTTGATCTGGCCAACAACTATGGCCCACAGTACGGCCGCGCGGAAAAAAATGCCGGCAAGTTCCTGGCAGAGGATTTCAAACCCTACCGGGATGAGCTTGTTATCAGTTCCAAAGCCGGGTATGATATGTGGCCCGGTCCTTACGGGAACTGGGGCAGCCGCAAATACCTGATTGCGAGTCTAAACCAGTCTCTGAGCCGTCTTGGACTCGATTACGTGGATATTTTCTATCACCACCGTCCCGATCCCAATACCCCACTGACAGAGACTTTGGATGCCCTCAAGTCAATTGTGGACGCAGGCAAGGCGATCTACGCCGGCATCTCCAACTACAATGCCGAACAGACGGCCGCCGCAGTCAAGTATGCCAGGAAGATCCATCTGCCCCTGATTGTCAATCAGTCCCGCTACTCCATCTTCGACCGCAAGATTGAACGCATGGGACTCGATAAGCAGGCAGCAAAGGACGGTATCGGAATCATCGCCTTTTCTCCCCTGGCCCAGGGGCTGCTCTCCGATCGCTACTTAAACGGTATCCCCGCTGACAGCCGCATTGCCCATGACGGCCGCTATCTCAAGAGAGAAGATCTGACCGCAAATAAACTGGCTGCTGCCCGCCGCCTGCAGGAGATGGCCAAAGAACGCGGCCAGTCTCTGGCCCAGATGGCCCTGGCCTGGGATCTGCGCTTGTCTCAGGTCGCCTCTGTCATCATCGGGGCATCCAGTCCCGCGCAGATCAAGGAAAATGCAGACGCTCTTGGGCATTTGGACTTCAGCCAG
This sequence comes from Lachnospiraceae bacterium AF51-6-b8A, assembly GCA_027682585.1. Lineage (GTDB taxonomy): Bacteria > Bacillota > Clostridia > Lachnospirales > Lachnospiraceae > Shuttleworthia. Next base: position 387,567 of record JAQCZH010000001.1, on the reverse strand, counting down.
ACAGAGCTGGCCCAGATTGATGAAATTATTGCTGAAATCTAGAAACCTGCAGGGCAAGAGAGTCATTCATCCCAATGATTGATCTCTTCCTGCCCCGGTCTTTCCTTGACAATCACGGTCACCATGTAGTCTTCCGGTACCTCGCAGACATCATCGAAGATCTCTTCGCTGGGAAGTCCGCAATCCTTGACCGCATAGACCCTGGTGCCGGGCATTTTCTCGATGGCGTCAGCCAAATCCCCCAGACAACGGCCGGCCTTCATTACGATCTTACTGCCGGGCAGGGCCAGTTCCCTTGCCAGATGACTTTTCCCGTTGAGCAGATGAACCTCCTCATCATCCAGACAAAGAGGAATATTCCAGCGGGCTGCGGCCGCCACAAAGGAGGGAATTCCATTGACCAGAGCCGTGGCATAGCCCTCCTCCTCAGCACAGGTCTTGAGATAGCAGAAAGTCGAATAGATGCAGGGATCTCCGATGGTTAAAAAGGCCAGTTTCTCTCCCGCTGCCAGATAGGAACGAATCGCCTCGTAATTGGCCCGAATCTGCCGGTCCCGCTTTTCCTTATCCCTCGTCATGGGAAAATCAAGGCCCAGCAGGCATTTATCAGTCAAAGCGGGAACTGCTCCCAGGGCAATCTTGTAGGCGCGGGCCTCTTTTGCCTTGCTCTGGGGCAGAATGATACGGTCTGCCTCCCCAATCATGCGAACGGCCTTTAAAGTCACCAGTTCCGGGTCACCGGGACCAACACCCACTCCTATTAGAATTCCCTTATTTTCACACATGCTCTTCCTCATTTCTCGAAAATGAAAGTTCTCTCTTCACCCGCTCTTTGCAATCTCTTCACGCAGCGCAAACGCTATTCTAATCAGCAAAAAAATCCCCTCTGCAGACATTCTGCCGTCATCTGTTACACCGCTGCCTGCGAATCCCGCAAGAATACATAAGTTTTCTCGTTGGATCTTCCCTCATCAAAGTGATAGCCCAGCCCCCGATAATCCTTCATTGCCTCCGGCTGGCTGGCATTGATCGAAGCCAGATAGCGAACCATATCTCCCCGGGCCATCTTGGCGTAAACGCCCCTCTGCACGAACCTATCTGCGGACCATTCTCCAAATACGGCTGTCACCATATGATCCCCGGGCCCAAGATAGGCATCGATGCACTTGGCATACTCTCTGGAAGCGAGATTGACAATCCAGTGTTCTCGATCCGATTGTTCTTCTTCAAGGAGCGCCCGATAGAGTTTGTCTCCCCAAAATTCATAGAGATTCCCACTCCTCCCCACCCTGGCCTTGGCCTGCATTTCCAGCCGATAGGGCACAAGGCCATCCAGAGGACGAAGAATGCCGTAGAAACCCGACAGAATACGCAGATGTTCCTGAACATAGGCGAACTGCTGATCCTCAAAGACCCCTGGTGCCATATAGGTAAAGGCAATTCCGTCATAGGCCAGAATCGCCGGTGTCAGCGCCTTGACATTGGCCAGCTGCGTCTTGCCCATCCGTCCGATTCGCTCGTAATTCTCCCTTGCAATCTTGTCATTGCAGCCCCAGAGCTTCCTGGCCTCCTCATAAGAAAGTCCTTTTAAATACGACAAAATCTCCTCTGCTTCATTCAAGAAACAGGGAAGAGCCGTCGCCTCCAGACAATCCGTATCAACGCGCATTTTCTTGGCGGGACTTATGATGATTTTCATTTCTAACTCATTTCTGACGATACGCCCCTCTTCAGGGCGACTGACAGAAGGGATCTTCTGCCTGTCACATGGGGCGACTGGTTACACCGGGCTTGCCGGCCGGAATTTTGGTCTGTTTATGCTTGGCGGTCACCGTCGCGAAGTCCACCCGAATCTCCAGCACCTCAGTTCTTAAAATCGCTGCCGGATTGAAGGCGAAGTGCTCCCTGTGATAGTGATCTGTCATAATCGTCAGATCGTGCTCCTTTGCGGCAGGATCGCTGATGAAGACCGCCTCTCCCCTCCCCATGACAGACCGGTAATTCATGGTGCAGTAGCCCCGCTCCCGGTCTGAATAGAGCACATGATTGGCGTCCATCTCGAAGGTCACCCTGGAATCCCTGTGCAGCAAATCAAGCTTATGGCCCTCCTGAGCGGAATGCAGATAAATGCGTACCTGCCCATCGACTTCTTCTATACCGAAATTAAGGGGGACAATGTAGGGATAGCCGTCATCATCCCTTATTCCCAGTCGGACCACATCACAATCTCTCATGATCGCTAAGATTTTCTCGCGATCTGTCAGCTGACGATCACTTCTTCTCATCGGGGCATTTTTCCTCATATTATTTTCTTGCTCAGGCAGGCCTTCTTGACCTGAATCTCACGAGTTCACTGCAGCTGCGGTATCTTACAGATAAGATACCGTCTCACTCAAGTCCTTGCGGCTTCTGTGATTGGGAAGAGGGCCCGCCTCCTTGGCGGCATAGCCCAGATCCATAAACATGAGGACCTCCTCCTCTTCCGGCAGGCCGTAGATTTCTTTGGCCTGATCGGGATCAAAGAAATTAACCCAGCAGGAGTCCAGCCCCTGCTCCGTCGCCTCGAGAATCATGTGAGTCGCGACAATTGCGGCGTCCTCTGCCCCTGAATCGCGTTTCTCTCCCGGATATGTGTAGACATTATTCCTGTTGTAGGTGACCATCAAGGCCGTCCCTGCCCCATAGCGGCAGGGAGTCAGCTGGTCAAACTTAGACAGAGCCCCCTCAGACTGGAGCACATATACATGCTGCTCCTGCAGATTCTTGGCTGTCGGCGCCAGTCGGCCGGCTTCTAAAACCGCCTGCAGCTTATCCTCCTCGATGGCCCTGTCGCTGTACTTCTTGCAGGAATAACGCTTCTCCGCCAATTTTAAGAAATTCATGGTTCCCTCCTGGTGATTTACAAAATTTGCTCACAAAATCCAGCCCGTCTGTCGCCTCTTGTCAGAGAGTACATGCTGTGGACTTCCTGTTTCTATCTTAATTTTTCCCTGCCAAAAAGTCACCTGAATCTCCCTTTTCAACAGATATACACCCAGAATAACAATGCCCGGTCCGGCTTCCTCTTATGCCCACAGATCAGATCCCTCCTTGGACGCCTCAATCTTATGAGTCAGACCTCCGATAATCCTGCTGATACCAAGACCAACCATGAGAGCAGGAATCGCAAAGAGGAGCAGATGCAGCAGGTTGACCGCATAGGCATTGGCATAGAAACCGCCGACGCACTCCCGCAGGGCATTGATTCCATAGCGGAAGGGCATAAACGGGTAGAGGACCTTATAGATCTGCGGCAGAACCTCAATGGGAAAGGTACCTCCGCTCCCGGCCACCTGGACAACCATAATCACGACGCCTACCGCTTCTCCCACTGCTCCGAAGGCGTAGGTAAGCGCATAGAGAAGAAAAGTGAAGATCAGACTGGATACCGCTGCCGCCAGCCAGAAAAGAAAGCGGGACTGAACCTGAATCCGCACATAAAAAAGGGTTCCAAGAACAATGATTAGAGTCTGAACCTGTCCCAGGAGGAAAAAAATCAGATAGCGCCCCAGAAACTCATGCCGGGGCTTGACCCCTGGGATCTCTCCCGGATGCTTCTGGCGGGGCCTTAAGATCGCCACCTGAATCAGAGCTCCAACCCAAATAGCCAGAATGACATAGAAAGCAGCCATGGCCGAACCATTATTCTCGATGGGATAGACGGACTCCATTGTAAGCCCCACTGGAGAGGAAATGAAATCGGCAACCAGATCCGGATCTGACTCGATCAACCTGACCAGCATACTGTACTGGTCAGAAGAACGAAACTTAGAGACCTGGTCGATCAATTCGCGCAGTTTTCCCTGCATCTGAGACAAGTTGTCTCTCGCCGTAACCAGGTCCCCTCTGGCCGCCCCGGACAGATCCGGATAGGACGCAAGAATCTTGTTCACGGCATCAATATTTCCGCCGGCATTGTCCAGGAGTCTGCCCGCCTCCGTCATAGAATTCTTAATCGAATCCATCGATGCTGAAACCCCAGGTTTGACCTGGCTGCGGTAATCCTCAAGGACCTCCCGGCTGGATGCCAGCAGCTGACCACAGTCATCCGCCGCCTGTCTGGACAGAGTCAGCGTTGACTGCCCGCTTCTGGCCGCTGCTTTCATGCCCTCCAGCCGATCCCGCATGGTTTGATACCGCTGATTTAATGTGTCCAGCTTGACCTGAAAACGGGCAGACAGATGAATTGCTGAGAGAGCCCCGTTGACCTGACTGTGCAGACCGTCTAAAACCGCCTCCAGCTGATCGATTTTGGGTTCCGCCAGTTCCTGCCCGCTCGACAGCTGCTGCTGCAGAGTCTGCAGATAATCGGAAACTCCCGCAAGCTGCGACTCGATATAATCGGCGGTCTGTCCACTTCCCTTTCCTGTTCCCGAACTCCCGGCGATTCCAGACTGCTGGCTCTTAGCCCGCTCTTTCGCTGCACGCAGACTGTTTTTGCTGTCGCCGGCCATCTGCCGCAGTTCTTCGGCGAGCGCCTCACTTGCCCGCTTCACCTGATCTGCTGAATCTGCCAGTGAAATATAGGCATTGATGACTCCGATACTGGTCGTCATGTCTGCGTCCATCTGTTTGAGATGTTCCAGAGCCGCATCCGTCAGAGGCATTTTCCCATCGGTGCTGGAGATATACTTCCCCGCCGAGAGCATGCCCTGGGCCAGGGAGCTGACAAAGGCCTTATTGACTTCCTCCTGCACCGTCGTCTTAACTTTACCGGTAATTTTAGGAGCGATGGCATTTTTCTTCTCGTTCTCATAGTAGTCAATTTGAGGATGATTGAGCCGGCCCCCAATAAAAGAGAGCATATCTGTTGAGAAATTACCGTCGATGACCAGTGCCGCGTAATACTTGCCGCTGGTCACTCCCTCCTGCGCAGTCTCTGCCTTGTCCACAAAGACCCAGCCTATGGACTGGTTGGTCTTTAATTTGTCGATTACAATATCTCCGATATTAATCTTAGCCCCATCCAGATCTGCCCCATGATCTTCCGTCGCCACAGCGACCTTTAAATTTCTGGTTGAGGCGGAACCGTAGGGATCCCAGTTTGACAGGATATTAAACCAGGCATAGAGAGAGGGAATCACGGCCAGACCCATAATTACCACCAGGGCCACCACGTTGGTCCAGATCCGCCTGGCGTCCCTGCGAAAGACCTTAAATATATTACGCATGGGACTCCTCCTTCATCTTTGCTCCGGAAGCATCCAGCGAAGGCATGTCTTCATCCTTTTGGGAACAGATGACTTCATCCACCGTGATCAGTCCCATATCCTCTTCCCTGGAATGGACCGGGACGTTCTTCTGCTCTTTTAATTCAACAATCTGCTCGATCGTCCTCTTCCTGACTTCAACGATCTGCTCGATTTTCCTGCTTTTTGCCTCTGCGATAGATCCCATCTTCTCCTGCAGCGATTCCAGATGCGGTTCCAGATAATTCCCCTCAATCAGAGACTCCGGCTTCTCATCCTCTCTCTCTTCCAGATCAATCAGCTTCTGCTGGAGTTCAAAATCCGTGTACTCCACAAAAATAAGATAAGCTGCTATCCCGAAAAGGCTGACAATCCAGAGCATCAGAAAGATAAAGCGGGAACCGCCGATCGCAAAACTCAGAATCAAAAACGCCAGCGGCAAAAACAGATTGATTCGAATTCCAATCCGGATCCTGTTGACGTTGGCCTCATGTTTTTCTCTGAGTTCCCTGATATATTCATAATAGAATTTCTCGTAATCCTTCATGACCCATTCTCCCCGCTTCAGATCGGTGCTGTCTTTACATTAACTCCGTATCATCCATCCGCGTCTCCATAAAGTGAAGGAGCTTGGCGGTGGGCTTATGCATCCAGATCCCGATGGCCAGAGCCACCAGAATAAAGACGGAAAGTTTTCCGAGATACAGCAGAATATCCATCCCATAGAGCCCGGCCACACACTCCCGCAGAGCATCAATAGCGTAGGGAAAGGGGAAGAAGATATAGGCGTTCTGGAAAAAGGCCGGCAGAACCTCAATAGGGTAGGTTCCTGAGGAACCGGCAATCTGCAGGACAACAATAACCACCGCTGCCGCTTTTCCCACATCCCCGAATGCATAGACCAGAGAATAGATGAGCAGTGAGAAGGTCAGCCCGATAAGGGCACAGACCGCCCAGAAAAGAAAGGGATGCAGACACTGAATTCTGAGCACAAAGAGATCTCCCAGGACGAGCAAAATGACAAAGATCTGCTCCAAAAAGGCGAATGTCAGATAGCGGCCCAGATAGAGCTGATGCGCCCTGGCATCGGGATAGTACAAGGCGTTTGGATGCGTCTTCATGACTGCCGCAAGCAGAAGCCCCATGACCCAGATCGCCAGGACAGAATAGAAGGGAGCCACAGCTGATCCATAATTTTCCACCGGATATATTTTCGTCGATTCAATCTCAACCGGATTGGAGAAGAAGCGTCCATAAGCCTGCGGATCACCGGAGAGGGTATTGATCAGCGCCTTGACTGCATCCTTCTCTTTTGCCCCCTTTACCGCGTCTAAGACAGCGGAGAGTCTGTTATCCAGAAGAGTCAGAGCCTGTCTGGTCTGAATCAGGCTGACACTGCCCGCATTGACGGTGCCTGAGAGAGCCCCAAAGACATCCCCCATCCCTCCCAGGAGACTGGACATCTGGTTCATGCTGACTCTGGCATCCCCGATCGTCTTGGCTGTGCTGTTCAGGGAGGCCTCTACTTCCGCCGGCAGAGTTCCTGTCAGCTGGTCCGTCAGCTGTTGACTGTCCTGCTTGATTTGATCCAGCTGCCGATAGAATTCGGCCTTGTCTGCCTGCTCTTTTTGGCTTAACTGGGCATCGATTTTCCCAATCCAGGAAGCCTGATTCTTAGATTCCAGTTCCTGCAGATTCGCCTTTATTGCATCCAGCCGATCAACCATCTGATGCAGGTTGGGGGCCAGATTCGCCGGAAATGCCGTCGCCAGGGCATGAAGCTGCCCATCCGCTTTATCAAGTTTGTCCCTGTGCGCCTGAAGTGCCTTCTGGATACTGGCCATATCACTGCCGCTGTTTAATCCCTCCAGACCCTTCTGCCAATCCCCTGCATTGGACGCTGCCATCGCCTGCAAACTGCGCATGCGCTTTTGGTATTCCTCCAGAGTCAGCTGCGCCTGTCCTGCTGCCTCCTGCGCCTGTCCCAGTCCTGACTGCGCCTGACGCAAAGCCCCCTTGACATCCCCCGACGCCTTGCCCGCCTGATCAAGAGCTTTGTCTGCGGCCTCATTTCCGGCGATCGCCATATCCAACTGCGCCTGGTAGCCGGCAATGTTGCTTCGAATCTGCTCGAAGCGGGAAATCAGTCCGTCAATTCCTCCCTGCTTCTTAAAATCCTCTGTAAAATGGTTGGTATCAGTAAAAACCTGCGCAACCATCAATTGAACGAATTTCTCATTGACCTGAGACTGAATCGTCGTCACCACGGTGTCTGTAATCTTGTTGGCGACAGCATTTTTCTTCTGATTTTGGTAGAAGGTCAGCTGAGGCTTATCTACCCCTTCTGTGAAGACATGGGTCATCTTCTTGCTGAAGTCCTCCCCGACAATCAGAGCCCCATAGTAGTCACCGGATTCCACACCCTCTCTTGCCGTCCGCTCAGAATCCAGAAAAACCCAGTCAATCTTGTCATTGCCGTAAAGTTTGCCGATGATCTCCGAACCCAGATTCTGCTGCCTGCCAGAGGCATCCGTATCCCCCTGATCCATAGAGACCACAGCAATCTTAATTCCCCTGGTATTTCCATAGGGATCCCAATTGGAATAGATATTGGCCCAGGCATAGAGACCGCCGAGGACGCAGACGCCTAAGGCGATCACAAGGGTGAAGACGCTTCTTCTCAGTTCCTTCAGATCATGTCGAAATATTTTAAAAATCATAGCTTGCCCTGTGATGTGTGAAATCATATTGGAATATTGATTTTTTCATTCTAACACCGGTGTGTCTTTTGAGCGGTAAAAATGTATCAAATTCCGGCTCAGGCCATACAGTCGCCGGAGATTGTATATCTTCTTTCTCTTCCTGGCGGACTCCGCTCTCATAGCTGACAGATCCCTTTTCATTCCCCTGTTTTCGCGCCTGATCAGAGCCGCCTTTCCTTCTTCTTGGCGGTTGGCTGTCTGATGCGTGAAGAAATGTCGGGGAATCGGACATCCCGCGATTACCGATCAGGTCTGCTCTGTATGATTCAAGTTGTAAAAAGAAAAGCGTTCCCTCAAAATGAACACAGATGTCATTCGCTATACCAACACAGAAAATCAGCGGCGATTAAAGCATTCTGGTCTATTCGAACAATTTATGAAAACTTGTGAGGTATTCTGAGGACAAAATTCATCTCCGGAGAGTTTCCATGACGAATCCAAAGATCAACCAAAAATTCCTGGGCTCTGTCTGTGCTGTCGCCTCCGGCGTCTGCTGGGGTCTCTCCGGCTCTATGGGACAGTATCTTTTCACTTGTCAGGGAATGCAGACTCCCTGGCTGGTTCCCATTCGCCTCTTTCTGGCAGGCCTGCTTATGCTGATCTTCTGCCTGTTCCGATACGGGCCAGAGAAGACCTGGCAGCCTTTCACCAACCGCAGAGATGCCATTCTTGCCCTGCTCTATGCCATCCCCGGCGTTGGTCTCTGTCAATTCCTCTACTTCCTCTGTATTCAGTTCTCTTCAGCCAGTATGGGTACCATACTGCAGGATCTCTCCCCCGGCCTGACCCTGATCATCGTCTGTTTTCTGTCTCAGCGCAGGCCTCATGCCCTGGAACTGGCTGCCATCCTTTTTGCCTTTCTTGGTGTGCTCTCTATCGTCACACACGGCAACCCAAAAGAGCTTACGATCTCTCCCCTGGCACTGACCGCCGGCATTGGTTCTGCGGTTGGCATCGCCGTCTACAATCTAATCGGCAGATCCATCCTCAAAAAGTACCCGGTCGCTGTCATGCAGGCCTGGGCTTTCTTCTGGGGCGGCCTGGTCATGGCTCTTGTCTTTCGCCCCTGGCGCATCTCCTATCAGCCCAATCTGACGGGGTATCTTGGCATCGCCTTCGTAGTCCTGATCGGAAACATCGCCGCCTTCTCCCTCTACATGACAGGTCTTGACCGCATCGGTCCCGTTTTCGCCGGTCTCTACGCCTTCTCTGAGCCCATTACAGCGGCTGTGGTCACGGGCATTTTCTTTCAGACTCCTTTCACCATCTGGGACGCCCTGGGACTTGTGCTCATCTTAATCATGATGATCTGTATCTCATATCGCCCCAAACAGGTATAAGAGAAAAGAAGTCCGGCAGGCACTGGCGTTTGTCGGACTTCTTTATAAACGCTTTTCGTCCTCTGCAATCACGATCCGCATCGCCTCGATGGCACAGCGCACGGCCAGATCTGTATCATGAACCACAGGATTGCTGAGTCCTGTCCTCTCCCGCTCCTGATTGGCCATCACGAGAAGGACGGATGCCACCCGGACCCCAAGGGCCTGAGCCACCGTATACAGAGCGGCCGATTCCATCTCGCTTGCCAGACACCCAAGCCGATTCCAGGCCTCCCACTTATTCTGCAGTTCATAGGAGACCGGACTCTTCTGGGGAGAGTGCTGTCCGTAGAAGGAGTCCTTGCTCTCGACTACCCCCATATGATATTTGATTCCAAGTCCCTCTGCAGCAGATCGAAGTGCGCTAAGCAGTGTAAAATTCGCCACCGCCGGATACTCGATGGGGGCATATTCCCTGCTGCACCCCTCCATACGGACAGCTCCCGTCGCCACAATCAGGTCTCCGCCCAGAATCTCCTCCTGCATTCCGCCGCAAGTGCCGACACGGATGAAGGTATGAGCCCCTGCCTGAACCAGTTCTTCCATAGCGATCGCGGCGGAGGGGCCACCGATTCCCGTGGAGGTCACGGAAACCCTAACCCCCTCCAGTCTTCCCGTATATGTGGTGAATTCCCGGTTTTGTCCTGCTTTGACTGCATCTTCCAAATAGCCTGCAATCAGCCCACAGCGGCCTGGGTCTCCCGGCAAAATGACATAATTCCCGATATCATTGGCACCGACGTCTATGTGATACTGCCTGCTCGGATCCTCGGCATAGTGCATGATAACTCCTTCCCGTCAATCCATCTCACAGAAGAGCTTTCTCTTGCGCTCAATCATCTGATCTACCCGGACAATATATTCCTCGACGTTCTTGACATTTTCGCACCGGTCGGTCGTCCCGTTTTCAAGAATCTTCTTGGAATCAGCCCCACAGCCTAAGGCCACAATGTCCTGCTGCTCCTCCATAATAGCAATATTGTAAATGCACTCATAGCCCTCCCGGGCATAACCCACATTCTCCTGATTTCCAGCAATATTTTTCTGTCGGTAGAGATAGTAGGGGGACAATCCCATCTGTCCGGCATATAGGGCAGCCAGTTCCATCATCTGATCAGAGGACTCCATAACATAAGACTTATACTCTTCCCGGCGTAGGTTCAGACGGGCAGTTCGCTTGAGCGCCAATGAGTGGACCGTCAGATTCTCAGGCCCCATTGCCGCAATTTCCTGTAAGGTTCGCTCAACGTCCTCCCTGCTCTCCCCCGGGAGCCCGATGATAAGGTCCATATTGATATCATCAAAGCCTTTGGCACGGGCCATAGCGTAGGCCTTTCGAATCTGTTCCGTCGTGTGATGGCGGCCGATCAGCCTTAAGGTTTCATCTTTCATGGTCTGGGGATTGATGCTGATCCGAGTCACCCCATGCTTCTTAATGGCATCCAGCTTAGCCTCTGTAATGGAGTCCGGCCTTCCCGCCTCAATGGTCCACTCCTTAAGCTGATCCAAATTCAGCTTGGATTCCATGTATCCCAGCAGCCGATCCAAAAGTTCCGCGGACAGAGAAGTTGGCGTCCCACCTCCGATGTAGATGCTGTCTAAGACTCTCTTTTTTTTGTCCTGAAAATCCTCCCTCACATAGTCAATCTCCTTCTCCAGAGCTGACACATAGTCTGCCATGACAGAGGCATACTTCCCCTCCGGATAGGAGGTGAAGGAACAATAGAGGCAGGTAGAGGGACAAAAAGGAATGTTCAAATAGAGGCTGTATCCCTTCTTCCCATCCCCTGCTCCTCCGATTCCCCCTGCTGTGTGGATCTTGTTCAGGACCTCTCGTTCCCTGCCGACGATCTTTATACAGGTCGCAAGCTTGTGGTCAGAGACCAGGTAGCCCTCTTTCATCCAGCGGATGGCCTCCTCCTCAGAAGCTCCGGACGCAAGTTTGCCCAGAAGAATCTTAGTCGGGCGAATCCCTGACAGCGTTCCCCAGGGCAGCTCCTTTCCCAGATTCCTGGACAGAGCCCGGTAAATCAAGCGCTTCAGGGCATTTTTCTGTTCACGGCGGTGAAGAACTTCTCTCTCTCCGGCACGAGGCATGTCCTCCGGTCTTTCAAACTCTCGGCATGCCTGCATTTGAAAAAGGAAGGGGGATTCCACTTGCCCCTCTGGAGATGCGCTTGTCCTCCCTTCCTGGAAAGAAGGAATCCTCTCTTCATAGGTTCTCCCCGGAACTGCTGACAAAAGGCCGGACAGAATCGGGATCAAAGGCAGCTCCCGATCATCAGCCAGCGATAAGACCCTCATCATATTCTCTGATTCTTCGGCATCAGGCTCCCAGCGAAGGCGAATTCGATCATCTTGAATCTCGACCAGAAGCACAGCGGCAGGCTGTCCCTCAAGAGCCTCCTGCAGCTGTCCTCGGGCCTTTGATAGTTTTTCCTGCAAATCCTCCAGGTTCCTCTCGTGATGGTTGGCATGCATTCTCTTCATTTGCGGCAGCAAAGATACCGGTCTTTCACCTGTCGGTTCTGCCTTCGGATTGCGTCTTCTCTGCTCTTTGCCGGGGGATTGCCTGGCCAAAAGCTGCGCCTGCCAATAGGCCAGGTTCTTCTTGGCCCTTTCACTCTGCCTTTGATAGGCCGCCAATGCCTCTGACGCTGTCTTTCCTCCCTCTAAGCCTGCCGCCAGCTCTTTCGGATAGAGAAAGCCAATCCGGACGCCCGGGAGAAAAGACCGAACCAGATTGTATATATCGTACTCAAAACCGCTCCTGTTCAACGGAACATAGATCATGAAATCACCCCAAACTCTGATGACAGCTAAATTCTGCCCCACAATTCCCCGGATATCCTCAGAGGATCCTGGACGGATCTAATTCTGTATTTTTCCGGCAGATACGATCCATCACATCGGGTCAGACCAGGAACTGATCTCATGAAACCAGGTAAGGGTTATGTACCCTCTCATCCCCAATCGTCGTCTCTCCCTCGTGTCCGGGCAGGACGCGGGTGTCCTCCGGCAGAATCATCAGTTTCTCCCTGACGCTGGCGACCAGACGGGACATAGATCCTCCCGGAAAGTCTGTTCTGCCCAGGGAACCCGCAAAGAGACTGTCTCCCGAGAAGAGAACATTGTCATAGGGGAAGTAAAAACAGCAGCCTCCCTCCGTGTGCCCGGGCGTAGCCAGAAGACGAAAATGCAGACCGGCCAGATCCTGCTCCTCCTCGTCACTCATAAACATATCCGCGTGAAAAACCTGGTCATGGGCCAAAATCCAGGGAGAGAGATTATATGTGGGATCCGCCAGAGTTCTCCGCTCTCCCACATGGGTAATCACAGGGACCCGGTAGGAAAGAGCCTGAAGAAGAGCCTCTATTCCGCCGGCGTGATCCGCATGTCCATGCGTCAAAAGAATGGCAGCCAGATGCAGTCCCTCCTCCTTCAGATGTTCTGCCAGCTGTCTGCCCTCCGCCCCTGGATCAATGATCAGAGCCTCCCTGACCCCCTCTTTATGAATCACATAGCAGTTGGTTTCCACCGGCCCGACGACAAATCGTTGCATTTGCATCTATCTTCCCTCAGCCTCCGCTTGTCCGCTCAATATCCACAACCGACTCAATCTGCCGCAGTTTCTCAGTCAGATTGCGCAGTTCTTCCTTTCCGTGAACCTTGAACTGAATCGTGATGGTTGCCACTCCCTGTTTGGAGGTATTGGAATGCAGCTGCTCAATATCGATATCCGCCCCGGAGAATACCCTGGACAGATCTACCAGAATGCCCACCCGGTTATTGGCATAGATCTTGATCACCGTATCGTAGAGCTTGCCGCTGGGATTGGACCAGCCGTCCTCCCACTCTGCCTCAATCAGTCGGTTCTTCTCTATATCCGGCAGATTCATAATATTGATGCAGTCGGTCCGGTGGATCGAAATGCCTCGTCCCCGGGTAATAAATCCCACGATCTCATCGCCCGGCACCGGACTGCAGCACTTGGAGAAGCGAACAGAAATATCGTGCAGCCCTCTGACCACGATCCCGCTCTTATGATGCCTGGTCTGATCGTTCTCCGGATGCTCATGAACCGAGCCGGAAGCCCCCTCGGGAAGATCTCCGTCTGCAGGCGCCTGCGGCTTGACCGAAGCTAAGATATCTTCATCCGTCAGAATTCTTGGATGATCCCTGCGGTAATTCTCCAGAAGCCGGTTGATCACCTGCCCTTCCTTGAGTCCGCCATGTCCCACTGTAGCCAGCGCATTGTTCCAGTCATGAAAGCCGAAGCGGCGGAGTACCTTCTGCTGGTATTCCGGCCGGTTAATGGCATTAAAGTCAATGTCATGATTCCTGGCATAGGCAACAAGAAGATCCTTGCCCCGCTGGATATCCTCGTCCTTGGACTGGGCTCGAAACCACTGATTGATTTTGTTTCTGGCCTGTGATGACTTGACCAGCTTGACCCAGTCGCGACTGGGTCCTCTGGAATTCTGAGAGGTGATGATCTCAATCCGATCTCCGTTTTGGATACTGTAATCAATCGGCACCAGCTTACCGTTGACCTTGGCTCCAACCATCCGGTTCCCAACCGCAGAATGAATGGAATAGGCGAAGTCCACCGGAGTAGATCCGGCAGGCAGATTCTTGACATCCCCAGTCGGCGTAAAGCAGTAGACTGTATCGGAAAAGAGATTCAAGTCACTCTTGATCAGGGAGACGAATTCCCTGTTGTCCGTCATATCCTGCTGCCACTCCAGAATCTGTCTGAGCCAGGACAGCTTCTGCTCCTCCTGGTTGGTCGTAGCCCCCTCTCCGGACTCCTTGTACTTCCAATGAGCAGCAATACCGTACTCAGAGATCCGGTGCATCTCCCAGGTGCGGATCTGGATCTCAAAAGGCTGTCCCTTGGGCCCGATAACCGTCGTGTGCAGGGACTGGTACATATTGGGCTTGGGCATGGCAATATAATCCTTAAAGCGGCCGGGGATTGGTGTATAGTGCTCGTGAATAATCCCCAAAGAGGCATAGCAGTCCTTAAGATCATCGACAATAATCCGAACCGCAAAGAGATCATAGATCTGATCCAGAGTCTTGTGTTGATTGACCATCTTCTTGTAGATGGAGAACAAATGCTTGGCACGACCATAGATCTTGGCCTTAATGCCTGCCGCGTCAATCTGCCCGGTCACCAGATCCACAAGAGACTGAATGTACTCGCTTCTCTCGCTTTCACGCTGATTCAACTGTTCCAGCAGGTCACAGTAGGCTTCCGGCTCCAGATACTTGAGCGCCAGGTCATCCAGCTCAACCTTCACCTTGCTGATACCCAGCCGCTGCGCCAGAGGGGCGTAGATCTCCATGGTCTCGCGGGCCTTCTCCTTCTGCTTGGCGGGCGTCATGAACTTTAAAGTGCGCATATTGTGCAGACGATCCGCCAGCTTAATCAGAAGAACACGGATATCCTTGGACATGGCAAGGAACATTTTCCGGAGATTCTCCGCCTGTATCTCCACCTTATCCGCATCATAGGACAGCTGGCCCAGCTTGGTGACTCCATCCACCAAAAGAGCGATCTCATCGCTGAATTCCCTGCGGATATCGTCCAGGCTCATGACCGTATCTTCTACGACATCATGCAGAAGACCACCAACAATGGTCTCCTTGTCCAGTTCCAGGTCGGCCAGAATCAGAGCCACAGACAGGGGGTGGATGATGTACGGTTCCCCGGACTTGCGCTTTTGATCCCTGTGGGCCCGACGAGCGATGCGATAGGCCTTCTCAATCATAGAGAGATCCGTATTGGGATGATATCGGTTGATCCGATTCACAAGCTCCTGATAGATCACCTCCGGGTCCACAAAGTCATCCGTGGCGATAACGCGAGCTGCCTGCGTGTGCAGGATCTTCTTCTCTATTTGTTCCAGTTCCTCTCTGGACTGCAAATGCGTCATGTCCGCCATAGACCGACTCCTCCCACAAGAGCAGTCTGCGCCGGACTCCGCCGCCGCAGATCCCTATAGATAGATGTTCATTATTATAGAAGATCAAAGGAATAAATGCCAATCATCCGCTTTATCCCCCGCTCCGAAAGAACTCCTGTTTTCCCTGACAAAACCCAGTTTCCCGAGTAGGCTCTGCGAAGGAAGATTGTCTGGATGGACACGCGCGAGAAGTTCTCTCAGCTGTAATTTCTCCCGCGCGTACTGACAGATGCCCTCCAGGGCCTCTCGGGCATATCCTCTGCGGCGCCAGGCTGTGTCAATCAGATATCCAACCTCTGCCTGTCCCTTTTTGCAATGACCGGTTGGCTTGAGATCAATTCTCCCGATCAGGGGACTGACTGCCCGCATCCTCTTCTGCCTTTTGTCTCCGGCCCTTTTTCTATTCTCTGTATTCTCCTCTGCCTTTGGGTCTGTGATCAGAAATCCTCCCATCCCATAGAGCGGATAGAGAAAGTCCCGGTAGGTTCGAATCATCTCTTCTGTCGCCATGCGGCCCCCCAGAGGCTCTGTAAAGTCTTCCATCACTCTGTGGTCCCCCTTCGTACCCATATACTCTGTTCCCTCTGCGTTCCTGTGCAGGCCAAGCAGGGCCGGATAATCGGAGGGAACCATTTCCCGGATAACCAGCCGCTCGGTTCGGAAGATCTCCTGAGGGATCTTCATCCCCCTGTGGTAGACACTAAGAATATCCTCTTCTTCCAGCGCCTCAAATCCCTTCAGAACCAGATCCGCAGGCAGGCGCTCTTTTCCCAGCTCGATACCGATGACTGGAACACCGGCCTTGCGCATGGCTAGAACACTGGCTTTTCGCCTGCAAATAGCCAAGTCCGCTCCCCTGTCCTGGAGAAATCTCCCCCATTCCGATACACAAGAGGAGGCCCCAAAGAAGGCCTCCCCAGGGTGCAACGGCAGATGTCCGCACTCGCGCAGAAAGTCATCCATCGTCGGATCTTCCGCAGGAGCAAAGTCCATTGCAATGATCAATTGTTCTCTCTTCATATCTCCATCTTTTTTATGCGCTCTACCGCGCGGAGGGTATTCTCATAACTGCCGAAGGCGGTCAGGCGGAAGTAATGTTCCCCGGAAGGGCCAAAACCGGATCCCGGCGTACCGACGATCTTGACTTCTCTCAAAAGATAGTCAAAGAAATCCCAGGAAGTCATATTGCCGGGCGCCCTGAGCCAGATATAAGGGGCGTTGACCCCTCCATACACCTCAAAACCGGCCTTTGCAAGCCCCTCACGAATGATCCTGGCATTTTTCATATAGTAGGCAACCAGATCACGGATCTCTTCCTGCCCCTGATCCGAATAGACTGCCTGACCGGCGCGCTGGGTGATATAGGGAGCGCCATTGAACTTCGTTCCGTGTCGGCGGGCCCACATGCTGTGCAGGGTTACGCCTCCCTGCGCAATATCCCTGGGAACAACGGTAAATCCCAGCCGAACCCCGGTAAATCCCGCATTCTTGGAGAAGGAGCGAAGTTCTATGGCGCAGTCTCTTGCCCCCTGACACTCATAGATGGAATGGGGAACATCCAGCTCGGAAATATAGGCTTCATAAGCGGCGTCAAAGATAATAAGAACACCATTCCGATTGGCCCAATCCACCCAGTCCTGCAGCTGATCCCTCGTCAATGTCGTTCCGGTCGGGTTATTGGGCAGACAGAGGTAGACCACATCGGGAATCTGGCTGGGGAATTCGGGGACAAAGTCATTTGCCGCCGTCACGGGCAGATAGATAATATCGCTCCACTGCTCACGTTTTTCATCCCAGCTGCCGCAGCGGCCGGCCATGACGTTGGAGTCTACATAGACCGGATAGACGGGATCTGTGACAGCAATTCTCGTATCCTGAGCAAAGAGTTCCTGAATGGCCGCGGAATCAGACTTGGCCCCGTCAGATACAAAGATCTCATCGGCAGAGACATCAACCCCTCTGTCCTCATACTCTTTGGCAATCGCATCACGCAGGAAGGCATAGCCCAGATCAGGTGCATAACCGTGAAAGCCCTCCACGGTTCCCATCTCGTCGACAGCATCGTGCATGGCCTTGATAATGGCTGGTGTCAGAGGACGGGTCACATCCCCGATTCCCAGACGAATGATGTCTGCCCTGGGATTGGCCTCTGTGAAAGCCGCCACTCTCCTGGCAATGTCAGAGAAGAGATAACTTCCCGGTAACTTCTGAAAATTGCTGTTAATCTTGTACATATTCACCTCGTATTCCCTGTATGAAAGTTTCCATTCAAATCATCTGCCGAATTCCTGCACTTCTGTTCCCTTGGCATCTGACTGCATCGATAAAGGTCCGGAATGCGAATACGCCCTGACCTTCTCGTATGACATTTCCCCTCCAAAGAGATCCAGTGCGGATCCCACGGTAAAGTCGATCCTGCCCTGTCCGATTCTGCCTATATCCTCAATATCCTCATAACGGTGAATACCACCCGCATAAGTGACAGGGATCCTGGTCCAGCCCGCCAGAAGCTCCAGCAGATCCTCCGCAGGACCGGCCTGCCTCCCCTCCACATCCGCGGCGTGAATCAGAAATTCATCGCAGTAGTCTGACAAACGGTTCAAAAGTCCCTCCTCCACCGCCTCTTCAGTCAGCGTCTGCCAGCGGTCCATAGCGACATAATATCGGTCTCCCTTCTTGCGGCAGGACAGATCTATGACCAGGTGTTCCCTGCCTACCGCCGCCGCAAGATTCCTGAGCCGCTCCTCTCTGATCTTCCCCCGTTCAAAGATATAACTGGTCACAATCACGTGTGAGGCTCCCGCCTTCAGATATTCTTCGGCGTGATTCGCGGTGATGCCGCCGCCGACCTGCAGCCCGCCTGGATAGGCAGCCAAAGCAGCCAAAGCCTCCTGTCTCGTCTGCTCAAAATAATCGGAATCGCGGGAATTCAACAGGATGATATGCCCTCCTGCCAAATGGTCTCTCTGATAGAGCCGGGCGTAATCGGCCGCCGAGTAATCAGAGATAAAATTCTCACAGGCCCGGTCCCCCTGATCTTGCAGCGAGGATCCGACAATCTGCTTGACCTTGCCGTTATGAATATCGATACAGGGGCGAAATTGCATCTCTTCTCCTCTTTGCCTCTTTCAGGCCGCTGTAACATCACGCAGGATCGATTCCTAGATTAGCAAATTTCGCTGGACAAGTAAATTCATCCCTGCAGATTCGTTGACCAAGCCCTGAGATTTTGATAGTATAATTGATTAAAACGCACGCAAAGGCCAGCAGAAAGAGAGGACTGTAAATGGGTACAATTATTGGTGAAAGCATTACGTTTGATGACGTCTTACTGGTGCCCCAGTACTCCGAGGTAACCCCCAACCTGATCAACCTCAAGACCAGGCTCACCAAAAAAATCACACTCAACATACCAATGATGAGCGCCGCCATGGATACGGTGACCGAACACCGCATGGCAATTGCCATGGCCCGCCAGGGCGGGATTGGTATCATCCACAAGAATATGTCCATCGCTCAGCAGGCCGAGGAAGTAGACAAGGTAAAGCGGTCTGAAAACGGCGTCATTACCGAACCCTTCGCCCTGACCCCGGATCACACCTTAGCGGACGCGGACGCTCTGATGGGCAAATTCCGCATCTCCGGCGTCCCCATCACAGAGGACGGCAAAACAGGCAGGCTGATCGGAATTATCACCAACCGCGACCTCAAGTTCGAGGAAGACTTCACCAAGAAGATCTCCGAGGTCATGACAACCGGCGACCAGCTGATTACCGCCAAGGTCGGCGTCACCCTGGCAGAGGCCAAGCAAATCCTGGGCAAGGCCCGCAAGGAGAAGCTGCCCATTGTCGACGACCAGTTCAACCTCCGCGGCCTGATTACCATCAAGGATATTGAGAAGCAGATTAAATATCCCCATGCCGCCAAGGACGAGCAGGGACGTCTCCTCTGCGGCGCCGGAGTCGGTATTACCGGCAATATGATGGAGCGGGTTGAAGCTCTGATCGCCGCCCATGTCGACTGCGTCGTCGTCGACTCCGCTCACGGCCATTCTAAGAATATCATCGAGGCGGTCAGGACGATCAAGACCGCTCATCCTGATCTGCAGGTCATCGCCGGCAATATCGCAACCGGCGAGGCTGCCAGAGCTCTGATTGAGGCAGGCGCCGACGCTGTGAAGTGCGGCATTGGCCCCGGATCAATCTGCACCACCCGTGTTGTCGCCGGTATCGGCGTTCCTCAGGTGTCCGCAATTATGGACTGTTATGCCGTTGCCAAAGACTACGGCGTTCCCGTCATCGCCGACGGCGGCATCAAGTTCTCCGGCGATATGGTCAAGGCTCTGGCCGCCGGGGGAAACGTCTGCATGATGGGTTCTCTCTTCGCCGGCTGTGACGAGGCGCCGGGTGAGTACGAGCTTTACCAGGGACGTAAGTTCAAGGTGTACCGCGGCATGGGTTCCATCGCCGCTATGGAAAATGGTTCTAAGGATCGCTACTTCCAGGAAGGTGCCAAGAAGCTTGTTCCCGAGGGCGTTGAAGGGCGTGTCGCTTACAAGGGATCCGTTGAAGACACTATCTTTCAGATGATCGGCGGCATCCGATCCGGTATGGGTTACTGCGGCACCCCCACCATTCCGGAACTTCAGGAGCGCGGCAAGTTTGTCAAGATTTCTTCCGCCTCCCTCAAGGAGTCTCACCCCCACGATATCCACATTACCAAGGAAGCTCCCAACTACTCGCTGGACGATAACCTGTAAACACCTTGTCTTCCGGGACAACTTGGATCTTTTCCCGCTACAATCCGTGCGACATGCTGTGCCGTTTCTTCCTGCAGAAGAAAAACCGCTGTAACCCCAAAAGAATCAAGGGTTACAGCGGTTCTTACTGCCATTTTCAATCATCCATACTTTTTGCGGCTCTCTGCCTTTTGTTCATGGCAATGGAATACACATTCCACGAGTGTCCCGTTAGCATGAATAATACTGTCTCCATGAAATCTATCTGGGAAAGATAACGAAAAAACCAAGCCCTCCCGAAATCACCCCAATCAAAGCTCCGGCAATCACATCTCTCGGATAGTGCAGGCCGGCAATCACCCGCAGAACAGCGAGGATCAGTCCCATAGCAAGAAAGAGAAGGCCCAGCCAGATATTCTGTCTCAGCATAGCCATCGCAACGATAAAAATAGAGAAGACGTGCCTGCTCGGGAAAGAATCCCCTCCTGTCTCTTTTTCCACAAGAGGTTGAATCTCCATGGTCTCATAGGGTCTCTTGGCGCCAATCCTCTTCCGTATCAGGCTGACGACCAGAAGAGAAATCCCCGTCACCAGGATATTCTCATAGAGGAACTGGTAGCGCTTTTCAAGCAGAAAGATCCCCAGCATAGCCACATAGCCCGCCAGGGTAGCATGGGTAATGATACGCATGGCGTAATCGACGATTTCCGGGCCATCGGAGCAAGCACGTATTTTATCCAGAATGTCCCTGTAGATTTCTTCACTCATTCCCTGCTTTTCTCCTTAATCGCGTTCTCTTTCACATAGGTATTTACATCTCTCTTAAACTGCTTCCAGGCATCCGGATGATCGACAAAGTACTTGGGACAGAGCTTGCCTGTCACATCATAGTGGCGAATGACCTGATCCGTATTCAAATCAAAACGCCCCATCAGATAAGCCGTCAGCCGTACAAGAGAATCATAGGTCTTGCGGTTGAATTTCCCGGATGAGTCCGGGTGACACACCTCAATCGAGACGGTATCCCAATTCCTCTGATTGGAGGCATAGGCCACCTCAGAGGTCGGAATGCACTGGATGATCTCCCCATCCAATCCGACAATAAAATGAGCGCTGGCCTGGGTGATGTGAGAATCCTTTAACCCTTCGAAATAGTTCCGGTTGGCCATGGCTGTAGCCCCGGGGTTGGCCGTATAATGGACGACGATTCCCCGTACCTTGTGCAGTTTGCTCCCCGGCCTGCTGTTGGGATTTACCGTAAGCAATTCCACATCCAGCTTGGGCCGGGCGGAATCTGCCAGCTGAGGGGTGATCTTATGAGGGCGTAAACCCAGAGGATCGATCCAGACCAAAAACAGAGCACACAGAAACAAGACCAAAAACAATCCCTTCTTTCTCCTGCTCTTTGTTCGGTTCGCCTGATTTATCCTTTGATTTCTTTTTCCTGAAGTCTCCTGATTCATATCTCCATTATATCAATTCCAAAAACTGCATCTACAGCTTAATCCGCATCCGGCGGGAAGGGGTTCTCTCCCGTCCTTGCCCACTCAAAGAGCCCTTTCATGACCGAATCGTGCGTATCTTCCTCTACCCGATAGCGATGAAGCAGAAAACAGAGGTATTTATCTGAATTGTCCGCGGGGAGAAATACCTGCGGATCCAATTCTTCCATCACAGCTGCCTTCAGTTCTCCGGGGCTCATATCCCCGTTCAAAGCCAGCCTCGGGTACCTGGCCGCATACAGCCCCAGGGCATAATAAAATTCGTAATTCCCCACTATAACAGAGAACTTTCGTCTGACCTTCAATTCAACTGCCTGCTTTGCCAACAAGGGCACCATCTTCCTCTCCCTTTCTTATCCGATCTGCCGATCACGGATCTCGATCAACAGAAGCAATATCCCCCCACCCATGCAAAAAGCCCCAGAAACGGCTTACACAGTTCCTGAGGCGATGATGAATGAGGCAGATCAAATCCTGATACACGTATTTCGTGACGTCATGACAATCTCAAAGTCTCCTTTTTCTTGTCTTGCGCTTATCCATCAATTCTCTGGATGGATCATCCCGATCCAGGATCTTGCAGAATCTGGCCTCCAAAGCCTCCTGGGTATCCTTCAAAACAAAGGCCATCTCATCAAAGAGCTTCTTCTTGGCCACCGACATGGTCCGCTCATCCTGAGACATGGTCTTCTTGCCCTGAGCGATCCGCATATGATTGCGATAGTAAATCGTCTTGATCAGCCGTGCCATTTCCACCGGATCCTGATTCAGAAGAATCTGTCTGTAGTGCTCCGCCCGCTGCCGATCTCCTTTGATTTCGATCAATTCAAGATCTGCCAGCCTGGAAAAAATCTCCTTCATGGTCCTCTGGCTGGATACGGATCGAACTCTCTGCTTACTGCTCTCGACCGGAGTGACCACATGACTGCGATTTTCAAAGACAGGATCCAGATCATAGTATTCACGCTCTGATCCGGTATGCATCAGATCCTGCCAGATAATGGCCTTGACCTGACATACCCCGCTTGCCTCATGAACCAGAAAATCGTCGACACAATATCTTTTCATTTTACCGGCTTTCTCGCGGGCGCAGTCACCGCGCCAAGAAAACACCTTCCCTTGTGACTGGATGATTACTTCGTGTAATCATTTGGCTACAGCATCAAAAGCCATTCGCCAGCAAGAGCATACGCTCTCATGGAGAGATGACTTTATGACACCAATATCAATACTTGAAAATATAAGGTCTAAGGGCATTATAACATCTGAATCAAACTTTGTGCCATTCTTGTATAAATCTTCTGTTTCTGTACGAACCTTCTGCTTTTGCAGGCAATCGCCATAGAGAGAACCTGAAAATCGCTGTCTGACCAGACCCGGACCACTCCCTCATGAATCAAACCTGCTCTCAATCCCTGATTCAATCTCTGCAGGCAATCACACGGACGATAAAATCATACATGCGCTTCGATGAAGAAACGGACAAGTGTTCCTGAGGCGTATGAATATCATAGATATTTGGTCCCATGGAGATGGCGTCCAGATGATCGATCTTGCCGGCCAGGATACCGCACTCCACACCGGCGTGAATCGCTTCTATCTTCAGTTCTTCGCCAAACATCTCCCTGTAGATAGATGCCATATCCTGACGCAGAGCAGACTCTCTGACATATTCCCAGGCGGGATACCTCCCGCTGATGTCCGCCCTGGCTCCCAGCGACTGAGCGATCAAAACCATCTTGTCTGTCAGGGGCTCTAAAGCAGACGCCACACTGGTACGCACCGCATAATTCATATAGAGCCCCTTCTCATTCAGATCGCAAATTCCAAGGTTCAAAGAAGTCTCTGTCAATCCCTCAATATCTGTAGACATGCGCTGTACGCCGTTGGGTTCTGCCAGGATCAGAGCCAGAACCCTTTTACTGGCGGCAAGAGTCAATGGGGCAAGAGAGGAATCGCTTTCACAGACATTTGCCGTAAGATCGGGATCCGTGACTATATACTCACTCTGTGCACCTTTGATTTGCTCTTCGACGAGGGCGGCAAAAGCAGCCTGCTGGCCTGCAGGAATCAGAACCTGAGCCGCAGCCCGGTTGGGGATCGCATTGTTCTTGGAACCGCCGCTCATCGTGATCAGGCGCAGTTCCATCTTCTTAGAAGCTGCCAGCAGAATACGTGCCAGCAGGTGGATGCCGTTGGCTCTCCCCTTATGAATCTCCACACCGGAATGACCGCCGGTCAGACCGGTCAGTTTCAGAGCGATGCACTCGCCTGCAGCCTGCACACGCTCCGTATCCATGTGAATCTCCGCCTTGCACCCGCCGGCGCAGGAAGCCAGGATCACACCCTCTTCCTCAGAGTCGATATTCAGGAGTTTATGCCCCTTCAGCATAGAGACATCAATCCCAAAGGCACCATCCATGCCGGTCTCCTCTGCCGTTGTGCAGACGAATTCCAGACGGGGATGTTTTAAGCTGTCGTCATCCAGAATTGCCAGAGCATATGCCACGGCAATTCCATCATCGCCTCCCAGAGTCGTTCCCCTGGCCCGAATGAAATCGCCGTCAAGATAAAGATCCAGCCCCTCCTTCTCCATATCCTTAAGGCAGTCATGCGTCTTCTCGCAGACCATATCCATATGGCCCTGCAGGATGATAGGGCTGACATCCTCGTAACCCTCAGATGCCTCTTTAATTATGATGACATTGTAATACTGGTCCTGATAATACTCAAAACCATGTTCTTTGGCAAAAGCAACCAGGTAGTCACTGACCGCTTTCTCCTGATAGGAGGGACGGGGAATTTGCGTCAGATCCTCAAAATAGTCAAACACCTTATTTTCAGCTAAACCGCGCAATACTCTTTCCATGATCTTATCCTCTCTTCTTAATCTTATTCTCGTAGACAATAAAGCCCTCTCTGTGCAGAGTCTTGATATATTGACTCAGGCGTTCGTAGAGGGGCTCTGCCTTCTGTCCGAACCTCTCCTTCACCGCCTGCCCAATCTCCTGTACGCTCCTGGATCCATCCATCTGCAGCCAGATAAATGATCCGAAATCGTCTAATCCGATATGACTGACACGGGGTCTTCGAAAAAACCTCTGGGCAATCCAGTGGCTGATTCCCTTATGCACCATATCTACCTCAACTGCATTTCCCTTTTGGCGCCAGTTCACATTGGCGTTGCGCCGGGGATAATAATCCAGAAAATTCTCTTTCTGCTTTGCCATCTGACCTCCTTGACAATCAAATATACGCCCTGTGAATACCCGCATCCCATAAGAGGATTTCTATGCCTGATTGGCACAGGAAGCGTGATACAGGCTTCCTAAATGACCGACTGCCATGAACGAATTATGGCACCCGGCCATGTGTAACACCGGATGCCATAGACGAAAAATTCCTTTACTGGGATATATTCTTACTTGACCGCGCTCTTTGGCTTACGGTTGACGAAGAGCACCAGAGTTACCGTTAACAGCGCAAAGAAAACAACACCGCCGATTCTCCCCAGAGAGAAGGTCTTTGAAATATCAAGCTTGACATTGAACACCGCAAGAAACGCCAGGAAAATTCCAACAATTCCCTCACCTGCGATCAGACCAGAGGAGTAGAGCAGGCCATTCTCCACCTTGTCCTTGCGCTCTGCCTCGTCCATCTTTTTCTTGTCAAAGTAAAGACGCACCAGTCCACCGACCATCATGGGAATTGACAGGTAGATCGGCAGGTAGAGACCCACAGCAAAGGCCAGAACAGGAATCCTCAACATCTCAACGACAACAGCAATGAAGACGCCGGTGAATACCAGAGCCCAGGGCAGATTGCCATTCATAACGCCCTCGACAACCAGCTTCATCAGAGTTGCTTGAGGAGCGGGAAGTTCCTTTCCGCCGTACCCCCACGCGCTGTTGAGCAGGTAGAGGACGCCGCCGACAGCCACTGCTGATGCGAACACACCAATCAGCTCACCAATCTGCTGGCGGTAGGGAGTTGCTCCGACAATGTAACCGGTCTTCAGATCCTGTGAGGTATCGCCTGCGATGGCTGTTGAAATACAGATGATCGAACCAATCGCAATCGCTGCAATCATGCCCTGCGTACCGATATTGCCTGTTGCCTTCAGGACAGAAGTCGCCAGGAGCAGGGTCGCGATTGTCATACCAGATACCGGGTTGTTGGAAGATCCGATCAGGCCAACCATACGGGAAGATACCGTAGCGAAGAAGAAACCGAATATGATGACAATAATCGCTCCGACCGGATTCAGGGGAATGGCTGGAATCACTACCATAAGAATGGCAAGAACCACAATGGAGCCGATGACAACCTTCATGCTGATGTCCTTGTTCTGACGGTTGATCTCACCTGACTTGACCCCGATTCCCTTAACCGCATCGCGGAAGGTTTTAACAATCAGAGGCAGAGACTTGATCAGGCTCATAATACCGCCGGCTGCAACAGCACCTGCGCCGATATACTTGACATAGTTGGACCAGATAGCGTCCGGACTCATCTCTGAAACCATCTTGGTTGCAGGGAAAATCGGACTGGCAACGCTTGCTCCAAAGAGAGCGATCAGAGGCATAATCACGAACCAGGCCAGCATGCCGCCAGCAGTGATATAAGCGGTGACCTCGGGGCCGCAGATATATCCTACCCCCAGAAGAGCCGGGAGAACATCTGCACCAAAACCAGCTCCCTTATAGCCTTTGACCTCCCAGGATACTTCACTGGGGAAGAGCACAAAGCCGTCGGCAATGAACTTGTACAGAGCAGCAATTCCAAGACCGGAGAAGACGGTTACAGCCTTGGCTCCTCCGGTCTCTCCTGCCTCCAGGACATCTGCACAGGCAGAACCTTCAGGATAAGGAAGCGTACCATGTTCCTTGACAATCAGAGCTGCGCGGAGCGGGATCATAAAGAAGACTCCCAGAGATCCGCCGATCGCGGCGATGACTGCAATGGTCAAAAGAGAGGGCGCTGTTGTTACTCCCTCCTTGGCCCAGAGGAAGATAGCAGGCAGGGTAAAGATCGCTCCTGCCGCTACAGACTCACCGGCAGAGCCGATGGTCTGAACCATATTATTCTCCAGGATTGAGTCCTTGCGGAGAATGAAGCGGATCACGCCCATGGAGATAACGGCCGCCGGAATAGACGCGGACACGGTCATTCCCACGCGCAGTCCCAAATATGCATTGGCTGCGCCAAAGAGAATGGCCATCAGAATACCAATGACAATAGAGGTGACGGTCAGCTCAGGTGGATTCTCATCCGCTGAGACAAAGGGCTTAAAAGCCGGTTTGGGTTCACTCATTTTCTTAACTCCTTTTCCAATTGTGCCATTGAACCGCATGAGAAGTATCCGTCTATTTGATCTCTGCCGATTTGCCGCACTGAATCAGCAGCCTTTTACACTTCGCAGAGACAAAGTTTTAGGGTGAGAAACAGTATACCTGTACTGCAGGCACTCACTCCGCCATCACTGCAGCAGGTAAAACCGGTACTCTGAATTTCAAAATATCTGTCTTGCTCTCATGCCATTCTTAATGCACTATTGTAATTTTTCTTTCTCTTTTTTGCAATCATCTTAACGAATTTTGTATTTTATGCCTCCGGCTTTACAGATTTTATATGGCTTCTCCCCATCAGGTCGCAAGAAAAACCGCAGAATTGACATTAAGTACATATAAATCACGATTTTCCACCCGAAAGATCAGGTCAAATCCTCCATATGCCAGGCGAAACTCCCTCTCCTTATCTCTGTCATAAGCAGGTCTTGGATCCTGCCGCAGAATCTCAATCATAGCCAGGTAGACCTCGCGGTCAACACCTGCCTCTTTGGCCATATCCTCCGGGAAGTCCACAGACAGTTCTTCCCAGACCAGGTGATCTGTAAATCCGCCTGCCGCTTTGGGATGCGCATCCGCATAAGCCAGATAAGGTTTGATGTCATAGACAGGTGTTCCACTCATAAGATCTGCCCCCTGCAAGAGCAGACATATCCCCTCTCGTCCCCTCTCCGTCCCGATCAGACGCACAGATGAGAGGCCAATGGGATTCGGGCGATAAGGAGAACGGGTTGCGAAGACGCCCATACGCCGATGTCCCCCCAGACGGGGAGGCTTGACCGTAGCGGTCCAGGGTCTCCTGCGATTTGCGGAGAAGCCCCATAGCAGCCAGAGATAATCGTATCCCTCGATTCCGCGCAGAGCAGCCTCGTTGCGAAATTTTGCTTCAAAGACCAGGCGGCTGACAGCATGTTCCAGAAGGCCAGCCTGTCGGGGAATGCCAAATTTGTCGGCAAATCCATTTTCAATATGGGCAATTTGTTTAAGTTTCATATCCATATGCTCTCTCCAAAAGGTAAGGTCTTCCCCTGATCAAAGTGATTGTGAACAAATGAGACCAGCCGCCGCATGCCGCATTTCCAATACGATTGTGATGTATGGCTGATATCTTCCGCTCTTCTCCCCATGAACAATGGAATCCGCGCTTTGCAGTTATCTGACTGTCATGAGAAAAACCGACCGCCATAAGTCACACTTGCATACGCAGTACAAGTGTAAAAACAGCGGTCGGCTCTTATCATCCGATGATGATTCCGAATCTTATTCATTTTTCTGGAACTTACTTGCCCGGATATATAACGACAGAATCCACATCATACCTGGCCAGACGTTCGCGCCCCTTAAGGCCTGCAAGTTCCATGAGGAAGATAATCTTGCTCACCTGACCCCCAAGACGTTCCACCAGTTTCGCCGAGGCCTCAATGGTACCTCCGGTGGCAATCAGATCATCCACCAGAACGACCCTCTGACCCGGCCGGATGGAGTCGGTGTGCATCTCAACCGTCGCCTGTCCGTACTCCAGTTCATAGGACTGCCTGACCGTCTCACGGGGCAGCTTTCCCGCCTTGCGCACAAGGACAAAAGGCTTGCCCAATGCGTAAGCGATTGGAGCCCCAAAGACAAAGCCGCGGGACTCCGCGCCGCAGACAACATCGAAGTCCAGACCATCCAGAAGTCTGATCATCTCGTCAATCGCCAGATGAAAACCCTCCGCATCCTGCAGAACACTTGTGATATCCCGGAACATAATTCCCGGCTTCGGATAATCCGGAATGGTTGTAATGTAGTCTCCAACTGTCTTGCGCATAACTCCTCACCTCACTGGATCTCGCCGCCTGTGATCCGATTTTCTCCAGACCAGGAATTCTCCTGCCCGGGCACAGAAATCAGTATAAGCCTAAAGGCGAAAATCGTCTAATCTCCAATCAAACAAGATGCCAGATATCCTGATTGTACTGGGCAATGGTGCGGTCTGATGAGAAGAAGCCTGCATGGGCGATGTTAACCACTTCCTTCTTCAGCCAGCTCTCCCGATCCTCGAAATCAGCCAGAAGGCGGTTCTTGGTCTCAATATAATCTCTGAGATCCAGCAACGCCATGAAGTAATCCTTACCTGAAATCTCGCGGTGCAGCCGCTCTAAGCTCTCGGCATCGCCGATCGCCCGCATCTGGTCGCCAATGATAAAGTCCACCAGCTGCCGGATCTGGGGATCCGCGTAGTAATCAGCGACGTGATAGCTTCCCTGCGCATAGGCGTCAATAACATAGTCTTTCTTCTTGCCGAAGATATAGATATTGTCCGGGCCAACCAGTTCACCAATCTCAACATTAGCTCCGTCTTCGGTGCCCAGAGTCAGAGCGCCGTTTAGCATAAACTTCATGTTGCTGGTACCGGAAGCCTCCTTGGAAGCCAGTGAGATCTGCTCAGAGATGTCCGCAGCGGGAATAATCTTCTCCGCCTTGGTCACATTGTAGTTTTCCACCATAATCACCTTGAGATAAGGAGCAACCTCCGGATCATTGCAGGTCAGCTCCTGCAGACAGAGCAGAAGATGAATGATATCCTTTGCAATGATATAGGCCGGTGCCGCCTTGGCTCCAAAAATCATAGTGATGGGGCGATGCGGCAGATTTCCCTTCTTAATCTCAAGATACTGGTGAATGGCAAAAAGAGCGTTCATCTGCTGGCGCTTATATTCGTGCAGACGCTTGACCTGCACATCGAAAACAGAGGCCGGATCAACAACGACTCCCTGCGTCTCCTTCAGGAAGTCACTTAACTTCTGCTTGTTCTCCCTGCGAATGGCATCTAAGCGCTCATGAACTTCGGCATCATCAACATATGCCATAAGTTTCTCAAGTTCTGTGGCATCCGTCTTAAATCCGTCGCCGATCAGAGTCTGAATATAACTGCTTAAGGCAGGGTTGCAGGCCATCAGCCAGCGGCGGAAGGTAATGCCATTTGTCTTATTATTGAACTTCTCCGGATAGATCTGGTAGAAATTCTTAAGTTCTGATTCCTTGAGGATCTCCGTATGCAGAGCTGCAACGCCATTGACCGAAAATCCGTAATGAATATCCATATGAGCCATATGAACCCGGTTCTGATCATCAATCAGATAGGTGCTGGCATCTGTAATCTTCTCTCTCACCTTCTCATCCAGACGGCGAATGATGGGCATCAAATGAGGGACAACCTCCTCCAGATAATCGATTGGCCATTTTTCCAGCGCCTCGGCCAGGATGGTATGATTGGTATAAGCACAGGTTCTGGAGACGATCTCTGCCGCCTGATCAAAGTCAATGCCGCGTTCGGTCAGCAGACGAATCAGTTCAGGGATGACCATAGAAGGATGCGTGTCATTGATCTGGATCACGACGGCCTCATCCAGATGGTGCAGGTCGACGCCTCTCTCCTCCGCTTCCATCAGGATCAGCTGAGCCGCATTGCTGACCATAAAGTACTGCTGATAAATACGCAGCAGCTGGCCATCACGGTCACTGTCATCCGGATAGAGGAAAAGGGTCAGGCTCTTGGCTACATCCCACTTGTCAAACTGAATTCCGCCGGCATGAGGCAGGTTCTCATCAACACTGTCCACATCAAAGAGACGCAGACGGTTGACTGCTTCATTGCCATAGCCCGGAACACAGATATCATAGAGAGTAGACTGCAGCTGAAACTTGGCGAAAGGAACCGTAAAGCTGATCTTGCTGCGCTTCTCCCAGTGATCCCTGGAAAGCCAGGGATTTGGCATCTCACACTGCTTATTCTGGCGAAATTCCTGGCGGAAAAGCCCCAGGTGATAATTCAGGCCCACGCCATCTCCCGGCAGACCAAGGCTTGCAATGGAATCAAGAAAACAGGCTGCCAGACGACCCAGTCCGCCATTCCCCAGAGAGGGCTCTTCTTCCAGATTCTCCAGATCTGCCACACCAAGGCCTCTCTCTGCAAGAAGCTCATTCATGGGCTGATACCAGCCCAAATTA
Source organism: Lachnospiraceae bacterium AF51-6-b8A (assembly GCA_027682585.1). Lineage (GTDB taxonomy): Bacteria > Bacillota > Clostridia > Lachnospirales > Lachnospiraceae > Shuttleworthia. The sequence goes on along the minus strand of JAQCZH010000001.1, from coordinate 356,648 downwards.
ATCAGATTGTTCGACAGAAGTTTTCCTATCAGAAATTCTGCTGAAATATAGTAGAGCTTCTTTTTCCCCTGAATCAGAGGGCGGCTCTGCAGTTCCTCCTGTACCAATGTCATCACGGCATCTGCCAGCTGACTTGGATTTGCCTCCTGAAATCCTACTCCGTGCAGCTTTCTTAATCTGGTCTCTAAATTCTCTCTCATCATCTGTTGATCCATCTTTTTCTCCTAACTGTTATGCTCATATTCTCTGTCTGTGACGGAATCCGCCTCCAGAAGACTCGCTGTAAAGAGCCGCCTCTCATAGACCCGCTCTCCTTTGATCTGCCGGAAAAGCAGGTCTACTACCGCCCTGGCCATCGTCTCTGTCGGCTGTTTTAAGGTTGTCAGAGGCGGTATGATATAGCGAACGGATTCGATCCCATCGAATCCCATCACCGAATAATCCTTCGGTATGCTCTTGCCGGCATCGTAAATTGCCTTGTAGACGCCTAGGGCCATCCGGTCTGAAATAGCAAAAATCGCACTAAAATCAGATTTCGACTGGATCAGACGCCTGGCTGTCTCATAACCGCAGGCCTCCGTATAGCCCTCTGCCCCAGGATCAGCAAATCCAACCAGAGCAGGATCATAGGGGATTCCAGCCTCTTCCAGAGCCCGGCAGTATCCGATACGCCTTAGGCGGGCAACCGTCGTATCTGCCTCATGGCCAGCAATCAGGGCAATCCTTCGATGACCCCGTCGAATCAGATATGAGATTGCCCGGTAGGCCTCCTTCTCATCGTCAATCGTGACCGAAGCCACCTTGCCCAATCCCGCCTCCTCTTCTACCGCGACGGAACACAGGACTGTTGGCACGGGCAACTGCTTGAGTTCCTCCTCAGGGTAGCTCATACGGCCGCCCAGAAAGATAATCCCCTTGAGCCGGCGCTCCTTGACCAGCTGCGCCGCAGCCGCCACCGTGTCTTCTTCCTCGCGCAAACTGTGAAAGAGAAAACTGTAACTGCCCTTGCGCAGACATTTCTCAATGCAGGTTATCATCTCCTGGAAGAAGGGATTGCCAATGCCCTTTACAAGAAGAGCAATGGTATTACTGTCTGTCATCCGAAGATTTCTGGCGCTGTTATTGGGAATATAGTGGTGCTGACGAACAACCTGAAGGATCCTGTCCCTCGTCTTGCGATTAATCGTAGGGTCATCATTAATCGCCCGTGAGACTGTGCTGATGCTGACCTTACATAGCCTGGCGATATCCTTGATCGTCAGGTTCTTCACATCATCTTTCCTCATTTATTCCGTCCGGTCTTTCTGCGAAACCAGCCGCCCGTAAGTCGCAGTCAGAGTATGGATATATTCTGCCAACGCAGGACTCAGAGCCTCTTCGGTCACTCTCCACATCCAGTTGCCTCCCAGCGTAGATGGTCTGTTAATTCTGGCTCTGTTGTCAAGTCCCAGATAATCCTGCAGAGGAATGATGCAGCTGTCAGCCACAGATTCCTGTGCCAGACGAAGCATTCGCTCCGCCAGATCGCGCTCATCGGTCTCCTCTGTTCCCAGATAAGCAAGAAACTTCTTCTTATCCTCAGGGCACAGATCCCGAATCCAGCCGACCAGAGTCTCATTATCATGCGTGCCCGTATAGACCACACAATTTCTGTCATAATTATGAGGCAAGTACAAATTGGCACCACCAGTATCCCGAGAATCAAAGGCGAATTCCAATACCTTCATATTGGGATATTCTGTTCTGGCAACCAGCTGGCGAACCGAGTCTGTGATAAATCCCAGATCTTCGACCAGGATAGACACATGTCCCAAAGTCTCCCAGATCTTCTCAAAGAGGGCAAGCCCCGGTCCCGGCATCCAGGAGCCATGTACTGCGTTCGGCGCCCCCGCCGGAATGCGATAATACTCGTCCAGGCCGCGGAAGTGGTCAATGCGGATCACATCATAGAGTCTCATGCAGCGCCTGATCCTCTCAATCCACCAGGAGAAACCATCCCTCTTCTGCCCTTCCCAGTCATAAAGAGGATTGCCCCAGAGCTGTCCTTCCGCAGAAAATCCATCCGGCGGACAGCCGGCAACTCCGGTTGGCTGACGGTTCGCATCTACCTGAAAAAGCCCGGGATTGCACCAGAAGTCAGAACTGTCATGAGCCACATAGATGGGAATATCTCCAATGATCTCTATCCCCTTGCTGTTTGCATATGCCTTAAGGCGAAAATACTGATCCTGAAAAACATACTGCAGGTACTCGTAGAATAGAATTTCCCTCCGCAAGCCCTGCCTGGCCTGCTCTAAAGCCTGGGACTCCCGATTGCGCAGAGGACTCTCCCATTCGGTGAAGCTTCTTCCGCCATGGGCGTCCTTTAAGGCCATGAAGAGAGCATAATCTTCCAACCAGAAGGCATTGTCTTCGACAAAGCACTGAAAATCCGGCATCTTCTCTATCTCGCCCCGCTCAAAGGCCAGGCGCAGGAGGGGAAAGCGCCTCTCATAGAGAGCCGCATAATCAATCTTCTCAGGATCCGACTCCAGGTTGGCGCTTTGGCACTCCTCCTCAGTCAGGAGTCCCTGTCCAATCAGCTCCTCCAGACTGATGAAATAGGGATTGCCGGCGAAGGTCGAGAAGGACTGATAAGGGGAGTCTCCATAGCTGGTCGGTCCCAGGGGCAGCAATTGCCAGCAGCTCTGTCCCGCCTCCGCCAAAAAATCCACAAAGCGATAAGCCTGCCGGGAAAAACAGCCAATTCCATATTCACCCGGCAGACTGAATACGGGCATTAACACACCACTTCGTCTCATAAACAAACTCCTGCTTTTTGATACCCTTCGAAACCATTGCTGACAAAATATAGCATGTACTGAAATCGTTTTCAATACCACCTGTAAACTTCGTGTAAACTATCCAATCAATGCCTTTCTTTTTTGAATAGTTTACACATGGACTTCTTCCATCTGAAGGATCTGCGTCCCCGGAATCAGCCCTGACGCTCTGCCCCGAATCAGCTGATTGCGCAGGTCTCTTCCGTCCGCTTTGACGGCTGCGCGCACGTACTCTCTGGTAAAACCGGTCCAGTACTCTTCCCCGCGCAGGATCTCTTTCACCTCCATCAAGACATCTGCTTCTCTTCCGATTTCCTGCCTGCGAAATTCTGCAGACATGCGGTCTGCCAGAGCCAGAAGAACATGACTTCTCCTGGACTTGGTCTCCTCATCCAGTTGCCCCGGCATCGTATCAGCAAGGGTCCCCTGGCGGCGGGAATACTTGAAGATATGCATTTCATAGAAACGGATTTCTTCCAGAAAATGTCTGGTGGCCTCAAATTCCTCCTCTGTCTCCTGTGGAAAGCCAACGATCACATCTGTCGTGATGGCTGGATGGACAAATTTCCCGCGCAAAAGGGCGACCGCCTGTCGGAAATCCTGCGTTGTATACCTGCGGTTCATTCTCTTTAACGTCTCATCACAGCCGGACTGCAAAGAGAGATGAAAGTGCGGGCAGACCTTATCCACTCTGGCCAGGCGCTCCGCAAATGCCTGGTTGATCAGACGGGGTTCCATGGATCCCAGACGAATCCGCCGGATTCCATCCACTCCGGCCACGGCCTCCACCAGTTCAATCAAATGACCCCCGCCAGCCATTTCCTCTGAGACAACTTGGCGGTTATAAGAGGTCATTCCGTAGGAGGAAAGGTGAATCCCGTTTAAGACCACCTCCTGATAGCCCACCTCCGCCAATTTACGAATCTCCGCCAGAACATCCTTTGGACTTCGGCTTCGGATTCTTCCCCGGGCCAGGGGAATGATGCAATAAGAGCAAAACTGATTGCATCCGTCCTGAACCTTGATGAAAGCCCTGGTGTGCTCGGCGGTACGAGTGACTTGAAGCTGCTCAAAGTCAAGCTGCTGATCATCTTTATCCACCCGATTTACCCTGCGATGATCCCGGCAAAAATCGTCAATGGCATGGATCAGCTGGCCCTTATGATTGTTGCCGATCACAATATCAACAGACAGATCCTCCACCGCTTCTTTCACTGAAGTCTGTACATAGCAGCCGGTCGCAACCACAATCGCATCCGGATTCTTCCTGCGGGCCCGGTGGATCATCTGCCTGGATTTGGCGTCAGCCATATTCGTCACAGAGCAGGTATTGATGATATAGACATCTGCCTCCTCCTGAAAGGGGACAATCGTATAGCCCGCCTCCTCCAGCATCTGCTGCATTGCCTCGGTCTCGTAAGAATTGACCTTACAGCCCAGATTATGTAATGCCGCTCTTCTCATATTTGTTTCCTCTCACCTTTTAAGGTACGAACGTCATAGTAACCATCGCGGATCCTTCCACCCGCTCCGCCCGCACTCGGGATCTTCTCTTTTCCCTTCCCAAAACCCTGCTTTATTGACATCTGCCTCATCGGGTCGTAAGATGAGAACGAATATTCACTTGACAGACACGCAATTGAGGAGGTTGCTACTATGAGCAATACACTGATGATTTCTCTTAACTCCATCGACAAGGTCAAATCCTTCGTCAACACCATCGGCAAGTTCGATTCTGATTTTGACCTGATCAGCGGCCGTTACGTCATTGACGCCAAGTCCATTATGGGGATTTTCTCTTTGGATCTCTCGAAACCCATTGAGTTATCCATTCACGCAGATGACAATGTCGATGAGATCCTCGAGGCACTAAAGCCCTACGTTGTCGAGTAATCGAATTCGGTCGGTTCCATCCTGTGCCGCCGGATATATTTCCAAGAAAGAACAGTCCCGGACCTGATCCCCGGGGCTGTTTTTCTGTGTGTTTCTGATGCTCTTCGACCTGCTGCCGGCTCTCTCAGCGCCAAAAGAAGGGCAGTCAGTCACAGACAAGGGTCTCTGTCGTCTCAATTGCCTGTTGGTACAAGTCCTCAATCTTCTCCGCCAGTTTGAGCTCACTGCGCTCAATGATCTCCAGGCGAGGCTTAGTGACAGGATGCCTGGCCACAAAGATGGTACAGCAATCCTCATAGGGAAGAATGGAGGTTTCATAAGTGTCGATCTTCTCAGAAATGGACACGATATCCTGCTTATCAAATCCGATCAAAGGGCGATAGACCGGCAGCTGACATACCGCATTCGTGCAGAGTAAAGACTGCATGGTCTGGGAAGCCACCTGGCCAATCGACTCACCGGTAATAAGACCTATACAGCCATTTTCCCTGGCAAAATGTTCCGCAATCCTCATCATATAGCGGCGCATGATAATGGTCAGCTCATCGTGAGGACACTGCTCATAGATATAGAGTTGAATATCCGTGAAGTTAACAATATGAAGCCGGATGGGGCCCGCATATTTGGCCACCTGCCTGGCCAGATCAATCACCTTCTGCCTGGCCCGCTCGGAGGTGTAGGGCGGAGCGTGGAAATAAGTCGCGTCTAAAGTGACGCCTCGCTTTGCAATCATCCATCCTGCCACAGGAGAGTCGATTCCGCCCGACAAAAGAAGCATGGCCTTGCCGTTGGTTCCGACGGGCATACCGCCGGGTCCCGGGATCATTCTGGCGTAGAAATTGATCTGCTCACGGATCTCCACGTTTAATTCAAAGTCCGGATGGTGTACATCAACCGTCATTTCCGGATAAGCATCCAGAATCTTCTCTCCGATCATAGCGTTTAAATCCATGGTATGAATCGGGTATTTCTTGTTGGGACGGCGGGCCTTGACCTTGAAACTGACATGGCGGTCGGGAAAGGCCTCCCCGATGTAGCGAACAATCTCCCCGGCCGTCTCCTCAAAGCTTTTGATCTCTGTCAGAACGCAGGGACAAATCCAGATAATGCCAAAGATCCGGGTCAGGGCTCCGACCAATTCATCATAGTCATAGTCGGACAGGCAGCGGATGAAGATGCGTCCTGTCTGTCTCTCAACCGCAAATTCTCCCCCGCAGTCGCGCAAATTGCGCTTGATCTGCCTCTCCAGCGCCTCCTCGAAAACGTGACGGTTCTTGCCCTTAATGGCAATCTCTCCATATTTAATCAGAAATGCTTTGTACTGAACCATGACTCCATCCTATTCTTCTCTTTACATTCCTTCTTATAACCGTTCTTCCTGCGATACTATGATTCTCTTTCGCATCGTCCCTCTTGCCATGTGACTGGTTGCCCCTGCGTATGACTAATGTCTGCGAAACCTTGCCAGCACTGGCAGCAGTTGTTCCATGCAGTCACAGGCATAATCAATCTCCTCCATAGTCGTATATACCGATAGCGAGATCCTGATGGTGGAATCAAGTAATTCTCTGTTCAGGCCAATTGCCTGCAGGGTTCTGCTGATTCTTGGATGATTGGAAGAGCAGGCGCTTCCAGCGGATACATAGACCCCCCTCTCCTCCAGAGCGTGCAACATCACTTCCGCCCTGACTCCCGCAAGAGATACAGAGATAATCTGTGGAGCGGAGTCCCGGCCGGTACGGCCGTTGACTGTCAGGCCGGGAATTTGGGACAAGCTCTTTACCATATGCTCCTTCAGGGCATAGAGGCGGTTCTGCTCTTCCTCCAGATTGGCGCAGATCTTCTCGGCCGCAAGCCCCAGACCCGCAATGGCCGCCGTATTCTCTGTGCCGGATCGCAATCCTCTCTCCTGGCCGCCCCCAAGAAGAAGAGGCGCGACTCTGCATTTATCCTTAATGTATACAAAACCACTTCCCTTGGGGCCATGGATCTTATGCCCGGAAGCTGCCAGGAGGTCGATCTCCATATCCTTGGGGACGATTTTCACCTTGCCGTAGGACTGAACCGCATCTGTATGGAAGAGACAGTTGGGATTGACCGCTTTGATAAGAGGCCCCAGTTCTTCCAGGGGCTGCAGAGCGCCAATCTCATTATTGATCTGCATGATACTGACCAGGATGGTATCGGGGCGAATGCGACTTCGCAACTCCTCGAGATTGATCCTGCCATCTCCATCCACTTTCAGATCCTCAATCTCAAAGCCCTCTTCTGCCAGAGAACGCATACTCTCATATACGCAGGCGTGCTCGAAGGGAGAAGTCAGAATATGCCTGCCCGCCCTGTGATTGGCGTGAGCCGCTCCCCGAACAAGCAGATTATTCCCCTCTGTTCCGCCGGAAGTGAATACAATCTCTCTGCTCTTTGCCTTCAGGGTTCTGGCAATCCTCTCTCTTGCCTCTTTCAAATAGGCTTCCGCATCCATCCCCTTTTGGTGCAGGGCGGAGGGATTGCCATAGTCCTTCCGCAGGACTTTGACCATGAGATCCACCACCTCCTGATCTGTCTGCGTGGTGGCCGAATTGTCCAAATATACTTCCATACAAGCCTCTATCTGCTCTCACAGGCCATCATGACCATGGTCATGGCCGCAATGGCCGCCGTATCGGTTCTCAAAATTCGTCTGCCCAGGGAAATGACTCTTATATTGTCTTTCCTCTGAGCCGCCTTTATCTCATCTGCCGCGAATCCGCCTTCCGGCCCAATAAATATGCCAATATCTCCTGCATGGGCTACAGCCGTCAGAGCCTCTCCAGTCGCCTGCATGCCGCAGGCATTCTCATAGGGAAGAAGGACCAGATCCGCGTTACCAGCGTCATCCAGGGCTTTCTGATAAGGTATGACCGGGGCGATCCCTGGAATGATGCTGCGTTTTGACTGACGGGCCGCGCTGGCCGCAATCGCTTGCCAGCGTTCTCTCTTTTTGGCTTTCTTCTTCTCGTCCAGCCTGACCACGCAGTATCTGGTCTCCATCGGAACAATCTCATAAACCCCCAGTTCAACCGCCTTCTCAATGACCGTCTCCATCCGGTCCCCCTTGGGAATCGCCTGAAAGAGACAGATCTTCTGGGCGAGCTCCGTGCTGGCAGCCTCCTCAACCAGCTTTACAGTCATCTCCTCCCGATCTACCGTCAGGACATGACCATAATAATCCCTGCCGCCGCGCACACTGACACGCACTTCCTCTCCGGGACGGATGCGAACGACTCTCCCCAGATGCCTGGCATCCTCTCCCTGAATCGTGACGATCTCATCATTCACTTGCCGCGCGTCGACAAAGACCTGCTGCATTCTTCTCCACCTGCTTTTCCAGCACAGGAGATCCCCAAAAACGGATCTCTTTATTGTTCTGCCATTCTGTATCACGAATCATTCCGGTCGCCTGGCAATGATACTGCGCCACTCACCCAGGGCATTGACCTCGACAATTTCCAGTTTCTGATCCCTCAGGGCATCTTCCACCTCTTCTTGCTTGAAGTCAATAATTCCGGATGTGATAAGAAGACCTCCCGGTCGGAGCCGATCCCGAAGATCCGGTGCCATCGCCGTGATAATATCCGCCAGAATATTAGCGAAGACAAGATCATAGCAGCCCTCTCCCAGTTCCTTCCGCAGTCCGGTATCCTCCGCCAGATTTCCGATATAAAAGCGCGCCGGGTCAAAACAAAAACCATTGGCCTCCATATTCTGCGCGACCGCATCCTTACAAATCGGGTCGATATCCGTGCCCGCCAGCGAACCGGCGCCAAGGCTTGCGGCAACTACAGAGAGAATCCCGGAGCCAAAACCCACATCCAGAACAGCATCTCTCTTCTTCAGATAATGACGCATGGCCCGGATACAAAGTTCGGTACTCTCATGCCTGCCGGTTCCGAAGGCAATGCCCGGATCAATGCGAATCAGGGTCTTCCCTTCCAGGTCTGCGGGAGGGTTCTCCCAACTGGGGACAAAGAGAATATCCTCAATGGAAAAGCTGTGGAAGTACTCTTTCCACTTGTCCTGCCAGTCCTCTCGCCGGATCCGTTCCTCACGGATGGTCAAAGAACCCATATCCGCATAAGCTCTGGCCTCTTCCAGAGCAGTTCGAACTCTCCCGAGCAGTTCGGTATGATCCCCCTCTGCGTCCAGATAGAAACGGATGCGGCAGGAGCCGTCGTCCTCCGGCAGATCCGGCTGTAACTCCTCGAAATTGCCCCCCTGTATGCTGTCATCGACCGGAAGCAGATCATCAATCTCAAGGGAATCGATCCCTTCCTCTGCCAAAAGGCAGCTGACAATCTCCTCCGCCTCCTCCCTCGTCTCAATCGTATAGCGAATATAACCCATATTCTCTCCTCTTCGGCCGGGAAAAGCCTGACGCCGCGAATCTTCGCCCTCCAAAGCGACAATGGAATGTATGCTTTGCAAACAGTCGATTGTCACATGTCACGACATGCATATCCTGCAGCGATTTGATTGCCAGTTATCATAAAAACAGCACACGGAAGCCCTCTCACAGGAGGGCATGTCCGTGTGCCATACTAGCATAAAATACAACTACTGTCGATAATTCCATTGGCTGGCCAGCAGCCTGATTTCAGTCTGCTTCCGGTCTGTCTTATCCCTTGACCGCTCCAGACATTCCCTCGACATAGAACTTCTGCATGAAGACAAAGAGAATTGCGATCGGAACGGAAATCACAACAGCTCCCGCTGCAAAGCAGGTATACCACTGATTGATATATTCTTTCTGCAGCATGTTCCAAAGGCCGATGGCAACCGTAAACTGATCGGAGTTGGCTCGCACAATGACCTTGGCAAAGATGAAGTCAACCCAGGGGCCGATAAAGGAGGTCATGATCGTGTAGATAATGATCGGCTTTGACAGCGGTATGGTAATTCTCGTAAATACCTGCCATTGGGTCGCGCCGTCCACAATTGCGGCCTCGTCAACCGCACGGGGAATCATGTCAAAATAGCCCTTCGTAATCTGGAATCCCAAACCGGTTCCGGCTGAGTAGACAATGATCAAGGCCAGACGGATCATGGATCCATCGGTCAGCCCCATTGCCTTCAGGATATAATACTCGGCAATCATAGCCATAAATCCCGGGAACAATCCAAGAACCATAGCCAGATTCATGTAGGGCTTACGAAAGCGAAAGCGCATACGGGACAGGCAGTAAGAAACGGACAGGACGAAGAAAGTCGAGACAATGCAGGTACAGATCGCTATGATCAGGGTGTTCCCGAACATGCGGGGAAAGTCCAATACATTACGGTCTGTGAACAGCTTGACATAATTGGCAAGCGTGTAACCCTTGGGGAAAAAGGTGCTGACATAGGAGCCCGGTTCTGCGCGGAAGCTTGTCAGTACGATCCATAAGATCGGCAATATCCATATTGCCGCCAGTACTGCCAAAAACAGGTGAACAAGGAGATTGTTGATGCGCTTGGAAAGACTCTTTCGATTACGCTTTACTGTAACTGTATTCGTATTCATCACATGAACGCCTCCTCGTTCTTATAGGATTTCGATCTGCGGTAGGTTACGAGTGTAACGACCGTCAGGATAACAAATGTCAGGATACCGATAACCGCGCCCAGATTGTAATACTGCTGGTCAATGGTCAGCTTGTAGAGCCAGGTTACCAGAAGATCCGTCTGTCCTGCCGTGTCGCCCACATAGGTAGGACCACCACCGGATAAGAGGTAAATGACATTGAAGTTATTGATGTTGCCCACAAATGAAGTGATCAGATAGGGCGTCGTCACAAACAGCATATAGGGCAGGGTAATCTTCATGAAGATCTTGACCGGACCCGCCCCGTCCATGCGTGCCGCTTCATAGAGTTCGCTCGGAATATTCTGAAGAATACCCGTGACCTGAAGCATGGTGTAGGGGATACCTACCCAGAGATTGATCAGGATGATCGTAACCCTGGCCCACATAGCATCTGTGAAGAAGGGCAGGGGACCGCTGATCAATCCATGATTCTGCAGGAGAACATTGATTGCGCCCGACGGCTGCAGCATGATATTCATAATCATCAGTGAAACGAACTGCGGAACCGCAATTGAGAGCACAAAGCAAAAGCGCCAGAAGCCCTTTGCCTTTGTCTCCTTGCGGTTGATGATCATGGCAAGAATCATTCCCATGACATAGTTTAAGAAGGTCGCAACCAGTGCCCAGACAACGGTCCAGGCCAGGACATGCCAGAACTGCCTTCCTATATTACCGCCGAAGTTCAGTACGCGCTGGAACTGGGTCAGGCCGTTCCAGCCGAATAACTGTAAGTGATTATCTTCCTTGGAATAGGAGGTGAAGGCCATACTGATCATGTAAACCAGAGGCACAATATTGAACACCAAAATACCGATGCATGGCAGAGACATCAGGGTGATGTGCAGGTTCTCATCGAAGAGAGATCTGATATCCTCGGCGAAGGTCTTGACATGGACATTGTTTTCTTTTTGCAGTTGCAGACGATATGCCTGCTTGATCTGCATAATCCACAGGAGGATAAATCCTACGATCACAAAACAGGTCACGATCCCGGACAGAAGAATCAGCTGTGAATTATCCCCGGCTGAGTACTCGTAGATCTGCTTTGCTTCGTTCCAGACCTTCTGCTGGGCCGAGTTACCGAGTGAAGGCAACATAGATAAAGCATAGCCTCCGGAAGTAGCCATATAGAGCACAAAAGCAACTTCCAGCAGAAAAATAAGACCGCCCTTGATCTTCTGCCCCTTGAGAAATATCCCAAGTCCCATGAAGGGGATGGATAACTTCGTCTGTATATCTCCGGCGGCAATCGCCTTCGAGAGTGGAATTTTACTTTGCATTTTATTTTCCATACAATTCATCCAATTCTATAAGAAAAGAGGAATGCGGCTGTAATGCCAACCGCATTCCTTCCATCAGTAAATGCAATGTTATTGAACGGCAGCTGTATTCATGGCCTTGTTCATGCTCTCCGTCTTCTCAGCGGCATTATCATGCGTTACTGTGCCGGCAATGATCTCCTTACCCATAGATTCTGCGGGCGTCCAATACTGGCCCATACCGGACTGCAGGGGCTGAACAATTGCGCAATTCTCGATGGTGCTCATCTGTACCTTTGACAGATCATCGGAAACCTTCAGCGTGGTATCGGAAGGAATTACCTTGCGAAGATCATAGTGATCCTGCTGTGCCTTGGAGCTTCCCAGGAAGGCTGCCAGAGCAACAGCAATCTCAGAATTCTTGCTGTTGGGGTTGACACCGATTGCCTTGGAACCCGCGAAGGCCTTCATCTGCACTTCCTTGCCGTTTAAGTTGAACTTGGGGGGTACGGCAATTCCTACATTCTCCTGGCCGAGAGCGTCTACAACGGACTTATAATCCCAGGAACCTGAGAAGAGAGCATTAATTGTTCCGTCTCCCAGGGTACTTGCTGACAGGCCATTGGCATCCTTGAAGTTGGGGTTCTTAGCAAGATCAATCAGGTAATTGGTGACTGCTGTCGCCTTGTCTCCGCCAAAGTCAATACCAGCCTTGCCGTCTGTTCCGTCCTTGCCGAACAGAGTGCAGCCGTTTGCCACGTAGGTAGAGGCGAAATACCATGAATTGGATAAGGGGAAACCGACCTTACCCTTCTTCAACATGGTATCGAGGTTCTTGGCGTCGTCTGCGGAGAAGACACGCTTGTCATAATACAGAAACCAGGTATTGCCCGTGAAAGGGACACCGTAGATCGAATTGTTATAGGTAACCGTGCTGACGGTCGTCGCATCGTTATTCTTCTTGATTGCCTCAACCGTTGATCCTCCCAGCTCTGCCAGAGCGTTGGCCTTGAGCAGGTCGGGAATCTGATCATTAGCATACATGAATACGTCGGCTGCCGCTCCCGGATCTGAGGCTACAAGATTCTTGGCATCACCCTCAGGGCATACGCCGGTATTAAAGGTAAGCTTCCACTCCGGATGTGCCTGCTGGAATGCATCCAACTCCTTCTTGAGCCAGTTGCCCTGCTCCTCAGACTGATCCTCTGATGGTGACCAGACGGTAAGCGTTGCTTCCTTTGATTCCGTTTTCGTATTCTTGTCTGACGTCTTACCGCCAGCGCAGCCTGTCAATGCAGAAAACCCCATCAACGCGGTCAGGCCAAGTGCTGCAAGTTTTTTACTTTTCATAGTTCCCTCCATAAAAGCACATATCTTGTAAACGTTTCCAAGCGTTCACACAACTTACACTCTTATATTATGCAAAATGCTCACACATTTCAACTATTTTTTTAAATCCATCGTCATTATGTCGGGTAAAACCTGGATTTGGTCGGTTTTATCCCGAATTCAGCACTTCAAACGGGCCAAAAAGCGCCTCCTGACTTCCTGGTCCGATCAAAAAGGGCGATCCTCCTGTCGTTCATTGTCATGGAAAAAAGAACACAGCCGCTTCCTCTCGATAAAATCAAAAGGAAGAAAGCTGTGCTCTCTGTCTTTATATAAGAATCCTGATACTGGGATCCTGTCAATTATTCCATCGCGTCGTCGAACTTATCCTTCATCTCCTGCATCTTCTCCCGAAAGCCCTTCTTTCTCGGCTTGGGATTTGACGCGGACTTAAGACTTGCTCCGGAGAGCTCATCGAAATGGCGAAGTGCCTCCTTGGCCTCTTCCGTCAGATGGGTCGGCGTCTGTACCACCAAGGTGACATAGTGGTCGCCGCGCACATTCTTGTTGCGCAGAGTGGGAACGCCCTTTCCCCGCAGACGGATTCTCGTATCCGTCTGTGTCCCGGGCTTCACCGTGTAGATCACCTTGCCATCAATGGTGTCAATCTCGACATCGCTTCCGATTGCCGCCTGGGCGTACGTGATCGGAGCGGATGAGTAGAGATCGAAGCCGTTTCTCTGGAAAATAGGATGCCCGGAAACCCGGACCTCAACCAGAAGGTCCCCTCTGGGGCCTCCGCCTGTCCCCGGCTCACCCTTGTCGCGAATACGAACGGACTGTCCATTGTCGATACCGGCGGGTATATTGACCTGTATCTTCTTGCGTCTGGTGATATATCCGCTCCCGTGACAGTCCGGGCATGGGCTCTCGATCACCTGCCCGCTGCCTCCGCAATCGGGACAGGTCGTCACGTTCTGCACGGTGCCGAACATGGACTGCTGGGTCATAACAACCCTGCCCTTACCTCCGCATTTGGAGCAGGTCTTCTTGCCTGTTCCCGGCCTGCAGCCTGAGCCATGACAGGTCGGACACTCCTCCTTCAGGTTCAGATCCAGTTCCTTAACCACACCGAAGACAGCCTCTTCGAAGCTGATGCGAACAGACGCGTGAACGTTCGCCCCCTTATGGGGACCGCGCTGGGCGGAGGATCCGCCGAAGCCGCCAAAGCTCCCAAAACCGCCGAAGAGATCTCCGAAGATATCTCCAAAGTCCATACCGGAGAAATCAAAACCTCCGGCTCCGCCGGCTCCGTTGCCCTCGAAAGCTCCCATACCGAACTGATCGTACTGGCGGCGTTTGTCCGGATCCGAGAGGATGGCATAGGCCTCTGAGGCCTCCTTGAACTTCTCCTCTGCCACCTTGTCCCCCGGGTGAGAATCCGGGTGATATTTCTTGGCAAGCTTGCGATATGCTCTTTTCAGAGCTGCGTCGTCGGCATTTCTGTCGACGCCCAGCACCTCATAAAAATCTCTCTTATCTGCCATGATTTAATTAAACTTCCTTGAAATCCGCATCGACAACATCATCATTGCCATCCGCAGTATTTCCTGCCTGTGCGCCCGCCTCAGGACCGCCTGCAGCCTGTCCCTGCTGGGCCGCTGCCTGCTGCTCATACATCTTGGAGAAGACCTTCTGGGCAGAACCCTGCAGCTTCTCAAGAGCAGCCTTGATCTCGCCCACCTGCGCGTCTGAGAGTTCCTCCGGCTGTGTATACTGATTCAGGAGATCCCGAAGTGCCTTTATATCAGCCTCAACAGCTGACTTATCGGCCGCGTCAAGCTTGTCTCCGACCTCCTCTAAGGCCTTCTCAGTCTGGAAGGCGAAGGAATCTGCCTCATTTCTGGTGTCAACCGCCTCCTTGCGCTTCTTATCCTGAGCCTCATACTCCTGAGCCTCCTTAACGGCCTTCTCAATATCCGCATCAGACATGTTGGAACCGCCGGTAATCGTGATATGCTGCTCCTTGCCTGTGCCGAGATCCTTAGCGGATACGGTCACGATGCCATTGGCATCAATATCGAAAGTAACTTCGATCTGGGGAACACCGTGCTGCGCCGGAGGGATTCCATCCAGGCGGAACTGGCCGAGAGACTTGTTGTCTCTGGCAAACTGACGCTCACCCTGAACGACGTTGATATCTACTGCAGTCTGATTATCTGCTGCAGTGGAGAAAATCTGACTCTTCTTGGTAGGGATCGTCGTATTCCTCTCGATCAAACGGGTAGCGACACCGCCCATCGTCTCAATGGAAAGAGACAGGGGGGTGACATCCAGAAGAAGAATATCACCGGCACCGGCATCTCCTGCCAGCTTGCCTCCCTGGATGGAAGCGCCGATTGCAACGCACTCATCGGGATTCAGGTTCTTGGAAGGCTCCTTGCCTGTCAGCTCCTCAACCTTCTTCTGTACCGCCGGGATACGAGTGGATCCGCCGACCAGAAGAACCTTGGAGAGATCGCTCATGGAAAGACCGGCATCGCGAAGCGCGTTCTGAACCGGAACCGCCGTCCTCTCAACCAGGTCATGGGTCAACTCATCGAACTTGGCTCTGGTCAGATCCATATCAAAGTGCTTGGGCCCCTCAGCCGTAGCCGTAATGAAGGGCAGGTTGATATTGGTGGTCGTTGCGGAAGAGAGCTCCTTCTTGGCCTTCTCAGCAGCCTCCTTGAGTCTCTGCATAGCCATCTTGTCTCCGGAGAGGTCTACGCCCTCAGCCTTCTGGAACTCAGAGAGCATCCAGTCGACAACGGCATTGTCGAAATCATCGCCTCCCAGATGGGTGTCACCATTGGTAGAAAGGACCTCAATGACACCGTCTCCGATCTCAATGACTGAGACATCAAAGGTACCGCCGCCCAGATCATAAACCATGATCTTCTGCTCTTTCTCGTTGTCCAGTCCGTAGGCCAAAGCAGCTGCCGTCGGCTCATTGATGATTCTCTTGACATCCAGGCCCGCGATCTTTCCCGCGTCCTTGGTCGCCTGACGCTGCGCGTCATTAAAGTATGCCGGAACCGTGATGACCGCCTCTGTCACCTTCTCACCCAGATAATTCTCGGCATCGTCCTTGAGCTTGGAGAGAATCATCGCGGATATCTGCTGGGGCGAATACTTCTTGCCGTCGATGACACGGCCGTTATCCGTTCCCATATCTCTCTTGATCGAAGAAATGGTCTTCTCCGCGTTGGTCACAGCCTGTCTCTTGGCCGGTTCGCCGACCAGACGCTCTCCGCTCTTGGTAAATGCCACGATTGAGGGTGTCGTTCTGGACCCCTCCT
This sequence comes from Lachnospiraceae bacterium AF51-6-b8A, assembly GCA_027682585.1. Classification (GTDB taxonomy): domain Bacteria; phylum Bacillota; class Clostridia; order Lachnospirales; family Lachnospiraceae; genus Shuttleworthia. Next base: position 340,402 of record JAQCZH010000001.1, on the reverse strand, counting down.
TGTTGGGGATGACGTTGGGCTGTCCGCCCTCCATAACAGCGACACAGCTGTTTGTTGTTCCTAAATCAATTCCAATAATCTTGCCCATAATTTTTTCCTCCTGAAATCATTTTTGAATTATAAAAATCAGATAATCTGTACCAGCCTCTTTAGTTGGCCACCTTGACCATGCTGTGGCGGATGACCCGGTCGTGAAAACGGTATCCCTTTTGTAATTCCTCCACGATCTCGTTCTCACCGGCATTCTCGTCATCCACATGCATCACTGCATTGTGAAGCTCTGGATCGAAGGTTTGCCCCAAAGCCTCAATGGGACTGACTCCCAGATCTGCCAGAGTCGTGATCAGCTGCTTATAAATCTTGTCCATGCCCTCCGCAAAGGCATCTGCCTCTCCTTCCGGCAAGAGACTCAATCCGCGCTCGAAGTTGTCAACCACAGGGAGAATCTTCTCGACAATGGCCGAAGCGCCCATCTCAAAGCTGGCATTCTTCTCTTTCTCCGTTCGCTTGCGGAAATTGTCGAATTCAGCCATCTGACGGGTCACCCGGTCTGTGAGCTCGGCGATCTTCTCATCTCTCGGATCCTTCTTCTTGTGAAAGATTCCCTTCCCGCTCTCTTTTGGCCCGGGGTCCGCTTCTGCGGTATCCGCAGCTTCGACGGCGTCCCTGGTTGGGGGGTCTGCCTCTCTCCCAATCTCACCATCCGCTTCTGTCCTGACAGCTTCCTCAATATCCTCAGGTCCAGCAGTTTCTTCTGCTGTTTCCCCGTTCTCACCGGCCTTTTCCTGCTTCTTCGCTTCTTCTCTGGCCTCTCTTACGGCTTCTTTCACAGCCTCTTCATTGCTGCTCTTTGGAGTCTTCTTCTCTTCAGCCAAAAAACTACCACCTTTCTCGGGTCTGCAACCCTGGGATTTGTTTCAATTAGCACTCGATATTGATGAGTGCTAATATCTTCATGCATTAAGATAACACCAGCTCCAGGTCGTGTCAACTCAAATTCTTAAGTTTTTCACTTAACGTCACTTGCCATATATCCTGCAATCTGAAATACAGCAAACGCTTCGTCTGCGATGACTCCCGCATCATGTGCTGTTTCTGCAAAATACAGCTTCTCTGCATCATCCGATGACAGAAAAGCTGTTGCACTAACAAACTCTGTTCTCTTTATTCCCGGGCATCCTCCATGATCTCGGAGAGCTTGCTCTTGAGCTCTTTAAGACTGCCCATCACCTTGGCGTAGTCCATTCGCTTGGGTCCCACGATACCGATCGTCCCCTTGACTCCGTCACCCAGGTCATAGTTGGCTGTCACAACTGAGCAGTCCGGCATATTCCCCATGGGGGATTCGCTTCCGATATAGACCTGGATCCCCGTCGAATCGGGATTGTTAGCGCTCTGCTCCTGCACGTCATTGATCAGCTCCGCCAATTGTCCCTTCTCCTCAAAGGTAGAGATGAAGGTCGAGGCCTTTTGCGCGTCAGACAGCTCCGGGTATTTGAAAATATTGGTAGCTCCGGACGTATAGATCTCCAGTCCGTCATCCTCACGCAGCGTCTCCGGAATGGTCTTTAAGACCTCTGCCACAATATCCTCGTGAATTCCCGCCTGCTCCTGCATCCTGCTGATCGTAGTCAGATTGATTTCCTGCGCGGTCAGCCCATTCAGGCTATTGTTGAGCAGCATATTGAGCTTCAGGAGATTCTCACCGCTCAGAATGCTCTTGACCTCAATCAGGCGGCTCTTGACCATATTGCCTTCCATCATGATGACGGCCAGGATCTGGTGCTCATTAACCTGAGAGAGTTGGAGGAACTTAATCCGATTCTTGCTCACAGCCGGCGCGGAGATCAGGGAGGTGTACTGCGTGGTATTGGCCAAAAATTTGGCGACCTGCTGTAAGACCTTATCCATCTTCTCCGTCTTCTGGATCACGAAGTCCTTGAGCTCTGTGACCTCCTGGTCCTTCTCTGCCATCAGGTGATCCACATAGAAGCGATAGCCCTGATCCGTCGGGATCCGGCCGGCCGAGGTGTGGGGGCGAATGATGTAGCCCATCTCCTCTAAGTCGCTCATCTCGTTGCGAATCGTAGCGGAGCTCAGACTGACGCCCTCTAACTTGGAAATCGTCCTTGAGCCGACCGGCTCTCCGGACTCCAGGTAATTCTGAATAATCGCATTGAGGATCTTTGACTTGCGCTCGGAGAGCTCCTCGATATCCTGCCTGGAATCTTCCATAGATTTCTCCTCTCTTCTGGCACTAGCACTCTGTCCTCTCGAGTGCTACAACTATTTTTATTGTAGAGTTGCGGCTGATACCTGTCAATATAAGCAGACAGGACTGACAAATGCAGCAATCCCTTCTCTCACTTTTTTCAATACCGTGCCGGGATTGCAGCGCAAAAGTCCCTCTGCACTGTGTTTATATATACGGGAACGTTGTTATGCACATCCGTTCAGCGCAAATACTCCGCCAACACCTGGTTGGAAATATCTGTCCCTTTCCTCGTGAGAGCGATCCGCCCCCCTTCCCGGCTCACCAGCCCCCGCTTTGTCTGACTCTCCAGGACGGGTCCATAGACGCTGCCGACGGGAAGCCCGAAAACGTTGAAGAAATCTGTCTCCTGTATGCCTGCGGTTTTGCGCAGCCCCAGAAAGAGAAACTCTTCCATGGCCTCCCGACAGGTCAGTTTCTGCACCGTCTTTGAATCAATCCAGGGCGCATCCGCCAGAACTTCATCCAGGTCTGCCTGCTGCCTGGGGTCATAGTTCCTCCAGAGATCAATATAGCGGTCTGTCTCCCGGATATTGGAAAAACGCAGGTTGGGGTAGGCGGAAATTCTCTGTGCCGCTCCCTTTCCTGCGGCCGGGGATATATCCATGAAGGAATCATAGAGCAGAGAAGCCGCCCCCACTCCCAGTCCCAGATAGGGCTTTCGCTCCCAGTACCCCAGGTTATGGCGGCAGGCACAGCCCTCTTTGGCATAATTAGAGATCTCATACTGCCCGTATCCCCGTCCCCTCAAAAAGGTCCTCGCCAAATCATAGAGGGCATACTCCAGATTATCATCCGGCAGTTCTAGTGTCTTCTCTCCCCTTTCTCTTCTGGCAAGATCCCCGGCATACTTCTCATAGAAGGGTGTACCTGGTTCTACAATCAGAGAATAGGCGGAAATATGTTCCGGCCGAAGCATGGTCACCATTTGCAGTGTTTTCTTGAGTCTATCCTCCGTCTGCAGAGGCAGGCCAGTCATAACATCTACATTGACATTGGAAAAACCGGCTGCCCGGACATTTTCAAAAGTGCGCAGGAAATCATTCCAGGTATGAATTCTTCCCAACAGGGCCAGTTCCTCGTCGTTGGCTGACTGCAGGCCGATCGAGATACGATTGATCCCCATTCTGCGATAAGCAGTCAGCGCCTCGCCTGTCGCAGTTCCGGGATTGACTTCCAGACTGATCTCAGCATCTTCGGTCAGAGAAAAATTCCTGCGAACCGCCGCAAAGATCTGTCCCATCAGAGGATAATCCAGCCAGGAAGGAGTCCCTCCCCCCACAAAAACACTGGTCAGCCGTCTCCCGCCGATCAGCCTGCCCCACCAGTCCATTTCCCTGACCAGGGCATCGACATAAGCCGCCTGTTCTTCAGGCCCGCCCGAATGAGAATTGAAATCGCAGTATAAACATTTTTTTACACAAAAAGGGATGTGTATATAGAGCTCCAAGGGTTCCACGGGCCTTGCTCCTTCTCTTTACCTGTTCCAACCGTCCTCTCAGACAATCCTGCCACAAATCTGCGGCCGGGCCGACCATCTGATCTTTCACGAACAGCGCCCCCTTGCCCGGACCTCAGTCGTCCGAATCCAGTCTGAGAACCGCCATAAATGCCTCCTGCGGAATTTCTACGCTGCCCACCTGCCGCATGCGCTTCTTCCCCTCTTTCTGTTTCTCAAGAAGCTTTCTCTTACGGGAAATATCTCCTCCATAACATTTGGCCAGAACATCCTTGCGCATGGCCCGAACCGTCTCTCTGGCGATCACCTTGCCTCCGACAGCTGCCTGAATGGGGATCTCAAAAAGATGCCTGGGGATCTCCTCCTTGAGCTTCTCACACATCTTCCTCCCCCGTTCATAGGCGGTACCGGAGAACACAATGAAGGACAGAGCATCCACCTGTTCCTTATTAATCAGCATATCCAGCTTGACCAGGTCTGACCTCTGATAGCCCCTCATCTCGTAATCGAGAGAGGCATAACCCCGGCTTCTGGACTTCAAGACATCGAAGAAATCATAAATGATTTCGTTGAGGGGCAGGGTATAGCGAAGCTGAGCCCTGCCCTCCTCGATATATTCCATGCTGACATACTGGCCGCGGCGCTCCTGGCACAGGTCCATAATGGCTCCGATGTAATCGGATGTGACCATAATCTCCGCATCGACAACAGGCTCCTCCATATAATCGATCTCAGACGGATCCGGCAGGTTGGATGGATTGGTCAGTTCCATCAGGCTTCCATCCGTCTTATGAATTCGATAGACAACACCGGGAGCAGTCGTCACCAGATCAAGCTTATACTCTCTCTCCAGACGCTCCTGAATCACATCCAGGTGCAGAAGTCCCAGAAAGCCGCAGCGAAAGCCAAAGCCCAGGGCCGCGGAGGTCTCAGGTTCAAACTGCAGGGCGGCGTCGTTGAGCTGAAGCTTCTCCAAAGCCTCACGAAGCTCCGGATATTTTGCGGAATCCGCCGGATAAATTCCGGAATAGACCATTGGCTGAACCTTCTTATAGCCAGGCAGCGCCTGTGCTGTCGGCCGGTCTGCCGAGGTCACCGTATCGCCTACCCGGGTCTCTCTTAAATCCTTGATCGAAGCGGTAAAGTAACCTACCATGCCTGCTTCCAGTTCCTCACAGGGAATAAACTGGCCGGCGCCAAAATATCCCACCTCCACCACTTCACAACGGAAGCCGGTGGCCATCATAAGGACCTTATCCCCCGCTCTCACGCGGCCTTCTTTCAGACGAATGAAGACAATCACCCCCTTGTAGGGATCATAGAGAGAATCGAAGATCAGAGCCTTCAGAGGAGCTGTCTTATCTCCCTGCGGAGCCGGCAGATGGCAGACGATCGCCTCCAGAACGTCCTTAACATTCAAGCCGGTCTTGGCGGACACCAGCGGGGCATCCTGGCAGTCCAGACCGATCACATCCTCCACCTCATTCTTGACCCGCTCCGGATCGGCAGACGGCAGGTCAATCTTATTGATGACGGGAAGAACCTCCAGATCATGATCCAGAGCCAGATATACGTTGGCCAATGTCTGGGCCTCAACCCCCTGGGTCGCGTCAACGACCAGAACAGCTCCATCACAGGCCGCCAGGGCGCGGGAGACCTCATAATTGAAATCCACATGTCCCGGCGTATCGATCAGGTTGAAGATATACTCCTCCCCATTCCTGGCGCGATAGATCACTCTGACCGCCTGCGATTTGATCGTGATGCCCCGCTCCCGCTCCAGGTCCATCGTATCCAGAACCTGCTCCTGCATCTCCCTCTTAGTCAGAGTTCCGGTCATCTCAATGATCCGATCCGCCAGGGTGGACTTGCCATGATCAATGTGAGCCACAATACAGAAATTGCGGATTTTACTCTGGTCGATTCCCATGAACTTGCTCCTCATGTATCGTTTCATTGTTGCGAACAAAAAGAGAGTCAACAGATGACGGGCTGTTGACTCTCTTATCCTTCATTCCTTCGGCGCCGGAGTGCCCTGCGCCTCTTCTCGTCCGATTGATTAAGCGAGCTTGTTGACAGCCTTGCTGAGACGAGACACCTTGCGGGCTGCGGTATTCTTGTGATAAACACCCTTAGAGCATGCTCTGGCGATCACACCGGTAGCCTCTTTGAGCGCTGCAAGAGCTGCGTCCTTGTCCTCAGCCGCAAGAGCCGCGTCAACCTTCTTGACGTAGGTCTTCACCTCTGACTTGATCGCCTTATTGCGGGCGGTCTTGGTAGCAGTTACGAGTACTCTCTTCTTTGCGGACTTAATGTTAGCCAATTTAGATTACCTCCAATGTAAATCGAATGTTTCTTATAGAAAAATCATTAGTTACATTGTAGCCGGACACGGACAGTTCAATGTAAACATACTCGTATATGATACTTTCCATCGGAAGGCCTGTCAAGACTTAATCCCCTTTATTTATGAGCCCATAAGCCGGGGAAAGTGCTTCATCCCATCTACGAACCGGCTTGCAGCATGCCGCTTCACTTGGCATAACGCATCATCAGCAGTTCCACTCCCATCCGATCCGTAATCCTCCCGGTTTTAATTCTCTCCTCCATATCAGAAGCATCCGAAAGCAGCTGTCTGATCTGTTCCTGACTATAGGCCCCTGAATTGCGACGAATCTTCCCAACAATATAGGGGGAGACAGCCATTTTCTGCCCGATCGCCTGATCCGACAGGTGGTCTGATGACATCTGGCGCACCGCCAGCATTTGGATAAACTGACGTTCTATCAGACTGAGAATGCGAAGCGGCGGTTCCTTCGCCGCAATCATATCCGCATAGCAATCAAAAAGCCGCCTGCTGTCCCGCCTCGCCATCGCATCAATCAGATCAAACACACGGTTATTTAGAGGACGGGTTGTGATTGTCCTGACATCATCGAGTTCAATACGCTCTTTATTCAGGCAGTAGGTCACAAGCTTCTCATACTCCCGTTCCATATTCTCCATATTCTCCCCGCTTCGCAGGAAGAATTCCCTCCACGCCTCGGGTGACATGGTCTTCTTCTCCTTGGCCAGACGACCCCCGATCCACTGCATAAGGGTTCTCTCGTCAGGTTTTGAGAACTCACAGGCACAGCCATACTTCATCATGGCCTTAAAGGGCCTGGTCGATTTTCTGACAGTCTTCTCGACAAAAATAAGTACCGCCGTCTCAGGCACAGTCTCAAGATAAGCTGCCAATTCATCGTTGCTGCTGTTAAAGAAACCGGATTCCATGACCAGAATACAGCGGTGTTCCGCCAAAAAGGGCATTGTCTGAGCCAGGTCAATCAGGCTCTTTACGTCGCAGCCCTCTCCCTCCAGCCGATTGAAGTTCAAACTCTCCTGGCCTCCCGTCAGAGCTCTGACCAGCCGATCCCGATACTGGAGTTTGAGATAGTCCTCTTCTCCATAGAGCAGATAGGCCCTGTGAAATTGTCCCGTCTTAATATCCTGATTGATGATCTGCATAAAAATCATTGTAAAATCCCGATCCACGCAAGTCAATCAGCCGAAGGTCGAATACTCTCTCTTCAAAAGTCCAAAACACTCGTCGAAAAAAACGCGCTTTTTAAAAGTTCATCAGGCAACTGACGGAAAAAGCGCTTATAATGATAGAAAATTCATGTGACAAATCACAGACTCAGCCCGTCTTTGCCGCGCCCAGCGTATTCACGCCGCAGACGGCAGAGCCTTTTAAGGAGAACATTATGCATCAGAGCGTCGCAAATGCCCATGAAGCCTATCAGCTCGCCCAAAACTATATTGATCGGCTGGCCCCCGCCGAGAACCTTTTCTATCACGCCTGGGTATGTCATCGCTATTATATTTTCGACTTTCTTCCCCGGAATGCAGATCCTGCAGAACTGCCCGCACTGCCAGAGAAGAAGGGAGGATTTTGGACTGTCCTCTTCCACAGGGCCCAGGCAGACGCCCCAGAAGACAATCCCGCCTGCCTTCTCGCCACCAAAGACGGCTATACTGCCTGCAGCTACGGAAAATATGGCCCCGTATTAGTCGAGAAGTCCTCAGGCGAGTGCTCCATCCACCCCCTGGATGATCCGAAAGGGCTGGACCACTATCGAACTCTGATCGAACACGCACAGGCGATCAGTGAGGATCAGCTGCTCTGATCTGCCCTCCTCTTTTGCTCCCAGTCCAGGCGCAGGAGAAGAGGATTTCACGGAAAGCGAACCCGATATTTCCATGCCCTTCCCTCTCTCTGCAGGGTCATCTGCCCCTGATGCATTGTTCGGTCAATGTGACAGCCCATCTTCCTCATCCGCTCCAGGGTCTCCTTTCCCGGATGCCCATAGCGATTTCTGATCCCGGCACTGATCCAGATCAGATCCGGCTTCAGCTTCTGCAGAATTTCCCGGCTGTTGGCCCCGTTGCTTCCATGATGGGAGGCCTTGTACAAAGAGAGATCTCCCTTCTTCCTTTCACCAAGGGGAATGCCCCGGCGCAGCAGGATTTCTTCCTGCTCTCTCCCAATATCTCCGGCGCTGAAAACAGAGAGCCCGGGCATGACAATTGACAGAATCAGACTGTTCTCATTGGCCCCTCTGGCTGAGAAATCTCTGTCAGGTCCCAGACAGCGCACCAAGAGCTGACCATCCTCTTTACTGTCAGTGCCCGCGACAAGCTGATCTCCCTGATCCCAGAGCAGAACTCGGCATCCATTTCTCCTGGCCAGAGCAGCAAGCCTTTCATACGCTGGATTTCTTCCCTTATCGGCATGGGGCATATTGGCGGAAAAAACAAGATTTTGTATCGGATATCTTTCCATTAATGCTTCTTCCAGTCCGCTGATATGATCCAGATCCGTATGGCTTACAAACCAGTAGTGAATCCGCCGAATCCCCCTTGCTTTAAGGAACGGAAGAATGCGCTGTTTCCCCACCTGATCCAGGCTGGTCGACCCGCCGTCAATCATGTAATGTCCTCCCCTCCCATCACAGAAGTACAGGCCATCTCCCTGACCAATATCCAACATGGTAAATTCGGCTTTGGCCAGATGAGGCAGACTGACAGACCATAACATCGATGGCGCGAGAAAAAGGGCAAGGGCAATCCCCGCAGAAATCGTCCGTCGGACTCGGTGACTGCATGCATGGCCCTGAAAGACCTTCTGCCAGGGAGAAACAGATCTTTTTCTCCCCCTCTCATACAGAATTCCCCTTTCATACAGAAAATAGAACAGGCCCCCATAGTAGAGAAATATCAGCCAAATCGGAGGCTTCCCTGTAATTACTCTTGCCCAGGGCAGGTGCAGGCTCAGATCAGAGCTCCATTCAAAGAAGTAGATCAGGCAATGGCAGAATCCCAGACAGAGACTCATTAGCGGCTTCAGAAACACCGCTCCCGCTGCCGCCAGCCCAAGAACCCCTCCCAGCAAACCGCTTCCCAGGAGAAGCCCCAAAAGAGGCAGCAGAAGTAAATTGAGAAAAAACACATAGAGAGGGATCTCGCTGTAACAAAAAGCAAGCAGAGGCAGGGAAGCTATCTGGATTCCCAGAGCCAGGATCATCTGGCCTAAAATGTGCTCTGTCAGGCTGGCTTGATAACGGTGAGGCATGCGATCCCTCCCCTGATTCCACGGCAGCTGCCATCGGCGCATTCGAAGAAGCTGATGCTGCCTCTTTTCAAATCTCTTTGCACAAGCAGATCGGTAGCGCTTCTGCATAGGCCTCGCCACAAGCTGCATCCCCAGAATCGCAGTGAATGAGAACTGAAAACTCAGATCTCCCAGAGCCATGGGATTGGGGATCAGAATCACAAGTGCAGCCATCGCCAGCGCAGACATAGAATCATAAGTCTCTCCCAGGCATTTCCCCAGAAGCAGAATCAGGTACATCCACACTGCCCTTTGTGTGGAAACAGCGTTCCCGGTCATCATACCGTAAGCAATGATCCCGATGCCGGAAAGAAAAGAGGCCAGGGGCAGCGTAAGCCGCAGATGCCTCAACAGGCGAAGAAGAAGGGATCCCAGAAGAAAGACATGCAGACCGGAGATGGCCAGGATGTGAGACAGTCCTGATCGAGCAAAGAGGTCTCTGGCCTCTGTGTCCAGGCTGCTCTTGATTCCCAGCGCCATGGCAGAGAGAAGTCCCGCCTCTTCCGCCGGCAGATTCCTGTCAAAGACCCTCTCCAGTCCTGACCGCAGCCTCTCAAGCATCTGCCTCAGATACCAGTATGGATGACGGGAGCCCTCCGTAAGCCGAACGAAGTTGGCCGCCTTCCTTAAATGTCCATAGATCCCTCTGCCATATTCACAGGATCTTCCATCAAAGCCGCCTTCATTGGTGGCAGTCTGACCGGGACTGTAAAAACCGCTGACGCAGACCCTGTCTCCCAGTTCAGGGCGTATCCCCCCTTGACCGATGGACCCGATCCAATCATCGACATAGATTTTCCCGAGTTCCCATTCCTGCCCCCCTTCCCTCGCCTGGATCTGGACCTGTCCCAGGAGTATCCGAGCTCCCTTCTTTCTCGGTTCGAAAGCATAGACCCTCCCCCGGATTATGATCTCCTGCCCTTCTGTCAGGCTCTGCATGATCCGCAGCTGATGCTCCAGAAGGATCTGGCAGCGCACGAATCCAAGGAGAAAAAAGGCACAGGCGACCAGAGCAAACTTCCATTTCATCCGTCTGCCCCGTTTCCTCCTATGCAAAAATAAAACGGTAATCTTCCTGCTCTTTTTGACAAGCCGAACCGAGATCAGAAGAGCTGCTAAGACAGCAGATACCGCAAGTAGAGTCAGGAATGTGCCGTGCGCGCCAAGCGACCGCGCAGCAAGGATTCCCGCAAGTAAACTCAAGGCCATAATGACCAGGGGCCTGGCTCTAAGCATAGGCCACCTCCTCGCGCCTATCTGGCGCCGGAAGTCACCATATCGAAGTTGGGTGTATAAGAATTGGACAGCTTGTCCCCGCGGAAGATGGAATTCATCTCTCCGTTGATCGCGATCTGTACACTGGATATCTCGCTCAACTCACAGAGAGAGTTGACGATTGAATAAATAACGACCTGCTGTGAAATCTTATCCGTGGCATTGAGAAAATTCTCATCCAGATTCAGATAGCAGACCCCGCGATTTACATTGATATTGAGCAATTTGGTACTGTCCGGAATCGGACTGATGGCATCGTCCGCGTGAGGATTGGTCATCAGATATTCCATCACCAGCTTCTCCGGTGAAAGGTTGCTGTTGTAATAAATCTCTCTCTTCTCTTTGACCAGACTCTGCCCATCCCTGCTGGCATAGTAGAGGGTGAAGGTTCGCCGAACCATAGCGTCCTCCGCATCACCTCCGAAATCCATAAAGGTGTCGGCATTCATGGCGCCAATCTCACTGCCGTCTGCATTTGTCAGGGCCTTTCCCTGTACTGTAAAGGTCACCGAACGGATACCATCAATCTGCAAAAGTGTCTTAACAACCGCCGACCGCATGAGAACCTCATTTGGACCGGTGATTCGATCATAAGCGGTGTTGAAATCCACAAACAGGTGCTCCCCATCCAGACGATGCGAAATCACCTCCAGATCTCTGGGCATGGCACTGATTTCCCTGGCTGTATCCGGAGCCTGCTTCAGGGCAGCCAATAATTCCCCGATCTGTCCTTCTGTGTCTTTTGTCTTCAGCTTGTAATGACTGGTCTTTAATGCATTCCCCGCCACATCCATGTAGTAGACCTGCTTTTCTTTTGGATCACTTCCGCAGGCTGTCAGAAGACCAAGCGCCATACTCATAGTCAGGGCAAGAGCGATGAACCTGTTCCTGATCCTTCTTCTCATTCTCCGCTCCTCTTCTCCGGGATCTCATCTGCCCGTCTGGCAATGACATTCTCCTCTGGATCCACGATATAAGTCAGCGGAATGCGGACATCAAACGTTGTCCCCTGCCCCAACTCGGAAGCCACACGAACTTCTCCGTGGTGCATGTGGATCGCATTTCGCGTGATTGCCAGACCAAGACCGGTGCCGCCGATCTCTCTGGAATGGGACTTGTCCACCCGATAAAAACGCTCAAAGATACGATCCAGCGAATCCTGCGGAATTCCCATTCCATTGTCTTCAACCGTCACGAAACAATACTGGTGATCAGCATTCAAAGAGACGTGCACCCAGCCCCCGGGATTGTTGTATTTGACAGCATTCTCTACCAGATTCGTAATGGCCAGAGAGAACTTGGTCTCATCAATCTCGCAGAAAACCGGACGGAAGGATTCAAAGACCAGTTCCACCTCCTGCCGGTCCGCGATCGGACGAACACGGTGCAGGATGGATTCAATCAGGTCATTCATGTTGACGGATGTGATGTTCATGGTGATTCCCGTCTTGTTCAGACGGACCAGAGAGAGAAGGTCATTGATAATCTTGGTCTCCCGGTCAATTTCGTGACTCATATCCCGCATGAATTCCTGATACAATTCCGTAGGAGCCCCCTCCATACTGTTAATCGAATCTGCCAGAACTTTCATGGAAGTTAAGGGTGTCTTAAGCTCATGAGAGACATTGGATACAAACTCCTGCCTGGAAGCCTCCACCGATTGCATGCGGCCCAGGAAATCATTAAAATGACCTGCCAGTTCCTCTGCCTCCGCATAATCTAAATCCTTCAGATCCGACGAGGTAATTCCATTTTTGGTCTTATCCAGCGCTTCTTCAATAGTCCTGAGAGGACGAATGGCATATTCCGCTGTCCAGGCGGCAATCCCCAGCAGAATGAATCCCAGAATAACAAAACCTATGATTCCGGGAGCGGTCATCTGATCCAGAGACTGATTCATATAATCCATTGAGCGCACCACCATGAGAACCCCGTGAACGGGGGCACTGGTGTCCGTCGTACTGCGGATGGGCAAGGTAACCGTCAAAAAATTATTCTGTTTGTCATAGTAACTGAGCGCTTCTCCCTTGAGAGAACGAATCGCATTCTCCCAGACAAGCGTTCTCCCGCTGTCGATACCGTTGGTATCCTTGATTACCCGGAGGGTATCATCAATCACCAGAATACGTCCTCCATAAATCTGACGAACCGTATCCAACTGACTGTTGATCTCCGGATCCGAGGGAGCTGTCAGGTAATTTTTATCGAGAATCCCCCCTGTCAGAACCTGCATCTGCGCATGAATCTGTACTTCTTCAACGGCAATGGTGTTCTGCCGATAAGCGTAGAGGTAGAGATAAAAAGCGACGGTATAAGGGACCAGTCCCGCCAGTAGAATCACAAGAATCAAGCGCAGTTTCAGCCTGTGAAATTGGTCCCGGAGTCTTCGAAAAGCATTCATGAGATTAGTATAGCAGGGAAAAAATCAGCGGACAATGTCAAAGAAAGTCTCAGGCCTGAAAATAATAGCCCACTCCCCACTTGGTGTGCACATACTTAGGATCACTGGGGCTAGGCTCGATCTTCTCTCTCAGACGGCGAATGTGCACATCCACAGTTCTTGCATCCCCCGGATAATCACTGCCCCAAATCGTGTGCAGAAGAGACTCTCTGGAGTAAACCTTGCCCGGATGATTAACCAGGAGCAGGAGCATATCAAACTCCTTGGAGGTCAGATTGATATCCTCTCCCGCAATTCGAAGGCTCCGGCGATCTGTATCCATGCTGACTTCACCGGAGGTGACCACATTTTTGCTCACCTCCTCCGCTTCCCGACTCTTGACCCGGCGCAGAATCGCCTTGATTCTGGCCTTGACTTCCAGAATATTGAATGGCTTGGTAATATAATCATCCGCCCCGTACTCCAGACCCATGATCTTATCCATATCATCGCCCTTGGCTGTCAGCATGACAATCGGCACATTGGAGAACTCACGTACTGCCCGGCAGACTTCAAATCCATCCATTCTGGGCAACATGACATCCAGAAGAATGAGGTCATAGTCTCCCTCCCTGGCCATATCCAGAGCCTCCTGACCATCATAGGCGCAGTCGACCTTCATCTCATCTTGCTCCAAGGAGAAGCGAATCCCCTTCACAATCAATTTTTCATCGTCGACCACCAAAACCTTCTTGGCCATCTCATACCTCAATTCACTGTGATCCGATCCTTGATCCTAGCGTAAGCCGCCGCCTTCAAGCCTGGGATCTTCATGATATCCTCTCTCCTGGCAAATGCTCCGTGCTTTCTGCGATAGGCAATAATCGCGTCCGCCTTGCCGGCTCCGATCCCCGGCAGGCTCATCAGCTGATCCCGGTTGGCACGGTTGATATTGACCTTGGAGGAAGGGCCTGTCCCCGTCTGAGAATCCCCTGGAGACTGTCCCTCCTGTGACAGGAAATCCTGCCCTTCTCCCTGTCTGGGCACCCGATACATGGCGCCATCCTCCAGATGCGCAGCCAGATTCACTCTCTCTGTATCTGCGTCCCGGCCAAAGCCGCCTGCCGCCTCCAACAGATCCTTCAAGCGGCTGTTTCCGGGAAGAGAGTAGACTCCGGGACGCTCCACGGCTCCCTGAATCTGAACCCAGATTCTCCCCGGATCTGCCCTGCCGCGTTCTGCCTGATTTGCCCTGGAATTCTCTCCGGATTTCAAATCCTCTCCCGGCGAATGCCCAGCCCCTCCGTCCTCGCCGGCCTTTGCATTCTCGCCGCGCTTATCCCCTCTGTCTGTATCTTTGGCTTGCTCCCCCGAATCAGTCTCTTCTTGCTTTAACTCCCTGGATTGAAGAAAGGATCTGCATCCACAGGATGACAGACTTAACGCTGTCAGAAGGAATCCGCAAATCACGCAATTACGTATTTTCATCACACACCTCCGCAGAGGCGCCCGATGCATCATCTACGCCCAACATTGTATCGAAAAAACACCCGCAAGGAAAGCATTAAATATCGCTTTTTCTCCCCCGCGCTGCTTCCTCTTTCGATTCCTCCCCCGAATCGGTCACAAACTCCTTAACCTGACCCACAAAATAAAGAGAACCAAAGAGAACCAGAGGGCTTTTTATTCCCTGTCCCTCTCTTCTTTTACAGATATCTGCGGCCAGATCCAGGGCTCCTGAAATAGAGTCTGCCCTGTGAGCACAGCCTCCCCGGCTGCGAACCAGAGCAGCCAGCTTCTCTTTCTGCAGAGCCCGATCACTGGCCACCGTTACCGTGACTACCTCTGCTGCCAGCGGAAGAATTCTCTCAAGCATAAGATCGTAATCCTTGTCTGCCAAAATACCGACGATAAAGACGCAGGCTGTGTCCGGATAACGTCTTCGCAGACTTTTGACCAGGGCATCCACTCCCTGCGGATTGTGCGCTCCATCAATCAGGATCTGACGGTTCCTGTAGCTGATCCTCTCCATGCGTCCCGGCCATGAGACCTGCGCCAGACCGCGGCGCAGGGCCTTACAATACGCCCCCTTATCCTGTTTCACGGAAACCGGCGCCGCCGACGTACTCCCCCCATCCCTGTCCATCTTTCTTCGAACTTCTCTGCCGGTCACACCCATCTCACGCAGGATCTCCGCCGCCAGAATCGCACAGGCTCCATTGTAGAGCTGATAGCCGCCATCCAGCGCCAGATCCTCTCTGGTCAGCCCGCGCACCCGAAAAATATCCTCCGCGTTGTTCTCTGTCACCTGCCAAAAGGGAATGTCCATCTGCCGACAGTGCCTCAGGATCACCCGGCTGGCTTCCTCCTCCATAGGGCCCAGGACACAGCGCGTACCAAGGCGAAGAATTCCCGCCTTATTCTCTGCAATCTCCTCCAGGCGATTTCCCAGAATCGCCGTGTGATCCAGACCGATGCTGGTAATCAGGCAGAGCAGGGGAACTGCGCAGGAAGCGCGGGTAGAGTCGTATTTTCCACCCAGACCGGTCTCCAGGATAATGATATCGCACGCCTGTTCCCTGAAGTAGCAGAGTCCCATACCAAGACAGATATCGAACATCGTGGGCGACAGTTCCATGGGCAGTTCCAGTATCTTCTCTCCCAGACGCCGAAGGTCGTCATCGGGAATCTGCCTGACAATAACCCGGTGAGCACAACGCTTTCTGCGCCTGTCATCCTCTCTCTGCCGACTGTTTCCTTTTGTGTCCGCCTTCTGCCAGTCAGCGTCCGCAACTGCCGAATCGAATGCATCCATTCGATTCTCTTCCGCCTCAAGAATACAGATTCGCTCATTAAAGCGAACCAGGTGGGGGGAAGTAAAGAGTCCGACCCGAAACCCCTGTGCCGCCAGGATATAGGCCAGGATCACCGCTGTCGATCCCTTGCCGTTCGTGCCGGCAATATGAACGATTCTCTGTCCTTCTTCCGGATGTGAAAGGCGATCCAGCATCTCACAGGACACCTGATATCCTGTCGCCCTGCCGAATCGCCGCATTCTCTCGATCTTATCTGCAATTTCCTGATAGGTCATATCAACCAGCCATTATAATACCGCCGTCATTGGCGTACATGGTAGAGACTCCCGCAGTGTCCAAAATCAGAATCTTCTTAAAATGCGCCAGCTTCTCCACCTGAGCCTTGACCATCTGCGCCCGCTCCGGACAATTGCAGTGGGAAATGGCCAGAACACGATTCTGAGGATCCGGCGTGACCTCCATGAGACAGTGAACCATTTTCATCAGTGCGCGCGTCATCCCCCGCTCCTGTCCCAGCTTTTGAATCGATCCCTCCTCTGTGGATCCCATAACCGGCTTGATATTCAGGGCCTTAATGATTGTGGCAGCCAGACCGGAGAGACGGCCGGACTTGCGCAAAGTCTCAAGCGTCTCCAAAACAAAGAAGGTATGCTGCTTCTCAATATAGTCCTGAGTTCGACGCACGACTTCTTCAAAAGGCAATCCCTCTTCTTCCAGCTCCTCAATCTTCAAACCGATCAGACTCTCCCCAATCGATGCGGATCTGGAATCAAAGACATGAATCTTCTTCGTCTCTCCATGCTCCTCTTCATAGAGATCCATGCCCAGACTGGCACTGGCGTAAGAACCGGACAGCTTGGATGAGAGTGTAACAATATAGATGCGGTCCGCCTGTCCTTCCATGATCTTCATGTAGGCATCTGGAGAGGGGCAGGCAGACTTGGGCTCATTCGGGCTGGATGCCACTTTGGCCAGGAAGGTCTTCTGATCAAAGTTCTCATCGTCCGCGATCTCCTCATTGTCCACACGAAGAATCAGAGGAATATTCGCAAAATGCCCGCTGGCTCTCATCTCCTCTGATAATTCGCCGCAGGAATCAACTAAAATCTTATACATCCTCACCCTCCTGTGCTGAACGCAGGGATTATCGATCCGTCACAGTGATACGGATTTATTCTACAACAGATCTGGCAAAGAAAAAAGAGAAGCGGCGAGCCGCTTCTCCTGTCCTTCGTGACAATCGAATGTAAGCAGAGCTTACAACTGATAATTACCCCTGATGATTTGATTTATTCCACAACAGTGACATCGACTGCCTGCGGACCCTTGTCGGAATCCTCAACCTCGAAATCAACCGTAGCTCCCTCTTTCAGGGTCTTGAACCCTTCCATATTCAGCTTGGAGAAATGTACGAATACATCCTTGCCAGCCTCATCAGAGATGAAACCGTACCCCTTACGGTCATCAAACCACTTCACTGTCCCTTTTGCCATTACTTTATACCTCCATACGAAACTATGTCAGAACAGAATATCTCAACAGACCAAGGATAACACAAAGCATAAAAAATAACAATTTTTTTCACACAAGTTCTGCCCAATCCAGATGATTTTTTGACAGAAATTCACAGACCCAATGATCCCAGATCCGGTCGAGCCCCCTGTCCATGGAAAATATCCGATAGGAAGTTCCCGTCGTAAGCTGCAGTACACCGTCCCGATAAACCAAGTTTATCGCCAGCGCATCCACATCCTCTGAGCGCACCCCATCTCCCGCCTGGTCAGTTAGCTGCCTGATCAGGGCCGGCGGAGCTAAAAAGACAAACTTGAAATACCCCGGCGTCCTCTTCCCTGAAATAGCCTCCAGGCAGATTTTTCGCAGGCGGCCATAGGGCAGGCAGCGGTATCCGGCTGTCTCAAGTCTCTTCCACTCCTTTTCAGAATAAAAATCACAAAGCAGGTGCCCGTCAAGAGTCAGAGAAAAGGACGAGCGTATCGTTGCTTCCGCCAGGGGGAACGAATCCCAGCTCTCCTCCAGAAGCAGACTGTGCATGGTCTTGGCCTGACTTAAAAAACGCAGGGCCCTCATACCTTTTTCTCTCCCTGCATTTTGGATAAAACCGCATCAATCACGCCGGTGCCGTCAGCGAAGACTCTTGCCACTCTGGAAATAGTCGCTGTCGATGCCTTCGTTTCCTCCTGAATATCAATGTAGGTTCTGCCCTCATTCAGCATCTTGGCCACATGATAGCGCTGCTCCATGGACAGCATCTCATGATCCGAGCATACATCCTTAAAAAACTTAAAGCACTCCTCCGGTGTCTGCAACTGCAGAATCGCCTCATAGATTTCCATCTCATGAGGCTTCTTCTCAACTCTGGACATAGTTACTCCCCTCCACACGTTCACGTCTTATCGCATGAAGAATTCTAACACAAGTCCTGTCGGAGCAACAGTTCCATGACGCCATCCCCGTCACTCCGGATCAACCTGATTTTCGGAGATTCTCCCGGCCCGCTTCTCCTCCTTTCCAGAGAGCGCATGGTCTAAACAATCCTCTTCCTCTCCCTGAATAAAAGCTTCACTCCCTCTGTATGAGACTTCCTCCTTATCTTCACGGGGGGCAATCGTCTTTCTGCTGCCGACAGGCGGCAGAGCCTTGCACTCCTGAGGAGCAGCTATACCTATGTGATCAATTCTCTTCCAGCTTCTGACCGGATGTACCAGGGCAATCACAGAACAGATACTGTAGAAGAAGAAGAACACCGGCATAAAGAGCAGAGACGGCATAAAGACACGGACGTCCTGATGATAAAAAAACCGGATCATGCAGAAGAGAACAATCTCTGTTCCGATCAGAATCAGGGCAAGTCCAAGGAGCGCCAGCCCCGGGAAATACCACAAGGTCAGAGGAATCATGATCAGATTAGCGAAAAAGGCAACGAAGTTGGCAGGCCCTAAGAGCAGAAGCATCAGGTTATCTGTCGTACGCCTGCGGTAAGGCTCCTCGCTGGAGATCTTCAAGGCATGCATCCAGGCCCCGATATAACGGCGCAGAATCTGATAGGAACCCGTACACCAGCGGATCAACTGACGGAAGAGTACTCTGACTTGGGATGGCTGCTCATCAAAGCACACAGCATCCAGACAGAAAGCCACTCTCCTGCCAGCCAGACACTGTTGGACAGAGAACTCCACATCTTCTGTAATGGAAGAAGTTCTCCAGCCTGCGGACAGGACTTCTTTTTTGACGGCGAAGCCAGTGCCGGTCAGAAAAGCTGAGAGCCCCATTTTCTGTCTGGGATAGGAAAAGAGAAATGTATAAAGCATCCAGTAAATTGCAAACCACTTGGTAACAAAGCTCTTATAAGGGCCTCCGCCCAGGCGGTTCCCCTGTACAATCTCCTCCCCGGACTGCATCATATCATTGATATGGATCAGATAGTCTTCGCGGACAATATTATCTGCGTCAAAGAAGGCAAAGGAATCAATGGTATCTCCATACTCCCGCATAATGCGGCGGATCCCCCAGGCCAGAACGTCTCCCTTGCCCCGGGTAGCCCCTTCATGGCGTTCCATAACTCTAACCCGGTCAAAGGCCGCCGCCACCTGGGCTGTCCGGTCCGTACAGTGATCCGCCAGGACAAAGATCTGGAGCTTATCCTCAGGATACTTCTGCCGCGAAAGACTGGTCAAAAGCTTGTCAATTACCGCCTCCTCGTTGCGGGCGCAGATAATAACAGCAAAGCGATCCCGCCTGTCGGCGGCCGGATATGCCTTCTTCCTGCGGCTCAGTCCCCAAATAACCACAAAGGCCAGCCAGATGCTTGGAATAACCGTCAGAATTTGTATCAGCAGCGCGATAATTCCTTCAATATGGGGCATATATCTTCCTCACTGTGCAATGATGGAGATCCGCGCCCCCATGCGATTGCAAAAATTTCGAAAACCTATCTTGGACCTTATTATATCGAATCCCCTCTGCCCTCTCTATTAAACTTATCTTAAACTTTTGTAAGACAAACAGAGAAAAAGACCGTCCCCGCGCGGAGAGACGGTCATACTAAACAGCATACAGCGGAGCGCACGCTCCTCGAGCACTCCACTGTCATACACAATGGAATGCGCACTCCGCGAGTGCTCCATTGTTATAAATCGAAAGCAGGGCGATAAGCCGGGTTATGTCTGGTGTGATCATCTATCTAGGACGGCTGTTGCCAACCGCCTCAAGCAACCAACCCGGAGCTGGCGGGCCGCGTCATTGCTCCTGCTCGGTCTTGCTTCAGATGGGGTTTGCATGGCTGCGGCTGTTGCCAGCCGCACGGTAGTCTCTTACACTGCCTTTCCACCCTTACCGGGGTCACCCCGGCGGTATATTTCTGTTGCACTTTCCTGGGAGTCACCTCCACCGGCTGTTAGCCGGCATCCTGCCCTGCGAAGCCCGGACTTTCCTCTCCCGTATTCTGAGGTTCGGCAAAGCCTTCCTCTTGGCAAGGTTCTGCGCCGCCAGGCGGCTCCCTTGCATACGGCAGCGATCACATGCCCTGCTTTCAAGGCATTATTATAGCGATTTTAAAGGCACAAGCGCAAGGCCCGCTCTCTCCCTGCGCTTGGCATACCAATCATATGGGGGGACAAAATGATTCCGCAAATCGCTCTTCACACCTGAAAGCAGCTTCCCCCGATAAATTCCCTGATCAGAGAATTGTTGGCAATATCTTCCGTGGGGATCGCCAGAAAGTAATCCAGCAGTTTGAGCAGGCGGTGTGCCTCCGCATAGGCCGGATCCTCCTTGTCTATCGCAAAGAGCAGGGGCTCCGCATAGAGCTTGAGCACACCAATCTCATAGATCAGCGCCGAGTTAAACATCTCATCCGCCATCTCCTGGAAGGGAAAAATACCGCTCTCTTCTCCCCGGCGCACGGAATCCCACATGCGAATTGTCTCTGCGGCAGAGGTTCCTCGCGTCCTGGCATCCCGGACAATACGGCGCAGAAGCCTGCCATCTGTCGTTGATAGGGGATTGTGTTCGTCAATTCCCAACTGGGTCAGGGCAGAGATATAAATCTTGTATTTCATGGATGCGGAAATAGAATAAGAGAGCCTGTCATTGAGACCATGGATCCCCTCTATCACAAGAATATCTCTCTCTCCCAGCTGCATATGCCTGTCATGATACTCCCGCTTGCCTGTCGTAAAATTATACTCAGGAAGAAGAACCCGTTTTCCGGCAAAGAGGTCCGTGACATTCTGATTGAAGAGTTCTACATCCAGCGCCTCAAGGGCCTCAAAATCCTTGTTTCCCTTCTCATCCAGGGGAACCTGGCTTCTCCCCCTGTAATAGCTGTCCAGGGGGAAGGGATGGGGCGTGAAGCCCCGGGCCATCAGCTGCGTCCCCAGTCGATGAGAAAAAGTCGTCTTCCCGGAAGAAGAGGGCCCGGCAATCATGACAACGCGGCGGCCCGTATCAATGATCCGAGAGGCCATGCTGCCGATCTGCTCCTCCATCAGAGCTTCCTGGGCCAGAATGATATCCCGGATTCTGCCGGCGGCAATGGCATCGTCAAGCGCTCCAACCGTGGGAATATGCAGGCGGGCAGACCAGTTGCCGGACTTTTCCTGCACCTCAAAGAGCTTCATAGCCGGTTCAAAGTCCGCGACCTTCTTTCCCTCCCGATAGGGAAAAAGAAGCATAAATCCATCGGCGAACGCCTGCAAATCGAAATATTTCAGCAGGCCGGTCGAGGGAACCATATAGCCGTAGAAATAGTCACTGACGCCCTCAAGATCATAGAGATTGGTATGAGAATCCATCCGATAACGCAAAAGACTGACCTTATCATCAAGCCCTTCTCTGCGGAAGTAATCTCTGACCTTTTCCGTAGAAACAGACCGCTTGGTAATGGGAAGATCTTCCCCAGCAATGGCCAGCATCTGTCCCTTGAGTTCGGCAATCAGAGAAGACTGTGGATGAGCGATCAG
The DNA here is from genome assembly GCA_027682585.1 of Lachnospiraceae bacterium AF51-6-b8A. Lineage (GTDB taxonomy): Bacteria > Bacillota > Clostridia > Lachnospirales > Lachnospiraceae > Shuttleworthia. The sequence goes on along the minus strand of JAQCZH010000001.1, from coordinate 318,563 downwards.
ATGAAAACTCCCTCCCTCCCTGCTGTAAACATGACAGAAATAGCCCTGGCCGAGCGAATGCTCCACCCGAATATCCATCTGTCTGTCCGGATCAAGCCTGGCTGCTGCAGCCTGCATGAGCAGAATCAGACTTCTGCGATAGGCTCGCCGCCCGTTCTTATCAACACTGGTCAGAAAGCGGATTTTCTCTCCTTCTCCCACTACACAGGCAAGTTCCCGCAAATGGTGGTCTACCTCAGCAAGAACAATATCCTCCGCATAAGCCTGCGGGTCCTGTTCCGTAATCTCTTTCGCAATTTCCTGCAGAGTCATTCCTTCAGCGCACGTATATGCCTTTCCCTCTATTTCGACTTTCATTGCCACTCCCCGGTCTCCTCTTCACAAAAGCTGAACAGATCCCCTCTTTGGTGTTTTCTGCTCTTTCCATCCTCCATATCGGATATTCGTCAGGCCAGCCAGACTGGTTCTTTCATGGGCTCTGTCAGAACATCCACCTGCGCCAACTGAGCTCTAAGCGTCATGGCCATATGTTCAATGAAAATATGCTCTATCCCGTAGTGCCCCGCGTCAATCACCGCCAATCCCCTGGCCAGGGCGTCAAGTCCCGTATGGTGATCAATATCACCGGAGACATAGGTGTCCGCTCCGGCTGCCAGAGCGCAGTCTACATCCGACTTGCCAGATCCTGGACAGATCGCCACCCGGCGTACCTCATGTTCAGGATCCCCGAAAACTCTGACATGCGAGAGTCCAAAAGCCTCCCTGACCCGCTTGGCATAATCCTGCAGGCTGGGCGCAATGGCGTCCCCGGTTTCTCCCACCTTGCCGATTCCCATCGAAGCGCTGATCCGAATGGGAGAAATTGCGTCCGTTCCGTCTCCCGCCGCCTCAACCGGATCAATATCTCTTCCGTCATAACTGACATCCAGAGGAATCAGGCCTGTCATGCCCAGGGTATCTGCTGCCAGGTCTCCCATTTCACAGACATCATAATTGGTGTGCATGGCGTAACAGGCGATTCCGTGGCTCACCAGCTTCATGACGCGCCGGCCCACGAAATCGTCTGCCCGCACAGACCGAATGGCCGAATAAAGCATGGGATGATGCGTAATGAGCATATCAGCCTTTGCGTGAATCGCATGGTCAATGACCTGATCAGTGGCATCCAAGGCGACATAAATGCGGTGAACCTCCTGCTCCGGATTTCCCACCAGAAGGCCCACGTTGTCCCATTCCAGGGCTGCCTGGCGGGGAATCCGCTTCTCTATCTTATCTGTAATTTCTCTGACCTTCATCTTCGCCTCCCGAAGCCGTGAATCATTGCGGACATTCATCCCATACCGCGTCTCTGTTCGAGTTCAAACGCTATGTACAGCTGATGTCTTCTATATTTTGCACGTTTCTCTTCCCTTCTTCAGAGATTCTCAAACGGGCTGTCTGGTTCTGGCTCAGCTTCTTTTGAATCTCTTCTCTCCGTTTCGTCCTCTCCCTCGGAAGGGCCTCCAGAATTCTCTTCAGCAAGACCGCCTCCCTCCGCAGATACTCGGCCAGAAGGGGATGCTTATTCTCGATCAGAAGTTTTCCGTATGCAAGCTCTTCTGAAGTCCAGGAGCGCTCCTCCTGACTTTCCTCCTGATAGCGGACTCTGGCGAGAAAATACCACTTTCCTCCTTCCTCCACCAGATCCTGCGCAAGCGTGACAAAGCCCCCGGCAAGCAGCCAGGATCGCAGCACAGGCAAATCAGACTGTGCACCCAGAACAATCTGTCCGGCCGCCCTGGCCGAAGCCAGATCCGCCTCCAGAATATTCCGGATCAGCCCCCCTCCCATACCGCTGATCAGAATGGCCTCCGTCTCTCCAGGACGATAAGATGCAAGACCATTGGAGAGACGGACCTCAATTCGATCTGTCATCCCTTCCGCAGCGATATGCTCTCTGGCCCGCTCCAGGGGGCCCGGTCTGATGTCCATGGCAAGTGCCCGCTTCACTTTCCCTGACGCAAGAAGAGCCAGACTCAGATAGGCGTGGTCACAGCCCACATCCGCCAGACTCTGACATGGTTCCACCAGGGCCGCCAGAGCCTGCATCCGTCTCGATAACCTGACAGCCATAGTTACTCCAGATAATCCTTAAGTTTCCGGCTTCTGGACGGGTGGCGCAGCTTGCGCAGAGCCTTGGCCTCAATCTGACGGATCCGCTCACGGGTCACATTGAACTCCCTACCAACCTCCTCAAGGGTTCGTCCTCTGCCATCTTCCAGGCCAAAGCGCAGGATTAAAACCTTGCGTTCGCGCTCGGTCAGGGTATCCAGGACCTCATTTAACTGTTCCTTAAGCAGGGTGAATGTAGCTGCCTCCGCTGGCACGGGGACATTCTCATCCTGAATGAAATCTCCCAGATGAGAGTCCTCCTCCTCACCGATCGGGGTCTCCAAAGAGACTGGTTCCTGCGAGATCTTTAGGATCTCTCGAACACGGTCGGGTGTCGTCTCCATCTCCTTGGCGATCTCCTCCGGGGCAGGCTCTCTTCCCAGCTCCTGCAAAAGCTGACGGCTGACGCGGATCAGCTTATTGATGGTTTCAACCATGTGCACAGGGATTCGAATGGTCCTTGCCTGATCCGCGATGGCGCGGGTGATCGCCTGACGAATCCACCAGGTCGCGTATGTCGAGAACTTATATCCCTTGGTGTAGTCAAACTTCTCGACTGCCTTGATCAGCCCCAGATTCCCCTCCTGGATCAGATCCAGAAAAAGCATGCCCCGGCCCACATACCGCTTGGCAATCGATACCACCAGCCGCAGATTGGCCTCGGCAAGTTTCTGCTTGGCCCGCTCGCCGACAGCTGAGTCGTTCTTTAAGATCTTGATCTGAGCCTCCAGATTCATAACGTCTTCCTCGGATAAATCTCCGGAACGAATCTCTTCCCGCAGGATCTCAATCTGCTCATCCGCCTTAAGCCCCGTCTCCATCTTCTGGGCCAAATCGACCTCTTCTTCCGCAGTCAGCAGGTGTACCTTGCCGATCTCCTTCAGATACATGCGTACAGGATCATCAATATTGACCGCATCCGTACTCGCGGTCAGAGCTGCGATATCAACTTCAGGCTCCTTGTCCTCATCCTCATCGTCGTCTTCATCGATGAGCAGATCGTCCTCAATGTCCAGATCATCCTCATCCATCTTCAGGACATCCACACCGGACTGCTCCAGATAATCCTGGATGATATCCATCTTGTCCTCGTTCTCTCGGAACTCCGGAAATGCCTCTTCCAGCTCCGCATAGTCCAGGATGTTCTTCTTGCTCTTTCCCAGATCAACCAGATCCCCCAGACGGCTGTACATCTCTGCAGCGGTTACTTCGACATCCCCCTGCTCTTCCATCTTATCTCCCTTTGCTTTTTGATTCTCTGCTTCCCTGTCCTGCACCTTCTTGGATACCGTCTTCTTCACCATTTCCGGGTTCTTCTTCCCATGAGCGGATCCTCCGGCCCTCTTGGCTCCCGCCTTCTTCTCTGTGGGCTTATTCTTCCCCTCTGCCTCTGCTGGCTTAGCGGTCTTTTGCACCGTCTTCTTCTCGCCGGCCTCCTTTTCTTTTCTTGTCTGAGACGTCTTAACGGTCCTCTCCGTCACTTTCTTGCTTGCCATCTTCTCTCCTCATCCTCATTTCAGATCAATACTGATATGTTCCAGTTCCTGCAATTTCTTTTTATCGCAGATCAGCTGTGTCAGGAAGTCCGGATCAGCTGCGTTTTTGCTTCTTCTCTTTCGATCCATAGCCGCCCGCTTAATTCGCAAAAGAGTTTCCCTGAGAGCCTTGACCCGATCCGTCCGATCCGTTAAATTTCCAACGGTAGTATTAAAGATCCTGGCCACCTCACGCTGGATTCCCTCATCCCCCTCCTGGAAATGATCCATAATCCTGGCGGGACTGACGCCTCCCTGTTCAGACTGGCTCCAGACCTCCTGTGCCACTTCGCGATATACCCCTTCCTCGAAATCTGCCGGATCGAGATAGGGCTTTACAGCCCGATAGACCGCCAAATCCTCCGTAATCCATGTCAACAGCAATCGCTGCGACTGACGCATTCCAACCTCTCTGGACTTGCTTCTTCGGCCGGGACGTTCCCGTGCGGCTCGCTCAGGGGAAAGATCCATCCCCGGGTCAGTCCCTCTGCCGCTCCCTCCTCCATAGGAAACCATCATCTCCTCCTGCGCATCAGCATAAGCATCTGCCATGGCAAACGCATTTGCGTCATAATTCCCTGAATTGGCATTTGGAGCAAAGACATCTTCTCCCGCTTGCCGCATCGGCTTCTTCCTGGCCAAAATTCCTTCCTGCGAAGCCATGTGAACGACCAGCTGACGAATCGATTCCTCCGTTCTGTGGTATCGGTCAGCGACAGCCTGTATGTAATTGCTCCGTTCAATCTCCTCCGAAAAATGGCTGATCCGAAGGGCTACCTGACGAAAGAACTCCGTGTTGGACTCCGGATCATCCATCTGATAATCCCTCTCCATCATGCGAATGGTAAACAGAAAGGAATTCTCCGCCTCTCTGATCCTCTCCTCATAAACGGTCGGGCCAAGGTTTTTCATGAACTCGTCCGGATCCTTGTAAGGCTGCATATTGATGACCTTACAGCTGATGCCCGCATCCTTCAGAATAGGAATTGCCCGCAGGGCTGCCCTGATTCCCGCCTGATCCGAGTCATACGAGAGATATACCTGCCTTGTATATCGCTTTAAAATCTGCGCATGCCCCTCTGTCAGAGCTGTTCCCAGAGAGGCCACGGTATTGTCAAAGCCGTTCTGGTGCATAGAGATCACATCCATATATCCCTCGCAGAGAATCATCTGGGGACGGCGCGTTCTCTTCGCCAGAAAAAGCCCGAAGAGAGTGCGGCTCTTACTGAAAATCATGGTCTCCGGAGAGTTGAGATATTTGGGCTCCCCATCTCCCATAACCCGGCCACCGAAAGCAATCACCTTGCCTCCTGCATCCATAATCGGAAACATGGCCCGATTCCAGAACTTGTCATGCGCCCCTCTTCTCTCATGAATGGCAATCAGACCGGAATCGACCAGGTCGCGGTCCTCATATCCCCTGCCCTTCAAATAGCGGTAGAGCGCATTGGAATGACTTCCAGTATAACCCAGTCCCCACTTCTGCATCGTCTCCTCCGTCAGCTGTCTGCCCCGGAAGTAGTCCATGGCAACAGCTCCATCCGGACCGCGAAGCAAGGCAAAATAGAACTTGGCTGCCTCTCTGTTGATCTCCAGAAGCCGGCTTCTCTTGTCAGCTCTGGCTCGCTCCTCTTTGCTCATCTGCCGCTCAGGAAGAGGAATTCCCGCCCGGTCAGCCAGTGTTTTAACCGCCTCTGGAAAGGTCAAATTCTCGTAATTCATCAAAAAGGTGAATACATTGCCGCCTGCACCACAGCCGAAACAATGATAGAACTGGTTGTTGCGGTTGACGTGGAAAGACCCCGTCTTCTCGTTGTGAAAAGGGCAAAGCCCCACATAGCCTGATCCTGTCTTCTTCAGTCCGACATATTGGCCTATGACATCCACAATATCATTGGCCTCGCGAACCTGATCAATCAGTTCATCTGAATAATATGGCACGCTGACTCCTCAATATCCGTCTACTTCCCAGGCCTTTGGCAGGAAGAACTCGCTGAATTTGGTCACCGCATACTGATCCGTCATACCGGAAATATAGTCGCAGATGATCCGTCCCTCATCATCTCCAGTCTCTTTTGCAATCCTCCGGTACTTATCAGGAATCTCTTCGAAGTGGTCTGCGTAATACTCATAGAGCATCTTCAGCATTCGCTTGGCCTTGACCTCTTCTGATTTGGCCACAGGATTGGTATAGAGACTTTGAAACATAAACTTGCGCAGGTCTTTCAACGCCTGCCAGATTTCATCGGACATGCAGATCGCATCCGTATCGCGGCTTGAAATAATCACATTGTGGATCATTGTGTCCAGACGATCCCTGGCTGTCTGTCCCAGAGTCCTGCGCAGTTCCCCGGGAATATCCTCCTCACGCAGGATCTCCGCCCGAATCGCGTCGTCAATATCATGATAGACATAAGCGATTTTATCACAGAGTCGGACAATCTTCCCCTCCGGCGTATGAGGCATAAGAGCCGTCTGGTGATTACGGATTCCATCTCTGACCTCCCAGGTCAGATTGAGCCCCTGTCCATCTTTCTCAAGAAGTTCTACCACCCGCACACTCTGCTCATTGTGGCGAAAACCTCCGGCATAAATCTCATTGAGAGCTCTTTCTCCGGCATGACCAAAGGGAGTGTGCCCCAGATCATGACCTAGAGCGATGGCCTCGGTCAGATCTTCATTCATCCGCAGAGCCTTGGCGATGGTTCTGGCATTCTGGGACACTTCCAATGTATGGGACATGCGGGTTCTGTAGTGATCTCCCAGTGGCGTCAAAAAGACCTGGGTCTTGTTCTTCAGACGCCGAAAGGCCTTAGAATGCAGAATGCGGTCACGATCCCTCTGAAAAAGAGGCCGTATATCACACTGGCCTTCCTCCTTCTCCCGCCCCCGGGAGTCCACATTATGCGTGGCATAGGGGCTGAGGAATTTCTCCTCTAAGAGCTCCATCTTCTGGCGAATATTCATCTGTTAGCACCTCCGAAAAGATATCCCTATATATATATTTCGGTTTAAAAACCGATTTCCTTTTTGGTTACCTGATTTTTATTCTCCGGGCAACAGAAAAGGCCTGATCGACGGATACATCGATCAGACCGGTTCCTTGCTTATTTGGCAACATCACTGACACGGGATTCCCGGACCAAGTTAACCTTGATCTGTCCGGGATAGTCCAACTCACTCTCAATACGCTTGGCAATATTGCGAGCCAGAAGAACCATATCTGCGTCACTGATCTGCTCGGGAACAACACTTACGCGAATCTCGCGGCCTGCCTGAATGGCATAGGCGTTGTCAACCCCCTTGAACTCCTTGGTAATATCTTCCAACTGCTGTAAGCGCTCTGTATACGCTTCCAAAGATTCGCGCCTGGCACCAGGACGGGCTGCGCTGATGGCATCCGCTGCGGCCACAATCCAAGCGACCAGAGATTCCGGTTCCACGTCACCATGATGCGCTGCGATCGCATTGATGACAACCGAACTCTCCTTGTACTTCTTGGCTAATTCCACACCGATCTGCACATGCGTACCGGTGATTCCCTCCTGGTGATCAATTGCCTTTCCCAAATCGTGCAGAAGTCCTGCCCGCTTGGCAACACGCACATCGACGCCGACTTCCTGGGCCAGAAGGCCGGACAGCTGCGCAACCTCGATGGAATGCTGCAATGCATTCTGTCCGTATGAAGTACGATATTTCATACGGCCTAAGAGCTTGATCAGATCCGGATGCAGGCCGTGGGTTCCCACCTCAATGGCAGCGGCCTCACCGGCCTCTTTCATGGCATTGTCCACTTCCCTGCCGGCCTTCTCGACCATCTCTTCAATCCTTGCGGGATGGATCCTTCCATCCACAATCAATCGTTCAAGCGCGATTCTTGCGATTTCACGGCGCACCGGATCAAACGCGGAAAGGACAACCGCCTCCGGCGTATCGTCAATAATAAGCTCTACCCCGGTCAATGTCTCCAGGGTCCGGATATTACGGCCTTCACGGCCGATAATCCGCCCTTTCATATCATCATTTGGGAGCTGAACAACAGAAATCGTCGCTTCCGCGACATGATCTACCGCGCATTTCTGAATGGCGGTTACGACAATCTCCCGAACCCGCTTGTTGGCTTCATCTTTGGCCTGAGCAACGGATTCCTTCACGATCTTCGCAGCATCGATCTTGACATCTTCTTCAACAGTCTTCAGCAGATATTCCTTGGCTTGTTCAGAGGTTAATCCTGAGATTCGCTCGAGTTCCTGCAACCTCCTTGCGTTGAGCTGGGCCATTTCCTCCTTGGCCTTCTCAATGTTCTGCTCACGGTCATGCAGGCTCCGTTCTCTTCTGGCGAGAGCATCCGTTTTCTTGTCGATGTTCTCCTCTTTCTGCAGAATACGATTCTCAGAGCGCTGTACTTCTGCCCTGCGTTCACGAATCTCCTTCTCCAAATCATTCTTGGTCTTTAGAGAGTCCTCTTTGGCCTCCAGAAGAGCCTCGCGCTTCTTCGCCTGGGCTTCGGTAACAGCCTCATCGATGATCTTGCGCGCCTGCTCCTGAGCACCGCTGATGGTCTCAGCATCCTGTTTCTTATGAATGGAGTTCGCAATCGCCAGGGTGACCGGAGCTACAACTACTAGGGTAATCACTACCGCAACGATAATTGCAACCACGGGAGCACCTCCTTATGAAATTGTGATTGTATCTTCAAAATGGACTATCCATAATGTTGTCTACAACATATAGATATTATAATTTTCGGAAAAATTAGTCAAGATTCATCGGCCTTTTGCAGAGCTCTCATGATAGATGCAGATGAGAAACCGCGATAAGCCAGAAATCGATAGAGCTTCCCTTTCTCACTGCGGTCAGCCAAAGCAGAGTTATAGCCCCTTTTATCGAGCAGTTTCCGAATCTGATCTTCTTCTGATGCCGTATACTCTGCATCTAAGGTCTCTTCTATCAGCTCCCTGTCAATTCCCCGCCGCATCAGATCCTGCGCAATCCGCCTGCGGCTTCTATTCTCCTGGTGACAGCGAACATAATTGGCAGCCAAGCGGCCGTCATCCAGATAGTGCAATTGCCTGACATATTCAAGCGCATGACAGACAGCTGCATCGGGATAACCGCTTGCCGCCAGCTTCTTACGCAGCTGCACCTCTGTATAATCTCTGGCCTCCAAAAGGTGCATCGCCCTCTTGATCGCCCGAGGAAAGAAAATCTCTCCGAGAAGAATCCGATATGGGCCATCGGGCAGTGCCTCTCCCTCCTTGAGTGCGTATTTGTCAATCTCCCTCTGATAAAGAAGAAAGTCTGTTCCATCATCAAGACAGACCCTCTGCCGCTTTCCTGCCGGCTCAATCGATACAATCACAGGGCTCACTCTTCTTTGTCCTCAGCCGCGTCGGCCACGTCTTCCCTGGGCGCATAATGATCGCGAATCAGGCTCTCTATCTGTCCCATAAGCTCTGGATGCTCTTCCAGATACTTCTTGGCATTCTCACGTCCCTGCCCAATCTTCTCTCCTTCATAGGCATACCAGGCACCGGATTTATTGATAAGATCGATATCAACCGCCAAATCCAGAAGATCCCCGGACCTGGAAATCCCCTGCCCAAACATAATATCAAATTCAGCCTGCTTAAAGGGAGGCGCCACCTTATTCTTAACGATTTTAACACGGGTATGATTGCCAATCACATCTCCCCCCTGCTTGATCGCCTCCGTACGGCGGACATCCAGGCGGACGGAGGCATAGAACTTGAGGGCCCGGCCTCCGGTCGTGGTCTCCGGATTCCCGAACATGACGCCGATCTTCTCGCGCAGCTGGTTAATGAAAATGACGATGCAGTTGGTCCGACTGACGACAGACGTGAGTTTGCGCAGGGCCTGAGACATCAGTCTGGCCTGCAGACCCACATGGCTGTCACCCATATCCCCCTCGATCTCCGCCTTGGGTACCAGAGCCGCAACCGAATCGACGACGATAATATCAACCGCACCGGAACGAACCATCGTCTCGGCAATCTCTAAAGCCTGCTCTCCATTATCCGGCTGTGAGATATAGAGGTTATCAATATCAACACCGATGTTCCTGGCATAGACAGGATCCAGTGCGTGCTCCGCGTCAATAAATCCCGCGATGCCGCCCCTCTTCTGCACCTCTGAGACACAGTGGAGAGCCACCGTTGTCTTTCCGGAAGACTCCGGGCCGTAGATCTCAATAATCCTTCCCTTGGGGAGACCTCCAACACCCAAGGCCAGATCCAGACTGATGGAACCTGTGGGGACCGCCTCAACCTTCATGCGCTGGCCCCCCTCTCCCAGCTTCATGACGGACCCTCTGCCATACTGCTTCTCAATATGTGTAATCGCCGCTTCCAGCGCTTTTTGCTTCTCTTCTGTAGCCATAATCCTCTCCTTATTCGAACGGTTGTTTGCGAACAGCTGTTCGCATTTTGATTATCTTAATCCTATTCTACATAACTGTCAACGACATAATTGGGTCCGTTACCACAAACATCTGTTTGTTCTGTTTTTCCTTTCGCCGGACATATTCATTCTCCCATGCCCGGTGGGCTTTGGCAATCACTCCCTGTCCGATTCTCCCTCTTGCACGATTTTGTCCGCCAAACTTCGGCAGATCTGTCATTTGCAGGATTTTCTTCATACGAAAAAAATCCCACAGATCCGAAGGCCCGCGGGAGAAAGATCAATTCTGTGAAAATTCGGCCAGTTCCAATCCCTCATTGCGGTCCTGGGTCATCCGGATCGACCACTCATTGACCCAGAGCAAAAGGGGCCTGCCCTTTAAATCGGTGACTTTCTTCATATCGGATGTCCCTACAATCGCATCCACATCCACTTCCTCATTGCTGATCCAGCGGATGTACTCATACGGGAGATTTTCCATCTTGATCTCGACATTGTACTCATTATTCAGGCGGAACTTCAGGACATCAAACTGAAGAACACCGACCACGCCCACGATAATCTCCTCCATCCCCGTGTTGTACTCGCGAAAGATCTGGATGGCCCCCTCCTGGGCGATCTGGCTGATCCCCTTCATGAACTGCTTGCGCTTCATGGTGTCTACCTGGCTGACACGGGCGAAATGCTCCGGAGCAAAGGTGGGAATGCCGTGAAACTTAAAGTGCTCTTTTCCCGTCAAAATTGTATCCCCAATGGAGAAGATGCCCGGATCAAAGACCCCAATGATATCGCCCGCATAGGCTTCGTCGACGACATGGCGGTCGTCCGCCATCATCTGCTGAGGCTGGGAGAGACGAATATTCTTCTCCCCTTGAATATGGAAAACTTCCATGCCGGCGGTAAATTTGCCGGAAGTAATGCGCATAAACGCAATGCGGTCTCTGTGACGGGCATTCATATTGGCCTGAATCTTGAAGCAGAAGGCTGAAAAATCCTCTGAAAAAGGATCAACCAATCCCGCATCGGACTCTCTTGGCAGAGGAGAAGATGTCATATCCAGGAAGTGCTTCAGAAAGGTCTCCACGCCAAAGTTGGTCAGAGCGGATCCAAAGAAGACAGGAGAGAGCTGTCCGGCGTCCACCTTATCCTGATCAAAAGCAGCGGCAGCGCCGTCTAAAAGTTCGATCTCCTCCTCCAAGATTCCAAGCGCCTCCTCGCCAATAGCCGCACGAAGTTTGGCGTCCCTGATGTCGAACTCCTCCTCGCTTCCCTCCTTGCTTCCCTTCATGGTATCTGCAAAGATCATAACCCGCTTTGTGTCGCGGTCGAATACTCCCCTGAACTCCTTACCGGAACCAATGGGCCAATTGATAGGACAGGTAGCGATCCCCAGCTCATTTTCAATGTCATCCAGGAGTTCAAAGGTGTCCATGGCATCCCGATCCATCTTGTTGATGAAGGTGAAGATCGGTATATGACGCATGACGCAGACCTTGAAGAGTTTCCTGGTCTGGGCCTCGACCCCCTTTGATCCGTCGATGACCATGACCGCGGAGTCGGCTGCCATCAGAGTTCGGTAGGTATCCTCCGAGAAATCCTGATGACCGGGCGTATCCAGAATATTGATGCAGCGTCCGGCATAATTAAACTGGAGAACAGAAGATGTGACAGAGATTCCTCTCTGCTTCTCGATCTCCATCCAGTCAGAGACCGCATGCCGGGCGGTCGCCTTCCCCTTAACAGAACCGGCCGTATTGATTGCGCCCCCGTAGAGCAGGAATTTCTCTGTCAGGGTTGTCTTACCGGCATCCGGGTGAGAAATAATGGCAAATGTTCTTCTCTTCTCAATTTCTTCTCTCAACTTAGACAAGATTCACCTCATATATTCTGCCGGGATCGCCCGGCTCTTCTCGTCCATTCATAAGGACTGACGCCAGGTCTCTTCCGCTCACGCTTCGCCAAACTTCTATAGTGTACGGGCAGGGAAATCACTTGTCAATTCCCGCTTCGCTCTGCCGGCTGCAATGTCCCGCCGAAAACCGCTCCCCTGCAGATGAACCTTTTTGAGCTGAACAAAAAGGGCTGTGAAGAACAATTGCATTTCTCCACAGCCCCTTTTCATAACAATAGACACCCGCAACGTATGCATTCGATTGTTTTGATTCACGATTAACTTTTATTCCATTGTCTGCTCTTAACCGGATTCTTTCGCTTCGAGCGGATCTCGCATCGGTCGCTGACCGCTATCACAGCAGAACCTTCAGAAGCATCAAAGCCCACAGATGCGCGGGATAGAAGAAATAGAAGAACCATTTGCCCGAAGGGCTCTTCTTTCCCTCCCTGCCGTTATAAAGGAACATAAAGGGAATCACAAGGAAGGTCATCCAATCGGAATTGACGCAGAACATATCGAATCCATTCTGGAACAACGCAGGCCCGCCATATGGAACAAAGAACATCAGGAGACTGTATGCCAGAGTGAAAACCGCCTGCTTCCATTTGCTGTCATGAAAGAAGTAAGAAATCAATACAAACGGGATCAGCTGCAATCCCCCTTCCATAGCAATGCCGTTTCCAAAGGGGAGCGGAATAAACAAAACCAGACTGAACGCGATGCCGAGCAGCACCAGGAAAATCGCCAGTATGCGAAGACCGATCTTCTTTCCTGAATCCTCTTGTTTTGCCAGTTCAAAGAGCCATATGATTGTAAATGAGAGCGCCAGGGTCAAAAAGATATTGTCTGCAATCCCATTTTGTCCAAATATCGCAGAGGAAATGACGTTCCCTGTCTGCATAAGAGCTGCGGCAATCCAAAGACGTCTGCAATACCTGCCTCTAGATTTCGTGTGGAAGAAGCCATCCACCATCAGCCACGCAAACAGCGGGGCCACGAAACGTGTCGCCAGGTGAGCGACGCTGCTGATCGCTGTCGAGAAGCGAAAATAGGCATTGTCAAGCACCATAAATACCAGCGCTATGTTCTTCAGCTGTGCCCGGTTAAGTCCAAATTTCATATCTTTATCTCACTTTCTTCAATTCAACGGACAGATATTTTCTCATTTTCTTTTCAAGCCTTTTCTCCAGAATGAAAAAATAAGCTAATTCCAGCATAATAAGCGGAATCAAGATCATTACTGTTCTTCTAAATAACAGATCGGCAGAGGACACCTGCATATTCGCCAGGTAGTTCATCGCAAAAAATGTAGACAGAACGCCGAATCCGATTGGGAGCAGAAAAATCACCAGCATTTGCTTCCTCTGTATCCCCAATATCTGCCGGACGGACAGACCAAATCGATACAGATTTCTCTCCACTGGCAAATTCTCCCTTGCCTGATTCAGCAGCCGGAAATACTGCAGACTGGCAGATGCCAGCATGAAAATGACAGACAGCAATACAGAGATATAGGTTTCCATCTGATAGGTATATTCCTGTATATCCAGGGACTCAATTCTGGGGTTGAACACAAAGTTTGTTCCATATCCGCCAAGGCCGGTCTCATTTCTCATCTCCTTGACCGCCTGGCGAACCTCTTTTCTCTGTCCTTTGTCATCCACTATCGTGTCGTAGACCGTCACCTCTTTCATCTTCTTTGATTGCAGGAAACGCTGATAGTCTGCGTCACTGACCACATACGAATGGTTTCTCCGGCTGGAGTCCAAAATCGGGGAGTCCTTTCCCACCAGGGTCAGAATTTCTGTATCTGTGACTTTTGCGCTCGCCTGCATTTCTTTCCCACCTGAGATGTCAATTGCCTGCCCCTCCTGTAAATCGATTGTCTTCCCGCTCTCACGGCGGTAATCCGTCTGCGAGATCAGCTTATTCGCCGTCATCTCCCGGTCTCCATATTCCAGGATCATGTATCGATAGGACTGTGCTTTGACGCCGTATTTCTTCAGCTTGTCTTCTATGATTTTGACGTCCCTCGCCTCTCTATCCTGATTTCCCTCAAAGGAAAGATACTGAATGGGGATCGGATTATTTGACTCATTTCTTTGTCGTGCGCCAGCCAGCACGGAAACACAGCTAATGATGGCAGAAAAAGCTGCAGTAAGCAGGAGCGTAGAGATAAATATCGTTCCTACGGCGCTCTTCAGTTTATCCTGGAGCCCTGTGATCCAGATTGCATTTCCATTCTTAAGATAATAGCGGGAGAAATGACGGACTCCTGATAAAATCAAAAAGACAAATTCACGAAATACCAGATACAGACCGACGCAGACGGATCCAAGAATCATCGGCACAAGGCTTTTTTCCAGGATGCAATTGCTTCGAAGCATCTGTTCAAGAAAGGGCAATTGATGAAAAAAGGTGAGAGTATATCCATAGGCCAGAAGAAACAAGCCCAAGATTGCCAGCGACGGATGGAAGCTCATCCCCTTTGATTCATTTGATTTCACAGACAACAGTTCCTGTATTGGTTTTTTGGCCATACTCCTCGCCTGCAGATAGCTTACGAGAAAAAAGACGGCCAGGAAGCAGCAAATGGTGTCCCGGACTGCCTCGAAAGGGAAAACATACGGAATATCGGCCAGATAGATCATCTTTGCCATCAGCATAACGGATAAGTGTCCAAACACGATTCCGACCAGGAGTCCGGCGGCCAAGGCGCTGATGCCCGTCAGCATATTTTCACCGACAATCATACCGGCCACCTGCCTGCGCTTCATTCCGATCATACGAAGCATACCGTAGCTGTTCTGCTTCTTCTGTATAAAAGCATGAATGGATATCGTCAGGAAGCCGACAGCAAATATGAGAACCAAAAGCTGTGTGTACAGCATGAAGTCAGAAATTTCTTTTATCTTTTTCAGCTCCGGGTGGCAGCGGTTTGCCCCAAAGACAAAGAAGATGACGATCGTAAACATACTGCTGAGCCAATAAGCGACATAGCTTTCCTTGTCTCTCAAAATATTATGCTTTATAAACTGTCCAAATGTCATCCTACTCACCGCCCATAAACTTTAGAACATTGAGGATTTCGTCATAAAACTGAAGCTGCTTTCCCTCTCTGTAAATTTCATTGAACACTTTGCCGTCTTTGATGAAAACCACTCGCTTACAATAACTGGCTGTTTTTGCGTCATGCGTCACCATCAGAGTAGACACCTGCTCCTCTTCGTTACATCTGACAAACTGCCTCATGACTTCCTGCGCAGAAGCAGAATCCAGATTCCCGGTCGGTTCATCTGCCAGGAGAAGCCTGGGATGATGAATCAGGGCTCTGGCAATAGATGCCCTCTGCGCCTGACCGCCGGATACTTCATAGATCCGATGGCCTATAAGATCTCCGATTCCGAGTTTTTTTGCATAGTCCTTCGCTTCCTCTTGCATGGTCTTCACATCTTTGCCTGTAAACATCAGCGGCAGCATGATATTCTCCCCAATGGTCAGGGTATCTATCAGATTGTAATCCTGAAAGACAAATCCCAATTCATCACGCCTGAATATCGCACTCTCCTCTTCCGTCATTCCCAAAATGCTTTTCCCTCTGATGAAAATATCTCCTGACGTCAGCGGCAAGATTCCGGAAATCAGATTCAGAAGTGTGGACTTCCCGCTCCCGGAAGCTCCCATAATAGCGATGAATTCTCCCTCGTTTACTTCCAGGGAAAGCTGGTCGACTGCCTTGACCTGAACGGAGCTACCATAGATTTTTGTGGCTTTCTGGATCGATAAGACCTTCATTCCTGCACCTCCTTTCTAGCTTTCAGCATAGCGAAAAGGCTTTCTCAAAAAAATTGATTAAAATAACAAAAAGTGACAAAACTGTCACTTTCATCTCAAAACAGGATCGCTACGCTTGTCCCCTTTTCTATTTCAGAACGGATCTGTATGCTATGGCCAAGCTCATCCAATATTCTTTTTACCATATAGAGACCGATGCCGGATGACTGATCATGCTCTCTGCCATTGGAACCGGTGTAATATCGTTCAAACACGCGCGGCAGATCCCGTTCTCTGATTCCAATCCCAAAGTCTCGCACCGTCAGTTCTACCCTCGTACTGATCTCCCTTGTGTAAATCTGGATCCTGGAATCTTTCCCTGAATATTTAACGGCATTGTTTAAAATCTGCTCTATGACAAAACCAAGCCACTTTCTGTCGCTTCGGACGATCGCATCCTCGGGGATCAATATTTCAGGAGATACATGATGATAGGCAAACTGTCGTTTATTCTTCAGGACAATCTCGTCCGCCAGTTTTTTTAATGAGATTTCCTCGATCACAAAATCACTCTCGAGATCTCCCATCCGCACAAAGCCTAACATACTGTCCATCTGACTTTGCAATCGATCCAGTTCATAATCAATATCCAGGATATTCAACTGTTCCGGATTTGTCTGTACCATAAGCCGAATGACACTGATGGGCGTTTTCATCTGATGCACCCAGCGAACAATGCGGCTCTGCCATTCATCCGCTGTCTCCCTGCTTTGATTCAGTTCCTGCAAGAAATGTTGATAATTCTGCTTGTTATAGGAGGAAAAGGCCAAAGTAAAGCTGTCTGAATCATCCTCCGCCACCATATCTTCCAGCTTTCCTGGCTTGCCGGCAAGCATCTGATATACTTTTTTCTTTCGATAGTACCGATAGGCCAGTATCAGAAACAGCAGAAACAAAGACATGAAAAGAAAGTAGAGCACTCCAAAAACCGTCGAAAAGCCGTCCAATTGATAATATCCGAGAACTAAAATGAGGTTGTTCAGAACTGACAGCAAAATGATGTCGATATGATCCTTGATGAATAGTTTCAATCGACTCCTCCTATCTTAAGCTGATACCCCAATCCCCGGATTGATTTGATTTCAAGTGGAATTTTCTTTTCCTTACACTTATTGCGCAGTCTTCGAACATTCACATTAAGCGTATTCTCCTCCACATAGGCTCCCTCATCCCATGCCCTCGAGAACAATTCGTCTCTCGATACCGCATCCGGATAAGAGGAGAGCAAAGCGGAAAACAGCTGCGATTCCGTTGCCGTCAGATCCACTTTTCTGCCTGCATATTCAAAATACAGGCGGGATGGATAGAAAGAAAGCCCCTCTTTTTCAATGGTCACTTCCATGCTTTCTTCACTTTTCAGCTCTCCGTAATTGCGCCGAATCGTCGCGGATATCTTTGCCAGCAAGACATTTAAATCAAAGGGCTTTGTGATATAGTCATCTGCCCCGGACTCCATTCCTCTGACCTGGTCGTAGCTTTCATTTCTCGCCGAAAGGATTAAAATCGGCGTTTTGCTGATGCTGCGGATCTTCCGGCACCAATAGAATCCGTCAAAGCGCGGAAGATTAATGTCTAACAAAATAATATCCGGCTTCGTCTGTATGACGGCTTGGTCGATGTTCTGAAAATCTTCTGCCGTTTTGCAGACGTAGCCGTACTTTTCCAAGGCCAGTTTGACTTGTCTCGCAAGTGTTTTGTCGTCCTCCACAATCAAGATCTGATACATCTCTCATCTCCATTCTCAGGGACGTCCTCTCTCATCAGACTTGTCCCGTAAATCAGAAATTTTAACATCGAACGGTATCGCCCATATAAATTGTGACAAACGAATCCATCTACAACAAAGAAAGGGCCTTCGAACGATTCTGTTCGAAAGTCCTTTTCGTTTTCAGATCAGGGATGTGCATTCACACCCCCTGATCGCTCCCTGGTCAGTTGAACTTGCGCTTGCGTGCTGCCTCAGATTTCTTCTTGCGGCGAACGCTGGGCTTCTCGTAGTGCTCGCGCTTGCGGATCTCCTGCTGGATACCAGCCTTAGCTACGCTGCGCTTAAAGCGACGCAGTGCGCTGTCAAGAGACTCATTCTCTTTTACGATAATGCTTGACATACTCTTCTCGACCTCCCTCCAGTCGTGGATTTGTGTTTTGAATCCGCGAAACTGCATATTCACGGGAAGTCGCAACACCAATGTGTATTATACTTGCCCGACCTCTTTCTTGTCAAACACAAGCAGAAGCCAATCCGGCAAATACTTCCTAGGACAACTGTTCCTCAAGAACGCTCTCAGCCTCAGCCAGAGCCGCCGGAATCCCCGCCGGATTCTTGCCGCCGGCCTGCGCCATGTTGGGGCGGCCTCCGCCGCCTCCGCCTACGAGTCCCGCAATGCCCTTGATCAGGTTGCCGGCATGAGCCCCCGCCTTCTGAGCGCCTTCGGTTGCGGTCGCCATGAGAACAACCTTACCGTCATTTGCGGAGGCGAGGAGGACAATACCCTCTCCCAGTCTGGCCTTGAGCTGATCGCCCAGGTCGCGCAGGCCATTCATATCGACGCCCTCCAGGGCTTTTGCCAGGAACTTGATCCCCTTGATCTCCTTGACCGCATCCTCGACATTGCCAAGGGCCTCTTTTGCGGCGGCTGCCTTCATAGACTCCAGCTCCGCCTCCAGACCCTTGATCTCCTCCTGCATGTGCCCGATCTTCTCTACCAGATCAGAGGTCTTGGTCTTAGCCGCTGCGGCCGCTTCATTGAGTTCTCTCTCGATATCCTCGTAATAGGCAAAAACAGCTGGTCCGGTCAGGGCTTCAATCCGGCGGACGCCGGCGGAAGAACCCACCTCATATATGACTTTAAAGGCCTGTATCTTACCGGTGCGCCCAACATGGGTTCCGCCGCAGAGCTCTGTGGAATAATCTCCCATCTCAACCACGCGGACTTCATCGCCGTACTTCTCCCCAAAGAGAGCCATAGCTCCGGTCTTCTTGGCATCCTCCTGGCTCATGATCTCTGTTACAACCGGAATATCAGCCGCGATTCGCTCATTGACCAGGCCCTCAACCCTCCTGATCTCCTCCGTGGACATGGCGGAGAAATGGACGAAATCAAAGCGGAGCTTCTTGTCGTCGACATAGGAGCCCTTCTGCTGAACATGATCTCCCAGTACCTCGCGCAGGGCCCTGTGAAGCAGATGAGTCGCCGAGTGGTTTCTGGCGATATTGGCCCGGCGGATGGCGTCAACCTTCAGAGTGACACTGTCGCCGACCTTGAGCATGCCGGAAATCATCTGTCCCACGTGGCCGATACGGCCGCCCAGCAAATGGATGGTCTCATCCACGCGAAAGGTTCCCTCTGCCGTCTCAATCAGACCGGAATCGCCCAGCTGACCGCCCATGGTGCCATAAAAGGGAGTCTCGTCCACAATCACGGTTCCCCTGCTGCCGTCGGTCAGAGCGTCAACCAATTCGCCGTACTTGTCCTCTGCCGGATTCACCTCGGTGGTCAGGACGCTGATCTTTGATCTCGCCTCCAGCTTGTCGTAGCCGACAAAAGAAGAGCTGACGGTGTTGTCGATATCGTCGTAGACCGTTGCTTCCTTCCCCATATAATTGGAGGCCTTGCGGGCGCCGCGGGCCTTGGCTCTCTGCTCCTCCATGGCCGCTGCAAAGCCCTCCCTGTCATAGGTCATCCCCTTCTCTTCCAGGATCTCCGCCGTCAGGTCAACTGGGAATCCATAGGTGTCATAGAGGCGGAAGGCGTCTGCTCCGGAGAGAACTCTCTCTCCTCCGGCTGAGAGCTGATCCTCCAGTTGGGCCAGCATAGCCAGTCCCTGGTCGATGGTTGCGTTGAACTTTCTCTCTTCTTCCGTCAGGACACGGCGAATAAACTCCTGTTTCTCGGCGAGTTCCGGATAACCGTCCCTGGACTCACGAATTACAACGTCCGCAAGTCTGGCCATAAACTCGCCGGAAATTCCCAGCATGCGTCCGTGTCTGGACGCGCGGCGGATCAGACGGCGCAGGACATAGCCGCGACCCTCGTTGGAGGGCATGATACCGTCGGAGATCATAAACGTGGTGGATCGGATATGGTCCGTGATCAGGCGGATCGAAATATCGTCCGAAGCATTTGCCTCATAGGTCTTGCCCGACAGGGCACAGACCTCATCCCGGATCGCCTTCATGGTGTCGATCTCAAAGACAGTCTCTACATCCTGCATGACAACGGCAAGACGCTCCAGTCCCATGCCGGTGTCAATATTCTTCTGGGCAAGCTCTGTATAATTGCCGTGGCCGTCATTATTGAACTGGGTAAAGACATTGTTCCAGATCTCCATGAAGCGGTCACCCTCGCCGCCCACAACATCATCAGGGCCATTGCCGTATTTCTCACCTCGGTCATAGTAGATCTCAGAGCAGGGACCACAGGGCCCGGATCCGTGCTCCCAGAAGTTATCGGAGGCGCCGGTCTTTGGATCCTTCCCAAAGCGATAAACGTGATCAGAAGCGACTCCAACCTCCTGGGTCCAGATCTGATAGGCCTCCTCATCATCAATAAAGATAGTGGGATAGAGACGATCCGGCTCAAGCTTCAGCACCCTGGTCAAGAACTCCCAGGACCAGTGAATGGCCTCTCTCTTAAAATAATCGCCAAAGGAGAAATTACCGAGCATCTCGAAGAAGGTCAGATGTCGGGCTGTCTTTCCGACATTTTCAATGTCTCCGGTGCGGACACACTTCTGGCAGGTGGTGACGCGGCGGCGGGGAGGAATCTCCTGGCCTGTAAAATAGGGCTTTAAGGGCGCCATACCCGCATTGATGAGCAGCAGGCTGTCATCGTTGTGGGGCACGAGCGAGAAGCTCTTCATCACCAGATGTCCCTTGCTCTCAAAGAACTCCAAATACATTCTTCGCAGCTGGTTTACTCCGAATTTTTCCATGGACTACATCTCCTTATCGACCGCTCCGAGGTCAATCATCCGCAGACCGGCTTACCTATGATCCGACAAAACAGGCAAATGCACGCATAACACAGCAATTATAGTGAATCGGCAGACTCAATTCAACTCCACATCATCGCACAGATTCTCCCCATCCGCGGCAGTCGTAGCCAGGAGATCACAGCGCTCATTATAGGCCTGACCGGCATGTCCCTTGACCCAGTGGAAGGTCACCTGGTGCGGAGCCATCACCTCAAGGAGCTTCTTCCAGAGATCCATGTTCTTTACCGTTTTTTTCCCTGCAGTCTTCCACCCCCTCTTTTGCCAGTTGTCAATCCAGTGTTCATTGAAAGCCTTAACCACATACTGGGAGTCCGACCAGAGATCCACCTGACAGGGACGGTTGAGAGCCTCCAGGGCCCGAATCACTCCCATGAGTTCCATGCGGTTGTTCGTAGTCTTCTTGTAACCGCAGGAGAGCTCCCTGATATGCTCTTTTCCCACCGCATCCATATAGGACAAGACCGCTCCATAACCGCCCGGGCCGTCCGGATTGCCGCGGGCCGCCCCATCGGTGTAAATTGTCACTCGCATTGCTCACTCCTCAATCTCAAAGATCATGTTCTCCCGGGTCACATCTACGATCTTATCTCTGAAGTTCGCTGCCTGAGGCAGGCGCTTATACTTCTCTACCAGATCATAATCCCGCCACATATGACAGGGAAAGACCAGATCGCAGTCAATGTGTTCCAGGAAGTAGTCCATGCCATAAGAGAACCCCTCCCCCATGCGGGGATCCAGGACAACAAAGGCCAGATCAATATGCTTGCCGATCAGCCGGTTGACCTCGTGCTTATAAGCCCGGCCGATGGTCTCACAGTAGAGTTCGCCTCGCTCACCCCAGTTCCACCAGTGCAGGTCACCGGCGTGATAGATGTGAAGGCCCTCCGCTTCAATATAAAAGGCCACGCCCTCGTCTGTAGAGCGCAGGGTCTGAATCACAAGATCGTCAACGCGGTAAACAGAGACCGGAGAGACCCTGTGAATGCGTTTCTTAAACTCCCTGTCCCCCCTGTGTCCCAGCCGGGCTAAGAGATCCCTCGGGATATGGATATCATCGCTTAAAATATAGCTGATATCCGGGTGACGGGTTTTCTGCCAGGCCAGAACCTCCGGCGTCCAGTGATCCCTGTGCCGGTGACTGGCGAATACATAGAGCTTCTTGTCCTGGGGGAAGGCAGGAATCTTCCCTCCGAAAACCATGCGGTCAGACAGGGCATCCGGGGGAAAATAGTCAAAGAGAAGGAGGGTATGATCCAGTTCCACAAGATAGGAGCTGTGCTGAATATAAGTCACCTTGATCATTGGCCAAACCCCGCCTCCCGATTGATTCTCTGGATGATCTCATTAGCCCTGGCGTAAATATCCCCCGGATCAAAACCAATATGAAAGCTCCCATTTTCGTAGAGAATCCTTCCATCGACCATGGTCATCTTCACATTCTGTTTGCTTCCGGAATAAACCAGGTTCTTTAAGATATCATTCTCCGGCTGCATGTTGGGCTGTTTGAGATCAATCATGATCAAGTCGGCTTTCTTGCCCTCAGCCAGTCGATCGCAGTCCGTCAGTCCCATCGCTTTCGCTCCGCCTGCAGTCGCCATGTAGAGGACATCCTCGGCCGGAACAGCGGAGGCATCTCTCTCCCGCACCTTGGCGAGAGCCGTGGTCAGATACATCTCACGAAACATATCCAGAGCATTATTGGAAGAAGCCCCGTCCGTACCGATCGCCAGAGAAATCCCCTCCGCGAGAAAACGGCTGATCGGCGCGATACCAGAGGCCAGCTTGAGGTTGGAGGCCGGGTTGGTAACGGCGGTCAGTCCTCTCTTCTTATAGATCTCAAAGTCCTCATCGCAGAACCAGATGCAGTGATAACCGCCGCCGCCATACTCATACATTCCCAGAGACTCGGTCAGCTGGGTAGGTGTCTTTCCCCAGCGGCCGATACACTCCTTTACTTCCCGCTCAGTCTCAGAATTGTGGAGGAAAACAGGACTCTTGTACTTGGCCGCCAGTCTGGCCACATCCTCCATCCGCTCCATGGACGTGGTATATTCCGCGTGGAATCCCACCATCATGGAAACCAGGTCCCCCATCTCGTTGACCCGGCACATATTCTCTTCGACAGACGCAATCGGAGCGCCGAAATTATTAAAGCCCGGAACCTGCACTGTGCGAAAGCCTGTGTCTACCGAGGCTCTGGCGTTCATGGGCGGGTAAAAGTACATATCGAAGTTGGACGTAATCCCGGATGTCAGATATTCCATAATACCCAGAATATCCAGCCAGTAGACATCCTCCTCCTGCAGGCAGTCTTCTCTGG
The DNA here is from genome assembly GCA_027682585.1 of Lachnospiraceae bacterium AF51-6-b8A. Classification (GTDB taxonomy): domain Bacteria; phylum Bacillota; class Clostridia; order Lachnospirales; family Lachnospiraceae; genus Shuttleworthia. Next base: position 295,411 of record JAQCZH010000001.1, on the reverse strand, counting down.
GGAAAATCTGTTTGGTCAGCCAGTCCTGCAGGGGCAGATCATCCGCCACCGTGCGCACGAAAGTCATCGCCGTGTGGGTGTGGGCATTCTTGAAGCCCGGCATCAGCAGATTCCCCTGACAGTTCTCCTGCCGCTCCCAGACCAGAGGACTGTTCTCTGAAGCAACCTCCTGAGCCCGACTGTCCTGCCCGTCACCGACATAGATAATCTGATTCCCCTGAACCCAGAGTTCTCCCCGGACCAGAGCAGGCTTCTCCTCACGGTCAAGGACCATGATCCTGGCATTATAAAATCGGATATTCATCCTTCCTCTCCCTTCACTTTGTTTCTCACACAGCCTTTCGCAAACTCCATATATCCTGCCCTCGCATTCCCCCTTACCTTCTGCCAGTTAATTAGAAACTCCCGGTCGTTTTGGTGACCTCTTTGCCGGCTGTTTATACTGACTGATCCCTGTCCCGCATTTTCGCAACGGATCTGGTCACCAGTCTGGCAAACTTCTCTGCCACGACCCTGCCGGCCTCAATCACCTCCTGCTCTGACAGAGGACAGGGACTGATGCCTGTCGCCAGATTGGAAATGCAGGAGACACCGACCACACGCATTCCCATGTGTCTGGCCGCAATCGCCTCACAGGCAGTGGACATACCGACAGCATCCGCTCCCATGGTCCTGGCCGCTCTGATCTCTGCCGGAGACTCATACTGGGGACCCTTTGTCTGCAGATAAACCCCCTCCTTAAGGCCGATTCCCTCTTCCATCGCCGTATCCCTGATCCGATCTGAAAGAGCGGGATCATAGATATGACTCATGTCCGGGAAGCGGGTCCCCAGTTGTCCGATATTCGCCCCGCGCAGAGGAGAGGGCAGCAGAAAGGAAATCTGGTCGCGAATCAGCATGAGATCCCCCACCGCAAAACCCTGACGAATCCCCCCCGAAGCATTGGTCAAAAAGAGAATCTCAGCTCCCATCATACCCATCAGGCGGATGGGCATGACCACCTCTTCCATCTCATAACCTTCATAATAATGGATCCGCCCCTGCATGATGACAGCCGGTGTTCCTGCCACGTGACCAAACACATAGCGCCCCGCATGGCCCGGAGTCGTCGACTGCGGGAATCCTTCGATCTCCCCATAGGGGATAACCGCTTCCACCTGCATGCTGTCAGCGAAATTACCCAGACCGGACCCCAGAACCAGGGCCAGCTTTGGCATAAAAGGAATACGTTCCTGTACACTCGCATAAGCCCTCTGTAACTTCTCATAGACCGAATTCATACAAGTTCCTCTCCTTCCTTCTCACAGACTCTTCCTCTGCAAATCAGTCTCCCGATTCTTCCTGACCAGACAAATTTCCATCCAAAAACGCGGCTCAGAGCTTCCTCCGACCCGCATCTCAACTCTGTTCTTCACTTTACCACGCAAGAACAGTCCCTGCAATTCCGGGTCTTGCCTCAAAAAAACAGATCTATTTCAAATAAAAACCCGCAGCCTGCCCGGCTGACAGCTGATCTGAATCTTGCGGTGCATCCCCAGATCCTCTCCATCTGAGTGAACCGGCAGGGCTTCCTCCATATGAATCTGCAGGCTTTCTGTCTCCATCAGATGCACTCCAGGCAGGATTCGATGCATCCGAAAAATAAAGCCCGGCAGCATAACCAAAGCAAGCAGGCGAGGCAGAGAGTCTGCCAGGCAGACACCGAGTTTCCCATCGAAGGCATTTGCCCCGGGATACATGGGAACGCCTCCTCCCTCAGCTGCCTGATTCATGGCGGCAGCGAAGATCATATTCCCAGCTTCAAGGCAGCTGCGGCCTTTCTTGTTGCGATAGACAATCCGCCCCCGGTAAAAGGGCATGGAGAGGATCGTCTGCAGAGTCTTGGCCAGATAGGACAGCCGTCCCATATGAAGCTTATTCAGGACGCCTTTCATATACATGTGATCTACTCCCCTGCAGACAGCAGCGTCAAAACCCATGCCACAGGAAATAGCGAAGAGGCGGCTGTTTCCGTCTTCCAGTTCCACCCGTCCCAAATCCATCCTTCGAATGCGGCTCTCTGTTCCTTCTTCCGCCCCGGCATCCGAACAGTTTGTCAGGATATCCTCAAGCCTTGCCAGAGGATCTTTACTGGTAATCCCAAGTCCCCGCCCAAGATCATTGCCGCTTCCCAGAGGGATCATTGCCAGATTCACCTTGTCAAAGTCATGCATCCCGTTGATGATCTCGTTGAAGGTGCCGTCTCCTCCAACCGCGACAATAGTCGAACGCGATCCGTCACGGTTAAAATCAGCGGCCGCCTGTTCTGACATCTGATCGGCCAACTGCACGGCATGTCCTGCGTACCGGGTCATATGGATCTGAAAAGAAATCCCTCCCCTGTTCAGTCGACGCCTGATTTTCTCCCAGGCCTTCATACTCTGTCCGCTTCTGGCATGTATATTGGCAATGAAGTAAAACATATTAGCGGCCTCTCCCCTGCCCGTAATAGGAACCGGAATATCCTCCTCTTCCTCTGAACTCATCGCTGACATTCTCCCTCTCGGAACGTCCATTATTGATATTCGGCATAGGACGGGGCCCCTGTTCCCTGCGCCTTCTTCTCCGGCTGCCCCCGGAAGCGCCGCCCGCCCTTTGCTTTTGAGTCACGTGCCCCTGACGGTTTTCTGCGCCAGTCCTGTTGCCTCTCTGTTTTCCTCTTCTCTGGCTGCCAGTTCTGCGTCCTCCCCGCCCATGTCTTGCGTGTCCCCTTCCCTTTCTGGTCTTTCTCTCCAGCGGAAGGGACCACTGTGTCTGAAGCTCCGGAATCGGCTTCTCCAGGAGTTCCTCTACCTCACGCAGGGCATCCCGTTCCGCCTCACAGCAAAGCGTAATGGCGATACCACTCTCTCCCGCGCGACCGGTACGACCGATACGGTGGATATAAGCTCCCGCCTCCTCCGGTACATCATAATTGAATACATGAGACAATTTCGGAATATCCAGCCCTCTTGCAGCTACATCCGTAGCTACCATAACCTTGATTTTACCGGACTTAAAGCGATTCAGAGCATCCTGTCTTTGCCCCTGGGTCTTATCCCCGTGAATTGCCACAGATACAATGCCCCGGCGCTTTAGCTCTCTGGACAGCTTGTCAGCTCCATGCTTGGTTCTGGTAAAAACGATCGCGCTCTCCACCGCCTCATCTGTCAACAGGGAGACAATTACTTCTCTCTTATCCTCGTGACTGGTAAATATCAGTTTCTGGTCAACGGTATCGGCCGCCTCATTCTCCGGGGTCACCTGGATCTGCACAGGCTCCCTCAGCATGCGATCGGCCAGCTTGCGGACCTCTTTCTCCATAGTGGCAGAGAACATAACTGTCTGACGCTCAGATGGTGTGCTCTCAACAATGCGAGTGACATCGGGAAGGAACCCCATATCCAGCATCCGATCAGCCTCATCTAAGACCAGCAGCTCCACCGAACTCAGGTCTGCCAGTTCTTCACCCATAAAATCAAGCAGTCTTCCCGGCGTGGCGACGATAATATCCGCCCCTCTGCGCAGAGCGCCAATCTGGGGCCCCCTTCTGGCTCCTCCATAGAGACAGACTGTACGCAGATGCAGATACCTTCCGTATTTCTTAAAATTATCAAAGATTTGAATCGCCAATTCACGCGTGGGTGTCAGGATCAGAGCTCTGGTCTTGGCCCTCTTTATGACCGTAAGTTTCTGCAGAATAGGCAGAGCAAATGCCGCTGTTTTCCCGGTTCCGGTCTGAGCGCAGCCAACCATATCCTTTCCCTCTAAGATGACAGGAATGGACTGTTCCTGAATGGGTGTCGGCTCCTCGTAGCCCGCCTTGCGAATTGCACTGAGCAGATCTTTTTTTAGTTCTAATTCACTGAATTTCAATTTTACTCCTCTTCTGAATCTCTGACCGGGGATTCACGATCTCTGTTATGACCTTGAAATGTACCGTCTCTCACCTGAAAAAAGACACTGACCGGGATCTCCCGAATCAGTGTCTGCATAAAACATCCCGTTGACTTGCTTCTTACTCTCGAGAATACGCTCGCCTAATCATAGTGTTTTTCCCTTGAATGTGCAAGACTGTGCCCTTCAAGGACTCGCAGCTGATATCCCCGGTGAATTGTCATCGGCTGGCACTGCCACCTGGTTGTCTCACACCCGGCACGATTCTCAACCAACCCGCACGCGAAAATATTTCTCGATACTCCCTGTGATCTCTCCCGTCTGATCTCTTGTAATGACATGAGCGCGCAGAAGAACATTTCCCTTTTTCAGGCCTTTGATATTCCCGTCATACGCCAGCTGCACGGCATCCAAATCCCCGGAGACCTTCTCCAGGGTCACCACCCGCGCAGAGGCGTCGGTCGGGCGAACTCTGGCGGACATTCGCCTGTACTGACCAATTCCGGTAGCAATAACGTCGCAATCCTCTCTGTCCGTCTTAACCAGTTCTCTTCCTTCGTCATCCGTCAGGGTAAGATCTTTCACCGAAATATACTGATTCGCATTGGCGACCTGTATCTTAACCCTGTCGTCTCCGGGATCTGCCGTTTTCATACCTGCATTCTGCTCTCTCCGGAAGAAGACCCCCATACGGCTGGCAATCTCCGCCTCCGTACTGTGATAGAAGCTATCCCGGATGGCCTTGGACCAGTAGTAGAACTGATAAGAAGCATTATGCTGCTGCGCTTGTTCAAAGAATCCGAACATATCCGGGTGAATTCGATTATAGGCCGTTACATTTTCCAGTTTTGCGTTGACATCACCGGCCAGACTTGAGGTCGTCAGTTTGGATGACTTGAACATTTCAATGATGACATTATGCGAAACCAGCTCCTGCGCGATCCTAGCGGCCGCCTCAGAATTAGTCATCTTCTGTCCCTGATAGATGGCATATTTCTCAGATGTTCCTGAATAGTAGGGATCCAGCAGGGTCAGATGATGGGGCATAAGAGCCCGGTCAACCTGTCCCTGCGCCACCTTCTCCTGGATCAGATAGGCGGAGCGAAGAACCATCTGATTTCCCAGAGAATGACCTCCAAACTCGATATAATCTCCCTGATAGCCCTTCATCGCATCCAGGTACTTGTCCACGAAGAGATCTGCAGCGGTCTTCCTCGCCTCCCGGATAAATTTGCCGTTTTTCAGCCGATAGCGCATGGGCATGCCGCCCTTCGTATAGTTGCATGTCCAGATCTTAGCCTCCGCACTATAAGGCGTTGATCTCCAGAAACCCTCACCTGGCTCATCCGCAATTTGAACCCAATTATAAACACCCACATTATAACCGGCATCCACCCAAGCCTTGGCGCTGTTGAAAGCGGTCTGCTTTGTCACATCTTTCCCATCCTCCTTAACCGTGTATGTGAGGACATATTTGAAATCATTGGCCCAGTTCTCCTCAACACTGCCATTCTGCCAGCCATGAACGAAAATCACCGTCGGCTTCTTGGGGTCATAAGGCGCTCTGGGATCCTTGTATGGATACGCCTTGTTGAATTCATCAAACCAGTAGAATTCATCTCCCCGACCATTGTAATCCAGGAGATCGTTCCATCCCGCATTCGCGCTGACTGCCTCCAGATCTATATCCACAGCAACCTTCGGATCCTTCATATAGACAAGGCGGATCAGGTATTTGCCCGGTTCCAGCGCAGGCACCTTAACCTGATATTCAAATGCCCGATCTGTGGTCCTTCCGATTCCCTCTGTGAAGTCCTTGACTGGACTTCCATCCTCTTTCAGAAGACTGACGCGCATATCAGATCCGGCCGAAATATCCCTGAGTCTCAGTTTCACCTGGATCTCTTCCCCATACCCAAAGGAAATTCTGTGCTTATCGGCCCTGGCCTCTATGATCTCCGGCACAGGCTGACGATTGATCCGATAGGGTCTTGTCAACTCAAGGCTCCCGTAAACCGCCCTGATCTGATAGTCCCCCGAAGGCAGTTCCGCCGGAATGATCAGGTTTGCACTCGCCCGATTCTGACGGACAGGGACCTCTTTCCACACTCTTGGCAGCAGACTCTTCCCCTTTGCGTCAACCAACTCAAAGCATACCCTCTGCTCGTCTGCCATATCCACTGTCTGAAGAGAAAGACTGACAGAAGTCTTCGTCTTCTCCGCCTGTTCATTTCTGTCGGCTGTCAGATCCTTCAGTTCGGGGAGCAGCCGGTGCAGAATGGTATAATCCCGCTCCTCCAGCAGACCAAAATCAGGAACACTGACGCGAAGTCTGTAGGAGCCCTCTGTGAGCTGCCCCGGAAGATGTAACTTCAGCTGGACCCGGTCATTCTCCATTGTCTGACTCGTTATCAATTTCGGACTGAGTGATGTCCCGTCCTTTCTGAGCAGTTCCGCAAGGATGAGGTGCCTGCCTTGCAGCTGTCCAGCGTCTAGTCCACTCTCCCTGGACAAATCGGCCGTATCTGCCTGAATCGCAAGATCCAGCTCATCTCCTGCCACAGAACTGTTCTGGCTTAAAACAATCCCCTTGATTCTGCGATCCGCCCGACGCAAAATACGATACTCCGCCCTTCTGACAAGTCCCTGCGTCTGTGCCGTAATGCAATAATCACCCTCTGGCAGACCGGCTGGAAGAGTCATCTGCGCCTGAAAGGTATTGGACCGGACACTAGTCTCTATATCTCTGACTGCAGTATAAAAAGCCCCTTTGCTGTCTGTCAGCCGCAAGCGCAGACTGGTCTGATCGGGCAGATTTTTCGTCTTTCCGCTGATCGCAAGCCTGACCTCGTCCCCCTGGATCTGGCTCTTCTGACCCAGTGACAGATTCAGAATCGCAGGACTTGGATCCTCAAGAATACGATACGACAACCGCTTCTCAAGGTCTCCGACTCTGGCGATCAGACTGTAATCTCCGGACGCAAGATCGGCAGGCAGAACCAGTTCCAAACGAGCCTGCCCCCGGTTGACACTGACCTGCTGGCTGGCACGCACCCCAGATGCAGCATCTGTCAGTTCGACACGAAGAATGGAACCAGACGGAACATTGCGCACCCCTGCGAAAATCTGAAGACAAATCTCCCTGCCGGCATAGCTTTCACGCGCGTTTACCAATAAATCATCAATCCCTGCCTGTTCCTTATTCCCGGCAAATCCATCTGTTGTTTTCGCATCTCTGCTCGCCCTGGACGCAGCATGCAGGCTGTCTCTGCCCGGAGCGGCAAGAAGAGGCCGTCTTCCAGTGTCTTCTTCTGCTCCGCTCTCCTGCCCCCCTCTCTGATCCGTCTCCTTTCCGCCCGACTGTTCCTTCTCCCAAACGGTTTCAGACTGATTTGCCACCTTCTTTCCCATCTTGGAAGCGGCTTCGGTCTCCTGACTGACGGAATTTCCTCCGTCATCGCCCCGACACCATGGCTGCAGCCATATGGCCAATCCAATCGCGGCCAGAACAAGCAGGCATGCCAGTCCCTTCCAGATCCTCGCTGGTAAATGTTTCATGGTTTTATTCCCCTCTGATGTGAAAACAGCTATTCTTTGCTTCAATCATACCATTCTATTGATTGGCTTTTCTTATCCCCTTTTCCACTCATCATAAGGCCCCATCCGCATCGCCTTCATCGTCTGAGGAGACAACTTCCTCCATAAAATAGAGTCTGCAGGCAAAATCGGGCAGATAACGAACCTGCTCGTTATAACCGGTCCCCACAAAGTTCTGTCTGGTTGCCACTCCGGCCATCAGGACATCTCCATAAGCCATAAGATCCTCTTTCTCCCCTTCCAGCTGAACGAATCTGGCGATCATACTGTGAAGAAGCCCTCCCTCTTTCACATGCAGCGGAGTCTTCTGGTTGATCAGTGACCCCATGGCCCTCACGTCAACCTTCTGCGGCCGATTGAAGAAATGATATCTGCGTGCAGGATCCAGCCCCCTCGGATAGAAGAAGGAGAGATCCTCTCCCGCCCGGTTCATAATTCTACTGTAGAAGCCCAGGGCCTGCCTTTTGTCAGAAGAGACAATGGTCCAGTCGATCTCATTATCTCCCCTGCCCCGAAAGAATTGTCCCGACTGCAGGGTGTGGCGGTACTTCTTATACAGGGCTACCTGTGAACGGATCACTTCCCTCTCTTCTTTCGACAGATCCTTCGGGTTGAGTTCATAACCCAGATTTCCGAAGGCCGCCACGGCAAAGCGGGTATCCAGAGACGTTCTCCGCAGGGTCTGATGATTCGGGCTGGCGGAGACATGCGATCCGAAGCAGATCTGGGGATAGCCGTAAGAGTATCCCCTCTGTATGTCGATTCGGGCCACCGGATCCGTGTCATCAGAGCCCCAGATCTGCGGGAAATAAGAGAGAATCCCCAGGTCGAAGCGATTGCCCCCGGCGGCGCAACCCTCAAAGAGAATTTCCGGGAAGCTCTCTGTCAGCTCCTTCATCATGCGATAGAGACCGAGAACATAGCGGTGGTCTGTCTCCTGCTGCCGCGCAAAGGGCAGGGCCGGAGAATAGACATCTGAGAAGATCCGGTTCATATCCCACTTGACGTAGTTGATTTCAGCGGAAGAAAAAAGTTCCTTCAACCGACGGATCATTTCATCCACGACCTGCGGATTGGCCAGGTCCAGGATTCTCTGATTCCGTCCCTCCGCCTGACTCTCTCTCTTCCAGGGCAATTCCATGGTCCAGTCGGGATGCTGTCGATAGAAGTCGGAGTCTGTATTGACCATCTCCGGCTCCACCCAGATTCCAAAATCCAGGCCCAGACCATGGATCTGGTCTGCCAGAGATTTCAGACCTCCCGGCAGCTTCTTTGGATCAGGCGTCCAGTCTCCCAGGGATCGATGATCATCTGTCCGCTCCCCAAACCAGCCGTCGTCCATGACCAGAAGTTCCATCCCCAGATCGGCTGCATCCCTGCCAAGGTCAAGCAGTTTCTTCTCGGAAATATCGAAGTAATTCGCCTCCCAACTGTTGAGAAGAACAGGCCGGTCTCTCTTGGCCCAGACTCCCCTGAGGATATGCTCCCGCACAAAACCGTGCATGTTGACACTGATTCCATTAAAGCCCTGATCACTGTAAGTCAGAACTGCCTCGGGGCTCTCAAAGGAATCCCCAGCCGACAACTGCCAGGAAAAGTCCTCCGGGCTGATGCCTGCGAGCACCCGCACAAGCCCTGCCGGTGTCCGCTCGGCAGCGGCATAATGGTTGCCGGAATAAATCAGATTGAAAGCGTAGGCCTCCCCCCTCTCTTCCCCGCAATCCGGGCTCGACAGCATGAAGAATGGATTACATCGGCTGGAAGAAGTTCCGGTTCGGCTGGTCATGGACCATTTGCCAACTGTCAGGGGTTGACGCTTCTGATTCATCTCGTGGGCCCAGCCGCCGTCAAAGGATATTACATCAAGAACATCCGCACGCAGATCCAGACCATAACTCATCAGGCGCCGAATCGTAATATTCTCCTGGCTCTCATTGGTCAGAAGAACCCGCCGGGTGATAACGTTCTCCCGCGGAAAGACAGCGTAATAAAGATCCAGCCGGTTTTCGCTCAGGCGATCCCGCAAGGTGATTCTGAGTTCCTCGACGCCATCCGGCTCCTCATTTTTTCTGCTGTTCGCTCCGACATCATCTGATTTAACCTCGGCCGCAGCCATCCGCCTGTCCTCAGCCCAGGCAGACGGCATGGTCACCATCTCGCTCTTCCCCTCTTGAATCTCATAGTTCTCATAGATCCAGTCCGCACTGCGGTTTCCCCTGGCATCCACGACTTCGATCATGGGTTCTCTGGGATCTCCCTTGCCCGGAAACGTCCATTCCAGGCAGATGCTCTCCAAAGAGTAATCCGGTCTCCCATTGTCATATAATATCGTATTCCCCGGCGCAAATGCCCGCTTTGGAATCAAGGGGGCAAGATCAGACTCCCTTTCAACCCGAATCCTTCTGCCATAATAGAGATGTTCCAAATGCCCTGTCGCTAGCGCCCGAAAAATATAGACGCTTCGCCTTCCCTCTAAGATGAAAATGGGCCGATCGCCCCCAATGACACGAATCATACCTGCTCCTTCTCTCTCAGCTGCTCACTGATCTCCTCTAATTTGGCGTCCGTCAGAATATACCTCTTGCGAAACCAAAAGAAGGCAAGAAGCAAACCTGCCATGGGAATCAAAGTCATCACCATGCGAAGTCCCATCTTAGAAGCCATGGAGACACCAGCAGAGAAATCCACGCTCTGATCCGTTGCACTGGTGGCCGCTGAGCTCAGATGGAAGACCTGCAGAGCCAAAGAAGCAATAAAGGCAGCCAAACCGGAAGCCAGCTTCACAACGAAAGTCTGCATGGAAAAGATGACCGACTCATCTCTTCTTCCTTTGACCAGTTGTCCGTAATCGACGGTATTGGCCAGGAAAATGGTGGTCAGCACATTGTTCATGCCGCTTGCCGCCATGATTAGGATGCCGGGGATCAGAAGAAGGGCCAGATGATTCTGCCCCAGGCTCGCGATCCCAAAGAGAACCAGATATCCCAGCATAGACATTGACAGGCTGATGTAGAAGATTCGGATCGAGCTGGCGAAGCGGCGAAGCAGAGGATAGAGAACCATCATGGCCAGAATCTGCGCCGCGCCGGCCACCATATTAAAGCCGGTGTAGGACTGGTACCAGCTGCTCCCTCCAAAATCATACTTAAAAAAATAGAGTACCAGATTAGAGGTGATGTAGAGGGCGGAATTCACCAGAACAATGGTGACAACCACACACATAGCCTGATCATTGGAGACCAGCGCGTGAAACATCTGGCCCACACCTGCGGTTTCCATATCAACTGTGGACTTCTCCCTGACCGCCAAGCAGGTAATGGCAATGAAGATCACAAACAGAACCGCGACAATCAGAGCGAAGACCTGAAAACCGATTCTCTCCACCTCCCGGGGACTGCTGCCATGCCCAAAGGCATTTCCCAGAGCATGCACCAGTAACATGGTAAAAATCGTAACCAGAGCGCTTCCTACGCCAGAGCAGGACCGGGCCAGAGTCGTCAGCCCTTCTCTCTCTCTGCCGCCCTCTGTGAAGGCCGGAATCATAGACCAGAAAGGAATGTCCATCATCGTATAGGTCACGCCCCAGAGGATGTAGCTGATAGCCGCGTAGGCAATCAGTCCTCCCCCATCCAGGGTCGGAGGCGCAGCGAACATCAGATATAGGACAATGGCATTCGTCAGAGTTCCCAGGAACATCCAGGGGCGGAACTTACCCCATCGGGTTCTGGTCTTCGCCACAATAACCCCCATGATCGGATCATTAAAGGCGTCAAAAACACGGGCCGCCAGGAGAATGACCCCCATAAGGGCTGCGGAGACTCCCATAATATCCTGAAAATAATAGAGGACATAGGAAGCGGACAACATATAGACCATATCCTTTCCGACCGCACCCAGACCATAAAAGGCCTTCTCCCGTCCAGTCAGTTTTCTTGCCTTATCCATGGCTATTCCCTCCTCAGTCTCATGGCCAGTTCGACCGCCCGATAGGCGCCGTTGTACAAGCCGTTTTCCTTGTTCCTTTGGATGTTCTCGCACATACGGATCAGTTCCCTGTTCTCCCCCAAAAAGAGATCTGTCATCTGTAGAATATGAGGAATATCCCTGCATTCCAGGCTCCCGTCTCCCATCTCTGCCGAATGAATCGCTCCCCACATCTCATGCTTTCCCACCCGGCGAATAAAGAGCTTTGGCACCGGATAGAAGGCCAGTTCTGACGGCTTGGTCACCAGCAGATCGCAGGATCGCATGAGAAGATTCGTAATATAGACCGCCTCAAAAATATTCCTGTGAAAGAAGGCGTGAACTCCCTTGATCGTTCCGGTCAAAGCCTCATCGGCAAACGCCGCGGCCTCCTCAAAATCCCCAAAGTGCTCTTCCGCGCACCCGCTCAATTCCGGAATATCATAAAGCAGGTCTTCCCAAACATTGCGGTAATCACCGACATTGATATAGAGGACGACCCGTCTGCTGCGGACAGCCGGAAGCAAATGGCGGATAATGGCGGCAAAGAGATCTTTCTGAGCCCCGGCTCCGCCGATGGTCAGAAGAAAACGCATAGGCTCCTTCCTCTTCTTCCGCTCAATCCTCGCCTGACAGTCTGCCTGCACATTGGCGACAATTTCGTGATCCACATAGTGGCCTGTATAGCAGAGCTGATCCGGCGGAATTGGCTTTAAAACCTTCTTTTTGGCGAAACCATGGAGAGTGCGATAGCCCTGATAGGCAAAATGGCACTGAACCGTATGGAGGCTCCCTTCCGCCAGATGCAGAGCCATGGGCCAATTGTCCGGAATGGCATTAACCACATACCGCATTCCCCCGTGCAGGGCCGCCTGAGCCGGCCATACATGTGTGGCAACCAGAGGAATATCCTTTGGAATCTGGCGAAAGAGGGGTGCCATCAGCTCTGCCTTCTTCTGATCAGAAGCATTATAAGACAGGGCTCGAAAGCCCTCATAATTCACAGGCTCCCAGACCAGCTTGTTAAAGATTCCAAAGCGGGACATACGCGATCCCAGGGAATAGAGCTTGTTCTGAGCGCTGATCAGCTTGGTCGCCACCGTCTGTGGATAGGAATTCAGATCCATCCAGTAGGGGGTGTAGCCAAGAGCATGGGCTGCCGATGCCATCGCCATGGAAATGCGGTAGTGACCGTATCCCATGCGAATGTTCCCCACAATCAGTCCCTTCTTATGATCGAATTCCGCTGACTGTACCTGTTCGCCGGACAATATTGCTTCCCCCAGCCGAATGTCCTTCACTCCCAACCGGCCTCCGATCACAGGATTTTCCTCTATCTTCACCGGATAGACCTCTTCACTGTCATAGTCAAATTTCCTGGCATATTTCTCCCTGGAACGCACCGCTCTCTGATAATCTCTGTGGCTAACGGCATTGCCGAAAATCTCCCTCGAACGCTCTGTCATCTCTTTCTCCCGACTGTTTCTCTCAGATCTTAATTCCCTCAATGATCACGCCGGCAATCTGTTCGAGCGCCTCATCATAATCCAATTCCATCTCAGCTGTCTTTCGCCCATAGAGCAAGCGCTCAATGGCGGATTCGTAAATAACCTTAATCACCCTGGGATTGACGGGACGGATTTCCCCCTCTTCCATTCCCCTGCGGATCAGCTCGAAGGTCGGCTCCCAATTACTCTCTATACGATTTTCCATGCGCTCGTAGGGCTTGGGATACTTGTCCCGAAAGCAAAAGAATTCCGAAAAGTTAATCCCCCTGGCCTCGACCGGCAGCACACAGAGAATTCCTCTGAGCTTGTCTGAAACAGACAGGCTCAGATCCTCAAGAAGCACCTTCTGCTCTTTGGCCACCCGATCAAAGACCTCATCAACCAGTTCCGCCAGTATGGCCTCCTTATCCGGAAAAACCTTATAAATGGTCTTCTTGCTCATAGACAAACACCTGGCCAGATCATCCATGGTAAATCTGGCTCCTTTTTCCTTGAGTACTTTCAAACTTCCTGTCAGAATTTTACTTCTTACCGCTTTTCTATCCATTTTCCCCTCATCTGGAAACATTGCCTCAAATATTCGTTTCCAACATTGTACCATCCGAAGATCTGACTGCCCTCTGCATTTTTTGACAAAAAAATCGACAGCAGATTGTGAAATCTGCTGTCGAAAAGGGGGTATTCAAAATTGGTTGCGGAAGAAATCTCTATGAAAAGGGGGTATTGTCATGAAAGAAAGGGAAACTGCCACAACCGGGGATATTGCTTCTTTCTGTCCCGTCTTGTTCTCCGGGACAATGGTATCTTACATCTTGGCTTATGCATTGTCAACAGTTTTTATTCGCGCATTTTATGCATAACATCTAAAAAACTATTTCTTTCTATGTTCGCTTTGCTTCCCCGTTTCTTTTCCGCACAAAATAATATACAATTTCTTCTCATCTAAATTGTGTAATATAGCCAGTTCCTTCTGATTTTTATCCTTTTTCTAAAGGATAGGATAATAACAGAATGCGCACTTTGTGAGGAGTCTTCTTTCCCCCTGCATCAGAATGCCGCATAAGTAAAACCCGGTGTGGCCAGACCGCTCCCCAGAATTGCAAAGAGATAAAGAACCACCATCAGAGCCAGATAGATCCCTGTATATTTCCAGAACTTGCGGTCAGTCAGTCTCTGCTTAATCTTTGTAAAAATCATAGATTGCCTCGCTGATATAAGTCCATCCCAGTGACCAGGGATGGTAGACATCTGCCATAAAATAGGGGGTGTATTCATGAGCGCTTAAGTCTACGCATTTGGCTCCGTAATCGGCTGCGCTCTTCGCAATCTTCTGGTAGACCAGATCACGGTTCGCTCTTGGCATACCGGTCGCGTCATACCAGTAACCACTGACAGGCAGAATAATCACCTGCGTCTGTATCCCCAACTCCTTAGCCACCTGTAAGAAGAGTTCGAAATCTTCCTGCTCCCTGACAGAGGCCCACTGCTCATTCTTATGTACCTGATCCCCGGCCTGGTAGTTCTTCTGATAGCTCTTCCGCCAGGTCTCATTCATTACATAGAGAGGATTATCTGACTGGGAAGCCGTATCCTTGATTGCCTGCTCCTTCATCCTCTCCCAATCCACACTCCCATCCTCTTTCAGATAGGAATGAACGGTCGCATCCTCCGGCCCAATATTCTTGTCCGCCTTTTTCGAATTCTTCAGCTTGAGCACTGCTGCGGCAAAATTCTCCTGATCCCCTCGATTCATTGCCAGAAGCCCCGCAGCAATCCGCTCGGCTCCGGAGGCATTTTCAGCAACATAAGCCCTGTTATAGAGTCTCACACGTGTAGCAAGCCCTGCGTCCCCCTCCGCAAGTTCCATCGCCCGGCTGGCAATTTTCTGCCGGGTCTCAGCGGAGAGCCGGTCATTCTTCAGCAGGGCCAGATAGGCCGTGTCTGAGAAATGCTGTTTGAAGGCAGCTGTCGTAACCCCGGTTCCCGAAAACCAGGTCGGGGAAGCCAAAAGCGTCACTTTCTTCGGAGATTTTTTCCCGGCAATAGCTCCCAGACTGATGGCGTCCTGCAGCGACTGCACTGCCGGATATCCCACTGTCATAGAGTTCACCTGCTGTCTGGTAAACATATGACTGATATGATAGGGTTCATCCGTCCAAATCCCCAATTCGGAAGACCCGAAGACGGGCATCGTATCCTCATCCATATTGTCTGTCAGAGCGGCCAGAGACTTATTTCGGAAATCACTGTAGAAGAAGCGAAACCCATCGCCTCCCCGCAGATCAATCCGGTTCATCATCAGATGAAAACCGGCCAGAAAGAGGACAAAGAGAACCAGCGCCATAAAAAATGCCTGGATTCGTCTCATGCCTGCTCCATCTTCGACTTAACGACAGCGATAATCTTAGCCGGCGTGTCCATTTCCTCTCTGCTGTACTCCGCGGGAGCAATCACCACGCCGAATTCCTCCTCAATATCGACCAGAAGCTCCATGTATCCCAGGGAGTCAATCAGACCCTCTTCATCAATATTAATATCGGGTTCTTCCTTGACCACCTCATCCTCACAAATTTCTGCCAGAATCTCCAGTAATTTCTCTTCCATTTTTCCTGCTTTCTGTTCTCTGTAACTTCTATATACCTTCGGAACGCTCTTCCATGCAGATGCACTGCATCCTCCTGGAACCAAACCAGGCTTCCGCTCTATTGCGCTGTCAGGATCCTTTCATGAAGACACCCCCTGTCTCAAGTCAGTCACTTAAGCCCAGTCAACTCTAAAAATCTTCCTGAGAAGATAAAAAAGCCAAAGAAGACCAGGTGAAAGGTAATTCCCCAGGAAACCAGTTGAAACCATTTCTCTTTCCTGTGCTTCTTATAAAAGCTGGACTTCTTGTGAAAGATTTCCGTCAGTGTCAGCAGCAATCCATGGTAGAGACCATAGATCAGATACTGCAAATCCGTCCCATGCCAAATGCCCATGATTCCCATATTGATAAAGAAGGCAATCCCTGCCACAGTCAGACGCCTCTTAAATCTCTTTGTCTTCATCAGCCCCATGGAAATGCGGGAGAAGATGAAATCCCGAAACCAGTGCGAAAGACTGATGTGCCAGCGATCCCAGAATTCGATGATATCAAGGCTTCGGAAAGGGGCCCGGAAGTTCTCCGGGGTCTCTATGCCAAAGAGATAGGAGGCTCCCACCGCCATCAGAGAATAACCGGCGAAATCGAAAAAGAGATAGAAGCCATAACCATAGAAATAGACCAGGGTATGCTTCAGATCCGCCTTCATCCCGAAATTGGTGTAGAGATGATAAAAACAGGCTCCCAGAGCAAATTTATAGACGGCTCCCAGAAGGATCTTCTGCAGTCCTCTCCCGGCCAGATCCATATAGTCTTCTCGCGGAAGAACCCGGTGCATATCTCCAATAAAGCGCTGACTTCGATCAATGGGACCGGAAGTCAACACCGGAAAGAAGAGGTCCATGTAGAGAAAGTCCCATAAGCCCACCTGATCAATTGAACCGTCATAGGTCTGGATGATTATCTGAGTCGACTTGAATGTCATGTAGGACAGACCCAAAAAACCAAAGAGATGTATCTGCCAGTTGGCCGCCAGGGAGAACTTATAGAGGGCCAGGGGCAGAATCGAGGCAAAAAGGAAGATACGATACATCCAGGTCTTTCTTCCCCAGCGCTGACGCGCAGCCAGATATCCCCGATCCAGAGCATAGCTGACAGCCAGAAAGAGTGCCAGAAAGGCCAGTGCTCTTGGATTCTTTCCCATAGCCAGGTAGACGTAGATCAGAGAGACCAGACTTCCGTACGGAGCAATGGGTTTCTCCAAATACCCCAGGATCAGAGCCGGCAGAGCCAGAACAATCAGGGAGAGGAAGAAACTTTGATCAACGAATAATGACATCAGATCAACTCCTCCAGCGCTTTCCTATCAAGTTTGCCGTTCATGGTCATGGGAAAAGCATTTAACAGGACTACTTTCTTGGGAACCATATAGGAGGGAACCCGCTCCCCCAGGCTCTGACGGATATACTTGCGCCTGGCGTAAGAGCTGTCCCATCCCTCCTTTTGAAGAACAAGAGCCGCCAGACTGTGAACCACACCATCTCTCAGCTTGGGCAGCACCACAGCGCCATCCACTCCCTCCAGAGTCAGCAGGTTCTTCTCAATATCACCGAGTTCAATCCGATAGCCATGCAACTTCACCTGCCCATCCGCGCGTCCGGAGCAGTAGACCATGCCGTCTTTTCTCACATATCCCATATCTCCGGTCCGATAGGAGGCAATCCCTTCTTCATCCCGAAAGAAATGCTCTGCCGTCTGTTTGTCATTGTGATAGTAGCCGGCAGCGACGGTATCTCCGTTGATGATCAGTTCTCCGACCTGCCCCCCGGGCAGACGCCTGCCCTCTGCGTCTGCGGCATAAACCTCTGTTCCCGGCTTGGCGTAGCCGACAGGAAGCAGGCTTTCTGTCTTTAAAATCTCATCTGTGATCTCCGCCGCTGTCACGCAGACTGTGGTTTCTGTCGGCCCATAGGTATTAATGATGCGGGCATCCGGGAAACGCTCGCGCAGGCTGCGAACAGTTCGCGGTGTCAGGGGCTCCCCGCAGAAGAGAAAATGGCTCAGTTCAGGAAGGCGCTTCGCGTCAAAGCAGGCCTCTCCCATGGCCAGATCTGCAAAAGAGGGCGTTGACACCCAGTAATGAACCCCATTTTGTCGGATGAATTCCACCGCGGAAGTCACATCCCGGATCAAATCTCTGTCCAGACAGACGACTGTTGAGCCGGTTGCCAATCCGGTGTAGGTGTCCATCACTGACAGGTCAAAGGAGAAAGGGGCCTGGTTTAAGAAGATCCCCCGTCTGCCTTCCACCAAACTGGGAGACCAGCTTAAGTAAGCATTCAGATTGGCATGCGTCACCTTGACTCCCTTAGGCTTTCCCGTAGATCCCGAGGTAAAAATCATGTAGTGAATGTCGTCAGCCGCCAGTCCCGGCCATGAAATATCCTCTCCTGCTGGCCGGGCATCCCCAAGGCAGATCTCTTCCAGTACCTGCCGGTTCATCTGATGAGCCCCTCTGATCTCTGCCATTTCTTCTGTCGCCAGGACAAGAGGACTTGCCACAGCATCCACAATATCTGTAATACGGCCGTTCGGCATATTCACGTCCATCGGCACATAGGTATGACCGGACAGGGAACAGGCCAAAAAGCAGACAGGCATCCAGACACTCTTATGTCCATAGACAGGGACCGGCTGCTTGGGATCAAGCCCCTCCCCAAGAAGGTGAAGGGCCAGACGGCAGCTCCTCTTCCAGAGTTCTCCATAACTGATCTGTTCCCTTCGGAAGACAAAGGCGGGACGGTTCGGATCCTCTTTGGCAATTGTTTTAATTTCAGCGATTATATCCATAAATAGCACCTGTTTTCTAATGTATAAGCTTACAGGTTTTGACCGGAAAGATACAGAGCTAATTTCGAAATTTTTCCTAAAATTCCAGTAGCTTTATTTTATATCTCCACCGACGATACGACTCTCTGTATCATCGGGATTTTATATTCACTGCGCTCATCCCACCGCACACCCCGTTGTCACGAAAATAACGGTCATACCCTTCCGAGGAAAGGTATGACCGTATGAATATCCACTATACTTTTACACGCGCCAGGCCGGATTCTCTATTATCTCAATCCTTCAGAGCGGCCTGTGCTGCTGCCAGACGGGCGATGGGCACACGGAAAGGCGAGCATGACACATAGTCAAGACCGATCCTGTGGCAGAACTCGATGGATGAGGGATCACCGCCGTGCTCGCCGCAGATACCCGCATGGAGCTGAGGTCTGGACTGCTTGCCGAGATCGACAGCCATCTCCATCAGCTTGCCGACACCGACCTGATCCAGCTTGGCAAAGGGATCGGACTCAAAGATCTTGTTGCTGTAATAGGAATCCAGGAACTTGCCGGCGTCATCACGGGAGAAACCATAGGTCATCTGGGTCAGATCATTGGTTCCGAAGCAGAAGAACTCCGCCTGGTTGGCAATCTTGTCTGCTGTCAGAGCAGCTCTGGGGATCTCGATCATGGTGCCAACCTCATACTTGAGGTCAGCTCCTGCGGCCGCGATCTCCTTGTCAGCGGTCTCAACAACGATGTTGCGGACAAATGCCAGCTCCTTCTCATCGCAAGAGAGGGGAATCATGATCTCAGGTACAAGATTCCAGTCGGGATGCGCCTTGGCTACCTTGATGGCCGCACGGATAACGGCAGTCGTCTGCATGCGGGCAATCTCGGGATAGGTAATGGCCAGACGAAGTCCTCTGTGACCCATCATGGGGTTGAATTCCTTGAGACCGGCAATGATATCCTTGATCTGCTGTACGCTCTTGCCCTGGGTATCAGCCAGCTTCTTGATCTCTTCCTCGGTGTTGGGCACGAACTCATGAAGAGGGGGATCCAGGAAACGGATGGTCACCGGATTGCCTTCCATAGCCTCATAGAGCTTCTCGAAATCGCCCTGCTGGTAAGGCTCGATCTTCTCAAGAGCCTTCTCTCTCTCCTCAACGGTGTCGGAGCAGATCATCTCGCGGAAGGCAGCGATTCTGTCCTCAGCGAAGAACATGTGCTCGGTACGGCAGAGGCCGATGCCCTCGGCACCCAACTCACGGGCCTTGGCCGCATCTGCGGGCGTATCGGCATTGGTGCGAACCTTCAGCTTGCGGTACTTGTCAGCCCAGGCCATCACGCGGCCGAAGTCTCCGCCGATCTCAGCCTCCTTGGTAGCGATATCACCCTTGTAGATCTTACCGGTTGTACCATCGAGAGAAATGTAATCTCCCTCATGGAAGGTCTCTCCGCCCAGGGTGAACACCTTGGCCTCCTCGTCGATGACAATATCACCGCAGCCGGATACACAGCAGGTACCCATTCCGCGGGCAACGACAGCTGCATGTGAGGTCATACCGCCGCGAACCGTCAGGATACCCTGAGCGGCATGCATGCCCTCGATATCCTCAGGAGAAGTCTCCAGACGAACCAGGATGACTCTCTCACCTGCGCCGCCGATTCCCTGTGCCTTGGCCTCGTCCGCGTCGAAGACAACCTTACCTGCGGCAGCACCGGGAGAAGCGGGAAGAGCCGTACCGATCACCTGTCCTGCCTTCAGAGCCTCCGCATCGAAAGAGGGATGCAGGAGCTGATCCAGGGACTTGGCGTCAATGCGCTTTACTGCGGTCTGCTCGTCAATCTGTCCCTCGTCAACCAGATCACAGGCGATCTTGATGGCTGCGGGAGCTGTTCTCTTGCCGTCACGGGTCTGAAGGAAGTAGAGCTTGCCCTCCTCGATGGTGAACTCCATATCCTGCATATCATGGAAGTGGTTCTCCAGCTTGGTTGCCAGCTCCATGAACTGCTTATAGACTGCGGGCATGGCGTTCTCAAGTGTGGAGATGGGCTGGGGTGTACGAACACCCGCAACGACGTCCTCACCCTGGGCATTGAGCAGGTACTCGCCGAAAATGCCCTTGGCGCCGGTAGAGGGATTGCGGGTGAAGGCAACGCCGGTACCGGAGGTCTCACCCTTGTTACCGAATACCATGGTCTGCACATTCACGGCAGTACCCCAGGAACCGGGGATATCGTTCATGCGGCGGTATACGATGGCACGGGGGTTATCCCAGGAACGGAATACGGCTAAAACCGCGCCGATCAGCTGCTTTTTGGCCTCCTGGGGGAAGTCCTCTCCCAGCGCGTTCTTGTAAATGCCCTTGAAGCGGCGAACCAATTCCTTCAGATCATCGACATCCATCTCAACATCATAGGTGATGCCCTTCTTGGCCTTAACGTCATCAATCTCCTTCTCAAAGAGGGACTTGGAGACCTCCATAACGACATCAGAATACATCTGGATGAAACGGCGATAGGAATCATAGGCGAAGCGCTCATTGTTGGTCTTCTTGGCGAATCCCTCGACAGCAATGTCATTTAAACCCAGGTTCAGAATCGTGTCCATCATACCGGGCATGGACGCACGGGCACCGGAGCGGACAGATACCAGAAGGGGATCGTTGGGATCACCGAACTTCTTGCCGTTGATCTCCTCCAGCCAGGCGATGTTCTCGTCGATCTGATCCAGGACCTCCTGGGGAAGGCCCTTGCCGTTGTCATAGTAAGCGGTGCAAGCCTCGGTGGTGATGGTGAATCCCTGAGGGATGGGCATGCCCATATAAGTCATCTCAGCCAGATTACAGCCCTTGCCGCCCAAGAGGTTGCGCATGGATGCGCGGCCCTCGGTAAACTTGTAGACCCATTTGTTTGCCATTGAATTATCCTCCTACAAATCAACTGCTGAAGTGCCCTCTTCACAATCATCCGAGCGCTACTTCCATGTTCCAGAGGTTCCCCTCTGAGCACTGGTAAAATAATAACATACTGACCCGAAAGGTCAATTGTCTGTACCCTGATCTGTACAAAATAAGGGCAAAAACAGGAGTTATTTCTCCCATTTTTGCCCTCGCTGTCAATCTTGTACCTGTAAAAATACACTTTTGCTTATCTGGCCCGATAGTCATGGCTCCCCTTGGGAAGGATCAGCATCTCGCAGTCCGGGCAGTAGTAGCCCCTGCATTTTTCCTTATCTCCAAGCGGATAATTCACATCTCCATGCACATGAAGCCTCACAGTCTCTGTACTCCTCTCCTTCTGCCACCAGACACTACCTAGACACCATGCGCCTGTATAGTTCATGGTTCCGGCCTCCATCTCCTTACCGCACACAGGACATTTCATGGGATCACCTCAATAGATAAAAAACGCTCATAACTGACCACTTAACGATAGCCCCCAGTGTCTTTTTAACGTGTCCTCCCTTCAGACAGTCTCTATATCGCCCAAGAACTTATTGATCCTGTTTGATATAACTTTCAACACGTTTCATATAACCTGCACAACACTTCTTTAATCAACTATATGGATTATAACATATAAATTGTATTTTTTTAAGAACATATTTTAAAGATATTGACAATCGAAAAACTTCCGAAACTTCTTTCCGCAATCGATCCAAATAATCATGTCCTGTCTATGGTAGTTTTTCGTATTCAACCATGTTGGAAGGACACGTTGAACGGTTGAATCAAACACTGCAGTCACGCCCGCCAATGGAACTTCGCCTGGCGGGCATAACCGCCAAATCAATCATAGTCTTCTTAACTAGATTCCATTTTCCCCGCGTAAAAATTTCAGTATAGACAGAGAGAGGCGATAAGAGCAGAAAATTTCCAATCAGCTGAATCAAAGCCCCCTCGTGCAGGTAATTTCGTATGGACACAAGAGGAATCAGCTGGTAGAAAGCAAAATAGGAATCAACCCCCTCCTTCATCTGGCGCAGGTCCTCATCGCCAAAAAATAAACAGGAAACAAAGTAATTTTTGCCAGACAAATCACATACACAAGAAAACTTAGAATAACCCAGAATCTTGTCTGTAATTGCAGTCTCTTTTTCAGAAAACAGCTCAGTAAAAGACCAAGGACAAATATAAGAACAAATAACTCTTTCGTAATATCTATGATCATGGTCTGCATATCAATGATCATGGTCTGCCAACTCACTGTAAAATTCCCAGTCCATCTCTTTCCAGCCCAGTTTCTGAAATAAATGCCATCCATGTTTTGGGCGGTGTGTAATATGTAATTTTCCTGTTTTGTTTAATTAAGGTGTAAAGCGAATCTCAAAGATATATGAGCCCTGCAGGTACACATCCTACAGAGCTCATATATCATGCACTTCAGAAAGCCATTTTCTCTTCCAGATACTTCTCAAGTTCTTCGATGGGCAGTCGAACCTGCTCCATGCTGTCGCGGTCACGGACAGTGACAGCCCCGTCCGTCTCAGAATCGAAGTCATAGGTGACGCAGAAGGGGGTTCCGATCTCATCCTGGCGACGGTAGCGCTTGCCGATATTGCCTCTGTCGTCATACTCACAGTTGAACTTCTTAGACAGGCGCTCATAGATCTTTGTCGCGCCCTCCGCAAGCTTCTTGGACAGGGGCAGGACGCCGACCTTGACGGGAGCCAGTGCCGGATGGAAGTGGAGGACCGTGCGCATATCGGGCTTGTCCTCGGTCCCGATGTTCTCCTCGTCATAGGCCTCACAGAGAAAGGCCAGAACCACACGGTCTGCGCCCAGAGAGGGCTCAATGACATAGGGGATATACTTCTCATTCTTAGCGTCGTCAAAATAGGACATATCGGCGCCGGAGACCTCCTGGTGCCGGGTCAGATCGTAGTCCGTCCGATCCGCGATTCCCCAGAGCTCTCCCCAGCCAAAGGGGAAGGTATACTCAATATCCGTGGTCCCCTTGGAGTAGAAGGACAGTTCCTCTTTGTCATGGTCGCGAAGACGGATATGGTCTTCCTTCATACCCAGAGATAAAAGCCAGTCGCGGCAGAAGCCTCTCCAATAGTGGAACCAATCCATATCCGTGCCGGGCTCACAGAAGAACTCCAGCTCCATTTGCTCGAACTCCCGGGTGCGGAAGGTGAAATTGCCGGGCGTGATCTCATTGCGGAAGGACTTGCCGATCTGGCCGATTCCAAAGGGGATTTTCTTTCGGGAGGTGCGCTGTACATTCTTGAAGTTGACGAAAATGCCCTGTGCCGTCTCCGGGCGCAGATAGACGGTGTTCTTGGCATCCTCGGTGACCCCCTGGAAGGTCTTGAACATGAGGTTGAACTGGCGGATCTCCGTGAAATTGTGTTTGCCGCAGGAGGGACAGGGAACATTGTGCTCCTGAATCCAGTCCTCCATCTCTTTGTTGGACCAGCCGTCAACGGAAGAGGGCAAGTCAATCTGATGCTCCTCAGCGAAATCCTCGATGATCTTGTCCGCGCGGAAGCGCTCATGACATTCCTTGCAGTCCATCAGAGGGTCGGAAAAGGAGCCCAGATGACCGGAAGCCACCCAGGTCTGCGGATTCATGAGGATGGCGCCGTCAATACCGACGTTCTGCGGGCTCTCCTGGATAAACTTCTGCCACCAGGCCCGCTTGACATTATTCTTGAGTTCAACGCCCAGATTCCCATAATCCCAGGTATTGGCCAAACCGCCGTAAATCTCGGAACCCGGGTAGACGAAACCTCTCGCCTTAGCCAAGGCAACAATCTTCTCCATTGTCTTTTCCATGCTAAACACCTCTTACTCTTCCGCCAATCAGCCAGGCCCGACGGGCCTGCTTTCCTGCGTCACACAATCTCTGTCATTATAAGGACAAGCCCCTTTTATTGCAAGAAAAGGGGCGATCCGACCGCCATTCGCCTCCATGCCGTCTTCCATTCACCTTCATTGACCTTCCGGAAGAGAAGTAAGTCCCTTGATTGCGGAAAAAGGGGGCCTACATCTCAGCCCTTCCCCGGGGATGATAGAAAGGCCTCCGCCTTGAAGCTGTGGTCTAAGTACCTCCCCTGATACTCCCGCAAAAGCTGCCAGACCTCCTCTTCCACCGGATCCGTCAGACGAAAGGAGAAGAGCTTCTTCATGGGGGCGCTCAGGATGAACTGAAAGGCATAGAGGGCCGACGCAGAAATGGGCCGTCCTCCTTCCACAGACTGGCAGTCGCTGCAGATAACTGCCCTCCTTCCCATGTGAAAATAGGCGAGCCCCTCCTTCCTGCCGCAGGCTGCGCAGGAGAAGACATCCGGATATTCCCCGTTGATCCCCATCGTCCGGATCTCGTAGATGATCCGAAGAAGGCGGGGTGAGAATTTATCGCTGGCAAGGGCTCTTAAGGTCTGATAGAGCAAAAGAAGCCGCTGGGACTCATCGCTGTTCTCTATCCCGTAGTACTCAGCCATCTCCAGGAAATAAGCGGCCAGGCAGACTTTATCGTAATCTTGGGCGATTTCCATGAAATAGGCGTCAATATTGGTCCTGGTCAGGGTGTAAGAATTGCGTCCCTCATACAGTTCAAAGGTTCCAAAGGCCATGGGACCGGTTGCTGCCAGCAGTTGACTGCGCGGCCGCCTGGCTCCCCGGGCAAAGGCGGAAATCTCACCAAGTTCCCGGGTCAGAAGCACCACTCTCTTGTCAAATTCCCCGACGGGCATAGCGGATAGCACCATCCCCGTCACAATCAGACTCTGACTCATGGCTCATCTTCTCTGCGATAGCCGAAGTTCCTGATGAGGAAGTCGCTGTCTCTCCAGTTCTCCTTGACCTTGACGAAGAGATGGAGATTGACCTTGGAAGAAAGCATCCGCTCCAGCTCATAGCGGGCATCTGAACCGATGCGCTTCAGCATGACGCCCCGCCTGCCAATGATGATTCCCTTGTGGGACGCCCGCTCACAGATGATGGTCGCCTCAATATCCCAGAGTTTCCTGTCGGGACGCTTCTTCATGACATCCATGGCGACAGCGATCCCATGGGGGACTTCTTTGTCCAGAGCATAGAGGGCCTTCTCCCGGACGATCTCCGCCGCAATCTGCCGCATGGGCTGATCCGTCACGGTGTCCTCATCGTAAAACATGGGGCCCTGGGGCAGGCAGAAAAAGATGCTGTCGATCAGGTCATCACAGCCATCACCGCTTCTGGCGCAGACAGGGAGGATCTCGTCGAAATCATACTCTCTCCGGTAGGTATCAATCACCTCCAGGATCTTCTCCTTCTCCACCGTGTCAATCTTATTGATGACCAAAAAAACCGGGATCTTAATGTTTTTCAGTTCCTCCAAAATATGGCGGTCGCCCCCGCCTACTCTGGTGTCAGGCTCAATCAGCCAGAGAATGACATCCACATCCTTCATACTGCGCTCGGCCACCCCCACCATATATTGGCCCAGCTTATTTCTGGCCTGATGAATTCCGGGGGTATCCAGGAAGACAATCTGTCCCCGATCGGGATCTGTGTAAACGGTCTGAATGCGGTTTCGTGTGGTCTGGGGCTTGTTGGATGTAATGGCGATCTTCTGCCCGATCAGCCGATTCATCAGGGTAGATTTACCTACATTTGGCCGGCCAATCATAGCGACAAATCCGCTTCTTGTTACGGTTTTTCCCATTCTGTCCCTCATTTTCTCTGTACTCTGCCCAAAGGCAAAAAGGTCATTTAGAACTGACACCCTCTTCTGAATTCCGCCTGCCGCTGCGTATCACCGTCTAACCGCCCCGAATCACTGCCGTAAGCCAATCAGAACACGTCCTACTATAGAAGAGACTCCAGCTTAGAAAAGAGATCTCTTTTCGCTTCAATGGCGTCCTCATTGCCGACGACACAGATATAACCCTGACGCAGAGCCGCCTCTATAGGTTCTGCCAGTTCACGGATATCCTCCGCCTCAGCGTGAATGATCTCATCTCTTTCCTTCTGCAGCACGTAATCCGTAACTCCGCTCATATAGGCGGCCAGCCCTCGGCTGCCCCGCATGGAAGGGGTCAGAGGGGTGTCCATGCCCGAAAGAGTTCCTATGATGAACCTGGTCATGGCGCGCTCATCCGCATCAAATGCGCGCAGGAAGTCGGGCGTCCTCTCGAAGACCTCCTTGGTCTCCTGCAGCTTGGGATCCCGATAGGACATAAAGGCAAGCTCGGCATTTCTGGTGAAGGTGGACATGCAGCCATAGGCCCCGCCCTTGACCCGGATATTGTTCCAGAAATAATCATAACCAAGGATCGTGTCTAAGATGCGCATGGCCCCCTTGTAAGCAAAACCCTCCCGACCGAAGTCACCGCTCCTGACCACATAGTTGACCTGGGAGGCAGACTTGAAGGCCTCGTTCGGCTCTGTCATCACGATCTCTTTGAACTCTGGCAGGCGATAATGGTCGCGATAGAGCTTCTCCTCGATCTCAGGCAGATAGCGCTCTGCCTGCCTGAGCCCCTCCCTATCTGATGTGGACGATACCAGCATGTTCTCCGGCCGGAAAATAGCGTGCTTAATGTTGATCAGCTTGTCCTTCACCAGACTGTCGATTCCGTCAAACGCTTCTGCTGTCTCCTTTAAAAAGCGATAATAGCCGATTCCGCTGATCTCATCAGACACCTTGCCTGCGGGAGAGAAGTAGGATCCTGCCCGGTTGGCCGCAACCATATGGCCGGAGCCCATAAGCCTGGCCTCCATACGCAGGACCTCTTCGTCAAGGAGTTCCTTCAGCCGCCTGGTGTCAGCAAAGGAACTGGTCAGCATCACGTGCTCCATGAGCCGGATAGCAGAAGCAATGTCGGAGTAGAGGAACTTGGCATGAACCTCTACCGCCAGCTGATAGGTCCCATCTGCCCCCGGATAGTTCTCAATACTGGTACTGATGCCTCCGGTCGCCAGATTGATAACGTTTGCCAGATCGACATAGGAGTACTGCTCCGTATCTACCTGTCCCAGAACCTTTGTCAAAAAGGATAGAAAGCCCAGATCCTCCTGGGCGATGTGATTGGCGGCAAAGACCAGAGTCAGATAGTGGATGCCGTTGGTCTCCACATCATGATGCAGAACAGTGAAGCTGCCGCTCTTTTTGACCTGGCAGTCGATCGGATGAATCCTGCGGCGCAGATCCTCTCTTTGCAGCATAGGAATCCTCGCGAGTTCCTCAGGCGAATCCTCCCTCTCCTGATATTCCCGCAGGTGACCTGTCTGCTCGACCAGCGCCTTGATCTCCTCCTCAGAAAGCCCCGCTTTGTAATCAGCCATTTTCCTGGCAAGCGCCTGATTCCTGCGGCTCGCAAGTCCCCGCTCCGGGATCAGCTTTACCAGAGAAGCGTGGGGATTTTCAAGAAGATACACTCGAATCAGCCGCTCGAAATAACCCTGCCTTACCTTCTCCTTAAAGCCGTCTAAAATCTGACTCCCATGCAGGTGCAAAAAGGGCTGCCGCCCATCATAGAGCCAGGAATCCAGAAGCTGCAGTCCCCAGATCAAACCCTTGGGATGACGCCCGTAGTCGGCCTCACGAAAATGGAACTGGGCTGTATTGATGGCCGCATAGAGAGCCTTGGCATCAATCCCCCCTTTCGCCTGATCTTCCAGAGTCTCGCGAATAATCTCCAAAAAGCGATTCTCATCCTTTGGATTCGCCCCCTTGGCTGTGATGGAAAAGACCGGCTGCAGAGTCCCTGAATCATAACCCCCGAAGATATCCTTTCCGACGCCGGCCTCTATGAGAGCCTTCTTGATGGGGGCACCGGGAGAATTCAAAAGGGCATAGTCCAGAATTTTGAAAGCCTGGTAGAGAACAGGATCCAGGGCCGTATCAATGACCAGATTGTAGGAGAGATAGCTGGCATCATCCTCATCCTCTTCTGCGGAAACCGGATAGGTCTCCTCCAGACGGCACATTTGCCCAAAGGGCTTTTGCAGAGGGATCCGACTGTCAATCTCAATGGCCTCATAATGGCTCAGATAGACCCGGTCAAGATAATCAAGCTTATCCTCCGCATTGAAATTGCCGTAGAGATAGATATAGGAATTGCAGGGGTGATAATACTTCCTGTGGAAATCAAGAAAATCCTCATAGGTCAAATCCGGAATACAGGCGGGATCACCGCCGGACTCAACCCCGTAAGGGGTATCCGGAAAGAGAGAATTCATAACTTGCCTCTCTAAGACGTCATCCGGGGAAGAGAAGGCCCCCTTCATCTCGTTGTAAACGACACCGTTGATTTGAAGCGGATCCTGCGGGCTCTTTAATTCATAGTGCCAGCCCTCCTGCATGAAGATCTCCGGCCGGCTGTATATGCGCGGATGAAAGACCGCATCCATGTAGACATCGATCAGATTGTCAAAATCCTTATCATTGCAGGATGCCACGGGATAGACCGTCTTGTCGGGGTAAGTCATGGCATTGAGAAAGGTATTCAAAGATCCCTTGACCAACTCCACAAAGGGATCCTTGACCGGATACCGATCCGATCCGCAGAGAACCGAGTGCTCAATGATATGCGCCACCCCCGTGGAATCGGCCGGGGGAGTCCGAAA
The DNA here is from genome assembly GCA_027682585.1 of Lachnospiraceae bacterium AF51-6-b8A. Taxonomy (GTDB): domain Bacteria; phylum Bacillota; class Clostridia; order Lachnospirales; family Lachnospiraceae; genus Shuttleworthia. The sequence continues at coordinate 266,450 of JAQCZH010000001.1, read as the reverse complement.
GCCGATATAAAAGACCTTGTTCTCATCATCGTTCTGCACCAGAGCCAGCGTCGCGCCGGATTTCTTATGGCGCAGAACCACCCCCTCCGAAGAGATGTCTTCTAAGTGCTCTTCTCTTATAACTTCATAAGCATCATTGATTTTCGCCATAAAATCCTCTGATTTCTTTCTCTGACGCGTCCCGGTCATCCGCTTCCAATTCTTTCTCCCCTGGTCGGCGGCTGTTCATATCAATCTCCGAGGGAATTTCTCCCTTCTCTGCCGACTGCTTTCATCTGAAATATTGCAGGGCTCTCTTTTCGGCTAGGCCTGATTCATATGGATATCCAGCTGTTTAAAGGGTATGCGGATTCCCTCCGCATCAAAAGTCAGTTTGATCTTCTCAAGCATTGCCCAGTGCACATTCCAGTACTCATCTGTGGAGACCCAGAAACGGGCGCCAAGCTTTACACAGGAGTCGGACAGCTCCGAGACAAAAACCCGATAGGGTTCTGTATCCAGAGCTCTGGGTTCCTCCTTGATCAGGCGCATAAGCAGATCCTTGGCCTTCTTGATGTCATCCTCATAGGAAATGCCTACAAGCAGATTGATCATCCGCTTATCGGCATGGGTCACATTGGTCAGAGAGGTATTGGCCAGCGTTCCGTTTGGAATCACAATGATCTTATTGTCAAAGGATTTAAGCTTGGTGTAGAAGACCGTAATCTCGATCACCGTTCCCTCGTTCGCATGCGTATCTTCGATAATATAATCTCCCACCCGAAAGGGGTGCAGAAGCAGAATCAGAACTCCGCCGGCGAAATTCGACAGGGATCCCTGCAGGGCCAGCCCCGCTGTCACACCAAGGGAAGCGATTGCCGCAGCAGCGGAAGCGGTCTGCACGCCAAAAACCCTGAGCACAACCAGAATCAATCCCAGGTAGACCAGCCACTTGAGAAGGGAATCAATGAACTGGATGACACCGGTGTCAATATCCTGCCTCTTCATCGCCTTCTTGATCAGACCGCGAATCAAGCCGGACAACTTGACTCCCAGTCCCCAGATAAGCAGAGCGATCACCACGGACCAGAAGAAAGTTAATATGCCCGGAATCTGCCCGCTGATCCACTTCTGTGGGCTGACATTCCCGACAAAGAGCTCACTGATATTCATGCCTTATCTTTCTCCCAAATCTGTAAAATCAATTCTCCGGCAAAGACCACAGGCAGCATCACAAGGCTTGCCGCCAGGGTTAACTTCTGTTTTTTATTTTTCATTGATTCACCTCCAGAGAGTGAAAACCACATACAGGTTAAGTATAAAGAATGCGGCTGATTTGCGCCAGATCCTTAAAGCCGCATAAGACGCGCATAAACGCTATCCTGAGCCAGTCCCGCAAAGACATTGCACGCATATTCCAAAAATATTATAGCAAAACAGACAAGATCTTATCTTTATCTAAAAGAGTCGTTCTCTCAAAATGTATGCATATAAGAAAGCGCTCAAAGACGACTTTTTCTCTCCGTCGCCATGAGCGCTCTTTCTCTCGCAGACATTTTTCAAGTACAGGATTATAACAGGCCCCAAACTCTGCACAGGATATCATGAGATGCCATAAGGCAGCTTCATATGTGCTCTTCTCCTTGGATTACTTGACTACCCTGACCTTGATCACAGACTCCAGCGCGTCAAGCTTCTCAATCACATCCTGGGGCATGGCAGAGTCCAGATCCATCAGGGTATAGGCATAATCTCCCCTGGACTTATTGGTCATATCAGCCACATTGACATCTGCGTCACCCACGATGCTTGTGATGGCCGCAAGGGTTCCCTTGGAATTCTTATGGAGGACAGCCAGACGACTCTCAGCGGAGCACTCGCCCATGTCGCAGCGGGGAAAATTGACCGAGTTAATGATATTTCCATTCTCAATATAGTTGCGGATTTCCTCGACAGCCATCATAGCACAGTTGTCCTCTGCCTCTGAGGTAGAAGCGCCCAGATGAGGAGTCACGATCACGCCTTCGGCACCGGCGACAGTCGGATTGGCGAAGTCGGTCACATAGCTGCGGATCTTTCCGGCAGCAATACCGTTTAAGAGGGCTTTCTCATCGACCAGAAGATCTCTGGCGAAATTCAAAACAACAACGCCCCGCTTCATCTGCTGGACAGCGGCCTTAGAGATCATTCCTCTTGTAGTATCCAAAGCGGGCACATGCAGAGTAATATAATCACATTCTCTGTAGATGTCCTCCACATTGGAGACATGCTGAACATTGCGAGACAAATTCCAGGCGGCGCCGACAGAAATATAGGGGTCATAACCCAGGACTTCCATACTCAGGTGCAGAGCCGTATTCGCCACCTTCTGGCCAATGGCCCCCAAACCGATGACGCCAAGCTTCTTTCCCGCCAGTTCCCGGCCGGCGAACTGCTTCTTGGCCTTCTCCGCCGCCTTTGCAATATCGGCATCAGAGGCATTTGCCCTGACCCAGTCGATGCCTCCGACAATATCACGGGAAGCTAAGAGCATACCGGCAATAACCAGTTCCTTGACCGCGTTGGCATTGGCCCCGGGAGTATTAAATACCACAATTCCCTCCCTGGCGCAACGGTCCAGTGGAATATTATTGACTCCCGCACCGGCTCTTGCAATGGCCAGAAGCTGATCAGAGAAATCCATCTCATGCATCTTGGATGAACGAACCAGGATAGCCTTTGCTCTCTCCGTTTCCTCAACATACCGGTAATCCGTGCTGAACAGATCCGTGCCAACCTTGGCAATATGATCCAGAGTTGCATAGTTATACATAGCATTCTCCCCTTCCTTGTATGAACTGAAATACGGCCTTTCGTCTTTCAAGGCGCCCTGGCCAAAGGGATCCATCAGACAACGCAGCGATTCTTCTTCTCAAAATCTTCCATGAAGTCAACCAGTTTCTCAACCCCCGCCTTAGGCATGGCGTTATAGATGGATGCTCTCATGCCGCCGACACTTCTGTGCCCCTTGAGATTCTCCAGCCCGGCAGCCTTAGCCTCAGCAACGAACTTCGCGTCCAGATCCTTGTCGCCCGTCACAAAGGGGACGTTCATCATCGACCGATCCTTCCTGACGACCGTTCCGCGAAAGAGCTTCGACTGATCCAAGAAGTCATAGAGAATAGCGGCCTTTTCCTCATTTCTCTGCTTCATAACGCTAAGACCGCCCATGCTCTTAAGCCACTTGAAGACCTTGCCGCAGATGTAGATGGCCCAGCAGTTGGGCGTATTGTAGAGAGAACCTGCCCTGGCCTGGGTATCAAAGCGCAACATGGTGGGAACGGACGCATCCAGATCCTCACGGATCAGATCCTCGCGAACGACGTCAATGACCAGACCGGCAGGGCCTACATTCTTCTGCACGCCGCCGTACATGACAGCATACCTGGAGATATCCAGAGGCTCCGACAGGAACATGGAAGAGACGTCACTGACCAGATTTACCCCCCCGGTATCGGGAAGCTCTGAATAGCGGGTCCCGTAAATCGTGTTGTTCTGGCAGATATAGACATAGTCCATATCCTCCGTGACGGGAAGATGAGAGAGATCAGGAATATAGGAGAAGGTTCTGTCCGCAGAAGAAGCCAGCTCGACAACCTGGCCGTATTTCTTGGCCTCTGCTGCCGCCTTCTTAGCCCACTGGCCTGTGATGATGTAACCCGCCTTCTTATGCCGCATCAGATTCATAGGAATAGCGGCAAACTGCTGTGTAGCGCCTCCCTGAAGGAAGAGGACTTTATAATTATCCGGTACGCCGGCCAGAGCGCGGAAATCGGCCTCTGCCTCATCAATGATCTGCTGGAACATAGAGGATCGATGTGACATCTCCATGACAGACATCCCGCAGCCGCGGTAATCCATGATCTCTTCCTGCGCTTCTTTTAACACTTCCTCCGGAAGAACCGCCGGACCGGCGGAGAAGTTATAGACTCTGCTCATTTTAATTTCCTTTCTCTGAATCTGTGCAAGACAGCAATTCCTGTCAATCAGCTGCAGCAGGAAACAGATCCGGCCTCCGCCGCAGAAGGGAACCGCCCTGTCAACCGCGCGGGACAGCCGCAGTAACGTCAGTGAATCGCAAGGCCCCGGTCCAGATCCTTCTTATCAAATGCCTGTGAGATCGACTTCCCGGGAGCAACCATGGGCCAGACCTTGCCGTCGGGATCAATGCGGGCATCAATCAGAACCGGGGTTCTGGCAGCCAGAGCCGCGTCAAGGGCGGTATCGAACTCCTCTTTCGTAGAGACAGAATAGGCTGTCGCCCCCATTGCCTCTGCCAGTTTCACATAGTCGATATTATCAGACAAAAGCGTCTGGGAATAGCGCTTCCCATAGAAGAGATCCTGCCACTGGCGAACCATGCCCAGAACCCGGTTGTCCACAATGACCTCGATCAGGGGCAGATGCTCACGGACAGCCGTTGCGATCTCATTCATGTTCATACGGAAACAACCGTCACCGGCAATATTGATAACCTGCTGATCCGGGCAGCCGATCTGTGCCCCAATGGCGGCTCCCAGACCGTATCCCATTGTCCCAAGGCCGCCGGAAGTCAGGAACTGACGGGGACGGCGAAAGCGATAGTACTGAGCCGCCCACATCTGGTGCTGACCCACTTCCGTCACAATAATGGCGTTTCCGCCTGTCTTCTCACAGATCTTTTCAACCAGATAGGGGCCGGAGAGTTCAGATCGGTCATAGGTCAGAGGAAAGCGTTCTTTCGCCTCCGCCGCTTCTCTCTTCCAGTCTGTGTGATCACACGGCTCCAAGAGTGAATTCAGCCTGGAAAGTACCTCTCTGACATCACCTATAACATCCGCGTTGACTACAACATTCTTATTGATTTCTGCAGGATCAATATCAATCTGAAGAATTTTAGCATCCCTGGCAAAGGCCTTTGGATTGCCGATCACCCGATCGGAAAAACGGGTCCCGATCGCAATTAAAAGGTCGCAGCGGCTGACTCCGAAGTTGGATGCCTTGGTCCCATGCATACCAAGCATACCGGAGTAGGCAGGATCATTCCCATCAAACGCCCCCTTACCCATCAGGGAATCACAGACCGGAGCATCCACAAGCCTGGCAAATGTCGCCAGCTCTTCCTCCGCCCCTGAAATCACGGCTCCGCCGCCCACAAAGATATAGGGGCGCCTGGCGGCCCGGATCATGCGGACAGCCTTTTCCAGGCTCTCCCGGCTGATTCTCTCTCCCTTTTTCTGCAGCCGCTCCGGCACCTTATTCTCGAAGGAAGCCGCAGCCGCAGTCACATCCTTGGTGATGTCAACCAGGACAGGACCAGGGCGTCCGCTCCTGGCTATGGCAAAGGCTCTACGCAGGGTATTGGCCAGATGGTGAACATCTTTGACAATAAAATTATGCTTGGTGACAGGCATGGTAATCCCTGCAATATCCACCTCCTGAAAGGAATCCTTTCCCAGAAGGGAGACTCCCACATTGCAGGTGATGGCCACCAGAGGCACAGAGTCCATATAGGCGGTCGCAATGCCGGTGACCAGGTTCGTCGCGCCAGGACCGGATGTGGCCAGACAGACTCCTACCCTGCCGGTTGCCCTCGCATAGCCGTCTGCGGCATGCGAGGCTCCCTGCTCATGGCTGGTCAGAACGTGGCGAATTTCGTCCCTGTGGCGGTAGAGCTCATCGTAGACATTCAGAATCGCCCCGCCCGGGTATCCGAAGACGGTATCAACGCCCTGCTCTTTCAGGCATTCGATCAATATCTGTGATCCTGTCATTTGCATATCCTGCTTGCTCCCATTCTATCCCATCTGCTCCTGTTCTCGCTCACCCCCAGGAACCTCAAGAACCGCGCCGCGGTTACCTGAGGTTACCATAGCAGCGTAGCGAGCCAGATACCCGGTCGTGACAGAAGGCCTCCTCGGCTTCCAATTTGCCCTTCTGTCTGCCAGCTCCTGATCCGAAACCTTAACATTTAAGCGCATCCCCGGAATATCGATCTCGATGACATCTCCTTCTTCAATCAGAGCGATCGGGCCGCCGACAGCCGCCTCAGGAGAGACATGGCCGATAGAGGCGCCTCTGGAGGCTCCGGAAAAACGGCCGTCTGTGATCAGAGCGACAGACTCGCCCAGGCCCATACCCGCAATGGCGGAAGTAGGATTGAGCATCTCGCGCATCCCCGGCCCTCCCTTGGGTCCCTCATAACGAATGACTACCACATCGCCCGGAATAATCCTGCCTCCCTTAATCGCCTTAATTGCGTCTTCCTCACAGTCAAAGACGCGGGCCGGTCCCTCGTGATGCATCATCTGAGGGGCGACGGCAGATCTCTTGACGACAGATCCGTCCGGAGCCATGTTCCCGGTCAGGACAGCAAGGCCTCCCTGTTCTGAAAAGGGATTCTCGACAGGCCGGATGACCTCGGAATTTAAGTTAACCGCTCCCGCAATCGCCTGGCCGATCGTCTCACCGGACACCGTCAGACAGTCCTCATGGATCAAGTCTTTCTTCGCCAGTTCATGCATGACTGCATAGACGCCTCCGGCCTCATTGAGTTCCTCAATATAGTGATGTCCCGCCGGGGCAAGATGGCAGAGATTTGGGGTGCGCTCAGAGATGGGGTTGGCAAAGGTAATATCAAAGTCAAAGCCGATCTCATGGGCAATGGCCGGCAGATGAAGCATAGAGTTCGTGGAGCAGCCCAGGGCCATATCGACGGTCAGAGCATTCAGGATGGACTCTCTGGTCATGATATCTCTGGGGCGGATTCCCTTTCTGACCAGTTCCATGACAGTGTAACCGGCTCTTTTAGCCAGCTTGCGCCGCTCAGAGTAGACAGCCGGAATGGTGCCGTTCCCGCGCAGCCCCATGCCCAGAGCTTCCGTCAGACAGTTCATGGAGTTGGCCGTGTACATGCCAGAGCAGGAGCCACAGGTGGGACAGGCCCCATTTTCAAAGCAGTTAAGAGTCTCATCATCCATTCTCCCCGCTGCATTGGCGCCAACCGCCTCAAACATAGAGGACAGGGAGGTCTTCTTCCCCTGAACGTGACCGGCCAGCATCGGTCCTCCGGATACAACCACCGTAGGGATATTGATACGGGCGGCCGCCATCAGCATTCCCGGAACGGTCTTATCACAGTTGGGGATCATAACCAGTCCGTCAAACTGGTGAGCAATGGCCATTGCCTCTGTTGAATCGGCGATCAGATCTCTGGAGACCAGAGAATACTTCATGCCGATATGTCCCATAGCCAGGCCGTCACAGACAGCGATAGCCGGGAAGACCACAGGGGTTCCGCCGGCCTCTGCAACTCCCAGCTTGACGGCATCGGCAATCTTATCCAGATCCATATGCCCTGGCACAATCTCATTATAGCCGCTGACAATGCCGATCAGAGGCTTTTTGATCTCCTCTGGAGTGAACCCGAGAGCGTTTAAGAGAGAACGGGCCGGAGCCTGCTGTTTGCCTGCTTTCATGTTGTCACTGATCATAACTGTCTCCTCATTTTCTAACCTGCATCCTTATGGCAATGGCATGCTCCATGCACATATTCCCTTTGTTTTCTTTCTCGATTTCAGACAGGTTCTTCTCTTAATCTTCACCCATAGCCCTCTTCTGGTCTTCATCCAGGGGGCTTCCTGATCTTCAGACCAGTCTCTGGCAGATCCGGTCTCCCATCTCGGATGTTCCGACCTGTCGGATCCCCCGGGTCTTCTCGCTGAGCTTTGGCATAATATCGGCCGTGCGATACCCCTCTTCCAGAGTTCTTGCCACGGCAGCCTCAATGGCACCCGCAGCCAGATCCTGATCGAAAGAGAAGCGAAGCATCATCGCTGCGGACAGAACCGTGGCAATCGGATTCGCAATTCCCTTGCCCGCAATATCGGGAGCGGATCCACCGGAAGGCTCATAGAGGCCGAACTTCGTCTCATTTAAGCTGGCGGATGCCAGCATCCCAATCGATCCCGTCACCATAGATGCCTCATCGGAGAGAATATCGCCAAACATATTCTCGGTAAGGATCACATCAAACTGTCCAGGATCCTTAACCAGCTGCATGGCCGCATTGTCTACCAGCATATGCTGGCAGATCACATCGGGATACTCTTCAGCCACTTCCTCCACAATCTTTCTCCAGAGCCTGGAAGAATCAAGAACATTTGCCTTGTCAACCGAAGTAACCTTCTTCCTCCGCTTACGAGCCACGTCAAACGCTCTTTTCGCGATGCGGCGGATCTCCTCCTCATTGTAGGTCAGGGTATCCGTCGCTGTGATCAGACCGTTCATCTCCCTGGTCTTTCTCTCTCCAAAATAGAGGCCTCCGGTCAGTTCGCGGACGATGATCATATCAAAACCATCCCCGATGATCTCATCGCGCAGAGGACATGCCGCCTTCAACTGCGGATAGAGCAGAGCCGGCCGGAGGTTGGCAAAAAGATTCAGGGCCTTGCGCAGAGCCAGCAGTCCGGCTTCCGGGCGGAGATCCGGAGGCAGCTGATACCAGGGACTGGCCGCTGTATTCCCTCCAATGGAACCCATGAGAACAGCATCCGAAGCTCGAGCGCCCGCAACCGCCTCTTCCGTCAGAGGTCTGCCCGTCTTATCAATGGAGATACCGCCCATCAGAATCTCGGTGTAGTGAAAAGAAATCCCATAAATCTCTCCGACGGCATCCAGAACCTTCTTTGCCTCAGTGACGATCTCAGGACCGATTCCATCTCCGGAAATAACGCCTATCTTATACTCCATCGATCGCTCTCCTCTCTCCGCACAAAGCCCATTTGGCTATTGCTTCATATCTTAGTGTTTTTACCGCTTCAATGCAATGAATTCGACCGCCTCTGCCTATAGCAATCCCTTATAGAACCTATAACCAAAAGCGCTTGTTCCTCATGCTCTGCGAACACCCGGTTTTAGGTACGCTCTCCTCGGAGATCGCCTTCACATATGGAGGTCTTCAAAGGGTAATTCTCTCATGCGCAATCAGATGAGCTCCAATTTCTCCAAAGCCTTTGCAATTCCATCCCGGTCGATGTGGTCTGTCACATAGTCGGCCGCGCGTTTCACCTCATCTCTGGCATTTCCCATGGCCACGCCAACCCCGGCGTACTCCATCATTTCCAGATCGTTGAAGGCATCGCCAAAACCGACTGAGCTCTCGCGGTCAATTCCGTAGTAATCAAGGGCCTTCTCCATTCCCCTGGCCTTAGTAATCCCCCGTATGGCAATTTCCCCGGAATACTGATCCATGATATCTCCGAAGGAGGCTGGCTGGACCAGGAAATAGTCGCTGGTCTGATCCGCGAGCTCCGCAACGGTAATATCCGCCCAGTTATAGAAGAGTTTTTCCACTCCCTTCACCTGGTCAAAATTATCCACAATATGAACACCTCCCAGGACAGAGTCCATGTTTTCCCTGGGAACTCCCAGCTTTTGAAATCCCTCTTTAATCTGTTCAAGCCCGCGCGGCGTAATGTAAGATCCATCTTCCACCTGCAGGCCTACCATTGTGTCGTGGGCCAGAAGAAAATCCGTCAGGGGCTTTAGCTCCTCTTCCCGCATCGTCTTATGATAGATCAGCCTGCCGTCGCATTTGACATAGGCACCCGCGGCGCATACATACCCGTCAAAGCCGAAGTCTATCAGCTGCGGATGGATCTGGGCAAAGTTGCGGCCCGTGGACAGAAGAAGCTTGTGTCCCTTATCTTTCGCCTGTTTCAGAGCCCTCCTGGCAGAGGCCGAAAACTCCCCCTTCTGATTGACCAGAGTTCCATCGATATCGAAAAATAAAGCCTTCGTCTCCATGATCCGCTCCTTGATCTTTCCCTTCTTCCAAAGCAATCGAATCTATATTCCGCAGGCATTCCATTGTCACAAATGAAAGGGGCAGAGAATCTCTTCCCGCCCCTTAGAATGCACGATATATACTTGCTCTGTATCTTCCCGGTATCCTGTCGGACGCCTGGCGCCCTCTTCTTCATTCCTCGCCTGTACGCTGGCCCGACCCTTCTCTCCTGCCCGACTGCATCAGAATCTCACGATTCCTCCGGATCAGCCAGCCGCAAATTCGACTCAAATCACATTCAGCTGCAGCCTTCTGCGGTAAATAGGGTCAATGCGGTCCAGACTCCTTCTGGCCTTATGATAGAGATTGCGATTGATAGAAATGACGCACACCGTCGCCGCCCCCTGAAACTCTCTGCGCCGATAGAAGGGGACTCTCTTCACATTCATCGAATAGGAAATCGAATCTTCATTCAGGGCCTCAATCGTAGAGCTGGAAGCTCGGTGATTTGTGGACACGCAGAGCACAACATCCTTATTCATATGCTTGTCAAAGCGCAATTCTCTCATACCTAACATAGTCATCACCCCTGTTAGGTCTATTTTACACAAGATCTAGCGAATCTTCCAGCATGTACCCCACTAAATCTATGATTTCTGTAACTTTCAGCAACTTGATCAAAAGCCCGCAGCATTACCAGATCTTGTATGTTCAATCTGCTAAATCCACTAAAATTCCTGCTCTTTTCGCGGTGCCTTCAGGCGAAAACAGCGTGTCTGCTCCGCAAATTTTTTATTGTCATGAACGGGGAACCACAAGAGCAAAAACCGACTCCCCGCATCGCGCAAGCACGCAAAATGCAGGGAGTCAGTCCTCGTCATTTGCAGTTAAATATCGACAGAGACCGAACTGAAATCACTCAGCCAGATGATACAGAGCAGCGACGGCATCCCTGGCCAATATCAACTCAGCGTGCTCCTGGAAGGTCAGCACCCCTCCCTCTTCCGCATACATAAAGTCGGCATACTCTGAAATGGACAGGGCGCATTTGGCCACCTCATCCACCTGATCCGCGAAAAAGAGGCGAAGATAGTAGATATGATCTCTCCTGTAGAGTTCAGATGGGATCTCCCGAGGCAGCTCCGTATGGCTCAACATCCGAAGCAAATGCTCAAAACTGGAGAACTCCGCCCAGAGCGGCTTGTCTAACTGCGCCAGAAGGTTCTTCCGCCCGGCGGACTGCCGGGCGATCTCCTCTCCCATTCTCGCCATGGCCATATCGGATGTCGTGGGAGGCTGCTGACTGATATCAATCTCCGCAGATGCAACCGCCGGCGCTTTGGCTGCATCCTTTCCATGGCTGATGCTCTCTGCCTTTTGTCCAGATGCATTCTCAGGATTCTGAGAGACCTGAGAAACCGGGGGATCCTCCCTGGACACAACCTCTCTCTGACCATTCTCAGCACCCGGGTTCAGGCCAAGTTCACCCAGGGTGTCCTTGAGCTGATCAATCATATCGTGCAGGCTTTCTGCCTGCCCATCGGAGATCATCATGGATACATCCCCTCCTGGCATAACAGACAGCTGTACAGAGAGCGCTTCCTCACTGGCCGTGAAATCGACCTCTTCCTTCGCCTCCTCCAGAACATAGCGAAGAAAATTCTCCGCCTTCTTGCGATCCTCTAAGAGGTCGTCCAGTTGAATGTTATAGCTGGACATCTCATCTGCCGTAATCGTACAGCGAATGGCATTATCACTGATTTTCTTGAACTTCAAATGGACTCACCTCCTCTGTATGGATTTCCTCGTCCTTATTGTCCTTCAGGTGAGGTCTGATGTCAAACCCGTCAGCATCCCTGCTGCAGCACTGCGGCAATACATCCACCACACCGGAAGACAACACTATGATTTCGATTACAGCAAAGGCTGATCACCGCTCGCGCCTGCACCATAGTGCACGCGTGATCTGTCGTGATCAGCCTTCTATTCTCACAGCCCTTCCGGCTATGCAGGAGATGGGACTTGAACCCACACGATATTGCTACCGGCAGATTTTGAGTCTGCTGCGTCTGCCATTCCGCCACTCCTGCAAATGGTCCTGCCACCGGCAGAACCGCTGAGAAGTATACTATCACAGATTTTAAACAGAATGCAAGATCAAATCCTCTGCATAAGAGCAAGTCCAGAGCAGCAAAAGGCCCGTGAGTCCTATATGCCCCGCAGGACTTCACTGAGCAAGCAATAAGATCCTCTGTGACTCTCCACAAATTTCCGATTTATTTACCGGCCTCCCAATTCATTCCATCCAGGATATCAAAGCAGTCAAAGGTCGCGAAGTAATCCCTTGGAGTCTGAGCCCGACGGATCAATTCGAAGCTTCCATCCTCCTTAAGCAGAATCTCAGAACTCCACAGGCGGGCATTATAGTTGTAACCCATCGAAAAACCATGGGCACCCGTGTCATGGATAAAGAGCAGATCACCGTTCTCTATGACAGGCAGCTTACGGTCGACGGCAAATTTATCATTGTTCTCACAGAGGGAGCCAGTCACATCATAAGTCTCAGTCAGCGGGGCATTCTCCTTGCCCAAGACCGTAATATGATGGTAGGCGCCATACATGGCCGGACGCATCAGGTTGGCCGCGCATGCATCCACACCGATATAGTCCTTATAGGTGTGTTTGGCATGAATGGCGCGTGTGACCAGCCCGCCATGAGGCCCCATCATAAAGCGCCCCATCTCCGTATAGATCGCCACATGATCCATACCGGCCGGAACCAGCACCTCGTCATAGACCCTGTGGACCCCCCGCCCGATTGCCTTAATATCATTGGGCGTCTGGTCAGGTGTATAGGGAATGCCCACGCCTCCGGACAGATTGATGAAGTCGAATGAAATTCCAACCTCTCTGGAAATCTCTACCACAAGTTCAAAGAGAGTTCTTGCCAGAGTCGGATAATAATCGTTGGTCACCGTATTAGAACAGAGGAAGGCATGTATGCCAAAGTGCTGCACTCCTTTCGCCTTGAGGATCCTGTAAGCCTCAATGATCTGGGTGTGGGTCATACCGTACTTGGCGTCTCCCGGATTGTCCATGATGCCATTGGCAAGCTCATAGATGCCGCCCGGATTGTAGCGGCAGCAAATGGTATCCGGAAGAGCTCCTACGTTCTTCTCGTAGAAATCAATATGGCTGATATCGTCAAAATTGATGATTGCTCCAATCTGAGAAGCATAGCGAAACTCTTCCGCCGGTGTGTCATTGGATGTGAACATGATTTCATGTCCCCTCAGGCCAATGGCATCCGAGAGCATGAGCTCGCTCAGAGAAGAGCAGTCCGTTCCACAGCCATACTCCTGCAGAATCCTGATCAAAAACGGATTGGGGGTCGCCTTGACGGCAAAGTACTCACGGAACCCCGGATTCCAGGCAAATGCCTCCTGCACGTCACGCGCCTTCTGACGGATCCCCCTCTCATCATATATATGGAAGGGCGTGGGGTACTTCGCCGCAATCTCCTCTGCCTTATCCCTGGTTAAAAACGGAATTTTGTCCATTTATCTGCCTCCTCATATTCATTTATATTAAGGGCAATTTCCACTCCCTTGCCTCTCATTTTTCTCAATCTTCAGAAAGTTTCCTCGCGCGGAGCACTTTGCAGTCTGACACCAGAGCTCACTTGCAATAAGGTGAGAAAAAAGAAGGAACCGCCCGCAGTCTCCTGCAGAACAGCCCCTTCTCACCTCTCACATGAAGAAATACAAAGCTAGCGACGGGAATCGGACCCGTGACCTCCTCACTACCAATGAGGTGCGCTACCATCTGTGCCACGCCAGCTTGTTGGCTCTATCGCCGACCTGGATAATATACTATAAGCCCCGCGGGAGTGTCAAGCGGCATTTATGAGTTTCCTATCTGTGTAAAGTCTTCCTTCTTCCGAACACAGTTCACCCCTCCCAACAAGTCAGCCGATTTCTCTGCCCGCCCAAAAAGCGATACGCAAAGAGGACACCCGGATTGTCTCCGCATGCCCTCCGATTCCCCTTATGGATCTGTGATGCAGACTCTCAGACACGCTTCAGATACTCTCCGGTTCTGGTGTCAATCTGGATGACATCATCCGTAGAGACAAAGAGAGGAACCTGAACCTGTGCCCCGGTCTCAACCGTCGCGGGCTTGGTGGCACCCTGTGCGGTATTGCCCGCGAAGCCCGGCTCTGTCTCAGTGACAGCCAGTTCTACAAAGAGAGGTGGCTCAACGGCAAATACTTCTCCCTGATAGGAAATCACCTTGCACATCTCATTCTCCTTGACGAACTTAAGCGCGTCTCCAATCGCATCCCTGGCAAGTGCGATCTGATCATAGGTCTCAACATCCATGAAGTAATAGAGGTCTCCGTCATTGTAGAGATACTGCATATCCTTGCGGTCAATGTGCGCAGCGGGGAACTTCTCAGTCGGACGGAAGGAGGTCTCTACGACACCGCCGTTCTTGATATCCTTGAGCTTTGTGCGGACAAAAGCGGCCCCCTTACCCGGTTTCACATGCTGGAACTCGATAACCTGACACACCTTTCCGTCGTATTCGATTGTAACACCATTTCTGAAATCGCCTGCTGTTACCATTGTGATGATCCTCCTTATAATCACTGCAAATGAACTCTTGATTCACATATGCCCAAAAATCCACAGATTGCTCCTTATTATAGCGAAAAGCGGAAATTCGCGCAAGTAAAGCACGGCAGGCGATCCGGTTTCCCGGGGGTACCGGCACAAGACTTCCCTCATTTACAGTTCCTGTCCCTCGATCGTTCTCTTCTCAATCTGATGGATCAGGCGAACTCGATCCGCATGTCTTCCTCCCATAAATGTTGCTCCTAGATAGGCGTCCAGGATTGCCCTTGCCATCTCTGCGCCGACAATACGGGCTCCGAAGCAGATGATATTCGCATTGTTATGTTCTTTCGCCAGTCGGGCGGACACAGGGTCAGAGACACTGGCCGCACGAATTCCCTCAACCTTGTTCGCCGCAAGGGCAATGCCGATACCGGTACCGCAGATCAGAACTCCGCAGTCCGCTTCCTTCCTCGCAACCGCCCTGGCAACGGCCTCCCCATAATCCGGATAGTTGACGCTGGCATCTTCATCCGTGCCAAAATTCACCAGTTCATGCCCCAGGCTCTCCAGATAATCCTTCATTTCAAATTTCAGGGTTGTAGCCGCATGATCATTGCCGATTGCGATTTTCATCTTCCACTCCTCGTCAGATACTCCAAAACCCAGTCATGGCAGCAAGACATCCGCAGAATATAGATCCTGTTGTCTTTCGATTCATACCTACTGCTAAAAATCCCTCTGAGTGAACCCTAACTAACATATGGATCCCTGCTGATGTACGAATGCCGGCCGCTTCACTTCTTCTCATCCCTGAGCATCTTAGCCAGTTCATTCATAAAGGTGTCCACATCCTTAAACTCACGGTAGACAGAGGCAAAGCGAACGTAAGCGACCGGATCCAATTCAGACAGCTTATCCATAACCAGCTGACCAATCCTGGTCGACTCAATTTCTTTGCCTTCTCCGGTAAAAATCGCCGCCTCAACCTCATCTGCCAGTTTATTGATCTGATCGACGGAAACCGGGCGCTTATGACAGGCTCGGATAATGCCGCCGACTACCTTATTGCGGTCATACTGCTCCCGGGTATTATCCTTCTTAATGACAATCAGGGGAATGGTCTCCACCTTCTCATAGGTGGTAAAACGCTTATTGCAATCGTCGCAGACCCTTCTCCTGCGAATGGATGTATTGTCTTCCGCCGGTCTGGAATCAATGACTCTGGTATTATCACTTCCGCAAAATGGACATTTCATAGCTGCATCCTCCCCTTATACGTTGAAGCGGAAATTGATGATGTCTCCGTCCTGCACCACATATTCCTTGCCCTGCAGACCGACGAGCCCCGCCTCTTTCGCTGCATGCATGCTTCCCTGTTCCATCAGATCCGCATATTTAACGACCTCGGCAGCAATAAATCCCCGCTCGAAATCCGTATGGATCTTACCGGCTGCCTGAGGAGCCTTGGTCCCTCTGGTAATGGTCCATGCGCGGGTCTCATCCTCACCGGTCGTCAGATAGGAGATCAGGCCCAGAAGTTCATAGGACGCTTTAATAAGCTTATCCAGGCCGGATTCCTTAAGCCCCAGATCCTCCAGGAACGCCTGTCGTTCATCATCTTCCAGTTCGGAGATTTCCGCCTCCATCTGAGCACAGACAACGAAGACCTGCGCCTTGTGACCGGCCGCATAATCGCGCACCTTCCTGACGTAATCATTATCCGCGCCGTCGTCGGCCATATCGTCCTCAGAAACATTTGCCGCATAAATCACCGGTTTAGCAGTCAGAAGATCATACTGGTTAAAATACTTCTCCTCATCCTCATCCGCAGGTTCGAAGGCAGAAGCCATGCTGCCCTCCTCCAAAAACTGATAGAGACGGTTGAGCATATCCGCTTCCTTGCGGGCAGTCTTATCATTCCTGGCCTGTTTGCCCACCTTGGACCTGCGCCGCTCGACAATCTCCATATCAGAGAAAAGGAGCTCCAGATTGATGGTGTCGATATCCCGAATAGGATCTACCGATCCGTCGACATGAATGACATTGCTGTCATCAAAACAGCGAACCACATGTACGATCGCATCGCACTCACGGATATTTCCCAGGAACTGATTGCCCAGCCCCTCTCCCTTGGAAGCTCCCTTGACCAGTCCGGCGATATCAACAAATTCAATGACAGCCGGAATGGTCTTTTTGGAGTGATTCATCTCCGTCAGAACGCGCAGGCGCTCATCAGGAACTGATACCACCCCCACATTGGGATCGATGGTGCAGAAGGGATAATTGGCCATCTCCGCCCCCGCCTTGGTCAGTGAGTTAAACAGAGTGCTCTTCCCCACATTCGGGAGTCCTACGATGCCTAGTTTCATATTCCTCTAAATCTCCTTTATATCTCTTGATTTTGCCGCCTTTTAAGAGTTCATTCTCATTCTGTCCTCAAGCATGCAGCAGCAAGAGTATAACATATTTTCCTCTATCGCAGTTTCCTGATATTCAGGTGCTTGCCTCAAGTCTTTTCATTCGAAAGAGGAGTCTCCTGTCTCATCTTTTTAATCGGATGCCGAATCACCGTTTTCCACTTTTCCGCTGCCACCTTGCGCGCATCAGACAAATATATCTCATGGTGCATTTGAGTATCCGAAATATCGTTCTGATATTTCCTCCCCACAATATATTGATCCATGGCTTCAACTGTTTTGGGTTCTTCATCAAAAGATCCTATATGCATAACCTGTACGCAAAGCCCCTCTTCCACCGTTAGAAATTCAGCCGTGTGGCAGTCTATTTTCTTTTTGACAGAGGCTCTCTCAACGGCCCAGTCAAAGTCCTTTCTTCTGACGAAATCCGGCAGGCGACTGACGGAAATCTAGCGGAACGCTCCCTTGTCTAGGAAGAGCTCAAGAAAGTAAATCTCCAAAAAAACAAGGGCTTTTATACCCTTGTCTTTAAAATATTCTTTCCTTTCTCATAAAAATCAGATCGGAAGAGGAAACAGAACGTAATTTTTTTATAACTGCACAGCCAGCTGTTCCAGACTTTTGCCCCCCTCATACGCATGTCTGTAGCATTCCATACAGCGCCGATACCGCTTGAACGTTTCTTCCGCTCTGTCTCTGTTTTCATATACCTTCCAGAAGCCGACACACTGGACGCCCTGGCTGGGGCTCTGGATAAACCCTCTGACATCTGCCGGCGGATATCCCAAAAACAAGCCGACCTCATGGGGAAACTCATCATCCCTTGATAAGTGCCGCAAGAGCTGTATCAGGCATGTTTTTGCGTTCTCTGGACAATATCCCCTCTTCCGCAGGATTTCTGCAGCGTCCGGATCCAGAAGGTCACGCTTTAGAAATGCAGGTCGATACAGATAAATCAGAGCCCGATTTCCCCTCCGCCTTACTGGTACGGCCCGCAGGCCCCGCCTCCCCAGAACAAGGTTTATTTCCCTGGCTTCTCTGCAGGCTTCCTCCCACGAACAAACAGTGATAGAGAACAGATTTCCTGTCTTAATTGCGGCCAATGTGGGCGCACAATATTCAATGATATATCGTTCCGGCATTTTCAGCTCCGATCCACTGTAATCGCGTTCATTAGTTAGGTCAAACTAACATCTATCTTATCCAGTTTTCTCTCCGTGTCAAGAAATATCTCTTCCGCAGCTTTCCTGTACGGATGCGATCTGGTATTTTCCCAATTCAAACGCATGTTGCGCCTGTATTTCAGCAATGTACCACACAGAGTGATTGGGCTTTGATTGCCTGAAAACTCATGGTACAATAGGAGCGTTCCAATTATTTTTGAGCGAGAAGCTCGCTTTCTATCGTAAGGAGGATTTCCTATGTCTCATTGGGGAAAAATCGGATTATTTGTGGGCGGCGTAATCTTTGGCACTGCCGGTATCAGCATCTTAAAGAGCGATGATTTAAAGAAGGCTTACACCCACTGCACAGCAGCTGCTCTTCGTGGTAAGGAAGAAGTAATGAAAACCGCCACGACTCTCAGAGAAAACTGTGACGACATCTACGCCGATGCCCAGGATATCAACGAGAAGCGCGCCCAGGAAGCTGAGAAGAGGGCCATTGTTGATGCCAGAGCCAAGATTGAGGAAGCTAAGGCTCATCTTGAAGAACTGGAAGCTGCCCAGAGAGATGCCGCAGCAGATGCCGGGGAATAAGACATGAATTGTGAGATTCTGCACGAGTCCTCCGGCCGCATGCGTGTGCATGTAAATCGTTTTCGCATGACTCTGGATCAGGCGGATCTGATCGAATATGGCCTGCGAAATCAGGACTTTATCAAATCAGTAAAAGTCTTCGACCGCACCGGCGATGCCATCATCTCCTATCAGAGAGGCAGCCGCCGCAGAGTTATCGAGGCTCTGTCTGCTCTTGATTGTGAGGATGAGAAGTTGCAGGCCCTGGTTCCGGAGCATTCCAGCCGGGCTATGCAGCGCAGGTACGAGGAGAAATTGGTCTGGAGCGTTCTCTTCAAAGGCTTTCGCAGTCTCTTCTTTCCTGTCGGATTAAACACTGCCATCACAGTTTTCAACGCCATTCCCTACTTCATCAGGGGACTTAAGTCCCTTGTAGCCGGCAGGATCGAGGTCTCCGTCCTGGACGCAGCCGCGATCGGCACCTCTCTTGTACGGGGTGATGTCGGCACTGCCGGAAGCATCATTTTCCTGCAGCATATTGGCGATATCCTGGAAGATTGGACCCACGAGAAATCAGTCGATGACCTGGCTGAGATGATGAGCCTGCATGTAGACCATGTCTGGGTTCAGACAGGAGAAGGGGATGACGTCCTGATGGCTGTCAGCGATGTCAACCCCGGCGACCGGATCGTCCTTCGGACTTCCAATGTCATTCCTCTGGATGCCACAGTCATCTCCGGACAGGCCAGCGTCAACCAGGCCTCTATGACCGGAGAACCGGCCGCCGTCTTCAAGAGAGCCGGTTCTACCGTATTTGCCGGCACGGTTGTAGAGGAAGGTGAGTTGATCTGCTCTGTGACAAAGGGCAGCGGCAGCGGAAAATACGATCAGATCGTCAAGATGATTGAAGATTCTGAAAAGCTCAAGAGCAGCACCGTTAACAATGCCTTCCATCTGGCGGACGGCTTGGTCCCCTGGGCCTTCGCCGGCATGGGACTGACCTACGCTCTGACTCGCAATGTCACAAGAGCGCTGGCATTTCTCATGGTAGACTTTTCCTGCGCTCTCAAACTCTCCATGCCCCTGGCTGTCATGAGTGCCATGCGGGATGCCAGTCGGCATGACATCTCTGTCAAGGGAGGAAAGTTCTTAGAGGCGGTTGCTCATGCCCAAACGATCGTCTTTGATAAGACCGGTACTTTAACCCATGCCAGCCCCCGTCTGGCTGATATTGTCACTTTCGGCGACTGGGATGAAACAGAAGCTCTGCGCCTGGCGGCCTGCATGGAGGAGCATTTCCCCCATTCCATCGCCAACGCTGTCGTCAAAGAGGCCAGGCGTCGTCATATCACCCATGAAGAGGCCCATACCAAAGTCGAGTATATTGTCGCCCACGGCATTGCAACTACCATTGATGGCAAACGGGCTGTGATTGGCAGTCACCACTTCATCATGGAAGATGAGAAGATTCCGATTTCAGACGCGGATCGGGAGCGCTACGAGCAGATTCCCGAGGAATACTCTCCTCTCTATCTGGCTGTCGACGGACAACTGGCTGCCGTCCTGTGCATCGATGATCCCATTCGCGAGGAGGCTGGCGACGTTATCAATCGTCTGCATGCTCTTGGAATCAATAAGGTCTGCATGATGACCGGAGACAACAGGAACACGGCTGCCTCCGTTGCCGGTCGGCTCAACATCGACGAATACTACGCGGAGGTTCTGCCGGAGGACAAGGCTTCCTTCATACGTCGAGAGCACAATCTTGGCCGAAAGGTCATCATGGTCGGAGATGGTATCAATGACACTCCGGCTCTGTCTGAAGCTGATGTTGGCTTCGCCGTCGCGAATGGTGCGGCAATTGCCAGAGAGGTTGCGGATATTGTTATTTCTGACGGTTCCCTGGAGAATCTGGTCACAATCCGTCAGATCGCGACCCGGCTCTTTGATCGGATCCATGCAAATTACCGAACGATTATGGGATTCAACGGCAGTCTGATCGCCTTAGGTGCTCTTGGTCTGCTCTCACCCGCAACAGCTTCTCTGCTCCATAATATGTCTACCATCGCGATCGGTCTTTACAGTATGACCCCGGTCATTGAGGAAAACTGACAGCCAGATTATCTTTGGAAAGGAGGCTCGGATCATGAATTATTTCAAGTGCCACAAATACACCGCGATCATTATGCTGATCGCAGCGATTCTCTGTATCTGGAGCGGTCACAAAATGACCGCGGGACATAAGGCATAAATTTCATTTATCCATCCGACAGGGGTGAGATATGATACGCCGCCAGACACATGATATATAAAGAGGAGTTCCCCTCCAGGCCGCTGTCAAACAGCAGCCTGGAGGGGAACTCCTCTTCTTTCACAAATGCCAGATCCCCCGACGGCAATCATAAACGATCACTGCATCTTCTCTGGTCTCCATCAGCAAGAAGAAAAATCCGGCCTCTGACCCCACAGAAATTCAGCCGCCGCTTTTCCACTGGCATAGCCCTCATGATACAGCGCGTCCAGTTTCTCCAGATCACGGGTCAGCGTTTTTAATCCGCTGATATCATTCGGCGCGGCGATCAGCACTCTCCCCTCCTCTTCCAGCTTCTGCAGCTGCCGAAGTTGGCGGTTATAGAGATAGCCCCGATTGGCCAGCTTTCTGGCCGCCTGGGGATATGTATACTTTAAAAATCTCGCATAAGCGCGATCTGTTTTCCCGCTGCGCATCAGTGTCTTGGGTCTTGTCAGAATGACTACAAGACGGTCGCAGCCCCGGGCAAATGCCCGCTTGAAGGGAATCGGATCGGAAATGCCGCCGTCATAATAGCTGAAATTTCCAATCCGATAGGATCTGCAGACCACAGGCACACAGGAGGATGCCTTGAGAACATCATAGTCATCCTGACAGATATGATTCCGATTGAAATATACCGGTTTCCCCGTGTCCGCATCGGTGGCCACCACCTCAAAGGTCGTTGCGTCTTTTGCAAACGCCGGATAGTCGATGGGATATTCCCCTCCCCGATTTGAGAGTTTGCCATAGCCGTAGTCCAGATTAATGATAGATCCTGTCCGAAAGAGCCGCCCCAGCCCCATGTACTCTCTGCGGAAGACATAGTCCGTATAGAATTTATAGTTGCGTCCCCTCTGACCCGCCAGGTAGGAAATGCCATTGGCACTGCCGGCAGAAACACCGATAAAGTAGTCCACATGCAGATCCATATCCATAAAATAATCCAGAAGTCCCGCCCCGAAGATATCTCTCGTTCCTCCGCCGACGTCAACGATTCCAAGCACTGTTCTCACCTCTTTCTCAGAAATCACAGAAGCAGCCCCATTCTAATCTCTGCTCTCAATCACAAGAAGAGATCCCTGATCCAACGAAATCTCTGCGCGATCGATAATCTCGTTGCTCACGCCTCTGGAAGAGAAGACATCCATTGCCGCATTCTGCAGGGGATAGGATACTCCCCTCAGTGTCACACCCTGACAAGGGCTTCCAAAGGGAATTACAGACAGATAACGTCCCCACTGCTCCCTTCTGGTCACAGTCAGCGGATGCCTGGCATCCGCCATGCGGATCCGATTGTTCGGGTCCAGAATAAAACAGGGAATTCCTCTGCCCTGCCGTGCCGAGAGTGCCTGCCCCAAGACAGCCATAGCGCCAAGCACATGATCCAGTCGGCTTCCTGTGGTTCCCAGAATGCCGATAGAATCAATCTGATAGTTTCCCGCTCCCCGGGGCAGCTTCTCTAAATCCAGAATTCTGCGCTCAGTCGGCATCAGGCTCTGATAATGCTCCCGATCCAAGAGCAGAGCCAGATTCAGAGCCGCCTCCGTATCCGTATCATCCTTATGTGTCGGCAGGACAGCAAGCGGAACCTTCCAGTCTTCCATTGCCCGTCGCTCATCATCATCAACGGAATCAAAATCCCCGATCAGATAGTCGGGTCTGATCCCCAGCTGATATAAAAACCAGGCTCCGCGATCTGCGCCAATCAGCAGATCAGAGCAATTTTCCTTTGTCTCTGAGTATCCCTGGCCCTCTTCTGCCCTCTTGAAGGCAGCCGTTTCCTGACCTTCTTGATCCCGACGGCCGCCTTTTTGATCCCCTTTCTTTCCCAGAATCCCCCATATAAAATGTTTATCCAGGCTTCCGCCACTGACAATCCACACTCGCATACGAAGATAGTTACCCCATAATCTCTAAGAACTTTTGTACATTGTCAGCGGCGTCACCGTGATAGACCGCAGAACCTGCCACAATGATATTGGCGCCGGCATCCAGGATATCTCTAACATTGTCCAGATGGATGCCGCCGTCCACTTCGATATCAATATCCAGTCCCTGCCTGGTCATCATCTGACGCAGCTGCTGCACCTTGTCGATCGTGTATGAAATGAATTTCTGCCCGCCGAAACCAGGATTGACGCTCATGAGCAAAACCATATCCAGCTGGGGCAGAATATACTCCAGGACATCAAGAGGCGTAGCCGGATTCAGAGCCAGACCGGCCATAACCTTCTGCTCTTTGATCACTGCAATGGTTCGATCCAAATGCCTTGTCGCCTCAGCATGTACGGTAAGAATATCAGCGCCGGCCGCTGCCATATCGGGGATAAAACGCGCGGGCTCTTCCACCATCATATGGACATCCAGAATCTTATCCGTATAATTGCGGATTGACCTGACCACAGGAGCCCCGATGGTGATGTTCGGGACAAATGTACCATCCATGACATCGATATGGATATACTGGGCTCCGGCTTCATCAACCAGAGCGATATCATCAGCCAGGTGGCCGTAATCCGCAGATAAGATGGAAGGGGACAGACAATTCAAGATGAACTCCTCTCAAGGGCAGATCTCTGCCCTGTACTCTGAACTTTTTAATATCTTCTTCGCTCGGACAACTCCCTGTACATCTGCAGATAGGAGTCATACCGACTGCGGGAAATTTCCCCGGCATCAAGGGCTTTCTGCACAGCGCACTGGGGTTCATGCGTGTGGGTACAGGGCTGGAACCTGCACGCATTCATATAGGGCAGAAACTCAGGGAAGAAGAAGGCCAGATCCTCTTTCTTAAAATCCGGCACATAGAGACTGGAAAAGCCGGGAGTATCCACAATAAAGCCCCTGGCCCCCTGGTACTTGCTCCGAATTTCCCTGTAAATCGCCTCCAGAGAATCCTCTTCCAGAACTCTGGCCTCATCCTCAATGAAATGCCTGTTCACCAGAAATCGGCAGGCAGATTCCGCTCCCCTGTCAGAGGAGGCTGTTTTTTCTCTCTTTCTGAAGTTCAGGACATCTGCCATCACTACAGGACTCTCTTCTCCCAGGGGAATCAGTTCACTGTGGCGGGTCGTGTGGCGTCCCCTGCCCAGCTTAGCAGAGATACCGCCAGTCTGCATGCGGGCAGCAGACTGCAGGCGGTTAATCAGAGAGGACTTGCCAACACCGGAAGGACCTGCCACCGTTGTTATCTTGCCGGACAGCCGACACCGGATTTCATCTACCCCCAGATTCTCTTTGGCAGACATGAAGTGGACGGGGTACCCGCTGGCCGCATAAATCGCTCTGATTCTCTCTCTCTCTGCCGTATCGATCAGATCCACTTTATTGAACAGTATCGTCGTCGGGATTTGTGCCTGTTCCATCATAACCAGAAAGCGATCCAGGAGATTGAAGTTCGGCATCGGCCTGCAAGCCGCGAAAATCACCAGAGCCTGATCTACATTGGCTACCGCCGGCCTGATCAAAAGACTCCTGCGCTCAGCAATTGACACGATATTCCCCTCAGCCTCTGCCGGATCCGTGATCTCAATCTCCACGACATCTCCTGCCATGGGCTTGATCTTCTTCTTGCGAAAGGCCCCCCTGGCCTTGCACTCATAGATTCCTCTTCCCCTGGCATAGACATAGTAGAAGCCGGCGATTCCCTTGATAATCTTCCCTTTCATCCGCTTTCTCCGCTGACATGGCAAAAGACGCCCGGGAAACCGGGCGTCTGAATCTTACTGCTTGACGAAAGAAACCGCCGTAGAACCGCTTGACCCGCCGGACCAGGAGAGAGTTCCGCTCGCCGTCTGAATATTCTCTACGGAGAGAGTCTCCGTCTTACCGGCTCCGACCTTCCAACTCCGCAGAGTCTTTCCTGCCGTGTCCTTTAAGACATAGGTAACATCACTCGTCGTGCTGTTAGTGACAGACTGAGAGAATCGGTAAGCAGCCGTTTCCTTGCCCTTGGAGATCACGATATTCACCGCTGTTCCCGGATCGATATACTGCCCGGCGCTGGGACTCTGGGAAATTACCTTGCCCGCTTCCACACTGTCACTGTAGCTGGATGTCACATTCCCAAGAGTTAGCTTAACCGAAGATAGGGCGCTGCTCGCCTCATCTTTCGTCTTGCCGGTCAGGCTTGGTACCTGAACTGCTTTCGTTCCCTGACTGACAAGCAAGGTCACCTGGCTGTTTTTGGCCAGCTTGCTTCCCGCCGCAGGATCCGTGCTGATGACAACCCCTTTGGCTGCCGAAGAAGAATACTGGTATTGAACGTTAACTGTCAGCCCGGCACCTTTCAGAGTCTTGGTCGCGGCATCCTCCGTCTGCCCCGTCACATCGGGTACCTTAATCTTGTCAGAACCGGTGGAAATGGTCAGGGTCACCGTGGAATCCTTATCCACCTTCTTGCCGGCTGTGGGATTCTGCTCGGATACCATTCCCTTGTCATAATTATCGGATGTCGCGCTTACGGTAACCACCTTCAGCCCCATATTGGTCAGGGTAGACTTGGCATCTTCCTCACTCTTGCCGGTCACATCCGGAAGGCGGATCTGACTGGTCTGCTCTGTATTGGTGCCAGAGCCCTTAAACCAGCCAAAGAGAGAACCAAAAACATAGACCATGATAATCACAATGATAATGGCTGCTATCACACCGCCGATGGTAATGATCTTCTCAATATTTCTTCTCTTTTTCTTATCGCCTGAGGCAGCCGCCGTCTCATCTGCAGGCTTGACAGGCAAATTCTCATCCTCCTGCTCATTGAGACAGACTTCTTTGTCATCGTCTTCCTCGTAGGCGCCGGCCTCCTTCTTGATCTCATTTAATTCATCCTCGGTGATGACCTTGGTCTTGTCATCATCAACTAAGGGAACAATATTGATAAAATCCTCATTAGGTGTCACCAAAGCCTTGCGGAGATCTAAGAGCAGTTCCTCCATATTCTGATAACGGCGGTCAGGACTCTTCATGGTCGCCTTTTCAATGATGTGCTCGACACTGATGGGCAGATCTTCCGCAATGGCGGATGCCTTGGGCATCTCAGACTGCAGATGCTGCAAAGCCACAGCAACTGTGGAATCTCCATCAAAAGGCACCCGCCCGGTGGCCATCTCATACATCACAATTCCAAGGGAATAGATATCAGACCGATAAGTCACATACCCATTTCTGGCCTGTTCCGGCGAGGTGTAGTGAACCGACCCCATCATATCCGCATGCACGGTGTTGGAAGAGACCGCCTTAGCGATGCCGAAGTCTGTGACTTTAACCTTACCGTCTTTGGAGATCATGATATTCTGAGGCTTGATATCTCTGTGAATAATCCCCTTGTTATGAGCGGCCTCAATTCCCCGTGCCACCTGAATGGCAATGGAAATAACCTCCTTGTAGTTGAGTCGTCCCTTCTTCTCAATATAAGTCTTGAGCGTCACGCCCTCGACAACCTCCATAACAATATAATAAAGGCCGTTCTCTGAACCGACGTCATAGATGTTGACAATGTTCGGATGTTCTAAGCCCGCCGCGGATTGTGCCTCCTGACGAAATTTGGTGACGAAGGTCATATCATGGGAAAAGTCCTCTTTCAGAACCTTGACGCCTACGTCTCTGCCAAGAAGATGGTCCTTGGCCTTGTAGACATCTGACATACCGCCTGTCCCGATGTTGGCGATGATCTCATACCGATTCGCAAGAAATGTTCCATTCTCTAACATAGATTACATCCTCTCCGGGTCAACCAGGGGATCGATGACAATCACAGAGATATTGTCCTTCCCCCCATTGAAATTCGCCAGCTCAATCAGACGTTCAGCCCTCATCTCAGGTTCAGGCTCTGTGTTCACAATTCGCAGGATTTCCTCGTCAGGCACCATATTGGTCAGACCATCGGTACACATGAGTATTTGCTCCTGGGGCTGCAAAAAAAGGTCAAAATAATCGGGATGAACCTCCGTTTCCACTCCGACAGCCCGGGTAATAATGTTCTTATTGGGATTGTGCATGGCCTCATCCCTCGTCATCTCGCCATTGCGTCGCATCTCTTCCACCAGAGAGTGATCACGGGTCACCTGACACAGACCGCTGTGATCAATCAGATAGAGACGGGAGTCTCCCACATTCGCCACATACAGATGCTGGCCACAGATAGTCGCCGCAACGAAGGTAGTCCCCATCCCCCGCTTGCTCTCATCTGAGGCAGCCATCTCATAGATAACGCTGTTGGCGTCGCTAATGGCCTGATTTAAGACAGCAACCGGCTCTTTGAGCGCGGATGTCTCTATGGTGCTGACGGCATGAAGAACTGCCTTGGAAGAAGCATATTCTCCCGCCTTGTGTCCGCCCATCCCATCCGCGATCAGGAAGAGATTAGACAGGGGGCCGACAGGCTCTGAAGTCGCAAAAACATAGTCCTGATTGCTACTCCTGACCTGACCGACGTCGGTTTTTGAAGCAAATAACATATTGCATCCTTACTGCGTCATATGACAATCAAATACAGGCTCTGCGCATATTTGATTGTCATGAATAAAATACACCCTCCGTGGGCACTCTGTTTTCATGAGTAAAAAAGGATATTGGGCGGCTAGTCGGCCTCACGCATTTTTCGGCGGCGAAGCTGTCCACAGGCCCCATCAATATCCCTGCCCATTTCTCTCCTAATAGTAACATTTACGCCATATTTTTCAAGCTGTGTCCGAAAGGACATGATGGCCCTCCTCTCAGACTGATGGAAATTGCGCTCTCTGATGGGATTGACCGGGATCAGATTGACATGACAGTGAATGTCTCCCAAAAGCCTGGCCAACCGGACCGCATCCTCCACAGAATCATTGACTCCTGCCACAAGAGAGTACTCGAAGGTCAGCCGCCGTCCTGTCCTGGCAAAGTAGTATCTGCAGGCATCCAGGACCTCGTCCAGACCATAGCGCTCAGCAATTGGCATAAGCTGCCTTCTGGTTTCCTGCGAAGAAGCATGCAGAGAAACCGCCAGGGTAATTGACAGTTTTCGGTCCGCCAGTTCCCTGATACGAGGGACAATTCCGCAGGTGGAGACTGTGATGCTGCGCTGACTGATATTGAGACCATTTGTATCAGAGACCAGGTCTATGAACCTGACAACATTGTCAAAATTGTCCATCGGCTCCCCAGTCCCCATAATCACCAGATTGGAGACCCGCTCTCCCGTGTCCCTCTGAATCCGATAGATCTGATCCAGCATTTCCGCGGGAGTCAGATTTCTGAGCCAGCCATCAATGGCAGAAGCGCAGAATCTGCAGCCCATCTTACAGCCCACCTGTGAGGAAATGCATACGGCATTGCCATGATGATAAGGCATAAGTACGCTCTCCACCATGTTGCCGTCAGCTAAAGCAAACAGGTACTTACGGGTACCGTCCAGTCTGGAGACCTGGCGGTCAATCTGGCAAAGAATCGTCAGATCAGCCTCCCGGGACAGGCGTCCTCGCAGTTCCCTGGAGAGATTGGTCATTTCCTCCCAGTCAGCCGCCTGTTTCCTGTGGATCCACTCGTAGAGCTGCCCGGCCCGAAATTTCTTCTCTCCCAGCGCCTCGACGTATGCCGTTAATTCTTTCAGATTCATGGACTTAATGTCAATCTTCGACATGGATCCCCTCTCTTATCAGAGCTATGCCGCTCTTTTTCAGCCTCTTCATATCCCCTGCAAGAAGTCCGCTCTCCTGCGGGAAACCTGCCCGGACATCCCCTAAGAACAGCACGAGCGTGAAAGTTGCCGCTGACTCCCTTGTATCTGCCGGAACCCGCAAAATCAGTTTCGGCTGAAAACGGCAATGAAAAATCCGTCCCCCCCTGAGGGTTCCGGCAGGATCTGCTCCTGAGAAATCAAATGAAAGTCCGCATTCTCCGCTAAGAAGTGTTCCACATTCTCCTCATTTTCCTGTCTGGATATAGTACAGGTGGAGTAGACCAGGCTTCCCTGCGCCTTCACATAGTTTTTGACCACAGCCAGAATCTGCCTCTGCATACCAGCCAGAGAGGTCAGATCTTCGGGCCGCAGGCGATATCGGATCTCAGGTTTTTTCCCAATAACGCCAAGACCGGAACAGGGCAGGTCGGCCAGCACAATATCATAAGCCTCATGGCTGACGTCGTCATCTGTTCTCGCGTCAAAAACCTGGGCAAAGATATTGTCCATCCGGGAACGGGCAATATTCTCGCGGATCCGCGCCACCTTGCCTTCTGTCAGATCGCGGGCCAGAACCATCCCTCTGGAACCGCTCACTCCCCGGCCCCTGCTCTTGGAATTGCCCATTTTTTGTCCGCAGGCTCTGTCTTCATCAGCCGCAGAGGACAGAGTATTCATCTGTGGATTCAGAAGTTCTGCAGACCGGTCCATGCGGGCCAGCATTTCAGCGATATGCAGACTCTTTCCCCCGGGGGCTGCACAGACATCCAGAACTCTGCTTCCCCTTCGAACAGGAGCCCGTTCCGCCACCAGCATAGAGGAGATATCCTGTATGTAAAAGAGGCCTTCCTGATATGCCAGCAGGCTCTGCAGGGAGTCGTAACCGCTGATATAAAGAGCGTAGTTCAATTCTCTGGCTCTCTCCACAGTCACCCCTTCATCCTCAAGCCTTTCGATCAGATCCCCAACAGAGATTCTGGCGACATTGACCCGGATGCAGGTTCTCTTTGGCGCAAGAAAACTCTTGCATATATCCTCGCAGCGCTCCCGGCCAAATCGCTCACTCCATTGTGCAAACAGCCAGCTCGGCATAGAATAGCGGATGCCAGGCGGTGCACTTTCCAGAAGATCCAGGGCCTCCTGCCGATGGCGGACAATATTGCGAAGAAGACCGTTAACAAAGCCCTTAAGCGGCCGGTATCGCTTAGCAATCAATTTGACCGACTCATTGCAGGCCGCAGAATCAGGTACTGCGTCCATATAGAGGATCTGATAGAGACCCATGCGCAGACTGTTGCGGATCATGGGCTTCATCTTTTGAACCGGTGTCCTGGAATAATGATCTAAGATATAATCCAGACTGATTCTTCGCTCAATGACTCCCTCCGAGAGTCGGCTGATAAAGGCTCTCTGACGTCTGTCCAAATAAGCATATTTATCAAGAACTGCCTGCAGCAGGAGGTGGGAATAGGCTCCCTCCTCCAGAACCGCAGACAGTATCTGAAGTACAATCGCTCTCTCATTCATATAGGAAATGCTCTCTGCTCCTCTGCTTAC
This sequence comes from Lachnospiraceae bacterium AF51-6-b8A, assembly GCA_027682585.1. GTDB lineage: Bacteria > Bacillota > Clostridia > Lachnospirales > Lachnospiraceae > Shuttleworthia. The sequence continues at coordinate 236,387 of JAQCZH010000001.1, read as the reverse complement.
CCTCAGAATATCCGACTGACTATGATCGCTTAAAGACCCAGACTTTCACCGGCTCTTATCTTATGGCCGCGAAGGAAATCCGCCGCAGACATATTCTTTTTGCCCGCCTTCTGAATCTCCTCAATCCGCAGGAGTCCCCTCCCGCATTTGACGTAAATCGCATCATTCGTCACTGCGAAAATCCTTCCTGGACAGACAGCTGAAGAACCGACTGTACTGATCGCTTTTGGCACGCGCGCAGCATCCGGGCCGCTTCGATCCTGTGCGTCGCGTGGATCCTCCGCCACTTGGCACTCATCCCTAAGGACACCTGCCCGCCAGATCTTAAGCGTCGTCCCCTGATAAGATGTAAATGCCGATGGCCAGGAATTCAAACCGCGAACCACGCGCTCCAATTCCTCAGCAGGACGGGAGAAGTCCAAACGTCCCATATCCTTTCGGATCATGCCGACATGACTGGCCTGGCTTGGATCCTGTGGCCTGGCCTGAATTCGCCCTGCGTCCAGATCCTCCAGGGTTCTGACAATCAACCCCCGGCCGACTGCAGCCAGGCGGTCAAAAAGAGACGCCCCCGTCTCGTGAGGATCCAGGGAGATCTCCTCCTGTTCCAGAATATCTCCGTCATCCAGCCCCACCCCCATCTGCATGGTGGTCACTCCGGTCGTCTCATCCCCATTCAAGACTGCCCACTGAATCGGCGCCGCCCCCCGATACTTGGGAAGGATGGATGCGTGAACATTAACACAGCCAAGCCGCGGCATCTTTAGTACCTCTTTGGGCAGGATCTGACCAAAAGCAGCCACAACCGCCACGTCCGCCGGATATTGCGCCAGCTTCGCGACGGCCTCTGGCTGACGGATGCTCACAGGCTGCAGTACCTCGATCCCATGCTCTGCCGCATACCGTTTCACCTCGGGCGAAGTCAGAATTTTCTTCCTTCCCCGCGGCTTATCCGGCTGGGTCACTGCCAGGACAATCTCATGTCCGGCAGCAACGAGCGCATCTAAGATCTGCTCTGCGAAGTCCGGCGTTCCCATAAAGATGATCTTCATTCGATCTCCTCTTCCTCCTCATATTTGACGTCCATCAGAGGACTCTCGGCGATCTCCGTATACATATGCCCATCCAGATGATCCAGTTCATGACAGACGGCTCTGGCCAGAAGACCGGTCCCCTCGACAGTGAACTCCTTCATATCCCGATCAAATGCCCTGGCAATCACATGCTCCGGGCGGGTGACTATCGCAGCCTTGCCGGGGATGGACAAACAGCCCTCCTCACCGGTCTGCTGCCCGTCCTTCTCTGTGATCTCAGGATTGATCATCACCAGAGGCCCCTCTCCCACATCAATGACGACGATGCGGCGCAGCACCCCCACCTGAGGGGCGGCCAGCCCTACTCCGTTGGCTTCATACATGGTGTCCAACATGTCGTCGATCAGTTCTCTCTGTCGGCCAGACAGTTTGGCGACCGGCCTGCAAACTTTCTTTAATATGGGGTCGCCATCCCTGCGAATTTCTCGAATAGCCATAATTTCCTCTCCTGGATGAAGAATCCCTTCTTCATTTCATATCATGATTCTAGTACAGCTGCAAATCCCAAACGTCCAAAAACTCTATCACACTATCTTTCCCATCTGCCCGTCATCTGCAATTTCTCCCTGCCATGCGTCAAAAGGCATTCATTGGATCGAAATCAAACCAGACATTGACCGCTCTCAGGGATTTATCCTTTAACAGGCGATCTTGAATCCGGTTCTTGTCCTCAATCAGAAGATCATAGTTCTCATCACGGATATAAATCGCCTGCCGATAAACATCTGCCAGTCTGGCGATTCGGGCCCTGACCGGACCATCAATTCGTCCACCGGGTCTGGCCCGGCGGAGAAGATCTGCCAACAGAGCCGCTGCCGATTCAGCCGCCTGCTCCAAATCCGACATAACCTGGACGACCAGCATATGAGCGGCAGGCGGATAGGACATCAGAGACCGATAAGCCATCTCCTGCTCATAAAAGCTCACATAGTCCTGCCTGGCGGCATCCACAATCGCAAAATGCTCAGGCTGATAGGTCTGTATCACCATCTGCCCGGGTTTGTCTCCACGGCCAGCCCTCCCGGCCGCCTGGCAGAGGAGCTGAAAGGTCCGCTCCGCCCCGCGAAAATCACTGGAATTCAAAGACAGATCCGCCGCCAGAGCAGCGACCAGAGTAACATTTGGAAAGTCGTGTCCCTTGACAATCATCTGGGTGCCAATCAGAATATCGGCCTCCTGATTGGCGAAAGTCTCAAGAATCCTCTTATGCTCACCCTTCATTCTGGTGGTATCCGCATCCATGCGCAGAACACCTGCCCCGGGGAAGGCCTGCCGAATGATCTCCTCGAACTTCTCTGTTCCGGCCCGCATGCCCCCGATGAACCTGGATCCGCAGACAGGGCAGACTGTGGGAACCGGCATGGAGTAGCCGCAATAGTGACAGCTCATTCGCCCGTTCTTATGAAGGGTCATGGCGACCTCACAGTGGGGACATTTTATCACAGAGCCACAGGAGCGACAAGAAACGAAACCTGCCAACCCTCTGCGGTTGACGAAGAGCATGATCTGCTCCCTCTTCTTGAGTCGATCTGTGATCAGCTGTCCAAGACGGCGGCTGATCACAGATCGATTCCCCGCCTTTAATTCCTCCCTCAGATCCACAATCTGACAGTCAGGCAAGGCCCTGTTCTCAACGCGGGAAGACAGGCAAAGAAGGCTATACTCACCCTTTTTCGCTCTGAAAAATGCCTCTATCGAAGGAGTGGCAGACCCCAGAATCACCGAGGCCTTGGCCAGACGGGCCCGCTCAATCGCAGTCTCTCTGGCGTGATACTTTGGTACTGTCTCAGACTTATAGGAATTCTCATGCTCCTCGTCAATGACAATCAGTCCCAGCTTGGGAAAAGGCGTGAAGAGGGCCGACCGGGGGCCAACCATGATTTGGATCTCTCCTGTCCTTGCCCTCTCAAACTGATCCGATCGCTCGCCAGCCGACATACGAGAATTCAATATGGATACCTGACCTCCAAAGCGGCTGACAAAACGCATGACTGTCTGATAGGTCAGGGCAATCTCCGGAATCAGAACGATCGCCTGTCTCCCCTGAGAGAGAACCTGAGCGATCATCTTCATGTAGACCTCTGTCTTGCCGCTCCCCGTGACTCCGTAGAGCAGATAGGTTCCTCGCCTGCCCAGATCCCAATCAGCGGCAAAACTCTCACAGACCCGCTTTTGCTGCTCATTGAGCTGAATTCTCTTCCCGCTCTTTTGCGGCGTCTCAAGGGGATTACGCATACTCCGGGAAGATTCAACCGCCAGCCAGCCTTTCTTCTCCAGATCGCGGATGTTGGCGGAAGGGACGCTGAGTTCTTCCGTGACCAGTTCCCAGGGAAGACTTTCATCTTTCATCAGCGCTTCCAGGAGCCTCTCCTTTGCCGCAGAGTGCCGCTTTCTCGCCCGCATGGCAAGAAGCTCTGCTTTAGCCTCCTCCAGAGAGAGAAGCAGGCGCAGGCTCTTCTTCTCTCTGGAGGCCGCCTTGACCTTGATGGGCAGAACCGTCTTCAGAGCCTGGTTTAAGGTGGAGCCATAGTGGTCTTTCATCCAAACCGCAAGGGCGATCAGCTGAGATTCAATGGCAATCGAATCCCTCACTGTCCCATCCAGGGGTCGTATCTTACTTTCCTCCAGTTTCGGCTGTTTAGAGATGCCAATAACATAGCCTGTGATCTTGCGCCGGGCAGAACCGAAGGAGACTCGCACCTGACTTCCGATCTGAACGGTCTCCTCCAATTCCGCGGGAATTCGGTACTGAAAACTCTTATCCAGTTGTCCCCGGGAGATGTCGATGATGACATCGGCGTATCTTGCCATAGAAGACCTCTTGCATAAAGGACGAATTTGTCTGCTCTCAACCATTCATTCACAAGTCTATCTCTTGAGATCGCCCCGCTTATACTGCTCCTCACAGTACTTGCAGCGATAGACCTCATTCTCCTCATCTGTCAATACAAAGACCTGTTCCAGCTCCTGCTCAATAGAGGAGATACAGCGGGGATTCTTACAGCGAATGACATTCTTAATCAACCTGGGCAGGCGCAGCTTGCGTTTCTCACAGATCTTGTTGTCTTTGATGACATTTACCGTAATATTGTGATCAATGAATCCCAGGACATCCAGGTCAATCGCGTCAATGGGACACTCCACCTTAAGCATGTCCTTGCGGCCCATCTTATTGGATCTGGCGTTCATAATCATAGCCACGGTGCAGTCCTTGTCCCCGAGCCCCAGGTCATTGTAAATGCGCATACTCATACCGGCCTTGATATGATCTAAGACAAAGCCCTCCCGGATCCCGCTGATGTTAAGCATTGTCCGCCTCCTCTCCTCTTCTCCTGCCATCGGCTTTCTCAGCGCCAAAGCATCTGTCCCTGGCACCGTCATCAGCCGGCTCACTCTCAAAACATCCGCCTGCGACATGACGACTGGCTGAATCTGAGTTGAAGGACTCCGCTTCTCCCAGGGCGTCTGACTTCCCAAGCAAGGAGAGAATCAATGCCTGTCGAATATACCGTCCGCACTCAACCTGTCGGAAGTAAGCCGCTCTTGGATCCTGATCTACTTCCACAGAGATCTCATTGACACGAGGCAGGGGATGCAGAACAAACATATCTTTCCTGGCCCTTTTCATCTTCTCCGGAGTCAGGATGTAGAAGTCCTTCATGCGCAGGTAGTCCTCCTCATTGAAGAAGCGTTCCTTCTGCACCCTGGTCATGTAGAGGATATCCAGCTCCGGCATCAGTTCATCCAGGCTGACCACCTCCCGATAAGGAATGTGATTGGCTTCCAGGACATCCTCCCGAATATAACTTGGTACACGCAGCTCCGGCGGGGAGATAAGCACAAAGGAAATGCCCTCGTAGCGAGACATAGCCGTAATCAGAGAGTGAACGGTACGGCCAAACTTAAGATCACCACAGAGGCCGATGGTCAGATGATCAATGCTGCCCCGCAGAGAATGGATGGTAAAAAGGTCGGTCAAAGTCTGGGTGGGGTGCTGATGACCGCCGTCACCGGCATTAATTACCGGGATCTTTGCGTGAAGACTGGCCACCAGGGGAGCGCCTTCCTTGGGATGCCGCATGGCGCAGATGTCAGCAAAGGAGGAAATGACCCGGATGGTATCAGCCACAGACTCCCCCTTAGCCGCAGATGAGGAGTCGGCGGAAGCAAAACCCAGCGTCTTGCCTCCCAGATGCAGCATGGCTGACTCGAAGGAGAGACGGGTTCTGGTAGAGGGCTCATAGAAACAGGTCGCCAGTACTTTCCCCTCCAGACTGTGGGCATACCGATCAGGATCTGCCTTCATGTCCGCCGCCAGATCCATCAGCCGATTGATCTCCTTCACTGACAGATCCATGGGGCTCATCAGATGTCGCATCGCTACCTCCTTATTGTGCTGTGTCCCTGTCCAAGGCCCTCTTGGGTTTTATTAGGAAAGGGGGGAGACTCGACTGGTCCCGCCCCCCTTCTTCGACACATTCTTCCAGTTATTCTACTTCAAATTCAGTCTGCCTTCAATCCGGCCTGCAGGAACTTCAGACCTGGCAGGATCTGTAATCATCTCCTGTCTTTGATTCAGCATAAGAGTCAATCATAGAGAGTCTCTTTTCTCAGCCTACGGGCTGCCTCCCGTCCCCTGACATAGGCAACGATGGCCAGGCCGAATTCAAACGCCGTTCCCATGGCCCGGCTTGTGATGATGTTGCCATCGCGCACCACCCTGTCGGTGGAGTAGTCGCAATCGCCCATCTTGTCGGCGAAACCTGGATTGGATGTCGCCCTCTTGCCGGACAGAATACCAGCCTTGGCCAAAACGGAAGGGGCGGCGCAGATGGCCGCGACCAGCTTGCCTGCAGCGGCAAAGTCCTGCACCAGCTTGATCACCCGTTCATCCGCTCCCAGATTGGTCGTACCGGGCAGACCGCCGGGCAGGATGACTCCATCGTAGTCTTCCCAGGCGACCCGGCTCATGCGGGCGTCCGCCTGAAAGACAATCCCATGGGATCCCCTGATTTCAGTCTCCTCTTTGATGGAAATGCTATCGATCCCGATACCGGCCCTGCGGGCCAGGTCAACCACGGTCAAGCCCTCAATCTCCTCGCAGCCGTCCGCGAATAAAATTGCCAGTTTCTTCATATCCCTATCTCCTCTATTATACTATCTCCCAGAACGACTCAAATCAGCCTGAAATATAACAGATTTTCTCGAAGTTTTCCTGCAAACTCTCAGGCGACTCAGATTACACCTTCCGGTTTCCTCATACAGCTGATATCTCTTTTCGCCTTCCTGTCCCTGGGTCATTTTCTCCCGACAAGAAGCGCCGATCCGGAAAGCCCCATCCAGACAGATTCTGACTTCACCATAAACATTCCCTTTGCCGTGGGGATAAGTTCGACTTTTTCATAACCCATGTCCCTTAGCTTCCGGACAAAGGACTGCATGTCTCCGTATCTGGTTTCGGAGAAAACATCGTGAATCGCAAAGCTTCCGCCCTTTTTCAGTACGCGCAGCGTTTCCATGAGAATGGACTGACGATCTTTGCTCGGTATATTGTGGTACACATAGTTGCTGGTGACGGCGTCAAAGGTCTCGTCCGCGAAATCCAGCTTCAGCGCGTCTCCCTGGGCAAACGAGGCGTTTTTCACCCCCTCTGCCCTCGCATTGCGTTCACAGAGCGCCTTGCTGAAGGAAGCGTACTCTTTGCCCCATCGGTCTAGGCCCATCATCTTCCCCCGCGGATTTTTCTTTGCGCAGGCAATCGTCAGCGCGCCGCTGCCACAGCCGACATCCAGGCCAACGCCACCCTCGGGAAGGGTGACATATTCCGCGATTCCTTCCACGATGTCTTTCGAGAGCTTTCTTTTGCCTCTGTAGGAAAACTGCCTGTACGCCGCGACGCACCAGATCGTCATGCCTCCAAGTGCCGCTGTACCCACGCCGGTAAGGGCTGCCGCCGCTTTCAGGACCGGACATTTAGCCTTTTCCCCCGCTTTTAAGAGACCGCAGGCTGCTGCGCCGAGAGCCCCTGTTCCGGCAGCACATCCGTAATCAGGCCCCTGGGCACCCAGTTCCTGTAGTCCGCCCTGCCGGGAGCGATTCCGGGATTTGCCGCACCCGCCTTATCATAGGCCTGATGAACTTCTTCCCAGGAGGGCATACTCATGCGAAGCGCCTCCCACGCGGGCATCCGAAAGGATGGATTTTCGGAGCGAAATGCCTCAAACTCCTGATCCAGCCACTCCATCTCCGCCACAGCATTGGCGCAATGATCCGTCGCCAGAAGGTCTCCCAGCTTTGTTTTCGCGACAAGCCGCAGCGCGGCCTTGATCACTGCCGCATATGCTTTGCTGAAAAGCAGTTTTTGATCTCCCACAGGCCTGATCTTTACGCCGGCGAAATCAAGAAGCTGATAGGCCTCGATGATTGCCGCCATCATCCGGTCACTGAGCGCCTTGTCCGCTTTTCTAAGGTCACAGCCGCAGGCATAGCTGGCATATACGATCGGAAGCACAAATGCGGCATGACACCAGAGCCAGCCCTGCATGTCGTCAACCCAGTGAAGCTGATATCCGCTGCCCGAGAAGGCTCTTGTTAGAAGCTTCTTTTCACACCTGTCTGGCTTGCGATGCAGTCCGCCGACCGACATGGATCCATGGCCCAGGTGAACACACTCCACCTGTCCGTCCTCCCAGACGCCGGCCGTCCCCTGAAAGGCAAAGAGAAGCGATACTCCTTTCGAGTCTGTCCCCGGAAAACATTCCTTCCGCAGCTCATAAAAGAGCTCCTTTGTCTCTTCTGCTTTCAGATTGTTGCCGACCAGGACAAAGAGCTCTGCATCGATTCCCGCAAGTGTGGGAAGCAGGGCAATCTGCTGCTGCCCCTGCATCACAGAAATAACCAGGTCAAAATGATCTTTTGGCGCAGCTGTAACTGTCTTCAAATGGTCTGTGCTGGTCTTCTTCTGAAAAACGTGATGTATGATAAGACCATTCTGATCCAGAATCTCCTTTTTTTCGTCGCGCGCAACAAGTGTGATATCATTCCCGCTTTTTTTAAGCGAGTGAATCAGAAATGATCCGATCACGCCAACCCCATATACAAGGATCTTCATACCCCTCTCCTTTCGCAAAGTCCCGGCCTGCCGTTCATCTGAAACCGCCCCCGAAAAATGCCTTTATCCTTCCAGTGACACAAACTCGTAGTCCCTGTCCACGATGGCCGCCTTGATGGCCGCCTCGTCAACCGGCTTGGACTCCTCCAGAATTGCCGTCCCCGCCTCGTGGTTGACCTCGGCGCTCTCAACGCCGTCAAGGGCCTCCAGGGCCTTCTTGACTGTGGCCTCGCAGTGCCCGCACATCATTCCCTTGATTCTTACTGTCTGCTTCATCATAGCTTCCTTTCTCTCGGCAGCGCCTGCTGCCCCCTTGTTCTGTCCCGCAGACGCCAGCATATCCGCAATCACCCCGTGCAGGGCCTGACGGCTGACCTCGTGCCTGCCGGCTCCGTCTCTCCTGGTATTATAAACCTGAAAGAGATTGAGGCGAAGGGCGTTTCCCACAACGAAGACACTGGAAAAAGCCATGGCGGCCGCGCCGAACATGGGATTTAAGGTCAGTCCGAAGGCCGCCACATAGCAGCCCGCCGCCAGGGGGATCCCGATTACATTGTAGAAGAAAGCCCAGAAGAGGTTCTCATGGATGTTGCGAAGAGTCGCTCTGGACAGGCGAATAGCCGCGGGCACATCAGTCAGCCTGGAGTTCATCAAAACCAGGTCGGCCGCGTCGATAGCCACGTCCGTACCGGCGCCGATGGCAATGCCGGAGTCGGCCCTGGTCAAGGCGGGCGCGTCGTTGATCCCGTCGCCGACCATGGCCACCTTTCCCAAAGTCTGCAGAGACCGGATCACCTTCTCCTTGCCGTCGGGCAAAACGCCTGCCACGACGTCATCCAGGCCCGCCTGCCCGGCAATGGCCGCCGCCGTTTTCGCATTGTCCCCGGTCAGCATGACAACGCGGATTCCCATCCGCTTGAGCTGGGCGATTGCCTCCGGAGATTCCTCCTTGATAACATCCGCTACGCCGATCAGGCCCAGAAATTTTCCCTTTTTGGCAAATGCCAGCGGGGTTTTCCCCATGGATGCCAGGGCGTCGGCCTCCGCGGAAACCCTGTCGCTGATCTCTGTCTGACCGGACATATAGCTGATCGATCCGCCAGAGACAAGCTCTCCGGCGATCCTGGCAGACAGGCCATTTCCGGGTAAAATCTCAAAGTCCTCCGCCGCCTGCGCTGTCAGATGTCGCTTGTTGCCGTAATCGACGACAGCCTTGGCCAGCGGATGTTCCGACTTGGCCTCCAGAGAGAAGGCAGCTGTCAGAAGTTCTTCCTCACCGGCTCCCTCCGCGGGGATCAGATCCGTCACCTGGGGACTGCCCTGGGTGATGGTCCCGGTCTTATCCAATGCCACAATCTGAGTTCTTCCGGCCTCCTCCAGGGATGTCGCGTTCTTAAAGAGGATGCCCGACCTGGCTCCTTTGCCGTTGCCGACCATGATGGCGACGGGAGTCGCCAGACCCAGGGCGCAGGGGCAGGAAATAACGAGCACCGCGATCGCTCTGGAAAGAGCGTATCCCAAATCGGCGCCGACCAAAAACCATACGACCAGGGTGACCAGGGCGATGGCGATAACAAGAGGAACAAAGACGCCTGAGATCCTGTCCGCGATCCTGGCGATCGGGGCCTTGGAAGCGGAGGCGTCGGAGACCATCTGGATGATCTGGCTCAGGCTGGTGTCGGCGCCCACGCGGGTGGCCTTCGCCCTGAGGAAGCCGGACTTGTTGATGGTGGCCGCAGAAATGCTGTCTCCGGCATTTTTGTCCACAGGGATAGACTCCCCGGTCAGAGCGGACTCATCCACAGCAGAGGTTCCCTCGAGAACAAGGCCATCCACAGGAACATTTTCTCCCGGGCGAACAAGGAAAATATCGCCGACAGCCACCTGCTCGACAGGGACAAGAGCCTCTTTTTCTCTGCCGTTCGCATCGGTTCTGACGACAGTGGCCTCCTTGGGGGCCAGCTTCATCAGGCTCTTGAGCGCATCGGTCGTGCGCCCCTTGGAATAGGACTCCAGAGTCTTCCCAACCGTAATCAGGGCCAGGATCATAGCCGCGCCCTCGAAGTAAAGATTGTCCATCCAGTACATGACGGCGACGCTGTCATTTTTCACGACAGCGTCCGTCATCATAAAGGTAGCAAAGAGGGACCAGCCGAACGAAGCCGCGGATCCCATGGCCACCAGAGTATCCATATTACTGCCTCCGTGCAGAACAGCCCGAAACCCGTTGACAAAGAATTTGCGGTTGATGATCATGACACAGATGGCTAAAAGCATCTGCACCAGAGCCATGGCCACATGGTTGCCGACGAAAAACGGGGGAAGGGGCCAGCCGAACATCATGTGCCCCATAGAAAAGTACATGAGGACTAAGAGGAAGCCGACGGAGCTGACCAGGCGGCGGATCATCCTGGGGGTCTCACGGTCCTCCAGGAGAGCCTCCTCCTGACTCATGGCGCTTTCCAAAGCCGTCCGGCCCTTCTGATCCGCTGCTGCCCCGGCCGAACCTGCGCCGGTATCTCCTCCGCTCAGCCGCCTGGCCCCATAACCCGCTCTCTCAACAGCCGTGACTATTTCCGCCTCAGAGGCCTCTCCCTCAACCGTCATGGAATTGGTCAGGAGATTGACCACCGCGTGATCGACATGGTCCAGCTTATTCACCGCCTTCTCGACGCGGGCCTGACAGGCGGCGCAGGACATGCCTGTAACCGCGTATCTTTCCTTACTCATGCTTCGCTCCTCTCTGCAGAATACTGTCGCGGGACAGGGCTTTTACACTGACACAGCTCTGAAAACCATCCCGTCCCGGAGGATCTGCCCTGACTCATCAGCCTAGCGCATCAGTCTTCGTAGAAGATTCGTCAAATCCTCCACGGTTCCTTCCTTGTCTGCCTTGATATCATCCACAACACAGGTCTTGAGATGGTTCTCCAGAAGGACCCGCTGAAAGGCATTCAGCGCGCTGGAGGCCGCCTGGGCCTGGGTCAGAATATCGGGACAATAAGCCTTTTCCTCGACCATGCGCTTAAGTCCTCTGATCTGTCCCTCAATCCGGTTCAAGCGGCAGATCAGGTCTCTGTCCTCTTCCGGATCCCGCTCCTTGGTGCGGCAGCAATCAGGCTGTCTTTCCTCTGCAAGTCGCTTTCCTTTCATAATAATCGCTCCTGTTTTCTTTAATCCCATAAGACCCTAGCCGCATATCTCTCTTACATCTCTTCTGTCACAATACCCCTCTCGGGTATCATTACTATATACCCTATATGGGTATATGGTAAGTTGTCAGCGCAACACTCCCCCTTATTTTTAAAATATTTCTGCTCTCCCTCTTTCTGCGGGTTAACATCAGTCCTCCCTCTCTCCATTCCCTTTTACCTGTGCTAAAATGACGAAGATCGGTATTTATTTATGAAGGAGTTGTTATGCCAAGACTTCTGCGGTTTTTCCGCCACTATAAAAAAGAGACCCTGCTCGCCCCCCTCTTCAAGTTATTTGAGGCCCTTATGAATCTCCTGGTTCCCCTGGTGGTCGCCCGTATCATTGACCAGGGAATTGCCGCCTCCGACAGGCCCCTGATCATCCGCTCTTTTATCTTTCTGATCGTCTTAGCTGTGGCCGGCATGCTCTTCGCCTTCGTGGCCCAGTGGTTCGCCGCCAAGTCCAGTGTGGGCTTTACCACAGAGATGCGCCAGGAGCTCTTCGATCACATCCAGTCCCTCTCCTACACAGAACTGGATACCCTGGGCACGGATACCCTCATCACACGGATGACCTCTGATGCCAACCAGGTCCAGGCCGGTATCAATATGGCCCTTCGCCTCTTACTGCGAAGTCCCCTCATCGTCCTTGGATCCATCCTCATGGCTTTCACCATCGACGCCAAGTCCGCTTTGATCTTCCTTGTGGCGACTCTTGTTCTCTTCGCTGTAGTCTTCGCCATCATGCTGGTCTCAATTCCCTTCTTTCGCAAATCGCAAAGAGCTCTGGACCGACTGCTCGGCATCACCCGCGAAAACCTGTCCGGTGTCCGGGTCATCCGCGCTTTCTGCAAGGAAGAGGCTGAGATTCAGGAATTCGATGAGAGAAATGCCTATTTGACCAGGACCAACGAGTTCGCAGGCCGTCTGTCTGCCCTCATGAACCCCGCCAGCTTCCTGATCGTCAACATCTCCATCATCCTCCTCATCCAACTGGGCGCCGTTCGCGTCAATGCCGGGAGCATGGAACAGGGACAGGTAGTCGCCCTCTACAACTATATGGCTGCCATCATCATTGAGCTGATTAAGTTCGCTTCTCTGCTTGTCTCCATCAACAAGTCCTTAGCCTGCGCGGATCGGATTGCAGATGTCTTTGATATCCAATCCTCCATGACTTATCCCCCGGCGATTATCGCCGCAGCCCAGGACAACAGCGCGTCCGCTTCCACAGACATGACGTCTGGTAATCCCGACGCATCCGGCCCCGCGGACAGACCCTCTGCAGTCCCGGGTGGATCCGGCGCGGACGCTGTTCGCTTTACGGACGTCAGCCTGACCTATGCCGGCAGTGACGAGACCGCGCTCGAGGACATTTCCTTCTCCGTCAGGCGCGGACAGACCATCGGCATCATCGGGTCAACCGGCAGCGGTAAGTCCTCCCTGGTCAACCTGATCCCCCGCTTCTATGACGCGACCAGGGGTCGGGTGGATGTCTTGGGCAGAGATGTCCGGGAATACCCAAAGGGAGACCTGATCGCCAAAATCGGCGTCGTCCCCCAGAAAGCTCTTCTCTTCGAGGGCAGCATCCGTGACAATCTCCTCTGGGGCCAGGCTGACGCCACAGACGAGGAACTCTGGGAGGCCATCGCCGCCGCCCAGGCCACGGAAGTAGTAAAGGGCAAGAAGGGCGGCCTGGATGCTCTCATTGAACAGGGCGGCCGCAACCTCTCCGGCGGCCAGAAGCAGCGTCTGACCATCGCCAGAGCCCTGGTCAAAAAACCGGAGCTTCTCATCATGGATGACTCCGCCTCCGCCCTGGATTTCGCCACTGACGCAGCCCTGCGGCAGGCGATCCGAAAAATGGCCGGCAGCCTGACCATTTTCATCGTCTCCCAGCGGGCCTCCTCCATTCGCAGCGCGGACAGGATCCTGCTTTTAGACGACGGCAAGCTGGTCGGCAGCGGAAATCATGAAGAACTCCTGGCAAAAAATCAAATCTATCAGGAAATCTACTACTCTCAATTCCCGGAGGAAAAACCGAACCGCCCGCCCTCCGATGAGGCAGCTTCCATCTCTTCTACTCAAGGAAAGGAGACCCCGGATGAAGACAAATAAGAGCGATCAAAGCGTCTCCTTTACAGCCAGCTTCGGCAAGGTCATGCGGGTCATCGGCCACCAAAGGCGGCTCCTTGCCGCAAGCGTATTCTTCGCGGCAGTCAGCGTCATCCTTCAGCTCTATATTCCCATGCTCTTCGGCGACGCCATCGATTACATCGCGGCTAAAAACCGGGTGGATTTTGCCATGGTCGCCGCCTTTATGGGGCGAATCCTCCTTTTGACCGCGATTGCCGCCGCCGCCACCTGGTTGATGAACATCATCAACAACCGGCTCGCCTATCGGACAGTTCAGGAGATCCGCAGCCGCGCCATCCGCAAGATTCAGAGACTTCCTCTCGCCTTTTTAGACGCCAACTCCGAGGGCGACCTGGTCCAGCGGGTCATCGCGGACGTCGACCAAATCTCAGACGGACTGATCCTGGGCTTTACCCAATTCTTCTCCGGCCTGATCATGATCGTCATCACCATCGCCTTTATGTTCTCCAGGAGCCGGGTCATTTCCCTGATGGTCCTTCTTTTAACCCCTCTCTCCTTCTTCCTGGCCCGCTTTATTTCCACCCATACCTATGCCATGTTCAACGAAATGACCAGGGTGCGGGGACAGCAGACAGCCCTTGTGGGAGAGATGATCGGCGGGGAGAAGCTGGTATCGGCCTTCGCCTACCAAAGTCGGGCCTCCAGACGCTTTAATGCCATCAACCGCGACTTGCAGCAGTCGACGGTCAGAGCGATCTTCTACTCCTCCTTGGCCAATCCCGGCACAAGGGCTGTCAATGCCATCAACTATGCCCTTGTCGCCCTCGTTGGAGCCTTTACCATCCTGCAGGGGGGGCTGACGGTCGGCGGGCTGACCATCCTTCTGACTTACACCAACCAGTACACCAAGCCTTTCAATGACCTCTCCATGGTCTACACAGAACTGCAGAATGCCATGGCCTGTGCCGCCCGCGTCTTCTATCTGATAGAGGCCGAACCGGAATCAGAGGAAGTCAGAGAAGAACTGCCTCCTGCAACCGGGCGCGTGGACATAGAGCATGTGAACTTCTCTTATTCGCCCGACAGACCCCTGATTGAGGATTTTGACCTGCATGTCAGCCCGGGACAGACCATCGCCATCGTCGGCCCCACCGGCTGCGGCAAAACCACCCTGATCAACCTGCTCATGCGCTTCTATGACGTCAACTCCGGCTCCATCATGGTGGATGGCAAAGACATCTGGTCCGTCAGCCGTCACTCCCTGCGCAGGTCCTACGGCATGGTCCTGCAGGAATCCTGGCTGAGAAACGCCAGTCTCCGTGACAATATTGCCCTCGGGAAGGCCGATGCCAGCGACGAAGAGATCATTGCCGCCTGTAAAAAGGCCCATTCCTGGGACTTCATCCGGCGTCTCCCCCGAAAGCTGGATACCATCGTCCACGAAGATGATCTAAGCCAGGGCCAGAGGCAGCTGCTCTGCATCAGCCGGGTCATGCTCTGCATGCCCCCCATGCTGATCTTAGATGAGGCTACCTCTTCCATCGACACCCGCACAGAGATCCTGATCCAGGCCGCTTTCGACCAGCTCATGACCGGTCGAACCTCTTTCATTGTGGCCCACCGCTTATCCACCGTCCGCAATGCCGATCTGATCCTGGTGATGAAGGACGGCCACATTGTCGAGCAGGGAAGACATGAGGACCTGATTGCCGCCAACGGCTTTTATACCAGGCTCTACCAGGCCCAGTTCGCCGGTATTTCCATCTAGGCGTGTGAAAACAATTGTGAGAACAATAAGGAGAACATATGATACATCGCAGGGAACTTCTCGATCTGAGTTTCTATGAGAGCTCTGCCTTCACCGGCAGCTGCGGCAGCATGTGCTACCGGATTGCCATGGTCAATGAGAATGGCGGCAAGCTCCTGGATGCCTGCAGCTGGCTCGGTCCCTATGCCTACCCTCAGACCGATCCCTCCAGGATGACCCATCACCGGGCGGATTTCTCTGAGGAAGGCATGGAAGAGCTGACCTGCTGGCTCAACGGGCAGGTCAATAAATATCCAGATCAGATGCCCGGTATTCTTGATGTCGATCCCTATCAGCCTCCTGCCCCAGAAGTGGATGAGGACTGACCGAATCATTGATTTTCTCTGCAAAATCCCGAGCCAGCCGAATTGTCTCTTCTACAGACCTTTCAAGCTGACCCGGGATTTTTGTCCTATCTATTCTATTATATGAAGAATTGTACAAAATTTAAAGACTGCACATCGCCCAAAAAAAGTGCTATTGATTAATATAGACTTACAGGTTGAAAGGAGCATCAAAACTTTTCCTGCGATATTTCAAAAAGGGGGACGAAAGACAATGGATCTCTGGAGGGAAGTATTCACAACATACAACTATCAGGAATTCAGCCGAATGGAGGATGCGCTCACGGAACACGGAATTCCCTACCGCTGTAAATATGAGGACTGTTCCGCCGTCAGCCACAAGAGCTTCTTTGGCTCCAGGACCTCATTCATCATGCGCAACCTTCCTGATAAGATCCTCTATAAGATCTCAGTCAAAGAATCCGATATGGACTTTGTCGCGTCCCTTGCCCCTTCACTTCGTTTTATCAGCTAGGCTGTGATCAGGCGCGGACCAGAAAGGAGCTTTCCATGACTTATCTGAAAAACCACTACCAGATCATCTCCTTTATTCTCTTATCTCTCGCCCTCTTTCTTGTCTTTGCCTCCGGGCTGGTTCCTGAGGAACACCGCATCCTGACGACAGTCCTCGGCATTGCGGCCCTTCTTCTGATCGACCAGTTGGTCAAAGACCTCTCCCACCGCACTCCTGATTAAGCCAGACGCAACGATGTGAAAAGAAGGACCTCCGATCTCCTAATTGCGGGATCGGAAGTCCTTCTTTTTCATTTGTTCATGACAATGGAATATTCGTAAGGCGTATATTCCATTGTTTATACGCTCAGCTTCTTCTCCATCAGATAACTGCCCGCCAGATAGAATAAGACGGCACAGATCAGACTGTAGACTGCCTGAAAGAGGCCAAAAAGACCACTCGGCGCCAGTTGCCTGATCAGGCAATTGCTAATTCCGATAAAGAGGCTCAGAATTCCCGCAAAGATCAGAATGCTGAGGAGGAAAGCTCCCTTGCGGCCATTTAAGAGCGTGGCCTGCACAATAATCGCAAGATATGCGGCAGTAATGACAGTAAACCAGGCAAGCAGGAGCATAAACGACATCTTACCAACCGTAGCGACATCAGTATAGCCCAAGCGGAACCGCATCAGAGACGCCATGTCAAGATGCACTCCCTCCCTGACCAGTTCAAGGAAAAGATCCAGAAATCCAAGAACCGCATAGAAGACGCCCGCCATCAGAAGAGACAGGCCATTCTCCAGAACCTTGGCTCCCAGGATCTGATAACTGCTGCGCGGAGTCATAAAGAGCATATAACTCTGCTTGGAATTCAATTCCCGGTACAGCATATCAACGCTCTTGAGCCCGCAGACCATGCAGCCGAAAACTGCTGTCAAAACCAATCCCAAACATGCAGTCATCGTCAGCGGTTCTGATTTAAAGTGACCAGCAAGACCCAGCAGATAGACAATCTCGAAGAGACCGGTGAAGATCAGCATAAAAACTTTGATAAACCGAGTCTTACGAAGTTCATATTTCAATAATTTACTCATCCTATCCTCCTATGCCATCAGCTTGCGATAGTGATCTGACAGAGATGTTCCCTTCCTGCTTCTCAGATCCTCTACATCAGCCAGTTCCAGCAGATGCCCGTTCTGAATGAAGATGGCCTTGCTGACCACTGCCTCCATTTCCTCTACCAGGTGGCTGGACAATACCAGGGTAACATCCGGCGAAACCGACTCTAAGATGATCCCCATGATCTTATCCCTCGCAATCAGATCAATCCCATTCAGGGGCTCGTCAAGCAGATAGAGTCTGGCCTCCCTGGACATGGTAACCGCGATCTTAAGTTTTGCCATCATCCCAGAGGACAGGGCCCTCACCTTTGTCGTATGTTCCAGCTCCATTTTCCCAAGCAATTGCAGGTAGCGATCCATCCGGAAATCATCAAAGAAGTCCTGATAATAATTTCCCACATCCTCCGCAGTCATCCAACTGTAAAAATAGGGTTCTGTGGACATGTAGGCAATCTTTCTCCTGCTCATCCAATTGATCGGGCCATCCTCAAAGAGAATCTCTCCTCCGCTCGGCTTGGTCAGCCCTGCGACAATCTTCATCCATGTGGTCTTGCCGCTTCCGTTCTCTCCAAGAAGAGCATAGACCTGTCCCTGTTCCAGATCGAAGCTCACATCGCAAAGCGCCTGCTTTCCTCCGAACTTCTTGCTGATATTTTGCGTCTTAAGAATCATAATGCCTCCTTAACCATCGCCAGAATCTCTTCCTTACCAAATCCCATCTCCCGCATGCCGCTGACAAAACGGTCTATGTTCTCCTCTGCCATCTCCCTGCGAATCCGCTCGGCCAAGTCCCCGTCTTCTCTGACAAATGTTCCAAGGCCCCGCCTGCTGATACAGACACCTTCACTCTCCAGAACCTGATAGACTCTGGCTGCGGTATTGGGATTGATTCGGTAGAGCAGAGCCAGCTCCCGACCAGAGGGAAGCTTGTCTCCTGGAAGCCTCCGCCCCGCTACAATGTCCTGTTTAATAGCCTCAGACACTTGCAGATAGATCGGAATCGAAGAATCAAACTGCATCGTTCCTCCTTTCTAGTTCACTAGTATAATAGTACACTATTTCAGTAGTGTCAAGACTCATTTTTCTGGATTCCGCATCTTTCGAGAGATGAATAAAAGCGGTCTGCCGGTGGTGCTACATGCACTCGCCAGAGCCGCTTTCGTTATCTGAGATATGAAATATTACGCCCACAGATAAGAGCATTGCCGCCATATAGCACGTTCTGTCCTATCACCCTCTTATCTGGGGTATTGGATCGGATTCCAATTCCTTCTGAAATTAAAACAGAAGAGGTCCTATGTATTTCAGAGACCTGCCTTAAAGAATTTGCGGAAAGCGGACACTTCCTCTGAGGACTGGGTCACGGCGACAGAATACTTTGCCCCGCGATTAATACCCGGCTCATAGGTTACGGGTACAAACTGATAGGAGACCTGGCTGTTTTTCACAACACAATAGCCTGTCCATGAGGCCTCTGTCTGGGATCCGTTCTCTCTGTTGAAAAATTCCGGCTTTTCATATTTCGTCAAATCCGCTTCCACTGCAATTACCACTACTTCTCCCGGCTTATATCCGACAATATAATTGCTGTGCAAATTGACCTCCACAACAACGGCATTGTGATAGTCTTCCATATGGCAGTAAATTAACTTGTAGTCATCTCCATTTGGGACAAGAGAATTGAAGATTTCCCGCATTCTCGCCTTGTTTTTCCGATTGTCCTCATCAGAGGCTCCGGTTGCCATTTTCTTGACAAAATCAAATACGCCCATTTTCTTCACTTCTCCTTTTCCATGTTTGTGCATGATTCCCTCTTCCGATCCATTGATGCAGCGGAATCACTATCCCTGCAGTCCTCTGGTCTGCCGATCCATGTCCTCTACAACGATATCATAGATCTCCCCCTGGCTTCTGCAGTACTCCAGTACCTTCCAGGGTTCATTGGTGTGAAAGTGCAGCTTAACCGGGTCACCGTCACCGCCCACGCAGAGAAGCTCATCCCCCGTAAAGTGGTCCGCGATATAATCTCTCACATCATCCGCATCCAGATCTTCATCATAACCGTCTAAGAGAAGCTGGGTGTCATAGCGAAATTCAATTGATTGTTCTGGCAACATAAGAAAATTCCTCCTTATCAAGTAAATCTGTCGTAACTAAGTAACTTTCATTATAACTAAGTATAATCCGTCATAGTCAGCCGAATCCGGCCTGCTGGAAACAGTCTGCTTCCATGCAATAGATCAGATGATTCTTCACGCAGGATCTTTTACATGAAATCAAGCCTCCTTGACAAGGATAACCATAGCATGCTCGCAAAACACATATCCCTTGTATCCTGGTCCTTTTTAAGCCTTCTCTCTTTCTGCTTTCCCTGCCGTATGCTCGATGGGCTCGACTCCTGTGCTCTGCTCAATGACCCGCAGGGCAATCAACATAAGGATCACAGCAATGGGAAGACAGAGAAAGACATTCTTCACAAAACCGCTGATCACATAGGAGACAAAGGACACTGCCGCTACCGTAATGGCATAGGGCAGCTGGGTAGAGACATGATTGACATGGTGGCACTGAGCTCCGGCAGAGGACATAATCGTCGTATCGGAAATGGGAGAACAGTGATCGCCGGCAACCGCGCCCGCCAGACAGGATGCAATGGATATCACCATCATCTGGCCGCTTGGGAAAACGCCGACCACAATCGGAATCAGAATCGAGAAAGTCCCCCAGGAGGTTCCGGTCGCGAAGGCTAAAGCCGCAGCCACCAGGAAAATAACCGCCGGAAGCAGAGACTGCAGGGCCGCCGCATTTCCGGCCACCATGGTAGATACGAACTGGTCAGCCCCCAACAGATTGGTCATACCGGACAGAGTCCAGGCGAAGGTCAGAATCAGAATGGGGGAGATCATTGCCTTGAATCCCTCGACAAAGCAATTCATAAATTCAGTAAAGCTGATAACATCCCGATACATATAGAAAAAGAAGGTAAAGGCCAGGGCAGCGAAGCCTCCCATGACAAGGCCCCTGGAAGCGGACGCATTGGCAAAAGCATCTATAAAGTTGACACCTGAAAAAAAGCCGCCAGTGTAAATCATCCCCACGATACAAGTCGCAATCAAAACGACAACCGGAAGAACCAGGTCAATCACCCGTCCTCTGGGGCTGACAAAATTCCCATTGTCATCTTTGTAGTCCCTCTCCGGCGTCGTATAGAGGTCTCCATGCAAAAGCGCATTCATTTCATGCTCCCTCATAGGGCCAAAATCGACGCGGCGGATAGACAGATAGAGCATGGTAATGATGGTTAAGAGGGCATAGAAATTAAAGGGAATCGTGTTGAGAAAGGTCACAAATCCGTTAATTCCGCTGCCGTCCGGCACAGAAGATGTCACGGCCGCCGCCCAGGAAGAAATAGGGGCGATAATGCAGATTGGCGCCGCCGTGGCGTCAATCAGATAAGCCAGCTTGGCTCTTGAAACCCTATGGGAATCCGTGACGGGCCGCATCACAGAACCGACAGTCAAGCAGTTAAAGTAATCATCGACAAAGATCAGAACGCCCAATGCCGTAGTGGCCAGCTGGGCGCCAACCCGGGTCTTAATACGGCCGGCGGCCCATTTGCCAAAGGCGGCAGATCCGCCGGCACGGTTCATCATAGCCACCAGAGATCCCAGCATCACCAGAAAAACCAGGATTCCCATATTCCCCGTGTCAGACAGCTTACTGATCATTCCTCCCTTCTCATTGAAGAAGAGGGTGTTGAGCATAAGTTCCATATTGAAGTTGGAGTAGAGCAGAGCACCTGTGAAAATCCCCAGCATCAGAGAGGAATAGACCTCCTTTGTAATCAGAGCAAGGGCAATGGCAATCACCGGAGGCAGCAGAGCCAGAGGACTGGCATAAACCGGGCTGACATAATCTCCCAGCGCAGCCATATCTGCCGGGTGCATAAAGCTTGCTACAATGAGCACTACAAGGATCACCAGAAAAATCGTTACTGGTATTTTCTTATTCATACAACTCCTTTTCTTCTCTGCGATTTACTGCTCGCTTTACTCAAACTTCACAAGTGTTCCATGACCATGCGCCGCTCCTAAAGAGGCATAAGTTCTCCCCTGGTATAGGCTGCGATGGCCGCATCTGTTCCTCCGTCAAAACCGTAGCATTCAATTCCGGCCTTCCGCAGCAGTGCCATGGATCTGGGGGTGAAATTCTGAGCAATCACCCTCTTGATCCGCATGGCGATCAACTGGTCCACCAGCTGATCCGCAGGAATATCAAGGGTTGATAGCATTTGCCCGTGTGAGTATTCCCCTGCCTTCACATAGTAAATATTAAAGTAGGACGCCTTCTCAAAACGGGGAATCGCTTTTCCCGCGTCATAGGCGACCGCAACATAATTCAGTCCCATAGGGGAGCCTCCTATCCGGCATGCCTGATAAACTCAAAGAGCATTTTAGCATATTTATCAATCCCGGGCATGCATACAAATATGACAGAGAATTGCTATGGAATCTGATCCCTAATTCGAGTAAGATTGGTATCTGATCTGCATCCAATGTGTTTCATAAGACGCTTTTGTCATGAACCGTGATATATCCAGGTGTTTCATAATTTAAGAGGAGCAAGCATGAAAATCATCTTTGTCCGCCATGCGGAACCTTTCTACGACACAGATACCCTGACTGATAAGGGCAAGCGGGAGGCTGCTCTGCTGGCTGAGCGAGCTAAGGACTGGCACATCACCCAGGCCTACGCTTCCCCCCTGGGCAGGGCGCAGGACACGGCTCTTCCCATCCTGCAGGCAGATGGGATCCGCCTGGAATTCCACTATCCCACTCCGGCAGCCGATGTCATCAAAAATCCCGATCCAAAGATCTGTCTTGTCTATCCCTGGTTGAGAGAGTTCGCCATCCCCATCAACATCGACATGCATCCCATGAACGCCAATGTTCCCTGGGACTATCCTCCCTATTATCTGAGTGAGCACCCAGAGCTCTATGATCCCAAGGCCTGGTTTTCCTCTTCGATCTATCGGACTGCCGGAGACGGTGCATCTACCTTAGATGGGGTTACGGCAGACCATACCCCTCAAGTCAGAACCATTTACGGGCAGTACTTTAAGCGCGATCCGAAGAAGACTTACATCCAGCAAGAATATGAATGGGTCTGCGGCCGCTTCGATCAGGTTCTGGCCCAATGGGGCTATCACAGGGATGGTCTTCACTATCATACCAGGGGAAATTCCCTGCCCACAGACTTAAATATCAAGTCCGACGCTCATACCATAACCCGCATTGAAAAGCAGGAGGCCGCCATGGAGGCCAAAGGGATCGAAGAGCCTGTTCTGGTCTTCTTCTGTCATCTGGGGATTGCCAGTATTCTCATCTCTCATCTGATCAACACAACGCCTGCAGTCATGCAGCAGGGCTTTTTCCTCCCCACCTCTTCCGTGACCATCTTCTCCTCTGAGGAACGCATCCCCGGTCAGGCTCTCTTCCGCTGTCAGGTGGCCGGCGATACCTCGCACTTACGAGACGGCGATGAACTCACCTCCTTCTACGGAAGTTTTACCATGCCTTTTCAGGGGTAATTCCCTCTGCAGGGACTTTTTGTGCCTTTCGGCCCCTTCCCGCAAAGGTTTTACTATGTCCTGCTGGGGCTGATCTGTTCCACAGATTTGCCCTCATGCAGAAGCGCCCGGTAAACATGATGTTCTGCCTTGCGGTCGGCGGGATCGGTATGTTGCATATGCTCCAGAATGATTCTTGCCGCGGCATTGCCCATCTCCTCCATAGGCTGTTCCAATACGGTTAATCTGGGATTGAGAATACTTGGAATGACCAGGTCATCAAATCCAATGATCGACAGATCCGTCGGATAGCGATAACCGGCATCGTTCATCGCCATGACTGCGCCAATATTCATATCGTGATTACAGGTAAAGACCGCTGTCGGCCGATCGGCCAGTGACAGAAGCCGGTTCATGGCCTCATAGGCTGCGTCAACCGTTCCGTCCGTCGCCATTTCCAGAGCTTCTTCCCTTGCGATATTGCTTTTGGCAAGAGCCTTGCAATATCCCTTCAGGCGCTGTCTTCCCGTACACTGTTTCCCGATATAGATAATCCCGATTCTGCGATGTCCTCTTTCCGTCAGATAGGAAGTCGCCTCATAACCAGCTCTGATATTATCAATAATCACGCTGGATATACCTGCCCACTTGACATCCAGCGTAATGATGGGGACTTCTCCGGAGACCAGATCAAAAATATCCGGGATCTTCTTCCCGGTTGGAATCAGAACCAGTCCATCGACATTTTTGCGGCTCAGAAACTCAATATTATCTCTCTCCTGTTCCGCATCATTCATCGAATCACAGACCATCAGAGAATACCCCGCCTGCTTGAGTTCAGATTCGATATGACGAATCAGCGTCCCATGGAAAGGGCTGACCATGCTTGGAACAACCATACCGACAGACCGGGTCTGCGAAGTGACGAGGCTTCGGGCCATATCATTGACATGATAGTGAAGTTCCTTGATGGCTCTGCTTATTTTCTCCCGATTCTCGGGAAGCACATTGCCGCCATTGATATATTTGGAAATCGTAGCTAAGGAAAGACCGGTTTTCTCCCGGATGTCCTTGATTGTCGCTGACATAAGTCAATCACTTTCTGCTGCTGAAATGAGAACGCGCTCATTCTAACATAGAGCCTTACATTCGGCTTTCCGACTAATTTTGACAATCCAAAGACATTGTCTCTCAACTCTTTCGCTTGAGATCCTTGTCTCTTCTTGAGAGAGAATATTCATCAAGGCGTTCAGCAGCTGCCGCATCATAACAGGAATACTCATCTCTCACTGCGTCGGAAAACAGGGTCATCTCTTCATCCAGAGCCAGCCGCCGCGCCAGTCCGACCGACATCTCATAGGCGTCCGCACAGCTGCGCTTTTTGCGATCTTCCTCATTGGCGGCAATGATCCCAAAGACTTTTCTCCCATAACCCTTACTGGCTGTTGTCGCAAAATAGCGTCTGGCCGCATTGCGATACTCCCAGTAAAGGGCAGCCTCTCCCTCGCTTCCATAGGTCTCTCTTATCTTCCCCTCCATGGAAGCCAGTGCCTCCAGGGTCTCTCTGCGGCTTCGTCTGGCGAAGACGCGGGCGCTCTTGGCCACAATCACAAGATTGATCATATTCCAGAGGAAGGTATCCACCTTCTGCCCCCTGCCCTTGGGATCGGTATGCCTTCTGTCAAAAAGTTCTCCTGCTGCCTTGGCAAACGTCTCTTCCTGATCTGCCTGCCCCTGTAAACTCAGAAATATCTTCTTCCTCTGATCCGGATCCATCTCCTGATAGTAATTCTCAAAGATCTGCGGGTATTCGTAGTTCATTGTCCTTTTCCCTCATAATGACACGAGTGCTTCCTGCTTCTGCTCTGCTATAAGCGCCTGCTCATGACGCTTATAGCAGAGCAGGAGACTCCGAGGAGTCTCCCGTTATCATAGTATCAGATCAATTCATCAGTCGTAAAGGTTGGGAGCAATGCTCTCATCATCCATGTTCTTGGAATCATACCAGTAACCTGCCGTTGCGACATCCTTCAGATCGGTCTTGCCGTTCGCAGCTGCGGTCAGAGCATATACAGCATAGTAGCCCATCATCAGAGGAGACTGGGTAACTGCGCCGAGCATAACGCCGTCCTTAACCGCTGCCTTGATGGTAGAACCGGCGTCGAAACCGATACCAACAACATCACCCTTATCAACGTTGGAACCAAGGACGTTCAGGTTGGTATTGGCTGCCAGCAGGCCCTCTGCGGATACCTGGTTGGAGCCGAAGACACCGATGGTATCCTTCTTGGAGAGAATGGCCTGAGCCTCATTGGAGCAGAGCTCAACAGTGGTCTGCGCGGGAACACGAACTTCAATAACCACATTGGTATCGCCCTTGTCAGCTCCCTTGGCATGGTTTACATAGAACTCGTTACCGGTAACAGATACCGTCTTGCCGTCCTTGTGAATCAGCTCAATCATGCGGTCAACGAAACCAAGACCGCGCTCCTCGATATTGGCAGCGGTGGCATCCTGGTTGATCTCACCGATGCGGACAGGCTTGTCAGCCTTTGTGATCTTATCCTTCAGCACCTCATACATATGGTCTGCGGCAACAGATCCGGCCTGTCTGTTATCCGTTGCGATCGTGCAGGCAACAGATCCCTTGGGCGCATCAGCAACCCCTGTGTCAAAGCAGACCAGAGGAATCTTAGCCTCAGCTGCCTTTTTGAAGGAATCCAATACAGAACTGGAGTCGCAGGCTGCGATTCCGATTCCGGCAGGTTTAGCCGCAATCGCTGACTCCAGCATGTTAATCTGATCGGCTATATCAGACTCTGTATTGGGTCCCTGAGGCTTTACTTCAACCCCAAGTTCCTTGGCGGCCTTCTGCATTCCCTTCTGAGCGGCTCCCCAATAGGTGGACTGGAACGATTTTACCAGCATCGGGAAATTATAAGCCTTATCTGCCTTAAGGCCCTTGAACTGCTCCGGAAGATCATTGCTTCCCCCCGCATTATTGTTTGCTGAGGATTCCGTCTTCTTGTCTGACTCCTTGCTGTCCTCCTTCTTGGCTCCTGAGCCGCAGCCATACAGAGAGGTCACACAGAGTGCCATTGCTAACATTGTTGCAACTAGTTTCTTTTTCATTCTTTAACCCTCCTTTGTATTTTGAAAGAATGAATATTATTTGCCCAAAACCGGATTCGTCCGGTTCCAAGCGCGTAACCTGAATTTACTCGTCCTTTTTCCCCTTATTTCTCTTGATGTCAATGAGGACAGCCACAATCAGAACTGCTCCCGTAATGATCTGCTGCCAGTTGGACTGAAGTCCGACATAGGGAAGTCCTGTCTTCAGAAGCATAATGACCATAACACCGATGAAGGTGCCAATAATGGATCCATAGCCGCCAGTTGCACAAACACCGCCGACGAAGACCCCGCCGATGGCATCCATCTCCAGTCCGGCTCCTGTCCCCGGCTGTACGGTCGGTGTTACCGCCGCATAGGCGATCGCGGCAAGACCAGTAAAAAGACCGCAGATGACATAGGACATCACGTGATAGAACCTGACATTGACGCCGGACAGGGCCGTCGCTTCCTTGTTCGAGCCAATCGCAATGGTATAGCGGCCCATCCTGGTGTGGTTTAAGATGAACTCCATCAGGATGACCAGGGCGATCATAATGACAAGACCAATGGGAAGTCGCAGAGCGCTTCGTCCCGTTCCGAAGGTCAGCTTAAAGATAGAATGGAACCAGCCTCCCGGCTGTGTTGCCGTCGGCCAGGGAGTCGCCTTGCACATGGACCCGATTCCTCTGGTGATCATGCAGGTCGACAGGGTCGCGATAAAGGGCGCCAGGTTCATAACGCCAACTAAGATTCCGTTGATCAGGCCCATCAGAACACCCATGACAATACAGATCAGCATGGCGATTCCAACCGGAAGATCATAATTTCGAATCAGAGTTCCTGCCACCAGAGCGTAGCAGACCATGCCCGTTCCGATGGAGAGGTCAACACCCGCTGTAATCAGAGGAAAGGTGACGCCGATGGCCATCAGGATATCGTAGTAGGAGAAATCCATCATACTCACAAAAGAGGAGTAGTGGCGGAATCCGGGACTGAAAATCATGTAGATCACAACCAGAGCCATGGCGACAAGAAAAGCCACAAATCTCTGATCGCTTAGGAGTTTCTTCTTCTGTAATTCTTTCATACTGTCCCCCTCAATCGATATCTCTGGTCGCAAGATTCATGATCTTCTCCTGCGTTGCATCCTCAATCATTACCTGACCGGTGACCTTGCCCTCGCACATAACAATGACTCTGTCACTCATACGGAGGATCTCTGTCATCTCAGAAGAGATCATAATAATCGACTTCCCGGACTCAGCCAGAAGGGTCATCAACTTGTAGATCTCATTCTTGGCTCCAACATCAATTCCTCTGGTCGGCTCATCAAAAATCAGGATCTCGCTGTCCCTGTCCAGCCACTTCTGAATCACTACCTTCTGCTGATTTCCTCCGGAAAGGTTGACAACCAGCTGATTGGGACTTGGCGTCTTTGTGGCCAGCTTCTCAATGAAGGCATTGGTATCCCTGATCTCCTTGCCCTTATCGATAAAGAAATGATTCACGTATTTCTCCAGACAGGCCAAAGTCGTATTCTCAGCAACCGTCTTTTGGGTCACAACGCCATAGCGCTTTCTGTCCTCAGACAGATAACCGATGCCGGCCTTGACTGCATCCTGCGGAGAATTGATTATCACCTCCTTAAGCTGACCAGAAGCATCTGCAATCGAGATCTTGCCGCCGGTCTTGGGATCCGCTCCGAAGATGGCTCTTGCCGTCTCTGTTCTTCCGGCTCCCATCAGGCCGGAGAAGCCCAAAATCTCACCCTTCTTGAGTTCAAAGCTGACATTCTGCACCATCTTGCCGGCATTGAGTCCCTCAACCTTGAGAACAATTGGGGCATCTGCCGCAACAGCGCTCTTGGTCTTGGGTTCCTCATAGATCACACGGCCTACCATCATATTGATGATGTCTTCCTTGCTGGAATCCTTCGTGATCAAAGTCCCGATATATTTGCCGTCACGCATGACGGAGACACGGTCGGTGATGACCTTGATCTCATCCATACGGTGGGAAATGTAGACGATTCCCAAATTCTGTTTCCTCAGATCACGGATGATTGTGAACAGATCCTCGATCTCTTTCTCCGTCAGGGCAGCTGAGGGCTCGTCAAAAATGATCAGCCTGGCGTCATGAGAAATGGCCTTGGCAATCTCGCACATCTGCTGTTTACCAACCGTCAAAGTACTCATCTTGGCTTTCGGATCAATGTCAATGTGCATCCGCTCAAAGATCTTCTTAGAGTCCTCTATCATCTTCCTGTCATCGATACGGATTCCCTTTCTGGGCTCCCTGCCGATAAAGATGTTCTGGGCGACGGTCAGATCTCCCACCATGTTGAGCTCCTGGTGAACGATGATGACACCGGCATCCTGGGCCTCACGGGTACTGCGAAATTCTACATCCTTGCCCTCATAGGTGATGCTTCCGGAATCCATCTTGTAGATTCCCGTCAGGACCTTCATCAGAGTGGACTTGCCGGCTCCATTCTCTCCCATCAGGGCATGAACTTCGCCGCTTTTTACTTCGAAATCGACGTGATCTAGGCAGTGAACGCCGGGAAAACTCTTGTCGATTCCCTTCATTGTCAGAATTACTTCTCCCATATTCCCCCCAGTCAATTCTTCTTGCGTCTGGCCGTAACATCAATGTAGACCGCAACGATAACGATGATACCGGTGATAATCAACTGAATATCCTTGCCCAGGCCCAATGCCAGAAGGCCCTCCTGAAGCATGGAGATAATGGAAACACCGATCACGGTTCCCAGAATGGACGCCAGACCACCGACCATGGAGGTTCCTCCCATAACACAACCGGCGATGGCTTCATTGTTGTACTGATCTCCGTAACCGGGCTGTACTGTTGTATAGCAGGCGACGAAGTAGATGGAAGCAAGGCCTACCAGCAATCCGCAGATGACATAGGCAAGCATCTCCCAGCGCTTGATGTCAACGCCGGACAGGCGCACCGCCTCGCGGTTGCTTCCCAGGCAGAGAATATATCTGCCCGCCTTGGTGTTGTAGAGAATGCAGCTGCAGAGCGCTGCCACCAGTAAAAAGACAACCAGGCCG
This sequence comes from Lachnospiraceae bacterium AF51-6-b8A, assembly GCA_027682585.1. Taxonomy (GTDB): domain Bacteria; phylum Bacillota; class Clostridia; order Lachnospirales; family Lachnospiraceae; genus Shuttleworthia. The sequence goes on along the minus strand of JAQCZH010000001.1, from coordinate 207,409 downwards.
ACCGGAAAACCCTTATAGGAAATCAGGTTTCTAAACCAACCGTTGACCGGATCTGTGGACAGTGGCCAGCTCTGCGACTGGGTCTTGGTGAAGACAGCGGCAATTCCCTTGGCGATATTCATAGACGCCATGGAAACGATGAAAGCGGGCACCGACTGGTAAGCCACCAGCCAACCATTAAAGGCTCCGAAGATCAGTCCGATAACTACTGCCAGGACGATGCAGACAATCAAGGGTATCCCATAGGAATTCAGGCAGTAGCCGGCCACAAGAGCACAGCAGAACATAACTGGTCCGATGGAGAAATCAATGCCGCCCGTCGCGATAACAAAGGTAACTCCCAGAGAGAGAAAACCGAGAAAATACACATAGTTCAGGGTGTTCAGAAGGTGTTCCTTCCCCGCCGCGGCAAATCCGTCGATTCCAAGGCAGCAGGCGAGAAACATCAGCACCAGAACGCCGAGAAGAATGATCCTGTTTAATCCGATTTTTCTGACAACCGGATTCCCCTTAATTTTTTCCAAAACAAATACCTCCCATACTCCCGAATCAAACGATTCCCTTCTGCAACATGACGTTGGCGTAGACAGCGGACTCACTCGTCGCGATCAGGCAATAGGCGTGTTTTTTCGTCTCCTCATAGAAGGCAAAGCGCTCGATCTGCCCGATGGCATCCGCTCCCCGCTCGTCGTGCCTGGCGACAATCTCTTTGTATTCCTCCCAGATAGGGGTCTTGATCTTTCCCTGATCCTGGGGCATAAGCTCCATGAGATTAACCGGATGTTCCACATAGGGATCTAAGGGGAAGACCTCCAGTATCGCGTCTAAAACCTCGCTGACGCCGTGTCCGTCCATCCGGATCACAACTGTATTCTCTCCCTTTACACTGGGAATGGGATAATTCCCATCCCCAATGACCAGCACATCGCTGTGTCCCATCTCGCAGAGGGTTTTCAAAAGTTCCGGAGACAGAATCTTTGGAATTCCTTTCAGCATATCCTCCCCCTTATCTGTACTTCTTATAGAGAGGTCCGAAGGCACTGCAAGCTCTGAAGTCAGCCCCCTCCTTGTCCTCGGTGCCGAACGCATTCCAGACCGCGGGGCGATAGATCTTCTCGGAGGGAATATTGTGCATGGCAACCGGAATACGAAGAATGGATGCCATGGTGATCAGATCCGCGCCCACGTGGCCATATACCGTTGAACCGTGATTGGCTCCCCAGTTCTTCATCACATCATAGGCAGTGCAGAAGGCAGAGCCGGGTACGTGATCAACACGGGGTGCGAACCAGGTGCAGGGCCAGGTGTAATCTGTCCTCTTCCAGAGGATTTCATTGACCTGATCAGGAAGAGCTACGGTCCAGCCCTCTGCAATCTGCAGGAAGGGGCCAAGTCCCTTGACCAGGTTCAGACGAAGCATGGTAACAGGCATTTCTGTAGCGGTTAAGAAACGGGATGAATAGCCGCCGCCCCTGAAATATCCGTTGTCCGCGGGATTCCAGGTGGTCGCCTCAAGGATCTTCTTCTGATCCTCTTCCGTAATCTCCCACCACTTCTTGATCTCAGGCTTACCATCCGCTCCGGTGCATACGCCGGAGAAATCCAGGGCGGAGGCGCCGGAATTGATCAGGTGCAGGAAGCCGTCGGCCTCCCTGGCGTGTCCCTCAATCTCGTAACCGGTCACTCTCTTGACAGCGTCGCCGCTCCAATAGGTTCTGACGTCGGAGAACATGGCTGAGCGTCCGGTCAGCTGCTTCTCAAAGAGCATGCACAGTCCGTTTAAGATATCGTTCTCGGTCGCTAAGATATAGGGCTCTCTCTTGCCGTCGTAATCGAAGGATGTGGACAGGAAGGCCTCAGGGTAGTCGCAGTTGGGCCAGTGGTCGGTCCACTGTCTCTGTCCCTGGAAGCCGCCGCAGATCGCGTTGTGCCCCAGAGCCTCCTCCGGGAACTTGTCTGCCAGCTTCTCGTTTCCGCGCATCAGGTCCTTGATGATCAGATACATCTTGACCGTGAACTCCCACTGCTCGTCCTTGGTCTTGCGATCCTTCTGAATCCAATCCGGGTTCTTGTCAAAGCCTTCCTTGCAGTTGGCCTTCGTCCATGCCAGGGCGCGCTCGAACTCCTCGTGATCATAGATTCCCTCGTCCATCCGGCGAAGAACCTCGACCTCATCGACCGACTCGACCCGCATACCAAGATAGCTCTCCAGGAAATCCTGATCCATAATGGAGCCGCCGATTCCCATCGTGACGGATCCGATCTGCAGATAGGACAGGCCTCTTAAGGAAGCCGCCGCAATGGAAGCCCTGCCGAAGCGAAGCAGCATCTCCTCTACATCCGCGGGGATGTTCTCGTCATCCGCGTCCTGCACATCTCTGCCATAGATGCCAAAAGCGGGAAGGCCCTTCTGCGCGTGTGTCGCGAGAACAGAGGCCAGATAGACAGCCCCCGGGCGCTCCGTCGCGTTCAGTCCCCAGACGCCCTTAATGGTATTGGGATCCATATCCATGGTCTCAGACCCGTAGCACCAGCAGGGTGTCACGGTCAGGGTGATATCCACCCCTTCTCTCTTAAACTGCTCCGCGCAGAGAGCGCTCTCTCTCACGCGACCGATGGTGCAGCCCGAAATCACAACCTTAACCTTGCTTCCATCCGCGTAGAAGAGCTTGTCCTCAAAGAGCTTCTTAGCTCTCTTTGCCATAGACATGGTCTGTTCTTCCAGAGCTCCTCTGACATCAAGGGGTCCCTTTCGGCCATCGATTACCGGCCTGATTCCAATTACCGGATGTCCCCCAACAAGCTTTCTCTGATCCGCCATTTCTTCCTCCTTCTCCTCTCTGAATTAAAATTTGTAACCAACTGCTCCGCTGCATTTTCTCTCAGGAAAATGTCTCAACTGCAAAGGATTCTCTCACACAGACCCTGGCCTGAGCCAGATCCTCGAATTCCCCGGCGCAGATCATCTGAGCGATGGCGTTGCCGACGGAAGTGGCCTCGGAGGGCCCCGCGTTGACAGTCAGACCGGATTCCTCCACCGTCAGACGGTTCAGGAAGGTATTCTGTCCTCCGCCCCCGAGAATGTTGATACTGTCAAACTTCTGGCCGGTCAGGTCCATCAGCTTCTTAGCCGTATCCGCATAACATCTGGCCAGGGACCGGCAGATCACAGCGGACAGCTGTCCCGGGCTCTCCGGCACCGGCATTCCCTTCTGGCGGCAGGCATCCTGAATCGCGCCGATCATGGAGTCAGGAGCCAGAAAACGATTGTCATTGACATCGACCAAGGCGGGGAAATCGCTCTCCTCCTGCCCCAGCTTCGCAAGCTCCGCAAAAGAATATCTGTCGTCAAGCTCATGGCGCAGAGACTGGATCATCCAGAGTCCCATAATATTCTTGAGTAAAGTAATCCTGCCGCCGTAGCCGCCCTCATTGGTGAAACCGCCGGCGTGAGCTTCTTCGTCTGTCACCGCCTTCTCGCTCTCCACTCCCATGAGTGACCAGGTCCCGCTGCTGATATAGAGTCCCTTGCCGCTCGGATCGGGCATGGACATCACGGCAGACGCCGTATCGTGTGAGGCGCAGGCGATAAATGAGCAGTCATATCCGACTTCCGCGGCGATCTCCGGCCTGAGCTGTCCCAGGACAGATCCCGCGGGCAGAAGATCCAGAAAGATCTCCTGAGGCAATCCCAGCCTGCGGATCAGTTCCCGGTTCCAGTTCCCGCTCTCGGCGTCGACCAGTCCGCTTGTTGTGCACTCTGTGTATTCATTGGCTTTCCTGCCGGTTAAATAGAATCCGAAATAGTCCGGCATGCTCAGAAATGTTCGCGCCCGCTCTAAGAGGTCCGGACGCATGACCTGATCCGCCAGAAGCTGGTAGATCGTGTTGTAAGACTGCTCCTGAATTCCCGTAATCCCGTAGAGTTCCCGGCTGTCAATCTTCTCGCTCAGAAGAGTGTCCATCCCCTCGGTTCTCTTATCCCTGTAACCGTAGACATCTCCCAGAATATGGTCGTCCTCATCTAAAAGGACGTAATCAACCCCCCAGGTGTCGACCGCGACGGAGACGGGAATCTTACCCATCTCTCCCGCCTTCTTCATGCCGGCGACGATTTCCCTCGACAAGTGCTCGACATCCCAGATCCGGTGTCCGTCCTTTTTCTTCATCCCGTTCTCAAAACGGTAGATCTCGGACATCCGGATCCTCCCATTCTCCTTGGAGAAGAGAATGTGCCGACCGCTCGAAGCGCCGATGTCGACTGCCAAATAGTATCTGTTTGTCATTTCCCCTCCTCTTCGATACCCCCATCGAAAAGTGAATGATACGAACAGCATAAAACGTTTCGCCTATTATCGCGAAGCGTTTCGCTCATATGATGATTATACCTTATTCCCTCTTTGATTCAAGTGTTTTTTAAAATAATTTTTCATTTTTTATCTGAAATGATCCTAATTTCCCACAAAAGCCTCAGAATCAGTCATAAGAGATAGGTCGGAATCTGGCAGATCAGATGAGATTCCACCTTTGTTCCCCCGACAATTACCCCGCTTTTGACAGGAGTCCCGAAAACCTCCTTTTTCTTTGAATTCTCTTTTTTCCTTGGAGCTTCCTTTTTCTTCGCGACCGCTTTTGTCTTTGGCGCCGTCTTTTTTTTCGCTGTCACTTTTGTCTCTGAGATCGTCTTTTTCTTCGCAGCTTCCTTTTTCTCCGAAACCGCCTTTTTCTTCACAGCTTCCGCTTTAGAAGCTTCTTTCTTCGCCTCTTTCTTTTCAGCTCCTGTCCCCTGCAAAAGTTTCTCCGCTGTCTTTGCAGTCAGGCTGTCTATCTCCTTGTTTCCCTTCGTCTTTGCCATCTGTGCCTCCTTTCTCCTCTGAGATGAAACCACCTTCTCTACCGCTACTTTTCCACCAGTACTTCTCTTCCAGTACTTCTCTTCCAGTACTTCTCTTTCAGCATTTCTCTATCGTCGCTTTTCTATAGCAGCTTTTCCTGAACTACTTTTCCTGCGGATAGAGACACTCCACATGATTTCTCTTCAAAAAAGAGAGCCAGGATTCTGACGGTTTCTGATCCGTCACGATCACATCGACATCTCTGATGTCACAAATCTTAGCGAAGGCCACCCGCTCAAACTTCGAGGAATCCACCGTCACAACCTTCTTCTGCGCCGACTTCATCAGTACCTGCTTGGTCTGTGTCAGCTGGTCGTCACTGTCTGTCAGCCCCCGCTCCGCGTCAACTCCCTTGCAGGAGAAGAAGGCCTTCTCCACATTAAACGCGGACAGGCCGCCAAGAGCCCTTGGGCCGATCAGAGCCAGGTCGCCCGGCTTTAATCTGCCGCCGGATGAGATGACATCCCATCCCGAGACATTCGACAGCTCGATCATGATCTCAATGGAGTTGGTGATCACTGTCAGATGTTCCTTCTCCTTGATCTCCTTGGCAATGAAAACCGCGGTGGAACTGGCATCTAGAATGATGTGGTCTCCCTCCTCAATCATCCCCGCCACCAGGGCTGCAATTTTCTGTTTCCCCTGGACGTGATTTTTCGTGCGGACATTGAAGGGCATATCAATGGTTGTATTTTCATTGAAAACCGCCCCTCCGTAGCTCTTGGTACAGACCCCATCCTGTTCCAGCTTGTCCAAATCGCGCCGGATGGTCTCCTCAGAGACGTCAAACTGCCTGGCAAGGGCATTCACCACAACTTTCTTCTCCTCCTGCAGTTTTTCCAGGATGAGATTTCTTCTCTCCATTGCAAGCATGGATTTACTCCTTCATGATTGTGATTTGCTCAGAGGATTGCGTCACAGATCTGCCGGTCCGGGTTTGCAATCACTATGGAATCCAGGAACATGCCTGACTCGGCCACTTCTTCTTTGGCTCTGGCCACGGCGGCCTCGACAGCCGCGATCTCTCCTGTCAGGACAAAAAAGGACTTCCCGCACATGCCCTTGGCAATGCGGACCTCAACCAGGTCCACAATCGCCGTCTTGGCCGCCAGATCGGCAGCTACAATAATGGAGGCGACATCATAGGTCTCCAAAATGCCGAGGGCCCGGACATTCTCAACTGCAGAAGTCCCGTAGAGGGCAGGAAAAATGCTCTCGTGAGGATTGCCTAAGACAAAGCTGTCAATGTAGTGCTCGCTTGACGAGGCGATGGCAGCTTTAACAGCGGCGTCAACCGCGCTCAAATCCCCGGCGATCAAGGCGATATATTTGCCCGGGCAGACCGTCTGCGCTTCCAGGAGGTCTACCTTCGCTGTCTTAACCATGATGTCGGCCGCCCGGATTCCACTCGGCGTCGTCTTAAATTCCACTAACCCAATTGCCCTGGACATAGTATCTGTCTCCCGAATATCCTCTTCGATTTTTAACCGAGTTCACATTCAAACAAATATGGTCTTCGCGACCACTTCTGTTTATCAGTCTGCTGTGATTTCAATCCATTTCTCCGTAATATGAGAAACTCTCCCCCCAATGGACGCGTGGACGGGAAGGGAAAGCCCCCCTGCCGCCCGGCCGATCGTCTGACCTTCCTTTACCAGCGCCCCCTCTTCGACGGCGGCGAGCGCAGGCGCTCCGATGTGCTGGCTCAAAAAGACCCTGACCTTCTTCGGCTGACAGGACTCCGGGCAAAGAGGAGCCGGCCTGTCATAGGTGCTCAGCCCCAGTCTGGCCTCCAGTCTGGCCTCCGGAACCTTTCGGTATTCTCTCGCCTGACTGACCGGTGCGAACTGTGGATCCGCCGGCGCCTTGACGCCCGCCTTCCTCAGCCCGCTCTTGTACGCGGCAATCAGGGTGCGCGGCGAAAGGCTCTGCGGACACGCGTATAGCTCACAGGTCCCGCAGGAGGAACAGAAAAATGTGTCTAAAAAAACCTGCGGATCACTGAAATCCCGGTTGGCCGCGCTGCGCATAAACTTGTGGGGTTCAATCGGATGTCCCAGGGCATTTCTCGGACACAGGTCGGTACAGGCGCGGCACTGGCAGCAGATGGAAGCCGCCCGCTGGAGGTCAACGCTGATTTTGGCCCGCATCCGCTGAATCAGCCCGTGATCTGATGGCAGGACCAAAACCGCGTTGGTCGTCCGGGTGACAGGATCTGTTTTCCTTCCCTCTCTGCCCATCATGGGGCCGCCCACAAGTATGGCGTAGTCCTGAATCAAAGGGCCGCCCGCCATGGCAATCGCCTCTTCGAGCGAAGTGCCAAGGGGAAGGAAGAGGGTCTTCGGTTCTTTGAGCTCCCCGATCATCGTGACCAGCTTTTTGGTCACCGGAGCCTCCTGGGTCAGGGCCCGACTGACATTGTACATGGTCTCTACATTGAAGACGATGACCCCCTCTTCTATGGGCAGTCCGCCGGGACGGATCACCCGCCCGGTCGCCTCATAGACCAAGACCACCTCATCTCCCATGGGGTAGACCCCCTGAAGCAGATGGAGGCTGACATGGGGATAAAGTCCTGATTCCAGGCCATGCTCTACCGCCTGGATCGCGGCCTTATACTCCTTCTTGACGCAGACAATGGCCCTCTCTGCCCCGACGGTGCAGGCAACCTGTTCGAAGGCGGACAGAATTTCCTCTGTGTGAAGTGCCAGCAGCTGCCGGTGTAAGGAGAGCAGCGGTTCGCATTCCGCACAGTTAAGCAGGATGGTATCCGCCCGCTCATCCAGCTTGGCGTAGGTTGGAAAACCGGCCCCGCCGGCCCCTGCAATGCCGGCCTGCTGTAATTTGTCTCTCAGTGTCTTACAATCCATGCTCTCTCACCGCTCTCGGCGCTCTCCCTTATCATAATTCGGATGGGTCATCAATAATTCCGACAATCGCCGCATCAATTGGGGCTAAATCCATACCGCTTCCAATCCTGGCAGCGCTTCCTGTCGCCACCAGGACATACTCTCCAATCCCTGCTCCGATGGGGTCAATGGCCACCAGACGGCAGGACTCTTTCTGCATATCCGCGCAGGCTTCGATAATCATGAACTTATTCCCCACCAGCTTACTGCTCTTTCGCGTGGAGATAACGCTCCCGACTACTTTCCCGACAATCATTGTCCTCCCCCTTTCAGCATGCGGACACAGTCTCCCTGGCGCAGTCCGGCGCCGTTGGCCTCATCCGTATCAATATGCATCTCCAAGGTAAAGGAATCGTCCACCCTGACCTTGACATGGTCAAAAATGGTTCCTCTCTCATTATCCGCCCGGACGCGTACATAATCTCCGTCCTTCACGCCGGCGCTTCTGGCATCCGCCGGGGACATGTGAATATGTCTGGCCGCCACGATGCAGCCCTCCTTGAGAAAGAGAGCCCCCGCCGGTCCAACCAGGGCAATCGGAGCGCTACCCGCGATATCTCCTGACTCCCGAAGAGGCGCCTTGACCCCAAGGCGGACCGCGTCTGTCGCCGAGATCTCCACCTGAGACTTCCTCCGAACCGGTCCTAAGATCCGGACATTTTCAATGGCCCTGAGCTTGAGTCCGACAATGGTCACCGTCTCGTTGGAGGCGAACTGCCCTCCCATGAGTTCCTTCTTTTTGGTGAGCTGATAGCCGGGTCCAAAGAGGGTCTCTACATCCTCCTGTGTCAGATGCACATGGCGGGCAGAAACGCCTACCGGAATCAGGAAACCGGTCTGGCCTGTCTCCTGTCCGGCACTCGGCAATCCCTCCATTCGGCTTTTGGGGTCAGACCCGAAAAACTGCGGAAAGTCCCGGTTGATCGTATTAAGAACCAGCTCTGCCACTCTCGCAACACTTGCTTCTTCCATAAACTGATCTTCTCCATACCATTGAGTGGAACTCAATGGTCGTGTACCATTGAGGATACCTCGATGGTCGTATACAATTGAGCTTCGCCCAATTGTCGTGTATCATTGAGCTTCGCCCAATTGTCGTGTATCATTGAGCTTCGCTCAATGGTCATGTACTATCGAGTTCCACTCAATGGTCATGCGCTCTTGAGTATTCCTCAATTATCATACAAATTTGAACCCTTCTCAGTGGTCCCGAATCGCAACGAGGCGGCCAAAAGCCGCCTCGGGACGATCGTCACTGTTTCAGGCCTTGACCTTGGGGAGAATCCGCTCCACATCTCCATGGGGACGGGGAATCACGTGCGTTGCGATCAGCTCGCCCAGTCTTCCGGCCACTGCAGATCCCGCCTCAACTGCGGACTTGACAGCTCCGACATCACCTCTGACCATAACAGTCACCAGGCCGGATCCGATCTTCTCCGTTCCGATCAAAGCGACATTGGCCGCCTTGCACATGGCGTCGGCCGCCTCAATCGATGCCACCAGCCCCCTGGTCTCTACCATTCCCAATGCTTCCTGTGTCATGTTTTTTCTCCCGGCACTCCTGCCATCTCACAGATCCCATCGAGGGGATCAAGTCTCCTGTCCGCAGATCCTGTTCCTGAGGATCCGGGATGCATCTCTCCCAACCGGGCCTTTGACATGGAATCAACCGGCCCGGCCAAAAGATTTCGCCTTCAATCAAGCCTTAAGCTTGGGAAGAATTCCCTCCACATCATTATGAGGACGGGGAATGACGTGGGTTGCAATCAGCTCGCCCAGTCTTCCTGCCGCTGTAGATCCTGCCTCAACCGCGGACTTGACAGCTCCGACATCGCCTCTGACCATAACGGTCACCAGGCCGGATCCGATCTTCTCTGTTCCGATCAAGGTGACATTGGCTGCCTTACACATGGCGTCCGCCGCCTCAATTGACGCTACCAGCCCCCTGGTCTCTACCATTCCCAATGCTTCCTGTGTCATTTTTCTCCTCCTTCATCAGGGCTCTGCCTGAGTGCTCACTTAGGTATTTCGGGCTTCTTCGACTAGACCTCCTGCAGGTATCGGTCGCGCCCCGCGTCTTCCGGCGATTCTTCCCTCGCCTTCTTCAGACGCTTGTTCCAGCGGGATGCCGACAAGGCAACCAGCCTGCGAATCTCCTCGTGGGGATTGGCGATCACTCCATAGGAAACCGGTTTTTTGATGGCATTGGCAGAAGCTGTCGAGATCGCCTGCGTGACGTCCTCGACGCTGCCTTCAATGATCATTGTCACCAGCCGTCCTCCGAGTTTTCGCTCCCAGGAAGCCAGACTTACATCGGCTGTCTTGCACATAATATCAAGAGCATCTACTGCCGCGACGACACCCGTGATCTCTATAAATCCATATGACGTCATCTTCCTGCTCCCTGTCCTGTCTTCCCTTCCTGCCACTGCTCTTCCGCTCAAAAATCTCTTAACGGTCCTCATCTTAATCTTCACTTATTCTGATCGACCGGGCCCGCGACTTGCTGCATAGTCTGAAACTATTTGATTGCGGGCAGGATCTTCTCAACATCCTCGTGAGGGCTGGGGATAACGTGCTGAGCAACCAGCTCTCCCAAGCGTCCTGCCGCTACGGCGCCGGCCTCAACCGCTGCCTTGACGGCTCCCACATCTCCTCTGACCATAACGGTTACCAGACCGGATCCGATCTTCTCCGTTCCGATCAGCTTTACCTCTGCCGCCTTGGTCATGGCATCCGATGCCTCAATGGCTGCGGTCAGTCCTCTGGTCTCAATCATTCCAAGTGCCTTCTTCTCCATGGTAATTCTCCTTTCTCATGGAACATGTATCATTTTTCTAACTCTTGTCAAAAGCGCAGAGCTTCAACATCTTCTGGGCGTCTTCCGTCGGCCGGGGGATGATGTGGTGCTGCACGTAGCCGGTCATCTCCTCAGCCTTAGCCATCGCCGCCTCCATGGCCTCTGTCACATCCGCGACGTCGCCGCGGAACTTGATCATCACCAGAAGGGGAACCGGCAGGGAATCCGGATTCTTCGGCTTGTTTTTATCGAAGGGCTCCAGGCGGACGTTCGCGGCCTTGCATCCTGCATCCGCCGCCATAAATGCCGTTGTCAGCCCAAACACCTCTAACATTCCGACTGCTTGTGTCATCGCTTGGCCCTCTGTCTGATTTCCTTGCTCATTCATTTACAACGCAGATCTTTAAGCCCGTCATCTCCAGATTCTTCTTCAAGGCTTCGTTGATCTGAGCCAGAGGATACTTATCGGTAATCAATTCCTCAATGGGAAGTCCGATAGCCTTGGCCCTCTTTAAGAAATCGAAGGTCGTCCCGTAATCCCGCAGGGTATAGACCCAGGATCCAACGATGGTCAACTCCTTGGAACAGATGTCCAAATGAGGATTGATGGTGGCGTCACCGCCGTTGATGAAGAAGCCAAGTTCACAGAGCCCGCCGCCGCTGCGGATAAACTTATAGATATTGGAGTGGGCCTTGGGGTTGCCGGTACACTGGAAACCGAAGTCCGCCGGATGGCCGCCGAACTGGGCTTCCAGGCCGGCTGTAAGGGCTTCAATTCCCTGATAGTCCGCGAAGTTGACGCTTTTGTCTGCGCCCATTCTGCGGGCGAATTCCAGACGCCCCGGATTACCGTCGACCGCCACAATGTTCTCAATGCCCATGGTCCGAAGCACTGCAATGCAGAGCAGGCCGATGGGACCGCAGCCCTGGACCACAACTCTTGAATTAAAGCGGAGGATTCCGGTGGACTTGGCTCTCTCTACCGCGTGTACCAGCACTGCCGCCGGCTCAATCAGCATTCTCGAATCCAGATCCAGGTCGCTGACATTAAAGACCGTCGACCCCTCCCGGATAAAGATGTAGTCAGAGAACCACCCGTTCAGATGAATCTGGTCATCAGGCAGCAGGCCATAGACATCGGCCCCTCCGACATTCTGTCTGTTGAGGTCGTACATGGTGATATCCGGATTGTCCTTGAAGATCATGCAGGTCACGACCTTGTCTCCAATGTGAAGATCCTTGCCCGCGCTGTCCTTTTTGACATTCTTGCCCATGGCGACGATCTCTCCGGTTCCCTCGTGGCCCAGGGCTACGGGAATCAGTCCGAAGGGATCTCTCTTGAATTCATGGGCGTCTGTTCCGCAGACCCCGCAGCCTTCAACCCTTACAAGTATGTCTCCGTCTCCCAGAGGGGGAATCGGATACTCCTTGACATCGAAGTGTTCTAAGGCAGTCAGGACTGCCACATGAGCGGTCTTGGGGATCTCTCTCCCCGCACTCTTCGGACCGGCCACGGCTGACCCATCCTGCAGGCTCTCTAAGACCTGTCGCACAATTGTTTCTATATTGTTCTGATCCATGGATCCCCCTTTCAGGTCTCTCATCCGCGTCAGCGAACGCAGAGGCTGTCTGTCATCACACAGTGGCGGGACTTAATGAAGCTCCTGGCGCTGGTGAGTCCCTCTCCGGTACGGCTCGCGATTGTAAAGGTGCAGTAGCTCTCGCCTCCGAATCCCAGGGCCGCGTAGGACGGGCCATTTTTCACAGTGATGGTTGTATCCAGCCTTCTGGCGTACTCTGTAATCCGATCCACATTCTTGGAGTGGATGTGAGCGGAGTGCTTATTCCCGTGCTCCAGCCACGCCGCGGCTTCAAGACCCTCCGCGAAATCCTTGACCCGCACAATTCCAAGAATGGGCATCATCAGCTCCGTTGTGATCAGCGGATGCTCCTTGGGGCCGAAGAAGGTAATGCAGCGAATATTCGCGTCGACCTCGACTCCAATCATGGAGAGGAGCTTTCTGGCGCTGCGGCCGACCGCCTTGCGGTTGAGTCTGCCCTTTTCATCCATCACAGCCTTGGTCAGCCGGTCCAGCTCCTCTTCGGAAGCCTGATAGCAGCCCTGCTCCGTCAGCATATAGTGGAGGAGTTCGTCCGCAATGGAGTCCACCGCGACTATCTCCTTCTCCGCGATGCAGGGAAGATTGTTATCGAAGGTGCAGCCGTTGACGATGTCTTCTGCCGCCTTGCGGATATCCGCCGTCTCGTCAACCAGGGCAGGCGGATTGCCGGCGCCTGCGCCGATCGCCCGTTTCCCCGAGGACAGAACCGCCGTGACGACGCCCGGTCCTCCGGTCGCCACCAAAAGCTTGATATGCGGCGACTTCATCATGATCTCACTGGTCGCAAGGGTCGGCGCGTCAACCGTACAGGCGATATTGTCCGGTCCGCCGGCCTCAAGACTGGCCTCATTGACCATTTGAATGGTAAATAGCGTCGTCTTAATGGCCTGGGGATGGGGGTTGAAGACGACCGTGTTCCCGCCGGCCAGCATCCCGATGGTGTTGCAGAGGACGGTCTCGCTGGGATTTGTGCAGGGCGTAATGGCCCCGATCACCCCGAAGGGTCCCATCTCGATTAAGGTCAGCCCCCTGTCTCCGGAGAAGGCTCTGGTCGAAATATCCTCTGTTCCCGGAACCTTGTCGGCAACCAGAAGGTGCTTTAAGATCTTGTCTCCCACATTGCCCATACCGGTCTCATTGACAGCCATGCGGGCCAGGATTTCAGCGTTCTCCCTGGTCTTCCGACGGATCGCGCCAATAATTTTCTCCCTCTGATCCATGGGAAGAAGCCGGACGGTCTGCTGGGCTGTTCTGGCCGCCTCGATAGCCTCCTCCATATCAGAGAATACGCCGTGCATTCCCCTGGCCGGAGCGGAGATCTGCATTCTCGCCACAACCTCTCTCACGACGTTTTGAACGAGTTGTTCATCTGCCATGTCATCTGCTCCTTATTTTCCAAGCTGCTCTAACACCTTCCTTGTGATCTCAGCGATCACTTCCGGTGCGGGATCCTTAGGACTTGCCGTTACGCTTCCTGTTGTCGCTCCTGATGCAGGCATGCCTGGGATTTCCTGATGCAGGCCGCAGTTGTGACAGTTGTGTCCGTCCTTATTCTGACAGAGATTGGCCGGATGCTTTCCGGGAAGTCCCATCTGTCTGCGGATTTCATAGAGACGCTCCACGGTCTTCTGATCGAACTCCTTGGGGCCGCCCAGCATCTTGGACTGGTAGAGCAGCTGCGCATAGAACTCAACGGACTCCATCTTCAGATAGGCGGACAGGAGATCGGTAGACCAGGTCAGAGCGCCATGGCTCTCTAAGAGAACCGCATCATAATAGGGCAGATACTTCTCCACATTATCCGGAATTTCCATGGTAGATGGGGTTCCGTACTCGGCGATCGGTACGCAGCCCAGGGCGATGACCGCCTCCGGCATAATGGGCTGGGTCAGAGGAATGCCTGCGATCGCGAAGCTGGTCGCATAGACGGGATGCGCATGGACAACGGAACCGACATCCGGTCTCTTGGCATAGACTCTCATGTGCATCTTAATCTCAGAAGAGGGCTTGAAGCCGGGATTGGCCTGAATCACTTCACCCTTCTCATTAACCTTGCAGATATAGTCGGGCGTCATAAAGCCCTTGGACACACCGGTGGGCGTACAGAGAAATTCATGGTCATTCAACTTGACTGAAATATTGCCGTCATTCGCAGCCACCATGTTTCTGTTATAGATCCGCTTCCCGATCTCGCAGATCTGTTTCTTCAGTTCATACTCATTGACCATCTGAAATATCCTCCTTTTTGCTTTGATGGGTTAGTGTGTGGCTTTTTGTGGTTTTCGATTTCCATGTTAAAATTTTATCTGGATTAAGTCAATATTAATCCATCTTTTGCTTGGTCTTTTGTTGATTATGTTTGATTTGTACGCCTGTTTTTGTCTATTTTGCCGGGCATCCATATCCGAAACATAATCCATGACCCTCTGCGGTCAGGTCTTGGTTACCGGACAAACAGAAAAACCCAGCATCCTGCTGCAGTAATCCATCACGGCCGCGATGGATGACTCCACCTGGGAGACACTCCCGGTCACGATCAAAGAGCCCTGCTCCAGATCAACCAGGCCCAGGAGAACACCCGAGGATTTGACGGCCAGGTCTGCGATGATGACTGCCGTCTCAGCCGGGGAAATCGTCATGACTCCAATCGCGGAACTGCTCTCATCACCGGGAGCCGCAATTCCCAGCTTCTCGAAGAGGATCGGATCCGGATTGGCCAGAATATGGGCCAGAGAGATCTGTTTTCCGGGGACAAGCTCCTGAATGATTCTCTGCTTATTGTCAAATTCGCTCATAGGCCCTCTCCTCTAACCGCCGATCCTGCAGTCCAGGCTTGTGTTCTCTCTCACCAGCCTGGCCAGAGTCTGCATCTTCTGTCCGTTTGGCAGGGGCGTCTCTCTCATGCCGTACTCCCTGCCCAGGCCGTCATACTTATCCTGCCCCAGCCTGTGATAAGGGAGCAGATGGATGGTCTTAACCCCCGGTAACTGATCGGCGAATCTGGCGATCGCCATAATTTCCTCCGGCCTGTCATTAAAGCCGGGCACCGTTGGAACACGAATGGAAAGCCTGGTCTGGCCGGATGCAGCGATCCTTCTTGCGTTGGCCAGAATCGTCTCATTGGTCACCCCCGTGTACTCCCTGTGTTTGGCGGAATCCATATGCTTAATGTCCATAAGATACTGATCCAGATAAGGGAGAATGGCCTCGATCCGATCATAGTCCGCATAGGCCGTGCTCTCTAAAGCAGTGCTGATCCCCGCCTCTTTGGCCGCGCGAAACATATCCCTGGTAAATTCCGGCTGACAGAGGCTTTCACCACCCGACAGGGTCAGGCCGCCCCCGCCGGAGGTCCGGTAATAGATACGGTCTTTGACGACCGTCTCCATGACTTCTTCGACGGTCACATCCTGACCGATCACCTTCTTCTTGCCCGCCACAATCATGGTCTCAATCTCTTTGCTCTGTGACTCCGGATTGCAGCACCACCTGCAGCGCAAAAAACACCCTTTTAGGAAGACAATCGTTCGAATCCCCTGTCCATCATGGATGGAGTAGCGCTGGATATCGAAGATTCTTCCTCTGGTCTTTAAGTAGTCTCTGTTCATAGGGGACTCGCCTGCTCTGTTCTGGAGATAATATCGTCCTGCAAAGACCTTGAGAGGGTCGTAAAGAGCGCACTGTAGCCCGCTACTCTGACTACCAGATGCTGATATTTCTCGGGGTGTGCCTGCGCGTCCAGCAGGGTATTCTTATCAACCACATTAAACTGCATGTGCATGCCCTTCTGATCAAAGAAGCCGCGCACCAAGGCGATAAAATTGTCCAGCCCCATATTGCCGCTTAAGGCAGAAGGGTGGAATTTCATATTGTAGAGGGTTCCGTTGGAGGCGATCCCGTGGTCTAACTTGGCAACCGAATTGGCCGCCGCTGTGGGGCCGCTGACATCTGTTCCTACATAGGGGGAGACGCCGTCAGCGACAGGCGCATGAGCCAGCCGTCCATCGGGCGTCGCTCCGGTCTGGGCTCCCAGAGGCACATTAGCGGACACGGGATAGAGACCCGCCTGATACTGTCCTCCGCGGGGATTGCGGTAAGTCTCAATCGGCTTCGTATAGGTGTAGGCGGCAATGCGGGCGAACTCGTCAACTTCATCCTCATCATTGCCGAACTTGGGCTCTTCTAAGACAGCCTGCCAGAGATCCTCATAGAACTTCCTGACATCATCGGGAAGTTCCAGAGCTGAGATCGTCGCAATAACCTTGGACAAATCATCCCTGCTGACCTCTCTGCCCTGAGCCTTGAGATTGGCAATGGTCTCCATCGCCAGTTCAAAGACGCTCTGTGCATCCAGCCCTTGTCCGAAGTTCATCTTCAGCGCATTTTTGAAATCTGTCAGGCTATAGCGCTTCTCGTCAAAAACCAGCTTCTTAATGGCATAGAGGGCATTCCCTACATTGGCAATGCCAAAGCCCTGGGGTCCGGTGAAATTATAATGGGCGCCCCCTTCTTCTACGCACCTGCCCCGCTTGATGCAGTCATCAACCAGGCAGGACTCGAAGGGATTTGGGGTCAGAAGGCTGTGGGCCACGTCAATGGCATTATCGGAATTGACCAGCAGGGAGATGTTGTAGTTCATCTGCGCCTGATAGGCCTTAAAGAACTCCTCGTAGGTCTGCATATCTTCAACCCGGCCGGTGTGAATGCTGATCTGCTCTCCCCGATCCTGTCCGTCGGAAAAGACGAGTTCCAGGGGCCTGCACATGTTAAAGAAAGCGGCATCATGCCATCCATCCGTCCTGCCTGGCACCTGGGGCTCCACACAGCCGATAATAGAATAATTTCTGGCCTCTTCCAGGGGGATTCCCCGGTTCATCAGAGCCGGAATAATCACCTCGTCATTATAGTAGGCTGGAAGTCCGACCCCTGTTCTGGTCAGGTCTGCCGCCCGGCGCAGAAGGTCATGCGGCGACCCGTTCCAGACGCGGATAGAAAGGGACGGCATGGGCAAAAAGACATGTTTTGCGGCTGTAATACACATAAAGGAAAGATCATTGGTCGCATCTCTCCCCTCAGCGTCCTGCCCTCCCACAATGAGGTTCTGGAAGAGAGAATAACCGGCAAAACCCTTGGCACTCGCCGCATCCCGGCACTTGTTGAGGTCATTTAACTTGACAAAGACGCAGTCCAGAAGCTCCTGGGCTTCTTCTCGCGTGATCTTTCCTGCCGCAAGATCCCGTTGGAAGAAAGGATCCATATACTGATCAAAACGACCGGGAGAGATGGAGTGTCCACTGGACTCGATCTGCAGGACCTGCTGAATGAACCAGAAACTCTGCAGGGCCTGAGCATAGGAGGCAGCCGGCCTCTCCGGAACCAGACGGCAGCGCTCAGCGATCGCCGTAAGTTCCGCCCTGCGCCTGGGATCCGTCTCCTTGGCAGCGGTCCGCTCCGCCAGATCGGCATAGCGGTGAGCATAGTCGATCACCGCCCTGCAGTCGATAATAACTGCCTCTAAGAAAATCGCCTTCCTGGCGTAATCCGCATCTCCCTGCCCGAGCTCAGACAGCTCCTGCGCCGCCTGACGAATAATCCCCTCCAGTCCCTGCGTAAGCACCTTCTCATACTGGACAGTCAGATGGCCAACCCCGTTGTAGAAGTAATTGCCGGTCGTGAAAATATTGTGCTCAATGGCCTTCCTGGCCTCTTCGGACATATAGGAGGCGGCCAGCTCACTGGAGGTCTTGCCCTTCCAATATCGATCTGCCTGACGAATCTCCTCCGCTGTCTCGGGCGCGATATAGAAGGGGTCCGCCTCCCTGTGCTCCACCGTATCAAACTCCGCCTCCAACCATTCGAAGGAGAACTCCGGGTAGGTCTGACATCCGCGCGGCGCAAGAGTCGTGCTTCCAACAATCAGCTCCTCGTCGCGGATAACAACAGGGATATGCTTTAGAATATGATGAAGAGCCTTGGCCCGGCGCATAACGATGGGCTGCCCCTCAGTAGACTGATAGGACTCGGTAATCAGCCTGGCCCTGGCAGACTCTATCTCCGGCATTTTGGCATAGAGATGGGCAACAAGCCTTCCGATCCGGTCAGACTTGGGGATTTCATCGACATAGAATTTTGCCATAAATGATCCTTTTCCTCTGAAAGAAACTGCAACCAACAATTCACCACAAAAAGTCAGACACGCGTATTCATTCAAATTGATTATAGGATCTTCCTGCGATAATATTCAAGAAACAACAGCATTATGTTTTATTTTTATGTGGTTTTTACAATTATATGTGACTATTTTTGTTGATTTTTCCGTGTGAAAATGTGGATTTTGGGCATTATGATAAGCATGGATATTGTGTCGATCGCCTCTGAAAAAGGAGAATATACCATGATAGCAGCAGATCTGCACACACATACCATTGCCAGCGGGCACGGAAGCGCAGCTACCGTTGGTCAGATGGCCCGAGTCGCTTCCATGCGCGGTCTTCGCCTTCTTGGCATCAGTGACCATGGGCCGGCCACCCCCGGGGCCGCCTTGCCTTCCTATTTCTATAATCTGGCCCTCGCTCCCAGAGACCGCTTCGGCATTCGACTTCTCTACGGGGTCGAGGCCAATATTTTAGACGGCGGCAGCCTGGATCTGGATCATTCCATCCTGGCGCGGCTTGACTATGTCATCGCCTCAATGCACTGTCCGCCCCGGTCTGTCATCTATCATGGGAACGATGAAATAGAAGCATACCGAGAGCGAAACACCCGGGATTATATCCGGGCAATGTCCAATCCCCTGGTCCGGATCATCGGCCATCCGGACAACAGTCAGTTCCCCTACTGTGTCCACCGTCTCACAGATGCCGCGGCCGAATCAGGAGTCATCCTGGAGATCAATGAAGCCTCTCTCGGCCTGAACGGCTTTCACCGGGTGGAAGGCATTGACACTGAAAAGAACTATCGCATTCTGATCAGACTCTGTAAGAAGAAAGGGATTCCTCTGCTGGTCTCCAGCGATTCCCATGGTCCCGACCAAATCGGTCAGACTGGCCGCGCTCTTGCCCTCTTACATGAGCAGGATTTCCCCCGAGAATTGCTTGTCAACGAACATTTCGAACTGCTCCATCTTCCAGAGCGGCTCTTGCATTCCTGCCGACCCGCTCCGTCAGCTCCAGATACTGACGCTCTTCCTCCTGCGTGAAATCGGCCATAATTGCCCGGCGATAGTCCGCCAGCGCGCTGACCAGATCTTCCGCCAGATCCGCCGCCTTGTCTGTAATATGCAGGTTCAGATCCCCCTGTTTCTCTTCGTCTTCCAGGGCCTGGGCTGTGATCTGATCCGAAGCGCCGATCAGCTGTCTTCCCAGATCCGCAACCTGCTTCATGCCCTCCGAGATCCGGTCCCGCAGACGATTTTCCGTGTCCACATAACCCTGCTGCAGCAGCTTCTGCAGAGATGCCGCCGCAAGAAGAGAACTGACTCCGGCATAGGCCGCAAGCTGCCGGCGGCTGGTCTTGCGATTGACCGCCGCAATGGTTAGCAGAAGCCTCAGATCCGCATTGGACAGATCATAATGCTGCCCCACCGGTTCCAGATACTTATCCAAAACTTTGCGCTGGTAGTAGGCATTGGTCAGAAGTGTGTCAGAAGCTTCCGGATTAATATCGGCACTCTGCCTCTCCCTGCCCAGCCTCTTAGTCCCGGGGAAGAAGGAAATCGCTCCGGCATCTCTGGCAAATGCTCCTAAAAACCCATAGATCTGTATCCGTCGGGCCTCATAGTTCTCAGGATCATAAACCCTGGCAAAAAAGTCATTGTAATAGCGAAAGACGCTCATCTTCATGTCAACCGTCTTCGCAATCGACATTCCCTGGGAGACCAGGGACCCTTCCGTCTTCACATAGTAATAGACAGGTACCTGAAGAGCATAGATCCTCCCGCAGTGCAGCAGATACTCCATATTGAAGAGGAAATCTTCGCACCAGTTGACCTGAGGATCCATGCGAATGTGATGCTCTTTCAAGATCCGACGCGAATAGAGTTTGTTCCAGATCACCCCGTAATAGAAGTCCGCCGGATTCTCCATCATGTGCCCGGCGAAGGTCTTAAGATCCATGATTCCCTCTTCCTCAATATCTCCCTTGTGGGAAACATGCTCTCCCACCACCCGATAGAAATCGGTCACCACCAGATCTGCTTTCTTCTGTTCCATAGCCCGCACCATAAGCTTGGTCGCCTCCGGCGCAATCCAGTCATCCGCATCCAAAAACTGAATATAATCACCGCCTGCCATATCCAGCGCCCTGTTTCTGGTATCAGACACGCCGGAATTGCTCTTGTGAACCACCCGAATGCGGGTATCCGCCATAGCATATTCATCCAATATGGCCGGGCTTTCATCCGAGGAGCCGTCATCCATGAGCAGGAGTTCATAGTCAGTAAATTCCTGCTTCAATATTGAGTCAATACAGCGCCTTAAGACTGCGGCCGCATTGTAAACAGGAACAATGATGCTCACTTTTGGTTTCTGGGGCATTTCCTCTCTCCTCTTAAAATCATGCGGATTTTTATCCGTGCGCGTCCATATCCATAACAGGCGAGTCAGTCATAAGACACGGATTCCGCAAACATTTTTATTGTAAAAGAGGGACTGCGAAGCATATCTCTTCCGCAGCCCCCTGACTCATGACAATGAAATACGCGCAGAGCGTGTATTCCATTGTTTAATCCAGCTTGATTTTCCCAAGCAGGTCTGCCAGAGAAGTCCCTGTAGACTCTCTGTCAGCGTACCTGGCCACCTGCTCGTCCTGAGCCTTTCGGGCCACTGCCTCCTTGTCGGGTCTCTCCAGAAGTTCCACCGCCTTCATGGACAGGCTGACTTTGCCGTCTCTGATTCCGGTGATTTTAACCCGAACTTTCTGTCCCACCGCAAGAGCGTCCTCAACCCTTTCGACCTTCTTAAGAGAGATCTGAGAGATGTGCACCAGACCGTCCAGATCGTCCGCGATATTGACAAATGCTCCAAAATCCTTGATGCGGGCTACCGTGCCCTCAACAATAGATCCAACTTCCAGGGCATCCAGTCTGGCCTGATGCGCCAGCCGCTTCTTCTCCTGCTCCGCCGCCCTGGCAGAGAGCACCAGACGGCGCTTGGCAGGCTCGATGCTGTCAATCTTGACCTCCAGATCCCTGCCGACATAGTCCGCCGGATTGTCCACATAGGACGCAGCCAATTGACTTGCCGGAATAAATGCCCTCAGCCCTTTCACATAAGCGACTACTCCCGCCTTGACCTGTTCACGGACATGGACAGTCAGCGTCTCATTGGCCTCTCTGGCAGCTTCCAACTGATCCCAGGCGTCCGTGTGCCTGGCCGCATTGACAGACAGGCGGATATTCCCCTTACCATCATCTAAAGAAGTGATCTGGGCGGTCAGATGCCTGCCGCTTCGCAGATGCCTGTGAGGATCATACCCCTCTTCCTCGCTCAGTTCTTCAAATGTGATGATTCCAATTTTTCCTGCATTCAGGTCAACCGACACCTCGTGATCGCTCACCCCCAGGACCTCACAGTTGACAATATCGCCCACTTCATACTTGACTGACATATCGCTTCTCCTTGTCTTTGAACTCGTCCCCTCTTTGCTCTTTGGGCTGCGGCTCCTCTGGCCCGGGGATTTCTGCTATGAGGTTCTCTGCGAACCACATATCTACTATTCTACTGATTTTTCAGACAGCCGCAACACTTCCACCAGGTGTCCGCCGGCACCCAGCAACTCCGGTCTTTCGCAGACCCTCAGCTGATAGTCTACAAAATATTCAAATTCCTCCTCAGAGAGGGCGCTCAACTCCCGGCGCATATAGTTGGCCGGGCCGTCCGGTGAAAAAATCCGCTCCCGGACCAGTTGCGGCGGCTCAGAGCTGCCCGACGCATTATCCCTGCCGGCCAGATGGTCTTTGGCTGTGGCCGGGCTTCCTTTTTTCCTGCCTTTTCCGTCCCTCTTCCATCTTTGACTGATGATACGGTTCGCCTCCTGGTCAAAGGCCGCAATATCCTCCAGGCGCACATAGTCATAGAGGTCGCTCAGGGCCGGCTGCACGGCGAAAGAGGGGTTCAGGCTTCCCGCTGATCTGTGATCCCTGTCAAAGAAGCCAACCCGATTCGCGACCTGACCGATTCCTTCCTGCTCTTTGTTCCCACAGCCCTGTATCCTTTTCCCCGCCTGCTCTTTGGGCAGCATTTCCAGAATATGCCTCTGCTGAAAGCCATAGGTTAAAACCGAGTACTCATTCATCAGATAAGCCACCAGAATCCTCCCCCGGGCTGCCAGCAGGCGCGCCGCCTCCGCAAGGGCCTGTGCCTTATCCTGGTCCTGAATCAGATGGTACATGGGACCTAACATAAGAATCAGATCAAAGCTTCCCTCATCCGCCTGGCACAGTCCGGCCCCGAACAGATCACGGGCATCTCCCTGTCTGACATCGAGTTTCGGCCACTTCTGATGCATACGGCCGACATGATATCGAACCAACTCCACTGCCGTAACAACATGCCCCTCCGCGGCCAGAGGTCCGGCGTAGCGGCCCGTCCCCGCCCCGATATCAAGAACGCGAAGGGATTGTCCCTCCGCGCCCATATCCGAAATTGCCTGATTGATAAAATGCCTAGTCAGCCGATACTCCACCTGTCCGTGCCTGGAATTCAGGCGTTTCTCCTCAGGGAACTTGTTGTAGTAAGCAATCAGTTTCTGATCGTGCTGATCCATCCATCCTTCCTCTCCTTCGTCCATAAAGCGCAAGCCTTTACGTACCCTCCCTCGCATAGATCATTTCCTCTTTGCAGGGGACAAGAACAATTCCATATACACTCTGCAAATATTTCATTGTCATGACTCCATACGCGCAGCGTATCAGGCCCTGTTATTTTCCAGAAGATTCGCGGCAGTCAGCGCCCTGCGCAGGGCATTGCCCAGAATCAAAGCCATGACGATCTTTAAGGCATCAAAGACCAGAAAAGGAAGAACACAGGCCGCCAGGGCAGCCACAAGCCCGGTCTTCATGGCAAACATAAAATACCCTGTTCCCAGGGCGTAGCAGACTGCCAGCCCGAGGATCATGCCAGCTGTCTGCAGACCATAGCGGGCCAGTCCCCTCCTGCGGTCTGAGATTTCTACGAACTCCCCGCAGATGGCTGCCAAAAAGAGAAAGCCGATCAGAAATCCTCCCGTTGGGCCAAGCATCTTCCCCGGGCCTCCGGCAAAACCAGAGAAAACCGGCAGCCCGGCAAGTCCCAGAAGCAGGTAGATGAGAACAGAAAGCGTTCCCCATTTCCCTCCCAGGACATAAGCTGCCAGATAGACCGCCAAGACTCCCAGAGAGACCGGAACGCTGCCAAGCGGAACCGACAGCGGTCCCAGGATGCAGCAGAGTGCTGCCATCAGCGCCGTAAAAGCCAACTGTTTTACCTTCATTTTCAGATACCCCTTTCCTTCGCTCCATCTTATCCTCTCAGACCGACAAGTTCTGTCGCGCCGGTCTCTCTCAGACCAATTCCTTCTTGTCTTTTGATGCAAAGCGCAAAATCACTCGAAATTGTGTTTATTCTACCACAATTGAGTCTTGTTGCGATCCCGAAAGGGTTAGGAATTCCAGGGACTCCTAAAGTCCCTCTCCCCTGCCAAAGTCCGGAATGAAAGATTCTTCCGCCACATCTCCCTCCTGAATAAAGGCATTCTCAATTCCAAGCGCAAGAGCATGGTCGATCACCGCCTCATACTCAGCATTCGTCACCTTGCGGTCAAGTTCCGGAGTCTGATCCAGTCCCGGCATGGGCGTATACTGATTCATGATGGATATAAAAATCTGATCCCTGTATGTCTGATAGAGATAGTCCAGAACCTTCATCGAATCCCAAACAGCTCCGGGCAGAAGCAGATGCCGCACCAGAGTTCCCCTTTGCATGAGGATCTCCCCGGATTGGTCGCAAGACTGATTATATTCTGCTGCTGAAAGCCATCTGTCCTGTCTTCTTCGACATCCTTTCTCCCTTGTTGTTTCCGCCGACATCCTTCCAGGCTGATCCGGGTGCGGTCTTAAAACCTCCCCTGCGAAAGCCTCCTTCCGATAGAAAAGCGCCTCGCCTGTCTGCCGAACCATTTCCGCCAGGGCGAGAGAGGCCACACTGAAATAATCCCCGGCCTGAGAGTACCTGACAGAAAGCTGTCGTGAGACGTACTTGAAATCCGGCAGGTAAATATCCACCAGTCCCTCCAGTTGTCTGAGCGTCTCAACCTTCTCATAAGAAGAGCTATTATAGACAATCGGCAGTTCTAGTCCCTGCCTCTTCGCCAGTTCAAGAGCGCGAATCACCCAGGGAACAAAATGGCCTGCCGTCACCAGGTTAATATTGTTCGCTCCCTTTTCCTGTAATTCCAGGAAAATCTCCGCCATTCGCTCCTGGCTGATCTCTTTTCCCGCCTGTCCGCGGGCAATCGGCGCATTCTGGCAGAAGACGCAGCGAAGAGCGCATCCACTGAAAAAGACCGCCCCGCTGCCGCTGATCCCGGAGATACAGGGTTCCTCCCAGAAATGCAGGGCCGCCCGGGCGGCCACAAGCCGGTTGGACTGGCCGCAGAATCCCCTCTGTCCCTCTTTTCGCAGGGCTTTGCAGTCTCTCGGACAGAGTCTGCAGGGAGATGTCATCTCGTCATTCATCTTCTTCGCCATCCGCTCCTTCCCACGCCCGACAGCATATTCACCTGTCGTCCAATTCATTAAAACCGCTCATTGACACATTCTACATCGATACCCGATAAAGGGCTTAACAAAAAGGGGCATTCCCTTTCCGATACGGATTCACTATAATGCCAGGAAAAGGTGACTCTTGTTCCAAAGGAGGATTTCATGGAAAACAAAACTCTTTATGAGCGGCTTATTCCTGTTATTTACGCCTGTATTCTCATCTCCATGATCGCAGGCTCTTTCTGGGATTTCTCTATCTCCTATACCCTGTTAAACCAGGAATGTCTCCCCTGTCTTCTGGCCGCGGGATACGGATCCATGCCCAACTACCTGCTCGGCGTCATCTGCGGCTACCTGCTGATCCGCCGGGCCAGGCCCTCGGGATCCCCTCTGCGCTACTATGGACAAGTGGTCTTCGGGGGACTGGCTCTGGCAGGCTGCGCCTTCTACGGGGGCTATGACGCCACCCACTACATCACGGGTATGCCCCGTGGCCTTGCCATTGGCATCGGCTTCGGTTTTACCGTCCTGTCCTGTCTCTTTGCCGAGTGGGCCTTAAGAGATGCATCTGACACTGTTCTTACCCGTCTTCTTAAGATTCTGATCCTCATTGCCCTGGGGCCGACCATCCTCACACACTTAATCAAGATTCCATGGGCTCGTCCCCGCATGCGACTTCTGGTCTCCAGTCTGGGACAGATGGTCTCCTTCCATCCCTGGTACCAGCCCGGGCTGGCAGATAAAGCGCAGCTGATCGCCTCCGGCATTCCCGCGGATGAACTCAAGTCCTTCCCCTCCGGCCACACAACAGCAGCTGCGACCATACTGAGTCTCTACTATATCGCCTGTGCCAGTCCCCTGCTGCGCTCCCGCCGCTATCATTTCTTCTTCGGCGGCCTGGTCTGGACTCTTCTGGTAGCTCTGTCCCGCATCATCATCGGCGCGCATTTCCTGACGGATGTCACCGCCGCCTTTGCCATCACCTTCAGTATCTTTGTCATCGCCGGCAGGCTCTGTAAGGCAGATCTGCTCCTGTCAGAATGACCAGCTCTCGTTGACCTGTTTCCCCGTCATGTCATCAATAGTCAGCTCCAGCAGGCAAACTCTGGACAGAAGTCCAGGGGTATGGCATAGGGATAGCCGCCCTCACCGGTCATTGCCAGCACTCCTCTGCCTTTTCCACTGTCCCATACAAGCCCTCACCGGGTATCCCGCGTCAGTCTCACTTCACGGTCAGTCCCATGGCATTGGGGATTGCCAGCGACAGGGCCGGAATATAGGTCACTGCCAGAAGAGCCAGAATCAACACAATAAAGTAGGGGATCAGCTTGGGTGTCACCTCTTCGATGGTCACCTCTCCGATTCCGCAGCCGACAAAGAGAACCGAACCGACAGGAGGGGTGATGTTGCCCAGGCACATGTTAAAGATCAGCATGACGCCAAACTGCACGCTGCTCATTCCCAGCTTGGTTGCGATCGGCAGGAAAATGGGAGTAAAAATCAGGATGGCCGGGGTAATATCCATGAACATTCCAACCACCAGAAGGATAATATTCATAAGCAGGAAAATCACATACTTATTGGATGTCAGCCCCATCAGTCCTGAGGAGATCGCCTGAGGAATTCCCGCATAGGCCATGACAAAAGACATGGCGGAGGAGGCGGAAATCAAAAACATAATAATCCCTGAGGTCTTAGCCGACTTGAGCAGAATATCCATGAAGGACTTGAGGCTCAAGCTCCGATAAATCAGCGACAGAACCAGGCAGTAAAGAACCGCGACACCGGCCCCTTCCGTCGCGGTGAAGATTCCCGCTACAATGCCGCCGATGACAATGATAATCAAAAGCAGTGAGGGAACTGCCTCCCAGGTAGTCCGCAGGATACTCTCTGACTTATCTCTTCCGGCAGCTTTCATCTTATGACGAATGGCCCAGAAGAGGGCGA
Source organism: Lachnospiraceae bacterium AF51-6-b8A (assembly GCA_027682585.1). Classification (GTDB taxonomy): domain Bacteria; phylum Bacillota; class Clostridia; order Lachnospirales; family Lachnospiraceae; genus Shuttleworthia. The sequence continues at coordinate 180,497 of JAQCZH010000001.1, read as the reverse complement.
CTCCCATGCAGCAGACTCCCATCAGAATGCCGGGAATATAGCCGGCCATAAAAAGGGTAGACACAGATACGCCGCCGGCCACCGTAGAATAGACAATGAAGGCGGAAGTTGGCGGAATCAGAAGCCCTGTCGGCGCAGAAGCGATATTGGCCGCAGCGGCATAGGCGGGATCATATCCGTTTTCCTTCTCAATCGGATTGATTGTCCCCCCCATAGCAGAAGCCGCGGCAACGGAAGAACCGGAAAGAGCTCCAAAGAGCATATTCCCCAGGATATTGGCCTGTGCCAGAGAACCCGGAATCTTACCGACGAAAATCTGAGCGAAATTAATCAGTCTTCTGGCAATTCCTCCATTATTCATGATATTTCCCGCCAGAATAAAGAGCGGGATCGCCAAAAGGGAGAAGGACTCCACGCCGGAGTTCATCTTCTGCATGGCAATGAAGGTAACCTGATCCCAGGACAGGGTGGAAGCCGCCGTGACCAGAGCGGACACCAGAATGGACACAGAAATCGGCACGCCTAAGAAAAGCAGCACGCCGAATACAACAAATAAAAGTATCGTTGTTAATCCTACCGTCATGACTTAGCCTCCTCTTCTGCTTCTTCAATCACAGAGGCGCCGGTGATATCCTCATAAATGTTGATCAGCTGAAAGAACATTATAAAAACTCCGGAGATCGGTGCTATCGCATACACCATAGTTCTTGGTATCCCCAAAAGGGCGGAGAACTCGGCGTGAGCGGATACAGCCAGTTTGAACCCCCCGATTGTGATCACGAAGAGAGCCACCGCAAAAATCAAAATATCAATCAGGGCTGCCAGAATCCTGTGCGGCAGACCAGTCAGCCGATCCCTGAGCAGGGTCAGAGCCATGTGCTCTCTGGCAGAGAAAGCATAGGCTGCTCCGACGAAGGAAGTCCACACCAAAGAGTATTTCACCAGCTCCTCTGTAAATGCTGCCGGATGCCCCAGAACATATCTGGTAAAAACCTGCCAGAGAACCAGAACCGCCATAAAAGACAGAAGAACTGCGCAGACAATCGCCAGGAAGCTGTTGCTTAATTTTTTAACCTTACCAAGTATTTTTTTCATCAGTTCACCTCTCTTGCCTGCTCAATCGACTGCATAAGACGCTTCACACCAGGATACTTATTCTCATAGGTCTGAATCATGGGGGCAGTCGCCTGCTGAAAGGCCGCCTTGTCCACATCGTAGATGAAGGTAACTCCCATCTCCTGCTTTGCCTGCTCAACCGCCTTCTTGGTCGCCTCTGCCCAGAGTCCTTTCTGATACTCTGTAGATTCCCTGGCAGCCGCCTTAATTGCTGCCTGATCTTCCATGGACAGGGTGGACCAGACCTTGGAACTCATGACGAGCGCATCGGGGATCATCTCGTGTTCATCAACAGAGTAGTACTTGGCGACCTCACCGTGTTTACCGGTTGTCAGAGCTGTCACGTTGTTCTCAGATCCGTCTATAATACCGGTCTGCAGAGAAGTATAGACATCACCATAAGACATGGTGACAGGGGTTCCGCCCAGGGATTTCATCATATCCGTCTGAACTGCCATATCCTGCACACGGATCTTGAGTCCGTTCAGATCAGAAGGGGTACGGATTGCCTTTCCCTTGGTATAAAAGGAGCGGGAACCGGAATCGTAGTAGGTCATTGTCAAAAAGCCGTCATCCGCAGAAGACATGAAGAAATCATCCATCTGCTTAGAATCCATAACCTTGTAGTAGTCTGCCTGATCATTGAAAATGTAGGGCAGGCCAAAGGTATTGTAACCGTCATTATAGGTTGCCAGATTCGGAGCAGACACCTTGGCCATAGCGACTACACCGGCCTGCAGCTGCTCCAGGTTTTCATTCTCGGATCCCAGCTGGCCGTTCGGATAGATCTTGACAACAATACGGCCATTGGTTCTCTCCTTTACCTGGTCGGCGAACCTGACCAGAGCCTTGTGAACCGGATGATTCTCCGCCTGATTGTGCGCCAGTGTCAAAATCATGGGATGTTCCTGACTGGCTGCCTCACTCGAGGCAGCGCTCCCCTTAGCAGAGCCCCCACAGCCAGTCAGAAGGGCCGACAAGCCAAGTACCAGCGCCAGTGTCAGCGCCGTCAGCTTTTTCTTCATTTCTTTGTCCTCCTTTATCGTCTTCCCCTGATTTTGGGAAGCCCGTCAAAAAACTACATGCCTTATCATAGATGGGGACGAACTTCAATGTTATCGATTTCTTGCACTAAATCCCTTATTCCTTTACAAATCCTGCTGTCTTGTTTCGAAAAATTTAAGAAACACCTCTGCCGATTGCTCTTTTCCTGATCATTTCACTGTCAGAAGTCATCTCCGTCCGTAAAACGGGAGGTTCGGGATGCCGGCTATCAGCCCCGGAAACACAAAAAGATCCGTCTCAGGCGCCGCAAAGCAGCAATCTGCCTGAAACGGATCTCTTTCAGATTCGTTTTTCATTTCACTCATGCACTGCCTTCTTTGACGTGAACAGACATGAGAAAACTTTTTATACCCGTCCCCCCCTGGAACAGCCTCAGACTCTCTCATCTCCAAAGAAGAAAAGAGCCACTGTTCCCGGTCCCGTGTGAGCTCCAATGGTAGGACCAATGGAGTTAACCATAATCTCTCCGTCTATCCTGGGGAAGGTCTCCTTGACCAGAGCGGCCACCTCTTCGGCATCCGACTGACAATCCGACTGAGAGATGAATACCTTTCCCTTATAATCGGCTCTCCCCTCGGCATGCTCCAGCATCCGCTCAACGATCTGGCGAACCACCCTCTGTTTTCCCCGAATTTTTTCTCTGGGAATCAGACATCCCGCTGCATCCATATTCAGCAGGGGGCAGATACCCAGCATACCGCCCAAAAAACCCGCCGTCTTAGAGATCCGTCCCCCTTTGACATAGAAGGTCAGATCCGTCGAGAAGAACCAGTGATGAACCGTCAGTTTCTTCTCCTCTGCCAGACGCAGGAGTTCCTCATAACCAAGCCCGGCATCTCTCTGATCTGCCAGGTATGCCAGCAGAAAACCAAGGCCTGAGGAAGCTCCCCTGGAATCCACAACCGTGATCTTCCTGTCCGGAAACGCCTCCAGCAGATCCTCCGCCGCCAACCGTGCCGAGTTATAGGAGCCGGAGAGTCCGGAAGAGAGCTCAATATGGAGAATATCCTTTCCCTTCTCCAAAAATGGCCGAAAAAAATCCATATACTCCTCAACATTCACCTGCGAAGTCTTGGCATCCTCTCCTCCCAGCATACGGCCATAAAAATCGCTGGCATCCACAGCCTCCCACAGGTCATCGATATGATCTTCTTCTCCCAGGCGATAGTGGAAGCAGACGTAGGGAATCCCCCGCCTATCCAAGTAGGCTTTCGGCAGATCCGCCGTCGAACTGCTAGTCAGTACAAAGTCACTCATGATTCCTCCGATCTGTGCTTCCTCTTTCTGGTTCCTATCCTAATCCAAGGACAGAGTGTACGCCAGCGAAATCTTTCCCTGTTCCATCCGCCAGATTGCAAATGAGATCACTTCTGCAGGATTTCAGGCATTACCGGGCCCCCATAGCGACCCTCTCCTTAAGCCCCGGCAAATCCAAGACGATAATTCTTCCCCCTTCAATCTCAATCAGTCCATCTGCCTTAAGGCCATGCAGAATCCGATTGACGGAGGATCTCTGGGAAATGCCGCAGAATCCGGCAATATCTTCGTTCGTAATGGAGAACTGGATTTCTATCTCTCCCCTCTTTCCCGCAGCCTGTCCAAATTCCCTCGCCAGACGCTGCAGAAGGAAGCAGACCGCCCCGGTTTTTCCATTCATGGTCATCGCCTGCAGGGTCTCCATAAAATAGGAAAGATTCTGCCGATAATAGTCTCGTACATAGGCGTGAAGATCCGGGTCATCCCTGACCAGCTCCCAGAATCGGGTGCGGGGCACACGAAAGAAAGCAGCCTCCTTTGACTCAATCCGAACATTCAGAGGGGATGAGGTATACTTGGATACCTCGTCCTTAAGAAGCGAGATAATATTTGCCCCGGAGATATAAGCCAGGTTAAATTCCCTTCCGTCAGGATGAATAATGGATGTCTTGGCTATCCCCTGCCGCATAACATAGACGGAGTTCTCCTCGAAGCCATAATAAGACAGATAGGTGTGGTATCCCTTGATAATAACAGGCATATTCTCCCGATCCAGAACCCGGATCAAATAATCAATATCCATCCTCTTTCCTCACAATTCTGTGCGCAGAGTTCGCTGTATCGTATCATATGTTAACAACATTTTACAGACCCAAACGTGATTTCTCCTGCCCGCCGCATGCATAGAATAATGCAGGAAACAATTTGTGAGGCCGTGTGCTGTCATTTGCGATAGCCAGACCATCCATGCAAGGAGGATCAAATGTCTTATCAGGATCTGATTCAAAAGGCAACTGACATTGAAGAAGTCGCATTTCCCTACGACAAGAAAACGCTGACCGCTCGTATCCCCAGAGCGAACTTCGCCGGGATCTTGGAATCCAAGGCAGCCAACTATCAGGCCAAGCTCGGTGAAAAGGAACTGGTAGAGCAGTCCATGGACAACCCCATTGGATCAAAGAGACTGGAGGAATTAGCCAGGGGAAAAAAGAACATTGTTCTGATCTCTTCCGATCACACCAGACCCGTCCCCTCACATATTATCACTCCAATCATCCTCCGCAGGATCAGAAGCGCTGCTCCTGATGCCCGTATCCGTATCCTGGTAGCAACGGGCTTCCATCGTCCCTCTACCCGGGAGGAACTGATCAGCAAATACGGTCAGGAAATTGTTGATCATGAAGAAATTGTCATGCACTTCTCCAAAAATGACGAGGATATGGTCAAGATCGGCACACTTCCCTCCGGCGGCGAGTGCATCGTCAATCGGGTTGCCGCTGAAGCCGACCTGCTTTTGGCGGAAGGCTTTATTGAGTCCCACTTCTTCGCCGGTTTCTCCGGCGGCCGCAAGGCTGTTCTCCCCGGCATCGCTTCCTATAGGACAATTATGGCAAATCACTCCGGCGAATTTATTGACTCCTCCAAGTCCAGAACCGGCAACCTGCATGGAAACCTGATTCACGAGGACATGGTTTACGCAGCAAGAACCGCCAAACTGGCTTTCATCGTCAATGTTGTCCTGGATGCTGACAAACACATCATCGGCTCCTTCGCCGGCGACATGGAAGAGGCGCATAAGGTTGGCTGTGATTTCGTCGAAAGTCTTGGCACTGTGGCAAAAGTTCCTTCTGATATCGCCATCTCCTCCAACGGCGGCTATCCTCTGGATCAGAACATTTATCAGGCAGTCAAAGGTATGACCGCAGCTGAGGCTACGAACAAAGAGAACGGAACCATTATCATGATTGCCGGTTCATCCGATGGACACGGCGGCGAGGGCTTCTATCACAACCTGGCGGATTACCAGGATCCCTATGATTTCCTCAAAAAGGCGATTGCAACCCCCAGACTGGAGACCGTTCCCGATCAGTGGACCTCGCAGATTCTAGCCCGTATTCTAGTCCACCACCATGTCATCTATGTGTCAGACCTTGTTGATCCCAAGCTGATTACCGACATGCATATGGAACTGGCCACCTCTCTTGAAGAAGCTCTTGCGATGGCCTTCGAGCGCGAGGGCGATGAGGCTAAGGTCGCCTGCATTCCCGATGGACTCTCTGTCATTGTCAAGTAATTCCCGGTCCCAATACACTCCCCCGGATGCGAAGCTTCTTCCTGTTGGACAGGATCCGGCTTGGAGTTTCGCCATAGGTCTTCTCTCAGGGGATACGCGCAAAAAAATCAAAAAAAAGGAAAAACATGTTTATCCACTTAATCACTGAATTCCTCGCAACTGCTCTAATGATCGTCTTCGGTGTCGGCGTACACTGTGACGAAGTTCTGGCCAAGACCAAATACCACGGTTCCGGCCACATTTTCGCTATCACAACCTGGTCTTTTGGCATTACTGTCTGCCTCTTCGTCTTCGGCGGCGTCTGCATGAATCCTGCCATGGCTCTCTGCCAGGCGATTCTTGGTCTGATTCCCTGGGCATATTTCGTCCCTTACGCCATCGCGGAATTCCTGGGCGCCCTCTGCGCTTCCCTGGTCGTCTACTTTATGCACAAGGATCATTTCACCGCCTCTGAGGGCGTCATTAACCCCGTTGCTATCCGCAACATTTTCTCCACAAACCCCAACTGCCGCAATCTTCCCCGTAACTGGTTCGTCGAGTGCTTCGCCACTACTATCTTCCTTACCGGAATCCTGGCCATTGTCCACGGCTATGAGAAATTTGGAATCGTGCCCATTGGTGTCGGACTTTTGACCTGGGCTATTGGTATGGGTTTAGGTGGAACCACCGGATTCGCCATGAACCAGGCCCGTGACCTTGGCCCCAGACTGGCCTTCCAGCTTCTCCCCATCAAAAACAAGGCAGATAACGACTGGCAGTATGGACTTTTGGTCCCGGGCACTGCCCCCTTTGCCGGCGCAGTGATCGCAGCTCTCTTCGTTCGTTTCTTCCTGCATATGTATTAAAATATTCACAGGCCTCCATCTGTATGCGGCAAATGTATTCAGGCACCCAGGCGGAAGGCTGCATCAAAATCCCCCGCTGTTGACGACAGGACGCAGACTTCATTTCATTACCTCCTGCATTACAGTCGGGGGATTTCCTGTATCAATTCACTGCACACAGTCGTATGCCAGCATAAAAGATGGACTCTCTCGAAACTTTCTCACATCTGTATAATTATAACTCCAGCGAATCGCGGCGATCGCGATTTGCTATTGCGGGAATCACCTGTCTTCTTCCGATCTACTGGACAGGATGCCTGCTCCTCTGTATGATAGTCTGCGTGCGTAACTTCGTTGCCTCTGTACAATCCATCCGCGCTCCGCGGTATTCCATTGCCAGAGACAATCCCATATACGCCCCGTAAATATTCCAACCATTCATTCGAACGACTTCCACATAATAGGAGAGATTATGTCTGAGACAAAATCAAGCAAGCTTTCACTGACCAGCCAGATTTTCATTGCTCTGGTACTGGCCATCATCATCGGATCTATCTTCGCCTGCCTAGGCCAGGCTGAAATTGCCAAAACCTATATCAAGCCCTTCGGTGTCATTTTTCTGAACCTGATCAAGTGGATTGTCGCCCCCCTGGTTTTTTTCTCGATCATGGCCGGCGTCATCTCCCTGCAGGATGTCCGCAAGGTAGGCTCCATCGGAGGCAAAACGATCAGCTTCTACCTCCTCACGACCGCCTTTGCCATCACCATTGGACTGATCATTGCCAATCTATTTAGGGGAATCTTCCCTGTACTGACCACGACAGATCTCTCCTATAAGACTGAGTCCACGGTCAGCTTCATGGACACCATCGTCGGTATTTTCCCCAGCAACTTCATCAAGCCTTTTGCCGAGGCAAATATGCTTCAGGTCATTGTAGCCTCCCTCTTCATTGGCTTCGCCATCATGCAGATCGGCCCCAGAATGAGCAAGGTCGAAGAAGCGGTCAACATTTTAAACGACACCTGTCTCAAAGTCATGGAGATGATCTTAACCCTCTCTCCCATCGGTGTCTTCTGCCTGCTGGCTCCCGTTGTCGCTGAAAACGGGCCCGCTATTTTAGGTTCTCTGGCCGCTGTCCTTGCAGTTGCTTACATCTGTTATCTGGTTCACGCCATTTTGGTCTACTCCCTCACTGTCCGCACCGCAGCTAAGATCAGCCCTCTTACATTCTTTAAGGGAATGATGCCCGCTATCCTCTTCGCCTTCTCGTCCGCCTCCTCGGTTGGAACTCTTCCTCTGAATATGGAATGCACCGAGAAACTTGGGGCCAAGAAGGAAATCGCCTCTTTCGTCCTTCCTCTGGGCGCAACCATTAATATGGATGGAACCGCGATCTACCAGGGTGTCTGTTCTATCTTTATCGCCTCCTGCTACGGGATCAACCTGACCTTCTCCCAGATGCTGACCATCGTCTTAACTGCTACCTTAGCTTCCATCGGAACCGCAGGTGTTCCCGGGGCCGGCATGGTTATGCTGGCTATGGTTCTTCAGTCTGTCGGTCTTCCGGTCGACGGCATTGCCTTAGTCGCCGGCGTTGACCGCATCTTTGACATGGGCCGTACCACCGTCAACATCACTGGTGACGCGGCATGCACCATGGTGGTAAATGCCCTCGAGAACCGCAAGGCCGCCAAGAAATCTGCGCAAGCGCATTGAAGCAGCATCTCTTTGTTCCAGCTTTCAGGGACCCCAAATACGAACTCCGCACATGTCCTTTCACTGGATTCAGTAAGGAGAAGCCCTTGCAAGTCACCATCCACACCTACCTCATTGTTCTTCCCCTTCTTTTTCTGGGCGGCTTTGTCGATTCCATCGGAGGAGGCGGCGGCCTGGTATCCCTGCCAGCATATCTTCTGGCCGGCCTTCCGCCGATTCCGGCAGTAGCCACCAACAAGTTCTCCTCCGCCTGGGGAACCGGACTGACCACCAGCCGCTTCGCCATCAATCGGCTGATCCCATGGAAGGCAACGCTACCTGCTATTCTCATGGCCTTTATCGGTTCTACCCTGGGCGCCCACCTGGCCCTGGTCATCGACACGAAAATGATGACCTACCTGCTCTACTTCATTCTGCCGGTCACTGCATTTCTGGTCCTCAATAAGAATCTCTTCAAGGAGCACGATGCATCAGAGCGGGCATCCAGGAGGGTGACTGCCCTCATCGCCTGCCTTCTGGCCTTCTTCATCGGCATCTACGACGGCTTCTACGGTCCCGGCACCGGCACCTTCCTCATCATCGGCCTGACCATCCTGGCCAGGCTTCCCATGACCCAGGCCAACGGTATGACCAAGGCCATCAACCTGACCACCAGTGTCGCCGGAGCCATCGTCTACCTGATTAACGGACAGGTACTGCTGACTCTTGGCATTACTGCTGCCGCCGCCAATATGCTTGGCAACTATGTCGGAAGCGGTCTGGCCATGAAAAACGGAACGAGCATTACCCGTCCCATCATCCTTGCCGTACTTGCGCTCCTATTACTCAAGGTTGTTTTCAAGTTCTGATCTTCGACAGACCCTGCTCCTGCTTTCTCCTGGGACAGCGCCTTTTCTTTAAAATCAGATCCTCTTCCGGTTCCAGGGCGATGCTGTTTCTCCCAATGCAGTACCGTTGGGGCGCATTTCACATTGCGGCCCCGGCATGCTCCACATAGATCTGCTGGATCTTCCGCAGGCGGCCCAATCCACCCATCCGACAGTCGATCTGTTCGAAGCCTCCCGCAGCCGCAAAAAGATTCTTCCAGGAATCTTCCCGGTCCCCAGCCATATCGTTATTTGCATGATCTCCCGCAACCACCATGAGCGGGCGAAGGATCGCATGCGTAAACTCCCCTCTTTTCACATCGGCGATCACTTTTCGGACATCTGTCTCGGGATCATTCCCGTCTACTGTCGCAACAAAGACATCTCTCCTGCCCTCATCCTGGAAGAGCTTTTGAAACTGCCGATAGACGAGGTGAGCCTTGTGTTCCGTTCCATGCCCCATAAGCACCAAAGCGATCCGATCTCTGCCTGTACAAGCGGAATTGGAACCTGACCTCTTATCTCTGCACAAGCCTCCCATCTCCTCTGTGTCTTCCAGGACGGCCTGAGCCACTTCAAGCATATCCTCCGAATAATGATTCGGATCCTCGCCGGCATCTCCCAGAAGGGGTTCTGCCACAGCTACCGACGCAAAGCGATCCTCGTATTTTCTCAATGTCTTCGTCATCAGTTCATATTCAATGCCATGCATGAGGTAAGTCGGCTGCAGAACAAGCTGTCTGATTCCTGCGGCAAGAGCTCTTTCCAGGGCCTGGCTGACAGAGTCCACCTGTTCCCCATCCTTCCGGCGGACATGCTGGATCACCCGCGGCGAACTGAAAGCCCGCGCGACCAGATAGTCCGGATATGCCCTTGCAAGCGCCTGCTCTATGCCTCCAATATCTGTCTTCCTCGCCTCAGCAAAGGAGGTCCCGAAGGAAACCGCCAATAATTCTTTCTCTGCCATCGTCAGCCTCTTTCTCAATCATTCCGACTCGATATGATTCTCTATTATCATACACGAATTTCTGACAGATCAGATATCTTACTCCATCTATCTCAGATCTTCCCGGTCTGCGGATCAGATCACGCTAAATCAATCTTCAATGATTGATCTCTCTGCCATTCCTTCGTCCTCTCCCCTCTTCTCAAAACCTCCCCCCTGTCCTACAATAGATAACAAGATTTTCTGAAGCCCCCTGCCCTATCACGGCCGGCAAGAGTTTCTGAAGTTTCCTGCCCGCCAACAATCGTCAGGACTTCCTGTCTTCTCCATTTTCTTCGACCTGACAGCTTATCAGGAAACCAGCGTAAAGATCATCGCATTCACACAATGAGGTCTGACCATGATCAGCTTTCTCTCCTATTTCTTCCTGAAAAACGAATCCTCTATGAACGAAATCCAGCGTCATAAGGCCTGGGGCATGATCTGTGGTCTGGCCGGAATCCTGCTCAATCTCTTTCTGGCACTGACAAAATTTCTGGCAGGACTGGCAACCGGCTCCATTGCTGTAACTGCCGATGCCCTCAACAATCTCTCTGACGCCGGTTCCTCCATCGTGACCCTGGCCGGTTTTCGCCTCTCCTCCCATGAAGCCGATCCCGAGCACCCCTTCGGGCACGGCCGCATTGAATATCTGGCCGGCTTTATCGTCTCTCTGCTCATCCTCCTCATGGCCGTAGAGCTCTTTCGGGACTCCATCCTGGGGCTTTTTGAGAGCAAGCCCATTCACCTGACTGCCCTCACTGCAGGAATCCTCCTGCTCTCCATCGCCGTAAAGCTCTATATGTTTGGCTACAACCGCAGAATTGGCCGAAAAATCCGTTCCACCACCATCCTAGCAGCCGCCACAGACAGCCTGTCTGACGTTCTCTCCACCGGCGTCGTCCTGGTCTCCCTGCTTCTGACCCGCCTGACCGACATCAGCCGCATAGACGCTCTGGCCGGCATCATTGTGGCCTGCTTTATTACCAAAGCAGGGATCGACGCTATCAGGGACACTTCCTCTCCCCTTCTGGGCCAGGCCCCCGATCCCGGGATGGTCAGACGGATTGAGGAAATTGTCTGTTCCTATCCCTCCATACTGGGGATCCATGATTTGATCATCCATAATTACGGTCCCGGCCGCGTCTATGTCTCCCTGCATGCCGAGGCTCCTGCCAATTCCAGGCTGCTTGATATCCATGACGAGCTGGATGAGGCGGAAGATGCCATCCAGCGGGAGTTCGGCTGTGAAACCACCATCCATGTCGATCCCATTATCCTGGATGATCCGGAGGTTCTTAAAAAGACCGGGCAAATGCTTGACATTCTCAAGAAGATTGATTCCCGCCTGAGCATGCATGACTTTCGCATCGTTCACAAAAAATCGAAGACCAAACTGGTCTTCGATCTTCTGGTTCCCTATGGCTTCTACCTGTCTGATGAACAGCTGCTGCTGCAGATCGGGGAGACTGTCCGTCAGCGGATGGGAGCGGATCTTACCTGCTCCATTCACATTGACCGAGACTTCTCGGCGGAAGTCTGACTCTTTTTTGAATCTTTCGCCAGGCAGATCCGGCACCGTTCAATTCCAATCTGTCACTGACTCCCGGCAGTTCTGAGCATGCATTGCATCTGTCAAAAAAGAATTACCCACACAAATCCATGGAACGGTCATCGTCATCTGACAGATGGGGCAGATCATACATGCTTCATTCAAAACTCCACCTTCACTCCCTTGTGTTCAAAGAGCATCTTCTCGGCCTCAGGGTTCCATAATCCCTTGTGGGCCCTGCAACACTGATCCAGTTTCGCGAAGAAGGGATCTGACTTCCCGAGTTCCGCGAAATCTTCAATCGCTGTCATGGGCATATCAAACTGGGTATAGGCCAGCTTCTTTCCCCCCTTGATCTTTGGCAGGTTCAAAGTAGTCTCTGCAATGCTGTCAATCCCGCCGACATGTGTGATCATAACGGAGGGATCCAATTGGCCGCTGGCCGCCAACCGATTGGCCTCGATCAGGTCATTATTATTCCCGCCTGTCGTTCCCATCAGGTGGGTACTGGTATAGTGGAGATCATACATATTCATATTGGCAGAGAAATTCTTGTCCGTCGGACCGGAGAAAAAGTTGAGGCAGCCATCGAAAGCCAGAACACTGCCTGCCAGCTGACAGACTGCGGGGATCGGAACCATGACAAAGACATCGTCATAACCATGTCCTTCGGTCAGATCCATCAGGCCCTGCTTGGGATCATCCATCCTGGCAGTATTGGCATAAATCAATTCTACTCCGTGCTCAGCTGCATATTCCGGGCTGATGACCTCCTTTGCCCGTTCGATCTTGGCATCATCAACATCAGTGACCACAATTTTCTTCGGGTGATAATCACAGACCAGGCCATAGGAAACAGAGCCCAGTCCCATCGGTCCGCAGCCGCCGGCAATCAGAATATTACCGCCTCTCTTGGTTCCCATTTCATGGTCATAATTCTGCTTATTGGTGTGATACATGGCGTGATAACCACCGATACAACAACTCATCGGCTCACCCAGTGACGCCTTATAGAAACTGTCGCCGTCGAACGGCATCAAAGCCCCCAGCTCCATGGTTTCGTGGGGGAAGATGCAGTAGGTCGTATCCCCGCCATACCACTCGTAAGAATACCCGGGAGAAGCCAGACTTCCCTTATAGTTCAGCGCAGGCTGCTGGGCAAAGCGCATGCCCGGCTTGAACCGGTCCTGCCATTTCTTGCCGACCTTGACAATAATTCCGGCGAACTCATGCCCGACAATCACCGGATTGGTATCTATATTCTGAGGCGCCCTCTTATGTTTCTTCCCCTGTTCAACCAGCTTATAGGTGGACATACAGATGCTGTCGGAGTAGATCTTGGCCAGGATCTCATCGTCCTTAATCTCCGGAAGTTCAAACTCCTCCAATCTCAAATCCCTCGTTCCATACATTCTGACTGCTTTTGCTTTCATTTGTCTTACCTTCTTTCTCCTGAAATTCTGTCGGCACCCCGCACGCATCATTTACACGCCGGCAAAGAGATCATAGATCTCCTCTCTTGAACTGCAGATAATCTCCTCTGTCTCCTCGTCACTTGCGCAATGAACTGCGATATTGGACAGGATGTCGATATGTTCATCGCCATTGGCGGCGATCCCGATCACTAATTTGACAATCTCTCCCTCCCTCCAGGACAATCCACGGGGAAAAGTCATGACAACGATTCCTGGCTTTAAGACCTGATCCTTCATACTTTCAATGCCATGAGGGATGGCCAGACTGCTGCCAATCGCCGTATCGAAGACTTTCTCCTTCTCCAGCATGGCCTCTGTATACTGATCTGTTGCGTACCCGTCCCTGGCAAAGATCTCGCCGATCCGTCGAATCACTGCCTCTCTGCTCTCCAGCGCGCAGTTCAAATAAATATTTTCCTTCTTCAGCACTTCACTCATAGCTTCAGACCTCACTCAGATATTCTTCAGATAATCATAGAAATACTCACTCAAAATCTTCTTAAGCCCACTTCTCACCTGCCTTTCACTGCCAAAGAGAATCGCGTCGACAAAGGTCTCATCGCGTATCATGGATGCGCTGATCTGTCCCAGGATCTGCCTGTGCATGCGCACTCGCTTATCCTCCGGCATCACCATAAAGATCACTGCTCTGACCCCCCTGAAATTAGGATCCTCAAAAACTTCCTTCCCCATGGGTCTGCAGGTGATAAAAACCGGCTCTCTGATCAGCCTGCTTCGGCAGTGCAAAAGAGCCAGATCCAGTTCCGGAAAAATCTGACTGTTTAAATGCTCACGCCTCTGTATGCTTCCCGCGATTTCTTCCGCAATCATCTGAGAATCTGTGATCTTTCCTGCCAGATTTTGAATCAATCCCTGAAAAGTTACTCTGGCATCCAACTCATAATTGCAATATCTTCGAATCAGCCCTCGAATTTCGATGATTGCCTCATTTGCCTGATCCAATTGCCGGTCAAAGGCATCATTTTCTGACTCCCGCTCCACATAGGCATATTCTTCAATCTTGTTTCTGATCTTCTCAATATCGCTTTCCGGCACCAGCGGGTTGACCTGAATTGAATCAATCTCATCCGCATGCCAGTCAAAGGTTGTCACAAAAAAGTCCGTGCGCCTCTCCACATGCTCTGTCAGATCTTTCAGCGCATAGGCCGACAGATCAGCCTCCTGGCCAAAGATGCTGGTCAGCCGCGCGATCATCAGCTGAGCGACTCCGAATCCACTGGAACAGATGATACCGATGGATACCTTTCTCCTCTTCTTATCTCTCTTTTGGACTTTCTCAACCGCCGCGCCAAAATGCATGCTGAGAAAACCGATTTCATCATCACTGACCTCAAAATCTGTTTTTTCCCTGATGGCCTCCGCCGCATGCTTGCTCTTCTCATAGATCTCCGGATACTCCCGCCGGATGTCCGGCAAAACCGGATTATAAATGCTCATTTTCTCTGACATCCGGAACATGGCCGGCTGCAGATGCATCATCAGGCCGCGGATCAGCTCCTCATCACACTTCAGTCGATTGGCAATTTCATGATCAAAGTAATCGATCATCTGATCAATCAGCGCAAGCAAATCTTCTTCCGGAAACAGAGGCGCAGAGCCATCTTTTTCTGACTCTCCATAGGCCGCCTTGGCTCCCAGGAGATGAAGCAGAATATACGATAACTCCTGGTCCGGCATCTGAATGGAAAATTCCTCTTCGATTCCGGACCGGATTTTACCTGCCAGAGCATACTCCTCCCAGGTTCCCAGTTTGTGAACCAATCCGGGATCTTCTTCCACAATGGCTCCTTTTTGGATGCGCTCCACAGCAATCGCAAGATGGAAGATGAGATTCGTGCAGGAGCTTTCCGCCAGTCCTCTCAGTCTGGCCTCCTTCTTGCGCATCCTCTTCAGAACCTCATACACTCGGCTGACGGTATCCGTCGCGAGAAGCGCGTACAGGTGCTGATCTCTCGTATGCATGAGGGTTCCTGCCGCCGACTCCCGCAGTTCGCCAATACTGGCCCAGGGCACGAATATGTTCTCATCGATATAGCGCCGCATGGCAGCCCGCAGATCCCGTTCACTGCCGCTCAGGGCAACGCCGAATCCCTGCCTTTTTATCAGTTTCAGATGATTTTTCTCCAGCCAGGGACTCAGAGCAGACATATCTTTATTGACCGTCGCCTCAGATACCCCCAACAACTGGCTGTAATAATAAGTCTTTCTCGGAGCTCCATCCCGGATCAGTTCAAAGAGCAGCTGATTTCTCCTCTTTGCCGCATCCGTCGGCCCGCTCATTTCTCCTTTTTCTAATTCCTCTCGCAGTCTCTGTTTTGCCTGATCTGTACCTGTAACAAAAATCCCGACTCCCTTTTTCCGATGCAGAACCAGATCATAGTCTTTTAGAGCTCCATCTAAATATTCCATCTCTCTTTGGACGGTTCGGCGGCTGACGCCGATCTGCTCAGCAATATCATCTTCCTTCCGTGCCCCCTCGGCATCCAGCAGAAAAAGAAGGATTTCTCTGATGCGATTTGTCAGCAGCATATCATTTTCCTCCTCTCTTCTCTGTCACCTGTCAGGAAATCTTCAGAAGGCAAGACTGCCGTTACTGTCCGCGCGCATTCTTGATCTCTGTAACCAGAGCATCGTATTCCGGAGCGGCCATAAAGTTCGTGATTGTAATGACTCTTGCCGCAGGCGCGCTTTTTCTGGCCCGCGCGGCCAGATCCTGATGACAGACAACCAGCCTCGCCTCGGCAGGAATTTCTGATACGGAAGCATGATCGACCTTGATGTCGTTCACGCCCGCCGCCTTCAGTTTTTTCTGCAGAACGGCAGCTCCCATCGCACTGGAACCCATCCCCGCATCACAGGCAAAGATAATCCGATCCGCCGTCTTCAAACCAGCGCCTGTTGACACACCCGGGTCAACTGTTCCGCCCAAAGCTTCTGTGGTCTGTCCCTTATACTCTGCCTTCATCTGCTCCTTTTGATTCTGTGCATCCTCAAGAGTCGCCCTTGCAGAAGTAAATTTGATGATTGGTGTCGCAATCACAAAGGAAACCGCAGCTGCGATGACAACGCTCAGGAACACCTGCACAGTTGATCCCTTAGGCGCCGCAATTACATAGGCGAAAATGGATCCTGGAGACGCCGGGGAGGCGAGTCCCAGGTGAAATATGGTGTTGTAGAACATAGCCGCCATAGATCCTCCGATCGTTGCCAGAAGAAGAAGAGGCTGCATAAGAATATAGGGAAATGATATCTCGTGGATACCGCCCAGCAGATGCACGATCAGTGCTCCGGGAGCAGATGCCCTGGTGATCTTGTCTCTGGACCACATCCAATAGGCCAGCAGCACGCCTGTACCGGGACCTGGATTGGTCTCAATCATATAGAAAACCGATCTCCCCACTTCCTTGACATTTTCTGCTCCAAGTGGGGTAAAAATCCCGTGATTGATCGCATTGTTAAGGAAGAGTACCTTAGCCGGTTCTACAAAGATGGAAACCAGAGGCAAAAGTCCGTGCTCCACAAGGACCTGAACCCCCGACTGGAGGACAAGCAGAATTGCCGCCATGATCGGCCCCATTGCCCGATAACCCACAATCGCCATGAGCAGTCCCAGAATACCGACAGAGAAATTATTGACCAGCATCTCAAATCCCGGCTTAATCTTTCCCTCAACAGCTTTATCAAAGAGTTTAATCACAAGTCCAGCCAGGGGCCCCATTGCCATCGCCCCCATCAGCATCGTCATATCCGGGTTGGACAGAATCACTCCAACGGTGGCAATTGCCCCCATCACAGCGCCTTTTGATCCGCCCACCATTTTCCCGCCAGTATAACCGATCAGAATGGGGAGCAGATAGCTCAACATTGGCCCAACCATCTTGCTCAGACTGGCGTTTGGAAGCCATCCCGTATCAATAAAAAGTGCGGCCATTAATCCCCATGCGATAAATGCCCCAATGTTTGGCATGATCATTGCGCTGAGGAATCGGCCAAAAGCCTGTACCTTTGTCTTCATATTCTTCATCCCTTACTATCTGTCAACACTATCTTTGCTGCGCTGATATTCCGGACTATCAGGCACCCTATAGTCTAGAATCTAACCCTGTAGCCGCCTGTTTTCAACAAGTGAAAAAACAGCTTTGTCACAAAGAGTATGCGCCAACGTTTCAATGGCGCATAATAGCGCTAACCATTTTCCCGGCTCCTATGGTATAGTTGTCTCGTTCCCTGGCAGGAGGCAGAGAATTTCGAAAAGTTCAAAAACTTTAGCGCCATGCACCCGATCGAGTTTTATCCACTGTTCATGGATAAGCTTTTCAGATTCGGGTCGACGAGGTGTCAGGTGATCGAAGATTCGGCGGATGCCTGACCGCAGATACGGCTGCGCATACAGTTGGCAAAGAATCCGGCAACGGAGAGACAAAGGAACTGTAACCGTATAAAAAGACATACAGCTTATATGAGTATAGGGAGACTTTTATGTGTGGAATTATCGGATTTACCGGATCAATCCCCGTGCAGGACATCCTGCTGAACGGACTTGAGCGACTTGAGTACCGGGGCTATGACAGTGCCGGCATCGCTTTTTTCAAGGACAACCGCGCCCACATCTCTGTTCGCAAAACCGCGGGCAAGGTGAAAGACTTACGCGCGATATGCGATGACGACAACACTTCTGTCTGCGGGATCGGGCACACCCGCTGGGCAACACACGGCGGCGTCACCAACGCCAATGCCCATCCCCACAAAGTTGGCAAGACCACTTTGATTCACAACGGCATTATTGAAAATTACCACGAACTCATCGAGACTTATCAGTTACAGAACGATCTCAAGTCCGAGACGGACACGGAGGTTGCCTGTGCTCTGATCAACCGGCTCTACCAGGGAGATCCCACCGCCGTTCTCCGCGAGGTTTCCGGCCTTTTAAAGGGTTCCTTTGCCTTCTGCATTATGTTCGCGGATCAGCCCGGCAAGATTTATGCTCTCCGCAATGTCAGCCCTATGGTCGCCACCCTGACAGACAGCGAGGGAGCCTTCATCGCCTCTGATCTGACCGCTTTCATTGAATACAGCAGGCGCTATTTCATTGTTCCGGAATATCATATCCTCACCTTGACCTCTGACTCGATTTCCATGGAGGACCTCGATGGAAATCATGTGGAGCCGGAATATCAGGAGGTGAACTGGGATATCACCGCTGCTCAGAAGGAGGGCTATCCCCACTACATGATCAAGGAGATCCACGAGCAGCCGGAGTCATTGGTCCGCACCATTGAGCCCCGCATTAGTCCCGACAACCTTCCGGATTTCTCCGCTGACAACATTCCAGACTCTTTCTTCGAGAATTGTTCTGACATCACCGTCGTCGCATGCGGTACCGCCCTTTATGCGGGAATGGCGGGGAAGAACATGATTCAGAATATTCTCGGTATTCCAGTCACCGTTGCCATTGCCTCAGAATTCCGCTATGAGCGCCCCGTCCTCAATGAAAATTCCATGGTCATCGTGACTTCCCAGTCTGGAGAAACCATTGATACTCTGGAGGCTCTGCGTTTGGCCCGGCGATACACCCATAAAACACTGGCCATTGTCAATGTCAAGGGTTCCTCCATCGCCCGCGAGAGCGACCAGGTTCTCTATACACACGCGGGCCCCGAGATTGCAGTTGCAAGTACCAAAGCTTACACCGTGCAGGTCGCCAGTTTTTACCTGCTTGCGGCTAAAATCGGCCTGGTTCAGGGCAAAATGACCAGGGAAGAGGCACAGCATTTCCTCGCCACGCTCAGGGAAATGCCCAGCCGCATGGAAACGGTTCTCTCTCACGAGAACCGAATCCAAGATCTGACGGATCGGCTTACCAACGTTCCCAGCGCCTTCTATATCGGGCGCGGCCTGGATTACCGTGTCGCCATGGAGGCCGCCTTAAAGCTCAAGGAGATCTCCTACATCCATGCGGAGGCCTACGCTGCCGGTGAGTTAAAGCACGGAACCATCTCTCTGATCGACGACGGTGTTCCTGTGATTGCTCTTGCAACCCAGCACAAGGTCTACAGCAAAGTCATCTCCAATATCCGGGAGACCAAGGCAAGAGGCGCCTATGTCATCCTGATCAGCGAGGACAAGAAAATCACGGATCCGACGATCTGCGACGTCCACTTCAGCATTCCCCGAGTTGACGACGTTTTCTCCATCTTTGAATCCATCGTCATCTGCCAGCTGATTGGTTACTATACCTCTGTCAGCAAGGGGATCAATCCTGACCAGCCCAGGAACCTGGCCAAGTCAGTCACGGTAGAATAATTTCCCGTAAACCATCCATCGCAGCTGCCCCCATATTGCAAGCAGGCGATTCAAAGAGGCAATAAAAACCTGCTCCGCAGGGACTCCGTTGTCATCATTAGAACAGCCGACCGCTGTGATTGCAGGTCCATGAAACGTATCTGCAATCACAGCGGTCGGCTTCTTATACTTCTAATCCCGAGATTTTCAGTGATATCACACACTCGAACCGAGATCTGCGCACTCCCTGTGTCACTTCATTTTATTAGATTGATAATATCTTGTCTTTTTTACATCTTTACTCATGACCACAGAGTGCTCACATCAGTTTTTCCCCACAAACAGACAGATGACAAATGCGATAATGTCCGCCGCCACAATGGTGGAACCGACCGGGGTTCCTGCCAGAATAGAGATCAGAATTCCCGCCAGAGCACAGCCAACAGAGAGAATCACCGAACAGATCGTAACCGCCCGAAAACTCTGAAAGATCCGCATGGCGGAAAGAGCCGGAAAAATAACCAGAGCTGATACCAGAAGCGCCCCCACCAGATTCATGGCCAGGACAACCACCAGAGCGATCATGACCGCAATCAAAAGATTCCAGGTTCCAGCGCGAATGCCGACCGCCCTGGCGAAGGTCTCATCAAAGGTCACGGCGAAAATCCGATGATAGAAGACAATGAACATAGCCACAACCAGAGTTGACAGAATCAGGCAGAGGATCACATCCTGCATCGTCAGAGTCAGAATCGTCGTCGACCCAAAGAGCGTTGTAGAGATTTCACCGGCCAGATTCGAAGCGGTACCAAAAATATTCATAAGCAAGTACCCCATGGCCAGGGCTCCGACCGAAAGCATGGCAATGGCTGCATCCCCTTTGATCTTGGCATTCTGTCCGGACCGCAGCAAGACGATGGCTGCCAGGATGGTCAGAGGCAGAATCAGGGCCAGATGATTCGACAATTTCAAGACTGTCGCAACCGCCATGGCTCCGAAGGCCACATGGCTCAATCCATCGCCAATATAAGAATACCTCTTAAGAATCAGAGTCACTCCAAGCAGAGAGGAAGACAGGGCAATCAGAACGCCCACAATAAGAGCGTAGCGCACAAAAGGATAAGCCAGGTAACGCATCAGTATGTCAAGCATGCTGTCCTCCTCTCGCCAGATAATATTGTCCGATTGGGCTCTCTGCGAACTCTCCGGAACTTCCGAAGAAAACCTGATCCCCCATATAAAGAATGTGGCTGGCATTCTCTGCCGATGCCCGCACATCATGAGAAATCATAATGATCGTAATTCCCTCCTGATGAAGCTTCTCCACAACCTCGTACATGGCCAAAGAGGCCTTGGGATCCAGTCCAGTTACCGGCTCATCCAAGAGAAGAACCTGATCCGTTGCAGCCAGAGCTCTGGCCAGCAATACTCTCTGCTGCTGACCGCCAGACAGTTTCCGATAGGAACGATCCTGCAGATGACAGATATCCAGCCGATGCATACAGCGGTGGCTCCGCTCCCTCTCCTCTCTTGTATAGAAAGGGTGCCAGGAACCTCTGGCCTGACATCCGGAAAGGACGATCTCCTTCACTGACGCCGGAAAATCTCTCTGCGTCTGGGTCTGCTGAGGCAGATAGCCGATCCCGCCCGCCGCTGCTTCCTCATCCAGCCAGATTCTGCCGGACAAGGGTTCCTGCAGCTTGAGCAGCGTCCGCATAAGGGTGGATTTCCCGGCCCCATTCTCACCCACAATACACAGATAGGACCCTTTCGGCAGATGAAAATTTAGTTTTTCTACCAGGATCTGTTCCCCGTATCCCAGGGTCAGATCCCTACAGGTCAAAATATCCATTTTTTCTCTTCTATCAGACAATATGAGCCTCTTCTCCGGCTTTTGAAGTCTGCGCCCCTTGAAAACAGGAAATGTTCTCCTGACAGCCGAATATCCTGCCTGATCCAACAGGCAGGATATCTTCTTCCTCTATCTTTGTATCCGATCCGTCAATTCATGGCCTGCTTAAGCAGATCAAGGTTCTTGCTCATCACATTGATATAGGTGGCTCCGTTGGCTACATCCTCTGCCTTGACAGACTGCATGGAGTCTAAACTCAAGACCTTCAAATCCGCGACGCCGGAATTCTGCTTGATCGACTCAGCCAGCTTGTGTGTCTCACCCTCAATCGTCAGGACAGCCGGGAGCTTCAGATCTTTGATCTTCTTGGCCAAAAATGCCACTGTCTCGAAGCTTGCCTCAGACTCAGCATCACATCCCTCAAAGGCCGCAAAATAATCCAGTCCATAGTCATTGACCAGATAGCGGAAGGGGAAGCGGTCGCCGAAGATCAGCGTCTTATTTTTAGCGGAATCCACCGCCGCCTGATACTTCTTGTCCAAATCCTTCAGGAGTTCTCCATAAGCCTTGGCATTCTTGGCATAAGCCTCTGCATTATCCGGATCTGCCTCTGCCAGTGTCTTCTGGATCTGGTCTACAACAATCCCGGCATTCTTGAGTGAAAGCCAGACATGCTCGTCCAACTCTTCCTCTCCGTCCTCATGTTCCTCATGCGTATTCTCCTGCATACCCTCTTTCTGCTCAACAGGCTTGACACGATCCTTCAGAACCTCCATCAGGTTAATGGTCTTCTGATTGGGATTGGTCTTGTTCTTCAGGGCATCCTTAACCCAGGCATCTGACTCTCCGCCTACATAGACAAAGACATCCGCAGAAGAAACCTTGGCAATATCTTCAACCGTGGGCTGGAAGCTGTGCAGGTCTACTCCTTTATCCATAAGCATGGTTACTTCCGCGTTACCGGCCTTATCCCCTAGAACTCTCTCAACCCAGTCATATTCCGGGAAAATCGTCGTCACAATCTTAAGTTTCTTACCGCTGTCGCTCTTAGACTCCGCAGCTGTCTTGGTATCCGAATCACTCTTTGCGGCATTCTTAGTCCCACCGCAGGCCATCAGGCCAAAGGCGCACAGCCCAGCCATCAGAACAGCCGCGATTCTCTTTCCTCTCATTCTCTTCTCCTTCTCTTCGAAAACGCTTGCCTGCATCTGGTTTTCACTCTGCTGTACACGACCCGGCTTTGCTTCGACACTCCTGACAGAGTCCGAAGAAGGTCGTTCTGGCCGGATTGATAGCAAATCCATGATGCTCCAGGATATGTTCCACAAAGGCATCAACCATCTGACAGTCCAGGTGAATCAATCTGCCGCAGGACTCGCACTTGAGATGATAGTGCTCACGGCAGTCCCTGTTCTGGTCTCCCAGATACTCGAAGCAGGCGGCTGTCTTCTCGTCAATCAGGTACTTGCGAACCAGTCCCTCTGAAACCAGCTTGTCCAGCTGACGATAGATGGTCGTCGTCCCGATCCCAAGCTCCCGATCCCTGCAGTAATGAACTGCATCAGAAGCTGTAAAATGCTTCCCGCCAGTCGATTTCATATAGTCAATCAGCTGCCGCCTCTGCCTGGTCTGATACTCAGCCTTCTTCATGGAACAAATCATCCCTTCCCGATAATATGAAAACCATTTCCATATTATGAAGTTCTCTCTTATCCCTGTCAATATAAAAATCATTTTCATATTGATCATTAGATTTTATCGAACATATGCTCTATTCGGTCAAAAAGAAAAACCCCCGCAAAGCCTGTAAATTCAAGCTCTGCAAGGGTTTTCGTCTTCGTCGGAATGACAGGACTTGAACCTGCGGCCTCTTGACCCCCAGTCAAGCGCGCTACCACCTGCGCTACATCCCGCTACAACGAAAACTATTGTAGCGGATTTCGAATCCCGGCGCAAGCATAATTTTCCCCTATTCCGCCTCTGTGAGAGTTGTCAATAGTCTTGCGACAGAAAAAGGATGGAACTGTGCACAAAAATCACTCCTCCGTTTTGTGTAATTTTTTTAGTAACTCTTTTCTTGGAACCCCGATTGTTTTCTGAGCCTGGTCAGCTGAATATTTTCCACGATAACATCGGTTCAACTCGTAGTACAGGATAAAACGAGAAATCCCCATCTCTTCGGCGATTTTGGTCTTTGAAAAGCCCTTGGATAACATCATCTCGATCTTCTTGCGGTCGTTATAACTCAAACGTTTTGTCTGTTTCCTCATATGATTTTCTCCAACTTTAGATTTGGTATTTCTTTGTCCCACATATCACTTGCGTTAAAACCGTCAAAAATACCTCTTGGATACAGATTGATCCATTGATTTATCTCGACCACTTGCTTATCTGTCACCCGATCAATATCAAACCCCTTGGGAATCTTCCGGCGAATCAACTTGTTTTGATTCTCATTTGATGGCCTCTCCCAACTACAATACGCATGGCAATAATACAATTCTGTTCGCTTTTTGCCAGGATGAAGAACGGAGCTTTCAAGCCCCTTATAGTCGGAAAATTCCACTCCGTTATCAACCGTGATTGTTTGAAAAATCTTTGTAAACCGATCTCCTAACTTCTGTTCTAATTGATCAATTGCCCGAACAACAGAACCGCTCTTTTGATCTTTCAACTTAAAAATCAGTTCACTCCTGGTCTTGCGCTCTGTCAGAACCAACAGACAACCTTTCGTCACTTTCTGCTTGCCCTTGACGGTATCCATCTCCCAGTGTCCAAAATTATTTCTGGATAAAACTTCTTGCGGACGTCTTTCAATGCTCTTCCCTGCAGAAGCTCTCTTTTGAACTCGTTTCACATGATACTTCTGTCCTTTTCTTCCTTTTACCGGCAGATTTTTGTTAGTCAGACGTAAAAAAACACCGTGATCAATATATCGATAGACCGTTCTGACGCTTATTGTTGTATCAAATCGAATCTGATTCTTTTTTATATAGAACAAAGCCGCCTCTGGAGACAGATCCTCTTCTATAATCAAATGCTCGAGAAAATCAGCCAGTTCTCGGTCATATCCGATTTTTACATTCCTTCCAGTTGCCGCCTTTTTATATTCTCTATCCTTCTGTGCCAGATCGCTGCTATAACGAATTTCTGTCTGATAGTCAGAACACAGGTGTTCATACTTACCTCGCTTAATCTCTCGATAAATACTGCTACGGTGGAAGCCGAGAAAATCTGCAATCTCTCTGACACTATGTCCAGTGTTAAGCATCGTCTCTATTTTGATCCGATCTATTCTGGTTAAAACACGAAAATGGCGCATAGACATCTCATTTCTTATCAGGAAAAATGTCATCTGGGGGATGTTCAATAGCAATTTGGCCTCAACATCTAATGAAGCACTCCAATTGCTTCTTCGATATTTTCAACATAGTCCGGATTTAGGAGCAAAGATGTTTCTCTAAAAAACGTTTTTAGTTTGCTTGGATCTCCGCTCTCGTAGAATGATACTAACTTCTGTTTGAAATCATCAATCTTTTCATATGGGATTGACAGGATCCCAATATCATGATCCATCAAAATTTTATTACAAATCAGCTGCGAAACGCGCTTATTCCCATCCGTAAACATCTGAGTCCTGGCCACATAGCAAAACATATCTAAGGCGCTCTCCAACTTATCAGGATTATCTGCAATCGCCATCACATCCCTTTGGATCGTCTCATAATCAGGCAGTTCTGGAGTCCACTTTGTTCCTCCAATTGTCACCGGATAGGTTCTAATTTCCCCTGCATCAAAGAGGATATCTGTCATACAGATTTTATTTAGTTCCCTCAGATAGGCCATCGTCACTGGATAATCGATGTTGTCGAACAAGAATTCCCATGCACGCTTCATGTTAAAAATGAACAAGACCTCATCCCTCGTTGTCTCTGTCGGGATATTTTCCAAGATACGCTCGGTATTGGGAAAGGTTGTCCCTAATCCTTCAATACCTGCACTTTTCCATATGGAATCAACCAGTTGTCTCTTGCCAACTGAAACTGCAGAATTTAGCTTACCTGGCATATTTCTCCTCCACGGAATATCTACAATTTGTTCCAGCATATGAATGACATATTCTGGTGGCTGTTTTCTCATTTGTTCCCAATCGTGAAGTGTTCCCAGCGGGATATGATATCGTTGGGAAAACTTCACTTGTGACAGCCCTGTTTGCCTTCGTAGGGTTTTAAATCTATTCATAGATTACATTGTACTGCATAGCAGTATAATGTAAAACCCTCTCTCAAAATTAATTTTTTGTCTTTCAAAAGACTTTGCCGTTACGGGTAAAGAGTAAAATTTAAGTTTATGCTTGCTGTGCGGCGTCTCCCTGATGTTTCTGTGTCTCTTGATACCATTGATAAACTTGTTTGGTCCTGGCCTCTTTTTCTTCTTTGGTCGGTGTGTCTAAGTTCATATCTAAGGTGATCAGAATTTGATCTCTTGATGGAAGCGGGGTTGCCTGCCGCCTTGTACGCTGATCTGTTCGGATCGTGACCAAAGTTCCATCATCGCAAACTTCTGTTATAACAGGATGCACATACCCACCGTCCTTTGTACACATATTTAGACGGTTCGCTTCATTAAAATTTCCGTCGTTTCCCTTTTCCCAGGGCAACGCCTTTCTGTCATAGATTGGATACTCTGAATCCAAAAAGATAATACAGTACTTCTTATCCATCCGTTTGACCGCTGCAGGCGTCATAAGCTCCGCTCCTGTCCGGTTATAGTTCGCGTTGATTTGCATTCCACTCTTGCCGTCTCCCATGGTGTCGATTGTCATTTTCCCAAGTAGCTCAGAGATATATTTGTGTGTCTCCAGAGCACCGGCACCTGCGCCAAGAAAGACAACTGTTGGACAGTTATCCATAATGATTTCCCATTTCCCATTTGGGAAAAGGTCCTCCAATTGCGCCTTTGACTGCAAGATGGGAATCAAACTTATATTACGCGATCTTACAATTCCCATGAGTGACTCTGTATCATGTGGCCTTGCACCGGCATAAAACTCGTCCATCCAGACCTCCAGCGGAATTGGAAGCTTTCCTCCTCTTTGCCGGAACTCGGTATCCGCAATTCGGCAAAGAATTTCCATTGCCTGCGTATAGAGCATGGAACATATAAAATTATATGATTTATCATTGTCATTAACGCAAAGAAAGAGAGCAAGTTTTTTATTCGTCAATCTTTTGGCGGATCCTTTTACGCCGTATGCAAATTCTCGTAAATTAATTTCATCGGCTTCAAAGACTCTCTGAAGGCTTTTTACTTCCATCAGCTTTAGTTTTGCATTAACAATAATTACGATCGATCTAACCGTATCCGGAGCACCCTCTTTCAATTTTCGATAATCTCTTGTTGCCGGATTATTCGCATACTTTCCTCCCTTAGCTGCCAGCTCCTCCATGGCTTTTTGAAGCTTTGATGGTGGGTTTGGATTTTCTCTGGTTGGTTCTGCTATCTTCTGCGATTCCATATTGACGAGGCGCATGACATCGTTAATCGTACCGACTCTAACTTTCTCCCCGGGCTTTTGATTCTCATTCTGATATTGTGTATCAATCCACACATAGAAGAAAAGTGACTGCAAGTAAAGCATCGCCCCATCCTGCCAAAATGGATCACTTGCAGCGGACTGAGGTGGTGTAAGTGCATCATAAATATTAGAAACCAGCTTGATAACATCTTCTTCTTTTTCAATGTAGGCAAATGGATTATATCGATCAGAGGTCGATTGATCCTTTAAATTTAGACATCGAACAGTATAGCCCTTTGACTGCAGGTAGAGTCCATATTTATACATAAGCTCTCCTTTAACATCTAAGACGATATAATTATCCGACGCTTGCAAAAGATTTTGTGTGACAATCGATGTCGTTTTATATGTTCCTGCAGATCCCATAACAAGCATATTATTATTGGGCGGCGCCTTGATCCCATCTTTAGCGACCTGCAGGTTTTGGCTTAAAATTCGATTCTTCCGTGGATCTTTTTCGCTCCTACGTCGTGTTACTTCCACCGGATCTGCCCAATCCTCAACACCATACTCCTTGCCGGTCTGAAAGTTACGATAATGAAATTGCAGGTAAGATACTAAAAAGATCCAAACCAGCATTCCCATGCCAAGACAAGCTGGTGTCTTGGCATTATAGTAACGCCAAGGGAAAATGAAGTTATCTTCAAACATCTGATTTAAATAACTTCCAAAATTTAAAACTGTCACGCCTGAATATCGAAAAAGTCCAGAGAGAAAAAAACTAATCAAAAAAATTGGAATTAGCAGGCCTCCGTAGACCAGAGAGCTGATCTTTTGTTTTCGCAGCATATGTTACCTCTTATTTATGGTGGAACTTTACCACCAGACTTATTACAAAAAATACGTGCCGGAATCCGGCACGCAAACGTTTTTACTTACTTTAATGGAATACTGTTTGGAATATCATTTGATACAATATTGATCTTTCCCAGCAGCCCGCTATTCAAACTCTCCTGCTCCTCTTGGATCAGATCTTTTGCACTGGTCAATGGCCTTGTGTTCTCTCGCTGACTCATAGCCGCATACTTTTCATAGACCTCTTTGGCATCCTGATAGCGATCCGAATATGTCCCATTGGCCTGTAAGACCTCCGGTTTTCGGCTCTTGTCCAGGTGTACAACATAGCGCTCAGGCTGTGCAGAAACGTCCAAAAAGACCTGTTCTCTGGGAACTACCAGCATCTGTTCGGACAAATGATTACTTTCATCCTTCATTCCATAAGTCCCGGGGATACGAATCAGGAAATCATCCGGCATTTGTTCCTGCATAACCGGTAAAATTTGATCTTGCGGATGATCGACCAATCGATCTTTTTGTACAGCAAAAGAATAATAATGATTGTCTTCCATCATGGCCTGACAGGAAGGGTCATTCACAGAGCGAATTTTTCTTGTGTTCTCAATAACCTTCTGTTCTTCTACCGCTGGCTGTTTGTTCTCGTATTTCTTTATTGCATTTGCCACCTCCGGATTTTCTTTCATCGTGTCCATGTACTTTTCTGGAGAGACACGGGATTTCGAAATATAGTCCTGATAGCTGATTTCAGATAGTGGATTGACTTTCTCTCCCTGGCTCATTAAATGATTGGCAAGCCTCTGATATGCCATCTCCACGGTGCGGATCTTATCCATCGGAACCAGTATCTGCTTCATTTTATCGTCAAAATCAAAGTCACCAAGAACACCCCAACTCACTCCCTGCGCTTGCATCATATTCTCCAGCTGTGGCAGGCAGCGCTCATCCAAATTGATTGCACAGACACGGCCATCTGTAAATGCCTTAATTTCTTCTGCACTTAATTTCTTACCCGACATTGCATCTTCGGTATAGTGCTTCATGAAGATCTCCATCTTTGGCATTTGATTTTTAGGCACAGAATAATAGAGAATATTCGCCTTCATTCCAACATCTTTTCCCAGTGCTTTTGCAATACTATTGGCATCTGGCAAGTTAAGATGTCCGATCCCCAGTTCTTTTAAGGCGCAATTGATATTTTCGATCTGATCTTCCTGGTTCATTCCTTCGTAGAGGGGAATCGTCACTGTCTCAATCTCTCCTCCTGTCAATTGAATCAACTGTTCTAAATTCTTTAATTTCCCCTCAGACATCAGTTTTTCTTGGTGCAGGCGCATGAGAAACTGAATGAATTTCATTGTGGTTCTGGCAGTTCCAAGAGTCACAAAAATCCCTGTTGTAGCGTACCGATTCGCTTGAGATACCTGCCCCCAAAAGGCATTTGTTTCTTCTGACATAAGCTCTCCTCTAGTTTTTAATGCTTGGTTGATTACGATTCACTTCCTGGATAGGTAGTCCTTCTCTCCTCTCCTCAATCTCTTCTGACAAAATTGTCTCATCAAGGCGATTATTGAACCCTGCCTCTCTTCTCAAGGCATTCTTTACCTGCTTCTGACGTTCTGGATTCAAATCTGCCTGATAATAAATCTGACCATTTGCGTCTGATTTCATCAGGATTTGAGGCATCCCGTCCTCATCTAGAGTCTCTTTGTCGTAAATTGTGATCATGTTGCCCTCTTTTTCTACGCCAATAGATTCCTCCAGACCAGGAAAGTCATATGTCCGCAGCAGTGCCAATTCGTCCATACGTTCTGTTAGTGCCGGCATGACTTCAAAGGATTTATCATACATAGAATAAGTGACATCTACGCTGTCTGTGTCTACACTAACTTGTATATTCCCAAGGATCTGCATTTTAGCATCATCCAGGACTGTATAGATATCTTGCCCTGTTTGCAAAGATATATCTAACAGATTGGCTGGATTTCCATAGACAAGCATGACCTCTTTTTCTGCAAGATCTGCCATTCGGATCAGGCGGTTCTGATCCGGTGAAATCTCGTTGTAATCCTCGATAATATCATTTAGGATCACCCAGTCCTTAGCTGTGATTTCAAAGGATGTAATACCATCAATTAGTGTGCCAATCCGGTTCTCCTTGACCATACGAACAGTTACCGCTTCCTGAGCAACATAATCTTTCACATGGTTGTGATACTCCCAAGGATCCAGATGATAAATCAATCGATCTATTTTCTTTCCTAGAGTGATCTGTTTTTTCTCTTGCACGGATAGATCAGGGTCTATCATAGTAGACAGGCTTTCCATCTGCCTTGCTGCAGTATATGCCTCATTCGCATGAGTATAGTTTATAATTGTTCCGGTCGAATCCCTGATAAAATCTTTATTCTTTGTATCGTAGATTTGATAAGATATATCCTCTTCTTCTGTCATCCGCTGGGGTTGAAATCTTTTTTCTTCAGAAATCCCAAAAACGGCTTTTAGCACTTCTTCCTGTAATCGCTGAAAATCATCCATTTTCTGCCAGATCCTCTGCAATGCAGTCCTTACTTGTTCTACAGAAAAATCTTCTTTCTTTGCTCCATATTGCAAAAACCATGGATCCAGCCCTAAGACAGATGCTGCCATTTTTATCTGGGACTCACCCAAAAAGGCAGTCCCTTCCTCAACTCTACTTAAGTGCTGATCAGAGATGAGGAGAAGATCTGCAAAAATTTCTCTGGACAGGCCGTAATTCTCCCTTTCTTCTTTTATTAGAGAACTATATTTGGGTGCTGGATCCGGAATGATTTCAGGCGAAAATATGCCGACATATTCAGCCTCAAACAACCCATCCCCCAGATCCTTGATTTCCTCGTAGCCAAGTCCTTCTAATTTATGTATAATCTCTTCTGTCGAGAGAGCTACATCACTTTGATAGTAAAATCGCATATGTCACCTCTCATCTACGTGCCGGAATCCGGCACGTAATTTCATTATTCTGTGGGGTATTTTCTATGTCTGATTTGGCTTGAGCTTCTACAATGTCTTCAAAAAGCTTATCTGGATCATCGTAGTCGTAATAGTCAAGGCCTAAATTGGCACAGAGAGATTCATATTCTTCTGTGTCAATGTCATCCCAGTTTTCCGCTTCATCAATTCTTTCAATAAGCTCAGCTCGAGCGTCAAAATCCATTATTCTGTGCATCTGGTGCAACACATTACGTTCCAACCTGTCTGCATATTTTGCTGATTGCATCAAAATATCGTTTGTTGCATCATAGAAAAGAGAGAAGTTGTCAATCTGATCCTCAGGCAAAACGTGCGCCGCATTGATTTCCGTAACCATTTGATCCATGGCTTTTGCTGCATCGGCCAAAGTGCAATACCTGGGAATCAATTCAGATAGCGATACTGCAAGTAACTCGTGCGTCGACGAAAGCAGAAGAAAACAATCTCCTCCAACCTCTTGAGCAATCTTCTCTATATTCCCAGGTACAAATGCTTCCGCCGCGCCAAGGATATTCTCCTGATTTGATACAACAAATAGCTCTGGCCCCTCCTGTGAAGATTGTCCCAATAGTTCCGAAAGACTTCGGATCGTCATAGTCTCCTTTTCTTTCATGTTGGCAAATGCATCTGAAAATAGCTTTTCTTTTGTAATTCCGTAGTTTGCCAAATATTTTTCACGAATCCCTATCCTCCCTGTTCCAAGATCGATCACAGGGTACAATTTCACTCCGCACTTCTCAATAGTGACAAGATCTGTTTGATTTTTCCTGGCAAGAGCGGACAGCGGGGCTACCATCAGTTGTCCTTTGATGCTCTCATAGTCTGAAAAGCTGGCAAGATCAAAGGCAGGCATCTGATTTATTGCTTCGATGATCTCATCTTTGATTGAGGAGAGCATCATTGATTTAGGCTCTTTGTTATACTTATCCATCATAGAATCCAGACGTAAATTCACTCCCATCTGTGCTTCTTTCGGCGTGACCGTCATGGCTTCATAGACTTCACCGGTTGAACGAGTAACTTCTCGAAAGACAATATCTGCTTCAAAAGGCAGAATCACTGGCAACTCATCCTTCATTATTTTCTTAAAACTTTCTTTTGAATCGTACATTGTTTCCTCCTCGCATTTAAAGACACAAAAAAAGCCAAAGACAACTCATGTCCTTCGGCTTTTTTGTGTCTGATTCATTTTTACATCTTTAGCATATCAAACCTAAAAAGGCTCATCTAGGCTCATTTGGGATCAATTTGCTTTCTGGCAAGCCGGATAAATTCTCCCCCAAATTTCGTTAATTCCTCCATACTGGCCTCTGAGTGAGCAAAGGAAGCAATGTCTTCACAAGATACCCCCTGCTTTAAGCAGTCCAGAAGATAAAGGATTGCATCACTCTGAAATCCATTTGAGTGCAAAAAAACACTAAGGCGCTTAAGATCGTTCTTATAGATGTCATTTCTATGACGCTCAGCAACCTCCTGTTTCTTATCTTTCCCTCGGTCAAAAGGGCTAACCTCCTCTGTTTCTCTTCTTTTTATCAGGCGGCGCCATAGCCTATCCTTCCTCTGTTCGTCTTCTGCAGGTATGTCTGAAATTGACCAGTGAGTTAGCGCATCATGAATTTGATCTGGTGGCACGTGCTCATCGTAGGCTTCTTTCAGATACTGCTGATAATCGGTCAGTTGGGAAAGATACTTCTCAAGATCAACCTTATAATTATCAATTTCATGATCCTTGGCCTTTAACTCCCTTTCCTGCTGTTTCTTCGCGCGGTCTACCGATGCCTGGGTCAGTGCAAGCTCCTTTGTCTGAAGATCCAGCTTTTGTTCCAAAGAAGATATCTCTTTCGTGATTCGATCTTCCCCTCTCACCATGGAAGAGATCAATTCACCAACACCCTCGATCAACTTTCCGGTATCCCTCCGGGCTTTTTGGCCGTCTGAAATATCCGCCTGTATGTCGGAATCACATTCTGAAAAAACCTGTATCAATTGTTTTGTCGACACCCCCATAATTGCTGCCTTACATACGATGCGGATAACCTGCGGATTATTTTCTCCTTCCAGAATCGTCACGAATTCTGCCGGTATACAAAAGCCCCTAGCCAAAACACAAAAAGCCTTCATCATTTCTTCTTGGCTGACACTCATACTCCTCCCTTCTGCGTGCCGGATTCCGGCACGTAATCAACCGCTTCTTTTCTGTCAATCTTCTCTTGATCCATCTTCTTTAAGATCTCTATACGGTAGGGAACTTCCCGTACTGACATCGTCTCCTCATATCGCTTGATAATTCGATTTAAAATTCTCTTGTCACTCTTTAACTTCTCCAGAACATGGCCGTCCTGAAGTCGTTCATAGAAAAAAGTGACTCCATCATATTTCTGTTCTAAAAGATCCATCTCATCTGTGATTAATTCAAACTCCTCATCTGAGAGATCTGCCTCATGCATCTCAATCTTTGATGCCAGCAAGATATATCTTGCCTTATCATCACGTTCTTCTTCCGTCAAAGTCTGATCCACATAATTTCCAGCCTCCTGCTTATGTTTTTCCATACTGAGATTTCGCTTGATCTCCTCTAATAAGATTTTTGCATCTTCCAGATCCTTAATATCATGATCTAACAAAAAAGAGCATTCCTCTGTGAGTCGATCAATAGCCAAAAGATCCTTTCTCACACGGGCTTGCTCTTTGATTCTTAAATCCATAAAGTGAAATTCATGGGCTTGTTTGATTCTTCGGACTGCGCAGACTTGAAAGCGACTCTGGGGCACATGCAATGACCGATAGTACAGCCTCTTCATCGGTTCTGCGACAACATATGTCCTCGGCATGGTTTCTCTCAACGCAATTCTGCGTTTGACATCTGCATAAGTATACCCATCACCCAATAAGTAATCTCTGCGGCTCCTCCTTTCTTTGGTGCCTGGATTTTTAGATAGATCATCTGCATAGGGCGGGTGGTAAGAGATGTAATCACAATCTCTTTTCTTCGAGTGCCCCAACCTGGTCTGATATCCCATTTCCTGCATTTGCGAAAAGAAGTCATCTATGTTGGAAGATCTGCAAATTGCCGCGTCAATATCCGCCCGGATGATTTGTTTCCAGTTCCATCTTCCTTCCTTTTGTGCTGCATGCTCTGCATAAGATTTCCCTTTACGATTACTTGCCTTATCGTAGACAAGTTCCTGCAAATTATATTTTCTGCAAAGTCGATCCGTGATTGGTTGGATCCGCTTTTCCCAGTCACCGTTTACATAACGGTACTTATATCCTTCCAATCGATCTACAGAATTAAAAATGATATGGACATGCATATGCTTATGATCGTTGTGGACTGCATAACAATAATCATAGGCCTCACCTAGGTATTCCTGGCAGAAGTCCCTTCCCAATGCAAATGCTGTCTCTTCGTTTGCCCCCTGCTCTTCAGGTGCAAAAGAAATCACAAAATGATATCCCTGGCGGCCATATTCTTTTCCAAAGTCCTGTTTTGTACTCATCATCGCCTCGTAACACTCCTGCGCACGCATTCCGCAGTTACTTCCCACCCAGAGTCCCTCCTTCGTCTTCTCCGGATTCATAATGTAATGTATCGCGTGTAAAAGATGTGAGGATGGATTCCCTTTTTTCGCCGCTCCGATATTCGTTACTTTGGTTATCGCCATTGTGTTTCCTCAATTCTGCTTGTATTGATATCAGCTTTTGCTCAAATGATTGAATACAGGAAAGTAATGCCTGTTCAGATGCTTTCCCGGGCAATTCCTTATGGCGCCTTATCACCTGATGAAGTTCTACTCTCATGTGCCGAATATCGGCATAGGCCTCCTTCATCTTTCGATGATCCGCTTTATAAAAAAGCTGCCCCCTGACGAAGGCAGCAATCTTTTGGCCACTGGCATTTTTATCTGTAACCTGGCACAGGAAGGCATATTCTTCTTCTGTCAGACGAACCTGCAGAAGCCTTGTCCGCTTCCCACCTTCAATACGACTCATAGACCTCTCCCTTTTTATCGTCGGTTTCTGACAGCGATTGAATATGCGATTTTTCCGGAAGATCCTGTAACAAAAGTTCCAACTCCTCTAGACTAAAATCTCCACCGATTTTTTCCTCCAGTGTACGAATGACCTGCTCATTTTTTCGTGCTCTGGCGAGTTGTTCTTGATCTTCTTTTTTCTTGCGCAGAGTTTTTAATTCTATCTTTTTACTCTTAATCTTCTCCTGAAGAAGCAAAATTTCCCTCTCTTTTTTCGCAATCTTTTCCGCTAAGTTCATCTATTTTTTCCTCCTGGTCGTTTAAAGTTTTTGCCTCACTCGCCTCCTGCTTAATGGGACAATCTAACAAAAGTTCCTCTCTCTGCCAGTCCTCTCTTCTTTTACGTATTATGTCTTTTCGATTATCTTCTTCCATCTTTTGTTCCATCCCGAGCACCTCAGAAATGTCATTCTTGATCTGCCCCGTTTGATAATGATTTAGAAACTTCTCGATGTATGTCGATGGCATAAAAAGATGTGTGGCTGCCCCACAATCAGCATTGGATTGGATATTAAACGGATCCACTCGCGCTTTTAATTTTCTCTTCTCTGGATGTTCTGCATAGTCCTCCACCTCTTTCAAAATTCTCTGATACTCCAAACTGTTTTTAATCTTTTGCAAAAGTTCAAAATGAGATTGAAGAAGTGCCTCTTGATTCACTGCTGAAAAAACAATCGCTTTCTTGATACACTCTTTTTGCTTTTCCATCGTAGATAAAATTGCATCTCCGGTTTTCGAAAAAAAATCTTCCTGTCTCCTTAAACTCGATCCTGAAATTTTTTCTAACTGCGAAGAAATTTCCTGTAAGCTCTGGAAAAATTTCTCGGAAATGCCGGATAAAAATCTCTCGTTCTCTCTGGAAAAAACAAGTGCCAATTTTTCATAATCGACCTCTTGTTCTTTTCCTTCACGATCATGATAAAGGACACCGTCTGCAGAAGAAATTATGGCAAGGTTGCCGAGATTTTCTGCGACAAAATGAATAAAATCTTTTCGACTGGAAAAACCATTTTCATTGATAAACTGATCAATTAAGCGCACATCTTCTGCGTCTGCTTTTACCATCGTTGTATTAACTTCATATCCGCTTTCCATTTTTTCTACTCTCTTTCTGTCTTGAATCAGTGTATCGCTGAAAAATTGTCTTTTTCCCCTTCCGGGTACCCATCGCAAACCCGCATAAATACTGTGGTTTTCCCTTTTTCAATTGTGCCCCGGGTACCCTGTCGGTACCCATTTTTCATCCTCCAGGCATCCGGATAGGTTCATTTCCTCTGAAAAATCGCCTTTTTCACTCTCCGGGTACCCATTGGGTACCCATCACAAACCCGCATAAATACAGGTTTTTTCCCTTTTCGATTGTGCCCCGGGTACCCTGTCGGTACCCAAAGCTCAATTTCAGACCACGCCTTCTATATCCCAGGTATCACAGGTATCATTCTTATAGCAAGATACGCATTTTGTACGACAAAATACTTTCTTGTTAGGGGATGCCCCCCTAAGACCCTTGGGTACCCAGCTGCCTGTGTGGCAGCCCATCTTGCCCTGTGTGGTCAAGAAATTATTTGTAGAGAAACACACCACACGAAGCAGAAAAAAACTCCGGCCAGACTGATTCATGACCGAAGTTTTTTCTGCTTCATTCGATTTTTTAAGAAATTTCTTCTAAATTTTTCAGCAGTAGCTGACCTTCCGTTTGCGACTTATTTCATCCAACTTCTTCTGAGATATTTTGTTTTTCTTTCATCAAAAAACGAATCCGGGAGAAATGTTTTCTGAAAAACCACTCACATTTTTCTTTTCTATTCTTGAAATTTTTTTAGAAAGTTCCGGATCACTTCTCTAGTTGCGAGTGTCGGATTATCCTCTTCAAAACGGTAGCATTCCTCTAAAAGATTATCGAGTAAAATGATCTTCGCAATAGTCTGATCTGATAACTGATCGATAGCAACTTTTAAGTTTTTCATGATCCATTTTTTTCTTGTGATCTCGTCACTCATAGCAAAAATATTTGCCTTAGAAGTTGCTGTTTTTTCCAGAAAAAACATCTCCCACTCGAAGCAAATCTTTTCCAACAACCGTTCTTTTAACTCTGTCATTGTTCTTCTCCTTTTTCTCAATTTCTACGAAGACGTCCAGCTCCTACCATGTGACTTTGATACCACCTATCATTCAGATTGTGATAGCCAATCGGATCTCCGGCTCCATAGGAAACACCATTTCCTACATAAATTTCCACGTGAGTAATGTAATTCGTTGTACTGTAGGTTCCTTGCAAAAAAATCAAATCCCCCGGTTGCGCTTGATCCAATGGGATATGTTCTGTCATGTCATATTGCATTTGTGCTGAGTGCGGAAGTCGGATTCCAATTTTCCCATAGCACCACTGTGTTAATCCCGAACAGTCGAACCCAACCTGTGGATTTTCTCCTCCCCAAACATATTTTCTGCCTTCATATTTTTTTGCTTCTTCAAACATGGTATTTAAATCCGCATCTGCAAAAGATGTCCGGACATAGTAGGCTGAAACAAGAGCCACATAGAACATATTTCCATAGGCATATCTCTTATAACCTGCATTGGCCGCGATTGGATTTAAATAAGGCACCATAACACCACTCGATTTATTTCTTGCGAACTCCTCAGCCAGGGCTTGCTTGAACACACATCCTCTTGACTGCACAAACCCAATAAATTCTGCACCGAAGTTATAAGACTGGATCATGGTATTTTCATCTACGCCGGCAGCTTTTCCTCTTCCTACAAGCGAAGAAAAATATTTCACACCCTGCTCAATGGATGCCTCCGGTGTTGTTAGAGAACCGGGGGGAAGACCTGCAGATTCTGACGACTGCATGACATCTGCACCGCGCCCACCTGACTCTACCTGCATGATCGCAAGAAGCAGTCCCGTGTAATCTGCTATTTCATATTGCTCGGCGAATTTCTTCACAGTTGACTCATAGCGCATAACTTCTGAAGACAAATTTTGATAGGAAGCCTGTTTCACTTGCGTTGATGCCACTGCTGAAAAGAGTGTGGACAAAAGCATGACAATAGCGACAACAACTGCTATGATTGCCAAAAACATAGGGGAAAGCAAGGCGATCAGTGCCTGAACGGCAATCACAACCGCTCCTACAACACCAGATATCATTGTTGTCGTCTGGTGTACCTGACTGCTGATTTCCTGATTTGATGGACTGTCCTGAACCGCTGACGAGTTATTCTTTTCCATCTCTTTTTTGACGCCAGATCCTATTTTCTTAACTGCCTTGAAACCTGTTTTAGCAATCGTTGTTCCCGCCCCTCCTACAGGAAGAGAGGTCACTGCACCACCAGCATTTGTTACTGATTTTGAGACCTTCGCTGGTCCTTTGATATTCTTTGCCTGACTCTTTGGCGGCGGCGATAGATGAGTATTCGGTAAATCATTCTCTCCTATTTGCTTCGTCTTTGTCTTAATGCTCTCCTCAAATTTCCTATAGTCTCCCGTTCTCTTCGCCTGTTCTACAATCCGTTTTTTCTTTCGCACCGACATCCTATTCCAATTGCGCATCTCTCTTGGAGATAAAAAATTTTTGAGAAAAAACTTTTTATCTTCTGGCTCAAAGCCCATGCTCTTCGCCGCAGCAACAATCGGCTCCTTCTTTTCTTCGAAGGCGAAAAGCGACTGTGAGATCTGCGAGGAATCTTTTGAAATTTTCTGTTCCTTAGCTACATTGATCTCGATAGAGCACCTCCTCCCTCTGTACCAAATTCCAGCACAAAATACCGTCTGTTCCTCCAACTAAAAATCATACCTTGGCCTGCTCACTTTTCTCATGGAAATTCGTAGAGAAGAGGTCATACAGAGGATTTTGCGGATCCATCTTTGCATTAAAGAGAATGACTTTCTTTCCCCACACCATAAGACCAAAGCCGGGTGTCTCTTCTGTTAACGAGTTGTATTCTATAGCAGACAACTCCTGGATCTGCGCCAGGTTCTTCGCGTCCATACCGCCCTGATCTAAAAAACACTTGTAACCACAGTTAGAGAACATATCCCTTAACTTTTTATTTTCTAAAGAAGCCGAAAAATTTTGCATAGCCATTGTGCAAATACCTCCAAACTTACGATAGGTTAAGATGGTCTTTAAGAGCATATCTGCAGATGCCTCATTGCTTGTTACAACCTGTGTCTCATCAATGATGAGCCTGGTTGCCCGACGTAGCTTACCGTTATACTCCATTCTGCTCGACAAAAAGAACATGATCGTCAGCATCACCGGCTCCCAAAAATCACTATTTACATTGGCCAGGCCAAAACCGACGAAGCGCGAATGAATATCAACATTCGAGGGATACGAGAACATGTCATAGGACCCCTCTGTGTACTCTGCAAGGGCATTATACATGGTATGAAGGATTCCCCGGTCACTGACATTGCTTGTAGTATTTTCAAGGCTGCAAATCTCTTCTCGCAGATCTTTGATGGTCGGCTGCCAGACCAATTTCTTCTGGTTAAATGCCTTATCATAGATCTTACGTACACATTGCCCTAAAAAAGATTTATGCTCCTGAGAGATGGTTATATTTTTCATTGCCGCCTGGGTAAAGGCAAAGACCCATCCGGTCACATCCGCAATAAAAGTATTCTTCCGCAACTCACTTCCGGGTGCCTTATCGAAAAAGAGTTCCTCAGGGATCTCCATCGGATTGATGTGCAAATCGCCTTTAGGCCGAAAATCCAAGTATTGACCGCCAAAATCCAAACAAATACTGTGAAATTCATTCTGTGGATCCACAACAATAACGTCATCATTGGTTGAAAGCAACGTCTGCGCAATTTCTGTTGTCTTAATGATAAAAGACTTTCCGGAACCAGTGTGGCCAACCATGATTCCATGAGGAGACTTCAGCTTCTTACGGTTGGCGAAAATCAAATGATTTGTCGTCCGATTCACCCCGTAAAGAGTCCCTCCTGTCTCGACAAGATCTTGAGCATAGAATGGCTGTAGCGCGACCAGGGAGGATGTCAAAAAGGCTCTCATAAAGGACACACTGCGATTCCCAATGGGAAGGGCTGTGTTAAAAGCCTTCAGCTGCACCCAGTTGTAAGTATCCAGATAGACACCACACTTTTTGCCGATATGCTTTATAG
Organism: Lachnospiraceae bacterium AF51-6-b8A; assembly: GCA_027682585.1. Lineage (GTDB taxonomy): Bacteria > Bacillota > Clostridia > Lachnospirales > Lachnospiraceae > Shuttleworthia. The sequence continues at coordinate 140,630 of JAQCZH010000001.1, read as the reverse complement.
ACTCGATCCTTGTGGCCAGGTCCTCCTCTGTCTCTGCTGTTACAACGAGCATTAGATCAACCAGGATACAGGCCTCATTGTTATCATTAATCTGATCAATGTACGACTCCAGTTCTTCCTTTTTTCTCTGTTTCTGGTAAGAGATGCCGGCAGCCATCTGCCCTACAGCCCTTTTGTGATCGATCTCCTGAGCAATTGCCCGTTCATTATTGAGGTTGGTGTTCTGCAGCATAGCCATAAGTGTTGTCTTATCAACCGGCGCATAATCAATGGTACAGAAAGCCTGATATGGAACCGACGTCAGCGATGAAATCACCTTTTCATCGTCCAAAGTTGCTGCAAAGTCTGAGGCAAAAAGAACGGACACATATTGCTGGTCATTGAAAATCAAAAAATTCTTAAAGGACTCAATCGAACCTGGCATGACATCATAAAGAGGATCGTCGATTTCCAGATCAAAATTATGGCCAAAGCCATTTATTTCTTTACGAAAGAACTGCTCGATGATATCCAATCGCTGTGCTCCATTGAGTGGAATAATAATGCTCTGCAGATTAAGAAACATATGATCCAGTTCCACGTCCAGAGCCAGAAAATAGCTTCTGGCCTCCTCATAGGAATAAGCACGAGTAGAAACAGTTACGTACATAACTTTCTCCAGGTTTTTAAGATCTGCTTCTTCCCTCTTCTCCTCGATCCACTTTTGCATCCCCTGAGAGATAATTGGATAGGAGTCTTTATTGACATCGGAAAAGACATAATCAATAAAAGCATCCATGTTCTTATATTGATTTGCTACCGTGATCTTAAAGTCTGCAGACATAAAATTTAAAAACTTTGCCAGATTAACCAGAGTTGCCTGCTTTTCTACCGGATCACGATTGATATAGTTGACATCAGAAAAGACATAGCAACGATCATACAAACAAGGCTTCGTCTTATCTTCGATCTGAAAAATTCCATTCTTATAAACCCTTGCAATATTAAAGGCTTCTCTGGTATTGGTCGGTCGCTTTTTATTCTGATGCGTCAAGCGAATATTTTCTTTAAACTTCCGATTTGGGTTAATGACAAGTGCCATAATCTCCTCCCTTCTGTGTACCGGATTCCGATACATGATTAATCACTTTTCTCTTCCCCCTCCTCTTCGCGGTAAGTCGTTTTGTTGCTCTCTTCGGAGGAATACTTATCGACATGGAAAATATTCTTAAACTTTGCCGCTTCTCAAGAAGATTGGTCGCAAAGCTTAGTTTCTCTATGGCACATGTGTAGAGAATCTCTCGCATCAGCTTTTCGACTGGCAAATACTTCTGATAGGAGTAAAAACCAATAAGAATGACCGGAATTGCAAATGGGATCGCCAGATAAACCGCAGTCGCCGGTGACATCTTTGTCGCCAGGTAGATCCCTACGACAATCCCTCCTGTCATTGCGACGGCAGAGGATAAAGCAATCAACTCCTTGCCGTCAAATCCCTTCCAGACATCGTTCTTATACTCTGACAAAAAGTCCTTATTCATTTGTATATTCATGTATCTCCTCTCTAACGCAGGTTAAATGCTCTCTTTAAGAAGCCGTCACTTCCCTTAATTGCCGTTGCCATAAAACACATGGTCACAAAAGACTTAAAGACATCGCCTGCCCCTCCAAATATGGCATCGAACAAGCTTGCATTATCCATAAAAGTAAATCCTTCTATCATCTTTCCTCCGATCCGCAAAATAAGGGCTATAACCACAATTTGAAATGTATTTGTCAAAAAACTCTTAATCCATGCATAAGCCGTATCCTCAAAACCTCTGCCGCCTGCCCAGGTAGATAGGGCAATCGGCGCTGTGGCCATAAGCAGATAGATTTGCATAAACCTGGCAAAAACCTCCAGCATAATCATGAACCCGCAGATAGATGCTGCTATAAAGTAGACAATACCGATTACAAGATGGAGAATCAAAACCGTCAAAGATACATCATTTGAAAAGATCTGTGGCGGCTGGTTCCCCACAATATAACTGGACGCCTGGCTTGCCGCAGAAAACATATCCGACATAAGCGAAATCACATTGACCATAACGGTATTGGCAATCGAAACCTTGATAAAGAGTTCTACCCACATTTCAGTCGTTACATTTTCTCTTAGATTAGAAGCCTGTCGAATGAATCCCGTGAGACAGAAAAGATTGAGTAAAACAATGCCAATTGATATAAACCAGGGATAAAGGTTTGCCACTGTATCAGACCAGGCTGATGATGAAAAATCCTGTGGAGATTTCCCGAGCATGGCATAGGTTGCTCTCATGCAAGCATTCCATATGACCGACCCAGGTGAGAAAAATCCATTGGGGCTAAAGAAGTCTTGAACCCAACTTGGCATATTCCCTCCTTCCATAAAAATTGCGTGCCGGATTCCGGCACGCAAACTAATAAATACAATTCTTTGATTTCAATTTCTAACTGATTTTAACCGAGAAACGCGGAAATCAACTGGGGTGCGATCACCATAATGAGTCCCCCGCCAATCCTCTTAAAAGCGGAGGATTGCATCACACCATCTTGTGATTGCATGGAAGTTCCCAACTCAAAGAATCCCCATAGCAAAACAATCGCCCCAATAGAGGACACCAGTGCCTTCACAATATCTAACAACTGATTAAAGGACTTTGTAATCTGTTCGTTTCCGGAAGCATAACTAACGAATGGCGAAAAGAGGATTATGCCAGTAATAGCCGCTAGCATCATTCCAATCTGCACCCTTTGCACTGGATCCAAATCCCAATGGAACTTCTTGTTTTTGTAAAATTCCAACTTCATATAATCCTTCTTTCTATGCCGAATTTCGGCCTACAACCCTATTCCGAGTCAGACTTGAATATCTGCCATCTCTATCATCTTACAAAAGCGCCTTATCGATTATTAAAAAAGCGCCCGCAGGCGACCGCTCCAAGGCCTCCAACACCCACAAAGACAAGCCAAAACACTAAATCTTTCATCTGCCCTAATGCCTGTCCAAATACATTCCTTATTACAAACGCCAAAACAAGTGCCACAATAGCGACAATAATTGTTACGAAAATAGCGATAGGATTTATTCCTCTTCTCATGATTTATCTCCTTTTTTAATTCTCCATATCAGAAAGCTACTGTAGGGTAACCACCTTTGCATAGCCTCCTCCAAATGTGACAGTGATTCGGTGACTATCAAAAACATATGCGATATTTCCGTTTCCGCTTCCAGAATCAAATGCGCTCATATCCTTCTGCTTCGTCACGATAGCTGCATCGACATTCTCTACTTTGGATTGCATGTTAATCCCGGCAATTTTAGTATCTGCAGAAACAAAGCTGATTTCGACCCGAATAGAACCTTCTTGAATCTTATCCTTAGCGTAGTAGACATTCGCATTCGACCCATAGCTGTCATGGTAGGTTTCCACCATTTCCGCTGTGTTGGCCGGATTCTCAGCCGCAGTAACCATTGTCCATCCCAGAGCGGTCATTTTGTCTTTGTTCAATGGCAGGCTTTCCTTTTTCTCTTTAAAAAGTATGGTTAAGTTACCATTTTCAATACTTGCATGTTTTTCTGCTTCTTGCGTCGCTTTTTTCTTCTCTTCTATTTTCTTCTTTTCCTCCAATTTCTTTTTTTCTTCTATTTTTTTCTTCTCCTCATCTTTTACCAACTCCGCTATTGTCTTTTTGCTCCCAGCTTTTTTTAAAGCCTCCATCTGGTTTTCATAAACCTGTTTGATACTCATGGTGCTCCAATATTCTTTTGGATTCCTTAGATATGGATCAAAGTGAATAAAAACTCCGACGATAACAACTAGACATACTGTACTGATTACGTTGGCGTAAATCATGGATTTACCAAAATTAGCCATGTTTTTATGCTTGTTCTTGCGGATGGCAAAACCTACAATCAGGCCAATCAGAGGTATCTTTGCTATGATCTGTAAAAAAAGAAAACGGCCTGTCGAAAAGACCGTTCCGTCCTTTTTCTGTTCTTCTTCCAACAGCTGCAGAGCCTTACTATCAAAAAGATCCCCTTGTCTCTCTTCCAAAATATGCACCTCCTTTCTGTGTACCGAATTCCGGCACGCAAATCAAACGATGAAGTTATGCCCTAACGATTTAGCCCGGCGGATGATTGTAAAATAAGATCTGACGCAATATTTTGTTCTGATTCTTCTGGCTCATCTATCTTAGGTTCCAGCACAGGAGAACTATTTTCTAAGCTTTCCTTTTGCTCTTTTTCTTCCATCTTCTCTCCAATCACGTCTACCTTATGGATCTCCTTAATCAATTCAGGATCCAAACGATTTACAATAAAATCCTCTGCCTTCTGCGCATCAGTAGCGGCAGTAAAAAGAATGTTGGGATCCTCCGTCAGGATCTCGATATAGTACTTGGTATAGGCGGAAGATTGCTCGCCTTTCTTCACAAAATAACCTTTAGCTTTCGCCTGCGCAAAAGTCATCCAACGGGGATCCTGATATCCCCTTTGAATAGCCCGATCCATTAAAATCAAACGGTTCCTTCCCTGATAAATCGCGCCGCTCATGGGATTTCTTGGTCGCATGGCAACACTGTTCCACATTGGTTCCCATAAGCTTCCTCCTTCCTTGACGCTTTGAACCAAGTGTGCAACTAAAGCAGTTCGGTTCTCACGAATTTTTGCTCCCTGGCTCTTTCCTTTCGTCTCTCTCATCACCCACTCCCTGTATCCTACACTTCCGGATTTCCTCACAGCTGGCAAAATATCTCTTATTCTTCTCCGGCAGCAAGATGTTCTGCGTAGGCATGCATGCGCTCCTTTCTGTGATCAAGGGTCTGCTCCTGCTTATTGGTTCCTCTCTTAGAACCGCGTGCGTCCGCCGCTAATTTGATCACCGTTCCGTCACTTAGAATATACTCTGACTCTGCATTTGCATTTTTCATTCATTCCTCCTTCGATAGCAAAACCAGGTATAGTCGAAATCAACTACAAATCCAGGGCAGCTGAACCAGCTGCCCTTTTATATGCCAAAATTCGGCACGCTTTGTGTGGTATATGTGCCTGCCTGCAATGGCAGCTTCTTCTTGTTTCGACGATACTTACATTTTTTCTTTCTGTTTTTATTTGCTACTACCCCGATCCCTCACCTTCCGCCTTCGTCCATATCTGTCATATATCCTCCTCTCTCTGCTCCAAGATCCTTTCATTAAAAAAGGCAGTCACAAGGCTGCCACACTCAAAGACACATGCAAAAATGATGCATCCTAATTTACGTGTCGGATTCCGACACGTAAGCTGCGTGATCCTGGTGAAGCATTTTTGCTTACTGATTCACTTTCGTATCCCTGCGACGTCTCCTTACAATAACAATCGCGCTGGCGGCGGCAAGTGCCATAAGAGATCCCCAAAGGATTAAATCGAAGCTGTCAGAAGTCTTCGGTGCCTTAGGCTTTGCATAGAAGTTTACAGTCTGGCCTGCATCATGAATATTTTCGTGTGCTGCAACCAACTTCCCATCATAGAAGCATTGTTCAAAGACAACGGTTGATTTCCCTGCCAAATTAGAAGAATCCAGAGTGAACGTAATATCTACACTGCCATTGACTGACTCTGCCACAAAGGTCTTTTCTGCAACTACAGGCTTGCCATTGACTAAAAGTTCCTTTCCGGTAGCCTTATCCATCAGCTTGCCCTTGACCGTGTATTCCTTACCGACAATCAGATTCGTGTAGGTAATGGTGTCGACGATCGTTGTCTGCTTTTCTGCAAGAGCCTTATGGCTGTGACTGGCTGCATCAAGAGCGGTAGTGTGAATCTGCGGAACATAGATAGACTGATCTACATTGTTCCGGTCATTATGAGCTGCAAGGAGAACGCCTTTTGCATCATAGAGATCATCAACAATCACAATGGTCTGACCGAGATACTTGCTGGTATCCAGGTTAAAATTCATGTGAAGCTCACCGCTTGCATTTGTTGCTGTAAAGGTTGTCTCTGCAGTCACTTCCTTGCCCTGATAAAGAATCGCCTTCCCGGTCTTTTGATCAATAGCCGTACCCTTAACGGTATAGGTTTCTCCGGGAATCAGGTTTCCATAATAGAAAACATCTGAGATTGCTGTAACGCCTAATGATGCAACCTGATCCTTTGTGTTGACATCCATTGCCTTTGTGTGAACCTCAGGGAAGAAAACTGTCTGATCCTTGTCCTCAATATCGGCATGGATTGCCAGATCAATACCATCCTGCTGTATATTCTCAAAGACAACGGTTGTCTTTCCGGACAAGAGAGAAGAATCCAAGGTAAACGTTATCTCTACACTCCCATTTGATTCCTTGGCAACAAAGGTCTTCTCGGCGGTCAGAGGCTTGCCATTGACTAAAAGTTCCTTCCCGGTAGCCTTATCCATCAGCTTACCCTTCATTGTGTAGGTTTCTCCGGGAATTAGGTTTTTATAGCTTACGGAATCAACAATCGTTACCTTCTTGCCAATCGGACTCAATTTATTGCCTGTGTCTTTTCCCATAGCAGTCGTCTTGATCTTACCGAAAGGAATTGTCTGATCCACATCATTTAGGTCATTATGAGCGACATACAGATTGCCATTATAATAAAGGTTCTCAAAGACAACGGTTGTCTTCCCACCAAGCAATGAGGCATCCAGTTCATAGATCAGCTCAACGCTGCCATTGACTGCCTCAGCTTTAAAAGTCTTTTCTGCTGTTACTTCTCTCCCCTTAGCGTCGGTGACAACAAGACCGTTAGCCTTATCCATCAGTTTCCCCTTGATGGTGTACTCCTTGCCGATGGTGAGCCCCCTGTAGTTGACAACATCCTTTATCTGACTCTTTGCTGTCGCGGAACCGGTCTTCTTTCCGGTGGCAGCGTTCGTCGCTGTGGTATGGATCGAAGGAATATAGACCGTCTGCTCCAAAGAGTTCATATTCCTGTGAGACTGAAACTCCATATCATTCCAATAGAGCGTCTGATAAATAACAATTGTCGTTCCTTCCTTAATCTTCGTAGCATCAAAGGTAAAGGTAACTGTAGCTGTTCCACTGACCTTCTCGGTATTGCCTTGTGGTGTAAACTTAGCCTCTGCGGTTACTTCCTTCCCACCAATTAGAAGCGGCTTCTGTGTCGCCTGATCCATTGCAATCCCCTTGACAGTGTATTCTCTGCCCGGGGTCAGGTTCGTATAAGCAAGAACATCTGTCACCTGAGCTTTCGTGTCCTTTGGATTCACTGTCTTTGAGCCATCTTTGGTGTAAGATGCCTGCGTCTGAAGGTCTACATGGTAGTTCTTCAGATTTCCAGTCGATACGGTCACCGCATTTTCAGAAACGGTTACTTCCGTCTGTACCAGATCATAACCATAGTTGTCCTTGGAAGGCAGTTCCGTCACAATGTAGGTGTCAAATGGAAGTGCGCCCTTACTATCGTCCACCTTTGTGTCTGCGCCGAACCAAACTCCTGCATGTGAATTCTCCCCCTGATTTGTCTTAAAACTATGAGGAATAAAGTCTGAAGAAGTCGAATAATATCCGTTCTCATCGGTCATGACCACATGTGTCTCTCCGGTCGTCTTAGACTTGATTTCAAAGCGAACACGAGGCATTTCTCTACCAGTTTTCGCAGCCGTCTTCGTGATCGCAAGATCCCCTCTCTTGGCCTGCTCTGCAGAGTTAATAGCATCAGATATCGGAAGATTATTGGTGCGGACAACACTATTAGATTCAGTGGTTTTGGCCACAAAAACCTGGGAATCAATCAGATATCCTGTCGGTGCTTTTGTCTCCTGTATAGTTAAGGTTCCAAGCGGAAAAATGATATTGCCAAATTCGTCCTTATAAAGATCATCTCCACTAACAAACACTTTACTAATATTTTCGTTTGTCAAACCGTTAAGTCTGATCCTTCCTTTGGCATCGGTCTTAAATACCCATGTACGAACAGGATTGATTCCAATAGCAGCTGGATCTGTAGCCATGTCCGTGTCATAGTACTTCACCGTGTACTCTGCTCCCTCCAGGCTGGCTCCACCGAGAGGAGAATCCTTTCCTGTTTCCTTATCTCTCTTGGACAAAAGAACGGAAATAGGATCATTCATTGGGATATCTGACGCTTCGAACCTGGCATTTTGATTTCCGCCATTGACATTGACCTGATATACCTCATCATTCTTATAAAAACCCTTGGGAGCAGTCAGTTCCTTTGCGTAGTAGGTTCCATATGTCACCTCAATGGATCCGGTATCACCGTTCTCATTGGTCGTTAAAGTTCCCACCTGATTGTTAAGCTCCGGGTCTGCATAAATACCATAAACCGCACCTGCAAGATTATAGTGGCTATTTCCACTGCAAAGCTCGGATAGCTCGGCAGACTTGTGCAGTGAGACTTTTCCCTTGTTATCAGATGCCACAGCAAATCCAAGTGCCTGCTTGCCACCGTTAGGATTTACAACATAAGCACGAACTTCCTTCCCTGAAGGCAATCCCTTGGTTGCGCAGCGATCAATCAGTTGCTGTGCCAGACGAGCCAGCGTTCCGGAAGTAGAAGTATTCCAGATGTTATTGGAAAAGCCCGCAACATTGTCATGTGCAACCTTGGCCAATGCAACATGGGCTAAAAGTGCCTGTGCCCCTGCATCGTGGGTTCCAATCACATTTGCTGCTTCATCAAAACCATAATAGGCAACACGAATATATGTAGGATCTGTTACCTCTGAAATTCTCGCATTCGATGCATTAAAGTGATATGGATTGGTTTTACTATTGTCAACACCCTGGATCATGGGTTCCAGGCAGTATGCACGAACGTCATCATGACCATCGACTGCAACCCTGAAATGACGATCAATCATAGATCCAAAGTGTCCGGCATACCAGTTGCCACCACCATAGTGATAAGCCTCATAGTGAATCCGTCCCTCCGACCAAGCATTAATGGAACTTGGAACAGCCATCAAAGAACGGGCTCTCCGGATTCGTCCGGAAGAGATGGCTTGCTTAACACCAAGCTCTGCAAAACCAGATAGCCCCAAGTTGGGATACTGGCTTTCCAGACTTGCGCTTCTCTGGCTAAAGTACGCATCGGTTACATCCGTAAAAATACCAGAAACCGTCACATCCTGCGTCGGCATGGTAAAGGTCAGTGGATAATCCGCAGGGCCAAAGGAAGCTATCTTCTGACCGTCTGCCCCGGTCACCTGAATTTCTTTGACCGTATGACCCATAGCCGTTGAAAAGAAGAGTTCTACCGTATCACCAGCCTTAAAAGTTTTCTCCGTAGTGCTGTCTTTAAATACAACACTACCCTGTCCTGTCCAGTTCGTTTTTGCCTTGTAAAAAGTCTTTGGCTGTACCGACGTATCCTCAACAGGCTTATTGTTTTCCGAATTTCCCGATACTTTATTTTGTATCTCCTGTTGTTTTTCAACGGTCGATGCATCTTTTTCAAAAGACACTTCAAGTACGAATACCTTCTTCCCTAATTCAATTTTTTCTTTGACCTGCTTCGGGTGATCAGAAAACTTCTTCTCCTCCGTAGCACCTCCGTCTTTTGTTACTCGATACGTGGATATATGGTAGCCATCCAGAGCCTGGAATGTCACATCAAGAGGCCCATTCACAGCTTCTCTGAAGGATAGATTATATCCTTCTTTGCTAATTGGCGTGCTGACTGCAGTCTGACCATGATCAGAGACCGTATTTTCTCCTTGATCTGTACTGGTAACCTTTTTATCCGTGCTCTCGGAAAAAAGACGAACACTTCCTCCGGCAGACAGCTTGACATGAACCTCTGATCCAATGGATCCCTCTGCCGTTATCTCTGTTTTTTTCTGCTTTTCCACTGCATCTTCTGTTCCAGCCATAACCTGACCTGCCGGAAAGATCGACGTAAATATTGTAGCTGCGCTCAGCATCAAGGCGAATGCCTTTGTTTTAAATTTCATATGTCACCTTTCATCTACGTGCCGGAATCCGACACATATTCCATCATCTTTTTCTTGCCAATTTGCCTGAGGCGGCGCTCTCCTTTGACACATTCCATTCTCCTTCTTACGGCATGAAAAAAGAGCCTGCTCAGCAGACTCCTCTTCTAATACCCCTATAGATTAGCAGAACTTGTAAACCTATATGAAAAAGCAGGCTCCAAACCAGATGCCTGCTTTTTCAATCGCTTTTATTTATTCTTTTGACGAGTTTATCATACCAAACCTGAGAGGTATCATCTAGGATCATTTGGGATCATTGTATGCATAATGCAGATATGAATTGTTTGATAAAACAAGGTAAACTTAGGCAGTGGCTAATGGCAAAAACAAAAGAAGTATGACTTCTTTTGTTTTTGCCTGTCTTATTTTTAAAAAGTAGTGAGCCTAACTGTCAACTTATGCTCTTGACACAGAAATTTCTTTTGTTTTCTTCATCCTTATTCCCATCCAACGATGACTGTTTCATCCCAGGCAGGCTTAACCACTATGGTCTCATTATGACCTCGTTCAGGATGATGCTTAACACCGTCCTGATATTTTTCGTACTGAATGGATCCAGAGCCATCGCTATAATCTCCTCTGTCCATAAGATCGTCCACATACTTGTTATATGCATCTGCAGAATAAAATTTCTTACCCTTTCCAGAAACCCACACAGGTCTTTTTTTCCAGATGGGTTCGTCCCAGGCTTTCTGGTCAATCACATAGCGACTTTCCGTCACTGCCTCGTGGTGAATTGTTTTATAGATCGGCTTTTTCTGGCTTGATCGTCCGGATGCAGCGGGCTTAGCATTTTCTGACTGATTTGCTTTTTCCGTTGTTGGATTACTGTTGGAAACTTCCTGGCTCTTTTTCACTTGTCCGGAAGCTTTCTGTAACTCTCCAGACTGTTCTGTAGCATTTTGTCCATCGGGAGTCTCTTGTGGCTGATTCTGACCCTCTACAGTTGTCAGCACCGTTTCTTTGGATGTTTGTGGTTGCTCTTTTGGTTTCTCAGCATCATTCACTTGCTTTACTGTGTTCTGATGTTCCGTCACCTTGGCAGACGATTTCTTCTGGCTCAGTACAGCTACTCCCATACTTCCCGCAAGTAAAAGGACAATCAGAACGGCACCAATCACGACCCTGATCTTATTTGCTTTGATAGTCTCTGCCAATTCTCGCAACGTTTCCGCTAATTTTCCTTTCATATCTTACTTCCTTTCCTATATTGTGGCCATTTAGAGTGATAACTTCTTATCCGGTTGCTCGTTTTCAACGTCAATATTGTGTTTGATCTTGATTTGCTGTCCCTTGGACAGCGCTGCATTTGCATCACTAATTGCCTTTTCAGCCTCCATTTTATTGATCTTTGCCTCATATAATCCTTTGTAAAGTTCAGATACTTTGGATTCACTATATTCCTCATAAGCATAGACGGTGGATGAGGTCATCGAAAGATCGTCCATTGACAAAATTTGCAGATATTTATACTCCCTATCTCCCTCCATATGTGGGGACAGAGCTTTGGAAAAGATCTTGATAAATGCGGTGCTATCTCCTTTATTAAAGCTAATCTTACTCGCCGCCAACATTTCTGCATGTGTTGTACAAGACAAATCAAAATCATATCCGCAAGCTAAGCAAACAAGCCTTGCAAACTCTCTTTGTGCGCGACCATTACCCTCACGAAATGGATGTAGAGCATTAAGATCACCATAATTATCTGCGAACACTCTTACAAAATCATCAAAATCATCCTTTGCAGCATAACACAATGCAAAATACTTTTTAAAAACTGAGTTTGCGTAATCTTGAATACAGGCAACTGTACAGAAAAGATTCCCCTTACCTATTTCAACTGTACGAGAGATACCAGCCCATTCATATATATCTTGAAAGATATACCTATGAATTGCTTTTAAATGCGCAAAATCGAACTCTCCTGCTATCGGATTATCCTGTAGTTCCTGTACCCGAATATAAGTTAAATCTTTTTCTGCTTTAAAAAGATCAAAGGCATCCATTATATTCAGTTTATTGATCAAAACTTCCGTTCCTGGATAACAATACTTAGAATCTGGCATATTTTTTTATTACCTCCTGACGGAGTTCCTCATATGTCTTTTCTCCTTTTGATATTTTTACAATCTCATTGAGAAAATCCTCGCTGAAATACATATCTTCTATTGCCATCGTTGCGACAACTTTTTTTATTTCTCTGTTTTTTTGTGTATTTTCTAAAATCATAATATCCCTTTCCCGTGCCGGAATCCGGCACGCAAATCAGCTCCTTCAAAGCCACCAAAAGAACGGAAAAAGGAAAATTTTCAGAATGATCTTCTGGAGCGCCCACCAAGCCTTAAAGCATACGATAAAGACCTTGCCTATTCCCTTTAAGATCCGAACGAAAATATTGCTCTTTTTTTTCTCCTGCTCTATAGCCATATGATACAACATTTGCTCTGTCTCTGGGGGAATATAGCGACTGCGCTGTACCATAACATCAACAGTATGCTCTTTGTAGTATTTGCGCAGAATCTGCGCCAGATCGTTGCTGATTCGCCCACTCTGCTCATAAAGATCAAGATTAAATTCCAAATTCTGCAGAAAGTAGCGGATCTTATCTGGTGACTCTTGCCGGTTCACAGCATTCACCAGATCGTCTATTCTGGCCTCCAAATCCGGGTATTCATAGTTGATATCCAGTTTTCGCATCATCGGCATTTCCATTACATCCCCCTTTCTGTGCCAGAATCCGGCACGTAAAATATATTGCTAATTTTTGAACAATTTTCGTTCTAGCCAAGCTATGTCATAATCTCCCGATCGGAAGTTGTGAAATCGGTTTTTGCTTTTATTCCTTGTTTCCTGCAAAATCGGGTCGACCACATAATCATCTAAAACCGCCAGAGATACCGATCGATACAGTAGTGCAAGTATGAATTTCCTGTGGTTGTATATCTTACTCCTGGGATGGGTTAAAGCTTCTAAAACCGCTCTGATGTGCTCCTCTCTCAGAGAGAGAAATACCTTGCGGACAATTCCGATGGGTCTTCTCTCATCCTTGCTGATAGTTACAGTATCTGACGTCTGGAAGAAGACATCAAGCATTACCTCTAAAACCGCATCTACTCTCTCTTTGCGGTAATCCTTGCAGAGAGTTGGATAATTCATGTTATCACAGAGACGGTCTCTGACATACCTGTACTGCGTCTCTATATCCGTCTCCTGTGACTGGCTGACCTTACACTCCTGTTTTCCTTTTGTGTTATTGACTCCTCCTGTAGGTATGGTATGTATGGTCTTAGATATACTAGTATTTAATTCTTTAGTATTTAATTGTGGTCGAAAATCCAGATCTGGAAAACCCAATCGTGGTAAATCATTATTTGGCTTTTTCTTGATTTGTCCCTCCTCAACCCCTTGATTTTCCTGGCTTTGAGCCATTCGCTGATTTTCCATGTCTGGAAAACCCAATCGTGGTAAATCATTGTCTGGCTTTTTCTTCGCTTTTACCTCCTCCTTTTTATTTGTTACTTTTGATCTTACACTCTCTGTGATGACATTATTGGCATTTTTAATGACCATGCTCTCTTTCTTTGCCTCCGTCGCGTCTTTTTGCTTTGTCTCATCCCTCAACATTTCATGATCCGCTCTATCTTTTTCCTCCACCTGATTATCCCACTCTTCTGCGGAAAAATAATCAAAAATAGAGTCAGCAGCAAATCCATCAACAGGTACAATTTCTCGCTTTTTTTGATTGGTCTGGGGTTCTTCAAAAATGTTATAAACCACGTTAGACAATTGACCATTCTTAGCGCGCTCTCGACTGCGGATAATGTATCCGGCAATAATCAGCTCGTTGATGGCAGATGCGACAGAAGCCTTTCCTTCCTTGCAGATGGCCGACAAACCAGCAACAGAGTAACTCCAGTTGTCTGGCAAACTTAAGATCTTCGACAGGAGTCCACAAGCTTTTAGCGACAGACTTTTATCTCTTAAATGCGTATTACTCATCACTGTATAATTATGGGTTCGATTGACGCGAATAATTTCACTCATGTTTTACGTTTGATCACTTTCTTTAACATATTTAACATACAAATGAATATTTCCTGAAGCCGTCTTTTGTCTTGAAATCAAATTTTTCTCTTCCAGGTCTGATAAAATCTTCTGTGCTTTTTGCTGACCACATTTTGCGATGCTGCATACATGCTTGGACGAAAAGGGTAAATATCGTCTCTTTGTTTTATCTTGCTTACCTTTTATATAAGTCAAATCGAGCAATATTCCATAAATCATTCGTGTCTCAAACGACAAATCTTGATACAGAGGATCTGTTACAAGGTCTGCTTGAATATGAATAAAGTTGCCGCCGATTGGCCTTTTTCCGGTAATAAAATCTGTTTTATCAATTTCTTCCATCTTGTTGTCTCTCCTCCATCTCTTTCTCCCTACTTCTTTTCCCCATTTTTAACAAGGAGATAGACCAGTACGATCAAAATAATCACTTTGAGAAAGGAAATCCAAATAGAAAAATCGGACTGGGGAAGATAATTTAACGCAATCTCTCCTGCGCAAAGCGCAATGACAAGCAATAATTTCTGTACTAATTTCTTCTTCATCGCTTACTTCCTTTCCTGCAGGAGAGCTTGGCAATGCCAAAGGACATCCTGGCACAGCTCACGAATTTTTTGATAATCCTCTATTCGATAAGCTTCTCGTATTCTCTTGATTTCATTGCAAAGAGCGGATTTGTATCCTGCTTTGGTTCGGTCAGCTACCGCTCTGGCATTTCCCGGAATCCCCTTTTCCGGCATAAGTTGCGGAAAATCTTCTACCCGCATCTGACCTTTGATTTGATTGTTATCTGCAGAATCTAAATCCGGTTGTTTTGAATTCTGAAGACAGGTTTTTCCATTTTTCTTTTTCCGCTTCTCTGATTTCTTGCTATTTTTTATCTCTGTATAGCTTGTTATCTTCTTATTCAAAAGATCTCTTTGTTCCCCTTCCGGTAACTTTGCTAGAACAAGAGCAGCGGACTTATCCAGCTCTCCGCGTTGTAGGGCATCTTTTCCCTCTTCGACTAAGTTATGAGAGATGGATTGGTATTCTGATACCACCGTTCTTGTAAGTCCTATCTCTCTTGCAATTAACTCGACTGTTCTCTGACCTTTAGATTTTGGAAAATTCTCCGGATGCTCCAAAATCAATCTCTTTATGCCTTCGATTTCACGCATAATCTCATAGGGAGTCTTTTGGTGATATCCATTTGTTGAATAAACCGCAAATTCGGCCTGTACATCTGATAACTCGCTGATATAGCAAGGTAACAGCCGGAAGGCTTCTTCTCCTCTTTCTTCCACCAGGTATTTGCAGGCAGCCTTTCTTTTATGACCCGCCAAAATTTCAAAAGAATCTGCTCCAGACTTTCTTACAACCAATGGCTGTAATATGCGACCGTCCAAAAGAATTAATTCTGCCAGCGTTTTGATATCTTCTTCCTTCAACGCCCGGTATTGATAGGAGCTCTCCATCAACTTGCTATAATCGATGTTCCGGATATGCATTCCTATCGTTGTTGGCTTTGTAACTTCGCTATGCTTCCTGAAAAAATCATTCATGTTTGGCATAAATACCTTCTTTCCTGACCACTGCAGTCATGCGCCCTTAATCTGTCTAAACTCATTGATCACTTCTTCTGCTAATGCCAGGAAGTCGGCACTGGTCTTGGCTTTCCTTCGATGCTTGAAAATTGGCTTTAAAAGTGACAGCGCTGAATTTATGTTGGATTCTCTGCAGATAGCGGTTTCAAGCACAGGATAATCATGATGCATCATCAGATCCCTATAAGCCTCATAGACACATTTTTCTCTTCGTAACTGATTAACAATAATCCGGTATGGTATCCCCCTCCTAACATGATCCTCCACTCGATTTAAAGTCCGCACAACCAGGTTCAGGTTGCTGATTGAATGTTTATCTAAAAGGATTGGCACAAGAACTAAATCACAGGCCGCAAGAGCATTGAGAGATGCCACATGCGCATCTGGATGACAGTCGATCAGGCAATAGTCAAAGTGATCTTCCATCTCTTGTAATCGTTCCGATAAATCTATAATTGACGAGAAAGGAATGTCATCGTTAGATCCGTAAATAAATGAAATGTTGGAAAACCTTTTGGATTCCTGAATCCCTTCCGTTAGAGATCGATTCTCTTGGACAAGTTGCTGCAGATTAACCTTGTGCCTTTTTTGATTTTGTTCTTGATCAAAATAGAACGACAAATCCGCCTGTGGATCCAGATCTAAAAACAACACCCGATATCCCTGATCAGCCAGCACAGAACCTAGATTAAATGTGATTGTCGTCTTTCCTACGCCGCCCTTCATCTGCCAAACCGCAATTTTCTTCATCACATAGACCTCTCTTCTCTTTTTTGAATGCGTATTTCCAACCTTCCCTTTAACGATATTTGTCATCGCTTGATGTTTCCTTACGAAGGGAATCCATGAGTATCTGCGCAGTGGTCAGAGGGCTATTATATTGATCCAAAATGTGCCGGATTGCATTAGACCTCCAGCGTTTAGCAGTCGGAAAACTGAT
Organism: Lachnospiraceae bacterium AF51-6-b8A; assembly: GCA_027682585.1. Lineage (GTDB taxonomy): Bacteria > Bacillota > Clostridia > Lachnospirales > Lachnospiraceae > Shuttleworthia. The sequence continues at coordinate 124,056 of JAQCZH010000001.1, read as the reverse complement.
CTGATATTTTTTCTGGCAAATCGCCGCACCTGCCTTAAAAGAATTCCCCTCAATGTAGAAATAACGCAGCACATCGCTCTCCTTCGGATCCAATTGGTGATAACAAACCATTATTCGGTTCATAGATTCCTGCCTGTGACTGATCTCGGCTATACTGGCCACAAGAGATCGCAACTCGTCATCAGCAATATTCTTGTAATCTCTATAAATCTTTGTGATATCCCTGATTGGCGCATTCACTTGTATGTTACCTATTGGGTTCCAAATATTAGAAGATAAAGACGCTTCCATCATCATCCATTCTCGATGCACGGGATCATTCCTCTGATTTATTTGATCAAAGAGATGAAAAAACTTTTCGTTGTTCTGCTTAGAAAGCAGTTGATAATTTTTTAGTGTCTGTATGATGAAAGACTCCGATATTTCTTTATACATAACAACTCCCCATCTTATCGATGCAACGTTTTTTGTGCCTTCTCGGCTGTGTAATGGCCTTTTGAACACCTCTTTAATTCTTTATAGATACTTGCTCGATGGTTTCCGATCGTCTCTGCTATCTTGGCAATAGACTCTCCTTGTTTTAGCATAGACTCGATAATCTTACGGTCTTCATAAGAGATGTAGTGGAACATATGATTTGATTCCTCCAACTAAAAAAGTGCCACGAAAACTCGCAGCACTTTCCTTTAGAATAAAAATAAAAAATGCTGCAACAGAAGGTTATTTCCTCCTGTTGCAAGCAATATTACAACTTACCCCCTATTCCGCCTCTGCGCAGGACTATGATCTTCATTTTTTCTCTGTCCGCCCTTCTATCCAAAGCAAAAGAGTTCTCTGACCGCCTGCTCGTAGTCCTCTCTTCGTCTGCTCTTACGGATTCTCTTCAGGTAGCGGTCTCCCTCTGAAAAATGCCCCGCCAGATAGCCCCAGAGTTCCTTCATTCGAAGAAGGGCATTGCCATATCCATCCATCGCCTCAGCATATCCTTCAAAAAGTTCTTCTACAAACCTCTCCAGTTCTTCCCTCTTGGCGGGCGGGCCGCCCCGCATCCTGCGAAAGAGAGCCGGATCTCGCAGAACACCTCTTCCGATCATAAGACTGTCAAAATGTCTCCGCGGATCATGATCCTCTGCCGCAGTCAGGATCTGCTCCCCATCCTCCGGCGCCAATATATCCCCATTATAAGAAATCGGAAGATCGCTCTTCTCCAGGATTCGACAGAAACTATCCCTCTCGGGGATCCCGGAGTAACCAGCCCGTGCAACTCTGGCATGAATAATCAGACGGGCAATCGGATAGCGATTGTAGATCCCTATCAGATCTTCCATCTCCTCTGCATCTTCCACTCCCAGGCGAGTTTTGACTGAAATCCGAGCGGAAATTCTCTGCCTCTTTCGTCCCTCAAAAATCCTGTCAAAAAACTGCTCCAATCGAAGGGGATCCTCTAACATACCGCTCCCCTTTCCCTTGGTCATAACCGTATGAGATGGACAACCGGCATTGAGATTGACTTCCTCATACCCCAGATCTGCCAGATACTGACAGCCCCAGAGAAAAAGCTCTGGATCATTCGTCATAAGCTGAGGGACCAGGCGCGGTCTTCCGATGGGTGACAGGCCAATTTGATTGCGCGGATCCACATCTCGCCTCTCCCGCGTCTTGAAGGCGCAATGCTGATTTACAACCAGAAAGGGAGTGTAATAAATATCCGCTCCCGGGAAATACTTGATCAGAGCATTGCGAAAGACATACCCTGTCAATCCCTCCATGGGAGCCATCTCCAGCTGAATCCTCTCTCTCATCCCGTCCGCTCCCTCTTCCGAAAAGCCTGTCTCCTCTTCATCCTCTGGCATAAGACATAAATATTTCTCAGACATATTTTATGGCTGGCAGTAGTTTCTGAGCCTGTTAAGGCTCTACAATCCCCTATAAGCCAAGTTTTCCTGCAATCTTCTCAGCCTGATCCAGCACAGTCTCAAATTTCTCAAGAGCCCGGTCAATGGGAGCCGGCGTATCCAAATCGACGCCTGCATGACGAAGTTCATCCAGGGGATGCCTGGATGAGCCCATAGACAAAAAATCCAGATAGCGCTTCACTGCGAGGGCCCCATCCTTTCGGATCCCCTCAGACAGAGCCACTGCCGTCGAATAGCCCGTCGCATAAACATAGACATAGAAGGGACGGTAGAAATGGGGAATTCTTGCCCACTCATACTTGATTGCGTCGTCAATGACAAGTCCTTCTCCGAAATAGTCCCGAATCAGATCCAGGTAGATCTGATTGAGCGTCTCGGGATCCAAAGCCTGTCCTTCCGCAGCCTTCTCGTGAACGATCTTCTCAAACTCTGCAAACATGGTCTGCCGATAGACAGTTCCCTTGAAATTCTCCAGATACTGGTTGAGCAAAACCATTTTCTCCTTGAGATCTGTCGTCTTTCCCAGCAAATCCTCAATCAGCAGATTCTCATTGACCGTAGAAGCCACCTCCGCTACAAAGAGGGTGTAATCCGCATAGTGAGCGGGCTGATGTTTCCTGGCATACCAGGTGTGCATGGAATGTCCCAGCTCATGGGCGATCGTTGACACAGAGTCTAAAGTTCCGCTGAAATTGGTCAGAATATAGGGTTTGGACTGATATGTCCCAGCGGAGAAAGCGCCTCCTCTCTTGCCCACATTTGGGTAGACATCAATCCAGCGGTTGGCAAATGCCTCTCTGACAACATTTCCATATGCTTCTCCCAAGGGTGCGATCGCATCAAGGACCATTTCCCTGGCCTGATCATAAGTGTATGTCTCTGCGGACTCGCCGACCAGCGGAGCGTAAACGTCGTAGTAGTGAAGCTCCTTCAGTCCCAGCAGACGTTTCCGCAGGGAGACATAGCGGTGCATCGCCGACATATGGCGGTGGACAGCCTCGATCAGATTGCCGTAGACCTGATCTGGAATGTGATTCGCCTCCATGGCCATGCGGCGGGAGGAAGGGTAGTGACGCACCCGGGCTGTCGTCACAGCCGACTTGACCGCCGCGGAATAAGTGGCCGCCAGAGTATTAATATGCTGACGATACCCCTTGTAAAGAGAGTCAAAGGCATTTTTACGAAGAACGCGGTCTGCGGAGGACTGCAACTGAATATAGGAAGACCCGCTGACCTGATGAGATTTCCCCGCGGCGTCCACAGCATCTTCGAATACCATGTCCGCGTCCATCAGATTCTCGGAAATACCAGCGGCGGCCCCGAAGACTTCTCCATACTGAGCCAGAAGCGCCTCCTGGTCTGCGGACAGGGTGTGGCTCTTCTCCGCCAGCAGGTCCAGCATAGCCTGATGGTAATCGGCCAGGACAGGGTCGTCAACGATCGCCTTCAGCGTCTTCTCATCCAGGGAAAGAATCTCAGGTGTCGCAAAGGAGAGCCTGGATGCCGCCTGCACGTATCTTCCGTATATCAGCGCATACATCTTCTGCCCGGCCGCCTCCCGGGTATCTTCACTTCTTCGAAGCATGGCATACTCAAAGAGATTTGAAATGAGCAGTTCAAGCTCCTCGCTCTTATCATAGAAGGCCCGAATACTCGCGGCGTCCTTCAGCTTTCCCTGGAAGGCAGTCACTTCCTCAACCAGGGGCTCCAGCATCGGCAGAGTTCTCTCCCATTCCTCATCGGAGGCATAGAGAGAAGATAGATCCCACATATATTGTGGATCCATGTCTTTGCGTTCTTGTAAGGTCTGACTCATATCTCCTCCTCATCAAAGTCGAACGGCCTTCCGGCTGTCCACCGTATTTTTAATCTGTCTGCCCGATATCCAAATCGATTTTCATCCCTCTCATCAGCATTGCGAAACAGCACATGCCGCATTCTGAATCGTCCTGCGATGCTCTTTTCAACCTCATATTTTCACAGAAAGGCAGCGGCAAGCGCCTGCCCCCAGGCCCTGGCCAGTTTTTCCAGCGACCAGGCCGCATTGGCCGGACTGGTCGACGGAACCTGTTGGACAAGAACATGTCTTATCCCGGGATTCCTGCCGTAAAAGTCCTCCAGAAGAGGCGTCAGGTACTTCTGAAAATAGCGGTAAGAAGATGCTCCGTTGCAGAGGATAACACGAATAGGACTTGCCGCAAGCAGCGTGGGGATATCCGATGGGATCACATTCTTAATCGAAGCATCCGATGATCCTCTGATATCACACTCGGAAATGGTATCCCAGGCGGCGATCCGATTGACATGCAGAAAATGCCTTTTCTCCTCCCTGCTCCACGGAAAATCCGGAAAACTCTCCCGCAAAGAAGTCTCCTGCTCCTCGCTTCTGGCCCAGGAAACAGGGGGGACCCGCTTGATCCACACAGCCAGGTCCTTCCCCCGGAAAATCCCTTCCGATCTTTCACTGGACTTGAGGGCAATCCGGGGGACTTGATTGTCTCGAAAGACGCCTGTCCGCCCTACGACTTTCGCCTCCTGCCCCGGCTTGCTCTCGGGTTCTGATAAAAGTCCTGTCTCTAAGCATCCTGACTTCTTCAGGAGATAGAGTACCCTCCAAAAACGATTCTGCGGGTGCCCATAATAGAAAGCCGCCTCTCTGGACTTGACCGAGGGAACCGATCCCAGAATCAAAATTCGGGACTTTTCATCATATTCCGGCCCGAAATCTTTATGTGTTACATGGCTGTATTCCAATGGAGCTCCTTAATTTACACAGTTTTTCCTCTGTCGTACAGGATCCGCTGCAGAATATTTCTTCCGCCTGTTCCTGTATGTGACAGGGACTCATCCCTTCTGTTTTCTCGCCTCATTCTCCTCTTCCTGTTTCTCCCAGGGCGGAGCCGAATTTATTTGTGCGCGAGGAAAATTATATTTTCTGTCCGGAGACCTGTCAAACCGGGATCCTGTGGTAGAATAGCGATAGCAATTCAGAAGGAGACCTACATGTACATTCAGCTGAAAGACCAGGTAATCTACTATGAGAAGAGCGGTCAGGGAGACCCCGTCCTTCTCCTGCACGGCAATGGCGGCAGTCACGGAGAATTCGATGTTCTGACCGCCGACCTGGAACTGGACTATACTGTCTACGCCATGGACTCACGTGGACAGGGACTCTCTGCAAAGCCCGCAGAATTCCACTATCAGGATATGGCGGATGATGTCGTCGGTCTGATTCAGGCCCTGGAAATCAAGCGGCCGGCTCTCTATGGTTTTTCTGACGGCGGCATCATCGCACTTCTTGTGGCCTCCCAGCACCCCGATCTGATTTCCAAGCTCATGATCAGCGGAGCCAATCTCTCTCCGAAGGGAGTGAACTTCCTGGTCCGCCATCAGATCAGGCGTCTCGCCAAAAAGACACAGGATCCCCTGCAGACCCTTATGCTGAAAGAGCCTCATATTACGAGAGAGGACCTGGAGAAGATCTCCTGCCCCACTCTGGTCCTGGCCGGTGCCATGGATCTGATTCTTCCCGCAGAGACCAAAAGAATCGCCGACTGGATTCCGGATTCTCAGCTTATGATTCTGCCCCGGGAAACGCACTCCTCCTACGTTCTCCACTCCGGCAAGCTCGGCCCTATCCTGCGCAAGTTCTTAAATCCGGAAACCTTCTGACATATTCTCCATGCCCGTCCCGCTGAGCGACGTCAAGAACCTTCTTTCAAGGCTGCCATAAGGTTCTTTCTAACCCAGATCCGCCAGATCCTTCTTGTAGATCTTCAGACGCCCGGCTTCCAGATCCAGCATCACCGTTCCCGCCCGCAGGAAAAGATAGTGTCCCTCCTTCTTCGAATCGACAAGAAGTTCATCGATCTCGAAAGGCTTCTCCTCCTCTGCCTGGTAAATCATGCGGGTATCTTCCATATGAATGGTCAGACGACTGGAGAGAATACAGGCTGAGAACTCAGCAATCGTCACCAACTGTTTTGGTACCACGGTCTCGATTTCACTCTCTTCCTCCTTCATACGCCCTGTAGAGAGTCTCTCGATTCCATGAAAATCAACCCGAAGAGAACCATCTTCCCGGTACAGGCGCACCCGGATCAGCCCGTAATCCTCCAAAAAAGTCAGCAGGGGGACAGGGCCGTCCATTTCTATCTCCTCCAGGAAAAAATCTCTCGCGCGCAACTGCCGATAGGTGCGTTCTATCGCCTTGCGAATCCGGGCCGCCACACGCGCATCCCCCACATAATCAATGGTCTGCATGCGCAGACGAATGGCCATTTGCGCCTGCAGATAAGCAGAATACGCCGATACCAGATCCGGCTCAAAGCCAATCCCCTCTTCCATGAGATGCCCCATACGAAAGGCCACATCGGCGAACTTCCCCCGGTACTCCCTGTGGCATAGAATATCTTTGGTCTTCGCATAGAGCATGCTGATCAGGTTGGCGCAGGCAGCAGGGCTCTGAATCAGCCCCTGTCCCCTCTCGAACATATCCGCCAGCTTATAAGTCGACTCAAAAATGCCTTGTGCGGCCCCCAGAGAGAAATAGCGGACCGCTTTCTCATAGTCCGGTTTCCCATCCAATCGGCCATAATAGTAGATATAGCCAAGCGTATTGGCATAAGAGGCGTCATCTGTCAGGGCCAGAAGTTCCTCCATGCAGTCCCTGCTGACCCCATAATCACAAGGAAATACCTCATTTCCTCCATAGCAGCCATATCCCTTCGCCTCCAGGCAGACCAAATCGCCCTTGGCACAGCCCTCTTCCACAAACTGCTCATAGAGCGCTTTTTCGTAAGGACTGGCTTTCGTCAGCATCTGTGCCGTCATCCCGGAGACAAATTCCCGCTTCTCATGATCACTGTAATTACTGATTTGTATCTCCGCCATGTGCCCCCCATGTTCTTCATCAGCTTCCCACACGATATCCTCTCCCCACCTGGAATCATACGTTTTCTCTGCAGCTTCTCTCAAACCTGCTCTCATTTTATCATTATGGTGCAGGCGTCAAAAGTATGATTACGGAAAAAGCGTAGGGTTTTAACTGCCATCATGTTATAATGTTCTGGATATTTCAGTCGATTGAGATTATGCAGAGGTAACTATGTTATACGCAATTGGTAAGAATAAAATTGTTCGGGCCGATAATGATGGCATTTCTGTAGCAGAAATTCACTTTCGTGAGACAGCCCCCAAACTCTATGAGATCACTGAAGTGCTGACTGCAGCACCCGATGATGATGATCAGGATCTCGATAAACTCATGTCCAAAATGGTCAGCCATATGCGCAAGCACGGCAATACGATCTATACAAGGGATGATTTCGCTCAGGAGTGGCTGGAGGATCACGCAGAGTCACACGATATATGGCGTGATGCCCCTTCTAAGCATCCCTCCGTATCAGAGGCCGTCTCACAGATCGCCGACGCATTTCCCGAGGCAAAAGAGAACAGAGATCGTTTTACAGACGAGGATTCCTCAGTCCGTCGTCTTCCCGGAAAAGGTCTGACTGCAGAAGAACTTCCCTCCAGGGGGATTCGCAAATTCGGACGCATCCTTCAGTATCTGTCTGCCCTGTCCATGCTTGCCATTGTCGCCCTTTTTGTCATGTCCGCTGTACAGAATATCTCGACCATCTCAGAGACATTGAAGAATACGCCCACAGGACTTAATGTCTTCCGTCTTGCCACCCTCGCCGCTCCCATCACAGGCATCCTGCTGACTCTTTGGATCCTCTCCCGCAGAAGGTTCATGGTGGATGGGGTCAAGACACGTCTGGACTGCGGACGCGGCGCACTCCCCTTCACGATTCTGCTGATCGCTCTGATTCTGACCCCCACCGCATCTCTCTACCTGGCTAACCTCATGCAGGCTGGCACCCATGCCGGTCTGGCTATTGGGCTTCGCAGCTTCCTGACTATCTTCTCCATACGGGCTGTACCCGAGGGAGGACTGGCAGCGGTTGGTCTCCTTCTGAGCATCATCCGACAGTTTGCGGGACGATAGGGATTGAGAGAGTAACCGGTACCCCTGATCCCACATCACCTGTCTCTTCATATCACAAAAGAAGCCGCTGCAAACCCTTGATTTTGAATCAAGTTGCAGCGGCTTCTTCCAATTTAGGCGATCAATCTTGACAGAGGCTATGCATCTCATTTTGAGCCATAGTCATCTGATGCCTGTCTCATTTGTTTAGAAATTGCCAAACATATACTTCGCGAAGGATACCGGCTTACGGCCTGCTGCCTTCTCATCTCTTACATACTGCTCATAACTGCTGTAAAGATTCCCAAAACTTTGATCAAACATATTCGCTCCTCTCCCGGCTCTGTGAGCCGCTGCTCTTCTGTCTTTGTCCCATCGATTTCCCTGGCTGACTCTGACAATTAATAACGGCCAAACATAAACTTTGCAAAGGATACAGGCTTGCGGCCTGCTGCCTTCTCTGCTCTTACATACTCATCATAACTGCAATATACCTGCGCAAAACCGTTCTCAAACATATGACATCCTCCTCGAAATTATACCTGCATCTGCCTTCTCACTTCTTTTGATTTACTGCCATCACATGTTCACAGCAGACACATTCAATTGTTTTTCGTCTTTTCCCTTCGGACATCCTTATCTTACATCCATGTATGGTTAATGTCAACAAATTTAATCTTATTTTTTGTGCATAATCTACAGGAAAACTGGCGTTTTTCTTCTATTTACTTTATTATGGTAAATTCTTCACTTGTAAATATAGACAACAAACTCGTTCAAATTTTATCTATTATCACCTGCATGATCTCACTGGCGCTGCCAATCCCACAGGGCTTAACATGCATCATTGCCAAATCTTACTTTTCCCGGCCTTATGTGAAAGATGAAGAATCTCCGGGAAACAGATATAAGATGACATCTTCCCTACAGAATCTCCACTCGCCGGATCTCATCCACCGGAATCCGCAAACCGTCCTTCATGCAGATAGTTCTCGCATCCAAATCCAGTCTTTTCAGATATCCCCTGTGTTTTTGATAACTGCCTCCGTCCTTGTACAGATCAGGCGCAAAATACTCAATCTCTATCTCCCCTTGTCCTGAATTTGCAAGAATTTCCCTCAGTTTCTGATCCAGCTCCCGGAGAGCGCTTTCCGTCAGATCTGCCCTCTGCTCCACCGGTCTGACGATCTCGGCAAGTTCTTCATCATAATCGGACAGCGCGGCAAAAGGAGCAAATTGAGCTGCCCGAATTCCATAATCCGCATGAGGGTGCCTGCGCACACCCCTCCAATCTGTCTGTATCATATCTCCATACTTCTCCAGAACAAGCGGATCTCCCCCTAACCCTATTGAATGAACTCCTTCAATAGAATGCCAGGATTTACCCGAATCTGTCATTTTCTTTTGACACATATCCTTCTCTGCCCTTCTGTGATCTCCTGATCAGCTGATCCGTGTATCGTCACCCGCGTCGCCGCCAGCAGCAATCTTCACACGGATTTGGTGCACATGTACTCATTTATATAAATCAATGCTTCAACGCTTCTGTTGGATTATCCTGTCTTCCACGCGAGCTTCTCTCTCAGGCCCGATGTCCTCCAATCTGCCTGTTGCGCTCCCTCGCATTAGCCCCATCCTGCAGGTCTGTTCCCCGCAGAAGCGCATTTTTGCCAAAGCGCTTCTTTATGGAAAGCACTGCCTCCTGGACTCTTCTCTCCCGCTTCTCCTCTTCTCGTCCTTCTTTCCTTGCTGTATCCCCGCTTGTATCACTCGCAAAGAGTTCCATCTGCTCGAATCCCGCCTCATCCCCACTCCCTTCCGGCAGAACGTGTACCGCAAGCGTCAGTCTGCGCACCAGGAGCTGCGGCTGTGTGATCTGGTCATACAGTTCCAGCAGATACCGGCTGATCAGGCGCTGAGAAGAGCTGCAGCGAGGCAGACGGCTTGAGCCATGCGCGGGCTTTGGCACCATACGCCCATAGCGATCCGCCCCTACCACTCCCTGATAGCGATTTCTTTCTCCAGAAAGCTCCAGATTACAGCGGTCATAGCCCACAGTCAGAACAACTTGGTCTGTCACGCATTTCCTGTCGATCAGATCCAGCACCAGGCTGTCACACATCTCCCGCAGCAGGATACGGGCTCTCTCATTGGATGTCGCTTCCTGCAGAACCTGTCCGATCCCCAGAGAGTTATTCATGGGCCGATAGGCTCGATAATCCGCAATGGTAACCGGTTCTCTGCCCCAGGCATGATCAATCAGATACTCCGCATTCACGCCAAAGGTACGAAAGAAAACATCCTCATTGGACAGGGAGAGGCGGGCGATATCTCCCTGTGTGTAAATGCCCATGGAGGCCAGCCTGCGCGCAGTTCCGCCCCCAATTCGCCAGAAATCCGTGAGCGGCCTGTGGTTCCAAAGCATGCGGCGGTAACTGATCTCATCCAGCTCTGCGATTCGAACTCCATCCGCATCCGCAGGCACATGCTTGGCCACAATGTCCATGGCCACTTTGCAGAGATACATATTGGGAGCGATTCCCGCCGTTGCTGTGATCCCTGTCTCTCTTAAGACATGTCGGATGATTTCCCTTGTCAGTTCATGGGCTGTCAGCCCATAACTTCCCAGATAATGGGTCACATCCAGAAAGACCTCATCAATGGAGTAGACATGAATATCCTCTGCTGCCACATAGTTCAGATAGATCTGATAAATTCCAGCAGAGACCTCTTCATAGCGCTTCATCTGCGGTCTGGCCACAATGTAATTCAGCTTGAGCCGGGGATTAGCCGCCAGTTCCGGCGCCTGATGAGATCCCCCTTCAAAGTCCCTGCCGCCGATCGCATAACGCCTGGCTGCATTCACCTGTTCTACCGCCTCTATCACTTCAAAGAGCCGGGCCCTGCCACCGATTCCGCAGGCCTTAAGAGAGGGAGAAACCGCAAGACAGATGGTCTTTTTGCTGCGGCAGGCATCCGCAACCACCAGATTGGTGGTCAGAGGATCTAACTTCCTCTCACGGCATTCCACAGAGGCATAGAAACTCTTCAGATCAATTGCAATATAAGTATGCCCCTGCCCCGTCGACATCTCTCCTCCTTCCAGATATCTTTGTCATCTGCCCCGGGTCTGTGAAAATCTGAGACTATGAAAAACAGAGAGCTCAATACCATATTTTGCCTTTACACAAGCGACACATATACGATATATCTACTTGGTACTTGTTTTTCACAGTTCCCTTCACTTTCCTCTCACCCGCAGCTCTTCTCCTGTCATGAGTCAGAAAAAGGCGACCTGCGGCCGCCTTTTCCTTCGGTTCTCATGAAATTACTGCTGAATCCACGTCTCCCAATCCTTAATAATGGATCTGTCGTCGAAATAGTTGATCCGCATGGCAGCACGCACCTGATCTAAAGTCTCACTGGTGCAGGCGACGGCATTGGCTGTCCCCCTGGCAAGAATATCATAGACTGCGGGAATATCCTCTTCCCATCTGGCTCGCTCAGCGCGTATGGGAGCCAGAAGTTCTTCCATCACCTTAATCAGGAACTTCTTGCACTTGACGTCCCCCAACCCGCCCCTGGCATAGTGATCCTTCATCTCCTGCAAGTTCGTGTAATCCGGCAGATACTCGGCAAAGAGGTCATCATGGCAGAAGGCATCCAGATAGGTAAAGACCATATTGCCTTCAATATGACCGGGATCACCAATATTCACATGCTCCGGATCCGTATACATGCTCATGATCTTCTTCTTGACCGTTCCCGCATCATCCGACAGATAGATACAGTTGCCAAGAGACTTGGACATCTTGGCCTTTCCGTCAATTCCAGGCAGGCGGCGCTGGGCCTCGGACTCCGGCAGAAGAATATCCGGCTCCACCAGAACATCTCTCTGATAGGTCTGATTGAAGCGGCGGACGATCTCCCGGGTCTGCTCAATCATGGGCTCCTGATCCTCACCGACAGGAACAGTCGTCGCCTTGAAAGCCGTGATATCAGCCGCCTGGGAGACAGGGTAGGTGAAAAACCCGGCAGGCAGACCCTGGGCATTATCATTCTCCCCCTCCGCGGAGGAGAACCCGCGCATCCCCATCTCAGCCTTAACTGTCGGATTCCGGGAGAGACGCTGGGTCGTGACCAGATTCATATAATAAAAGGTCAGGGCGTGCAGAGCCGGGATCCCAGACTGCACACAGATATGTGACTTGTCCGGATCAATTCCGATGGACAGGTAGTCCAGCGTCACCTCAATAATATTATCCCGGATCTTCTGAGGATTGTCCCAGTTGTCCGTCAGGGCCTGGTCATCGGCAATCAGAATATAAATCTGATCAAAGGCGCCTGAATTCTGTAAATCTACTCTGCGCTGCAGGGACCCCACATAGTGGCCCAGGTGAAGCTTCCCTGTCGGTCTGTCCCCGGTCAGGATGATTTTCTTCTCACTGTCTTTCGCTAACATCATTCTCTCCTGTCGAATCTATGTTCTATATACTAGCATTTTCTTTCCATCTCCGCCAGAGAAATCTGCGCTCAAGTCCGGTATGGTATCAGGAGATCTCCAGCAGCTCCAGGACCATCGGATCCCGATAGTCCCTGATGACGGGAATCTGCTCTCTGGCCACCTGCTCGGCCACCTCCTCTGACATTGGCCTGCGATCCGGCGCATAGAGAACTCCCTTCATTCCAAGAGCCCGGGACCCCGTCACATCATGAAGGAAATTGTCCCCAATAAAGACGCAGTCCTTAGGATCCACATCCGCCTCCTTGGCACAGTAGGCAAAGAACCCTGCTGACGGCTTCTCGAAGCCGGCCAGCTCCGACGGAATGATCTGGCTGATCAGGTCGGACAGACCCAGACGGGCGATTTTCTGGTACTGGGGAAAGGCGGTCAGATTCGTCCCGATCCCCACATAGATACCCGCCTTCTTCAGCTCCTTTAGAAGCCCAATGATCCCCGGCTCCGGCGCTAAATATCGGAAGGTCACCTCCCAGTAGATCTCCTCCAGACGTCCGGCGTGTGGACTGGCGGGATACCCCTCTTCCTCTAAAAACATGGCGTTTCTCAAGGTTCTGGAATGGCAGGCCAGATTATCGCTGCCCAGGCGCTCCTGGATGGCGTCCATATAGCGGTAAATGCTCTTATGATAGGCTCTCCTGTCCCCCTGATAGCCCAGTTGCTCCCGCAAATATGCCACAGAGGCTTCTTCTGCCGCCTGATTACAGACGCCAAAATCATACAGGGTATCATCCAGGTCGAAAAATACGGCGCGATCTCGCATGGCCTCTCCCTTCATTCATGACTGCATCGCAATGAATCCCTGCCATTATAACGCAAGAAGCTGTGAAAAAACGAATGGAGCCATCATATTCTCCCGCGCGCAAAAGCAGGCGCGCGATTTGTGATGGCTGTCTTCGTATTTCACAGCTGATGATCTCTTTTTCCTCTCCCCGAAAGGGGCCTCTTCTCTCCCGCTCACAGGCCGGCGACAATCCAACCTCTGCCCGTCACTTTATGAAGCCAACCTGCTTGCTGATGAGGGCGACCTGGTCATCCTTCTTCCTGTTATACTCCACCTTCTTCTCTTCAAAGTAATTCCTTCCATAGGAATCAATGGATACAATCAGGGGACCAAACTCCCTGACATGACAGTGCCAGAGCGTCTCCGGCATGCCAAGATCCTTCCACTGAGCCTCCACGATTTCCTCAACCTCCGTCGCCGCGACAACCGCGTTCCCCGCGGGAAAGACACAGTGAACCGCTCCGAATTCCTCACAGGCCCTCTGCGTGTTCTCTTTCATTCCTCCCTTTCCCAGAATGACGCGGACACCGGTCCTCTTTACAAATTCATACTCGAACTTCTCCATCCGCATTGAAGTCGTCGGTCCCACCGATACCATCTGGTAATGGTCTTCGTCCAGGGGACGAATGATAGGTCCGGCATGAAGAATCGCTGCGTCCCGGATATCTACCGGAATCTCTCTTCCCTCTTCTACGACACGGCGGTGAGCCACATCCCTGCAGGTCGTGAGATCGCCTGTGAGATAAATAATATCGCCGATATGAATGTCCTTCAGGTCTTCCGCGCTGACCGGAGTCCGAAGAATCTTTTTCCCATCTCTTATTTCAACAGCCATGATCCTGTTCTCCTTTCTGATCAATTCTCTCTGTATTCAAATCCCGTATGCGTATCAATTGAGAAATTCAGATCCCTGTCAAAGACAATGTGACCTCTCCTATGGCTCCAGCATCCCACATTGACGGCCACTCCGATCGCGGACGGATGACGGGCTGTATTTTCAATGTTCACACCCATCACAGAATAATTTCCTCCCATTCCCTAGGGTCCAAGGCCGATCGCGTTAATGCCATCTTCCAGAAGTCTCTCCATCTTGGCTGCGTTCGCGTTATCATTGTGGGTGCCGATCGGGCGCATCAGGGCCTTCTTGGAGTTCATCGCCGCCGTCTCGACAGATGTCGCAACACCAACGCCGACCAAAAGCGGCGGGCAGGCATTCAGACCATAGGAGGTCATCCGGTCAAGAACGAATCTGGTGACGCCCTCGTATCCCTCTCCGGGCATCAGAACCGTCGCGTTTCCCGGGAGCGTACAGCCGCCCCCCGCCATATAGGTGTATATTTCGCACTGATCAGAATAGGGTACAATGTCCCACCACACGGTCGGCGTCCCCTTTCCTACATTTTTCCCGGTATTATACTCGTCAAAGGTCTCCACGGAGTTATGACGAAGGGGGGTATTGACCGTCGCCTGGATGACGGCCTGCTTCAAAAGCCCTTCCAGCTCGTCGATCAGAGGAAACTTGCTTCCGCATTTCACCCAGAACTGAAGAACGCCCGTGTCCTGACAGGATGGCCTGTCTAAAGCCACCGCGAGCTCCTGATTCCGAAACATGGTGTCGTAAATCACCCTTGCCATCGGACTGTCTTCCTTGTCCCGAAGCTCCTCAAGCTTGGCGATCACATCGTCCGGCAATTTCTTGGCGGTGAAGCCCACAAACTGCGCCATGATATCAGTCAACTTTCTAACCTGTAATTCATTCGACATTTTTTCCTCCTCTGTATTGAAAATCACTCGGATGCCATAAACCGTCTCCCGCATGTCATCCATGAGGTCATCCTGTTGTCAACCGCGATCCGTCTTTGCGGCCCTTCTCATGGGAAGAAGGGGAAGGCGATCGGAAGAATGATCATGCTGACCACCGTCGCAATCGCAATCAGCGGAAGTCCTGCCTTCACATAGTCGTTAAAGCGGTATCCACCCGCGCCTAGGACCATCGTATTCGCCGGCATTCCGATCGGCGTCGCGTACGCGCAGGAACCACCGATGACGCACGCCATCAGTACGGCCTTCGGATCCGCCCCCATCCCCTGGGCGATGGAGAGACAAATCGGAGCCATCAGGGCAGTTGTGGCCGTATTGGACATGAAATTGGTCAGCGCGCAGCAGATGATGAAGACGACAAAGGTGAGCAGATAGGGCGAGGGATTGGATCCCAGAAGGCCGATCACGCGGTCCGCCAGCATCTCGCCGGCTCCGCTTTTCTGAAGGGCGGATGCAAGAGACAGGGTACCGCCGAAGAGAAAAATCGTCTTCAGATCAATGGATCTCAATGCGTCCTTCTCGGAAATAACCCTCGTCACCATCAGAAGAATCGCCCCGATACAGCCCGTAATACAGAGCTTGATCCCGATCTGATCCTCAAATATCATTCCGAACAGGGTCGCGAGCAAAATGACCAGAGACAGGACCTTCTTCCACTTGGGGACATGGTCAAAATCCTTCTTGTCATCAAACAGCGCCCCCTCATCCGTCACATCGTGATTCGGCAGGAGCTTGTAACCGATGGTCGCGTAGAAGATAATTCCCGCCACAAGAATCGGAATCCCCGCGATCGCGTACTCGAAAAAGCCGAATTTTGTGCCCAGTGATTTCTCAAGAACGCTCTGGGCGATCATATTTCCCGGCGCCCCGATCAGCGAAAGATTGCCTCCCATGGCCGCCGCAAAGACCAGGGGCATCAGAAGCCTGGACCTCTTAAAGCCGGATTTCGCGGCAATTCCGATCACGACCGGTATCAGGATGGCGGCTGTTCCTGTATTGGAGAGAAAACCGCTCATCAGGCCGACAATCACCATAATTGCGACGATCAAGCTTCTCTCTGTCCTGGCGAACTTTGTGACCACCCCTCCGATGGCATTTGCCATTCCCGTCTCGAACAGAGCGCCTCCGACAATGAACATCGCCACAAACAAAATCACGTTGCTGTCGATAAAACCCGAAAAAGCGGTTTTTACATCGAGGACGCCCGTCACCGTAAGGCCGATGCATACGATCATCGACGTCAGCCCGAGCGGGATGACTTCTGTGACAAACATGATGATCGCAAAGGCCAAAAAAAGTAGCGTAATAACTGCTGGACTCATAGATCCCCTCCCTGAAACCTGTTTGATACCTCAAAAGCTCTTTGATGGTCCCATCATAAGCCGTGTATATTCATTTGCATATTTGATTAAAATGAGCCTGGTATAAAGAAATTTAATGTTGTCAAAAACAGAGCGTGAAATTTGTGCACACCTCATAAAAAGCAGGCTATACTGTCTGTAAGACCCAGCTGCCACTTGCGCAATCCGGGCCAAGACAAGCGCTTTCCTATACCGGAGAACAGGAGCCCTGACATGACCTTAAATCAACTGGAATATTTCTGCGCTGTGTGCCGTTATCACAGTATCACCAGAGCCGCAAATGAGCTCTACGTCTCCCAGCCGACCATTTCTGTCGCGATCCGAAATCTGGAAAACGAATTTCATATCCGCCTCTTTAATCACGGGAAAAATCAGCTCGCTCTCACTCCCGAGGGCGAGGCCTTCTACAAAAAGGCCGACCATCTCCTGCACTACAGTCAGGACCTCTATTCTGAGTTTTCTCTGACCGCAAGAGGAAATGAATCCATCCGGCTGGGGATCCCGCCAATCCTGAGTACGGTCTTTTTCCCAGAGATCATGCTTGCCTTTCAGGAGAAAACGCGTATCCCCCTGCAGCTCTTCGAATACGATTCTGTTCGTGCCTGCAAAATGGTTGAGAGCGAGGAATTAGACCTCGCCATCGCCAATCTCGATTTTTATAACGTGGACAAATTTCATTACCAGGTCATGAAGACGGACAGTCATGTATACTGCGTCTCCAAAACAAATCCTCTGGCCAAAAAAGACTCGATTACTTTTGAAATGTTGGCAGACCAGCCCAGTATTCTCTTCAATACCGACTCCGTACAAAACCGCACGATCATGTCCCGCTTTCACGCCGCAGAGATAACCCCCAATATCATCATGTACAGCAGTCAGATCAGCACTGCCAGAAAATACATCCTGGAAGACATTGCCGGGGCCTTCTTCTACTCCTCTGTCCCCCTCGCCTGTGACGACATCATAAAAATTCCTATCGAGCCTGAAATCACAAGCAGGATAGGAATCATATGGAAAAAAGGGGTCTATGTGAGAGACAGCGTGACCCGTTTTATTGAATTCGCAAAAACATATCAGCTCTAGTCCGCCCACTCAGCGAAAATGTCTGAGTTCCTTCTTGATCTTGGTAAAATCCTGGACCAGCTCCAGGGTCCCCAGAAATTTGCCCTCCCGGTCACGGACTGCCAGATACTGGATCTTGACCGGCTTGAGAGGGTTTGGAATCCAGCGCTCATAGGAGTCTCTACTTCCCTCCTTGAACTCACTGATCAGCTGCTCGACAACAGGGCGGATGCGGACCGGATGGCAGTCATAGACCTTGCGGCCCAGAGCGGACCTGGGTCTGGCAAAAACCTTGCCCTGGTTCGAGAAGAACTGATTGACATCATCGGCGTCGATGAAGGTGATGTCAATGGGAAGCAGGTCGAACATGGCCTGCAGCTGGGCAAGAGACATCTTTCCCTGCTCGAACGTAATCATACCCTCAGAGTCAATCGAGGCTCTGGCAGCGGCTCTCTTCTCCTCCAAGAGCCTGTCTCCCTCCTCCCAGTGGGGGATGGAATCAATGAAAACCGGCCCCATTTCAAAGAGATCTTCATAGACCAGAAGCCATTCCTCCCGGGTGAAGTGCTCCATAGCCATGGGCAGAAGGATCTTCTCCTCCTTGTAGATCATTTCCTCCATGCGCTGGTAGACAGCGGCAATGTCCTCTTTGATCGCGTCAAACATAGCCTGCGCGCGATCATTTTCCAGAGCGGTCGCCATGGAAGAGGTCAGGCGGCCCAGTTCTGCCTTGATCTCATCATCCACCCCCCACATGACGTTGCTCGGACCAGAGATACCATAACGCTCCAGGGGAGGCATGATGGACTCCTCCTTCTTTCCATAGAGCGTGCGGACTCGCTTCAAATCGGCCAGTTCCTCCTGGATTCTCCTCAGATCTGTCCCAAACCCCAGATCCAGCTTGGCTCGTTTCAACTTCTTCTCCAGAGCAGCGTTCTCCCTGTGAAAGTAATCCACCGGATGCCCCTGCGGAATCTTATAACCGGCCTCAGCACTCTTAGCCTCTTCTTCTGCCCAGACCTCCGCCTCGGTCTTCCCGTGGAAAAGGGCGGAATGCAAGTCACAGAGTTTCTGTACTTCTGCAGGATCCATACCATCGTTAATCAGAGACTGCTCCGCCTCTGCGATCTCATGAACAGAGACGGATTCAAAATTCTCAATAAAATCTCTGCGGACAGACTCCAATTCTTCTCCCTGTCCGACACGCGCGATATAGTCTTTAAGAAGACTGACTCTCTCCTGTCCGGTAACAGTGGCCTCTTCTGCCCGGCGCAGGCGAGCCAGATACTCATCTTCCGCTTCTGTCTTATCTTCCTCCCTTTCCTGATTCCCTGCTGTCTTTTCTCTGTCATCTGTCTCTCCTGCCCCCTGCACTTCTTCCAATACCTGACCCGCGCAGTGGGTTTTTTGTATATCCGCGACATTTTGATTGACTGCGGCTTTTCCATTCCCCTGCTTCTTTGAAAAGCTCTCTGGCAGCCCTGTCACGCGAAATCCGGCTTCTTCAAAACGATCCACAATCCTCTCCAGAGGGATTCCCTTGACCGCCGCTCCCTTTGGCACAGTCATCACTTTCCCCATCAGCTTTAAAGCCGTCGGAGAAGTAATCTCCTTAAAACCCAAATCTGCCATAATCTCTATGAAGTCTGGATACTCTTTGGCCAGATCGGCCACTTTTCTTCTGAAATCCAATACGCGAATCATACGCACCTCCCGGCTCTTTTCCTTAATTCGTTAGCTATTGCTTACTTTTGATAATTTAATCATAAGTTCTTCGGCCACGTCTTTCTGTTGTTTTTCAAACAAATTTAATATTATTACAACCGTCGGGCACTTCGCCCCATAAGATCGCCCATATCCAGCCAGTTCTCTACAGGAATGGCTCATCGACAGAGTTCCTGATATTTTCTTATATGGAAAAGAAGCTGCGGCAAAACAAAGTTTGTTTTGCCGCAGCTTCCCCATGCGTTCTCTGCCTGTCAAGAATATCATTCTTCAGACAAATGCAGCTGCCCAAGCACATCGCGGACCTTCTCCACCGGAATGATTTCCAGCTGTTCTTTGACCTCATCCGCCACATCGCGCAGATCCTGCTCATTATCCCTTGGGATAAAGACCGTCTTTACCCCAGCCCTTTGCGCCGCCATCAGCTTCTCAGGAAGCCCACCGATGGGATTGACATTCCCCTGCAGAGACACCTCTCCCGTCATGGCATGATGGGGCGAAACCGGCCGACCAGTCACCAGAGAGGACAGGGCTGTCACCAGGGTGATACCGGCAGACGGCCCGTCCTTGGGCGTCGCCCCATCAGGAACATGAATATGCAGATCATTTTCCTCAAAGACCCCGGATTTGTCCGGATAGAGGTTTTTGACCAGGCTGACCGCAATCTGCGCGGACTCCTTCATAACATCCCCCAGCTGGCCGGTCACCTGAACCTTGCCGCTTCCCTTCGTGAACATCGTCTCAATATAGAGAATGGTGCCGCCGACCGGTGTCCAGGCCAGACCGGTGATAACGCCCGGATTGGCCGAATCCCCGACCCGATTATGAATCATGGGATTCATATCCAGAAAATCAGGCAGATTCTCTCCTGTCACCTCAACCAGCTGATCCGGTTCTTCCAGATGTCTGACTGCCGCCACCCTGCAAATGGTATCCATATGCTTCTTGAGCCCCCGGACACCTCCCTCTCTGGTATAGTCCTCAATCAGAGCATGGATGGCATCATCACTGATGGAAATCTGGTCCCGGCTCAATCCCACCTTGTCCAGGCTCTTGGCAAAAAGATGTTCTCTGGCAATTGCATATTTCTCAATGGGCGTATAACCCTGAAAGGAGATGACTTCCATGCGGTTTAAGAGAGGAGCCGGAATCGTGTCAGGAGCGTTGGCGGTGCAGATAAAGAAGACATCGGACAGATCATAGGGAACATTCATGTAATGGTCAGTAAAGGTATGATTCTGTTCCGGATCCAGCACCTCCAAAAGAGCACTGGCAGGATCTCCGTTGTAGGACTGGCCCAGCTTGTCGATCTCATCTAAGACCATGACCGGATTGGAGACACCTGACTTACTGATCCCGTCCATAATGCGGCCGGGCATGGCTCCCAGATAGGTCCTCCTGTGACCGCGGATGTCCGCCTCGTCGCGGACACCCCCCAGAGAGACCCGTACGTATTCCCGATCCAGCGCTCTGGCGATCGATTTGCCGATGGAGGTCTTACCGGTCCCGGGAGCACCGACAAAAAGAAGGATCGAACCGGCCTGCTGCTTCTTCAAGTTCATGACCGCAATCTGCTGAATAATGCGTTCCTTCACTTTCTTTAATCCATAGTGATCCTCATCCAGAATCCCTCTTGCCTTGTTCAGATCAATGTCAGCCGCCTTCTCTTTCTTCCAGGACAGCGATGTGACAAAATCCAGGTAATCATAGAGCATACCGGATTCCTGAGAGTTCTGCCCCTCCTGCTTCAGGCGATTTAAGACCTTCTTCGCCTCCTTTTTGGCATCTCCCTGCATTCCGGACTGATCAATAGCCAGTTCCATACGGCGAAGATCGGACACACTGTCCGGGTGCATCTGATCCAGTTCCTTCTGCAGGTAATCAATCTGCTTCTTGATGGCCTGCTCCCGGTAGAGCTTCTGATAGTCCTCTTCCTGGGCATTTTTCGCCTCCGTATTGATGCGGTTCATCTCCACATTCTGGTAGGCGATCCTCTCCGCCAGCTCCATTCGCTCCCGGTTGGAATCAACTGCCAAAAGCTCATAACGCTCCCCGGCTCCCTCCATAATCCAGGGGCTCATCATGGCGATGGCTTCATTCATACTGCCAATCTGTGCCAGATAGGTGCGGATCCCGCTCTCCCAGGGCTGACCGGCCGCGGCGCGGATCATCTCCTGCTTGAGCTTCATCAGATGTTCCTTTTCCAACTCCGGGTCAAGATCATCGACCGCTTCCCTTCTGCTGACTCCCAGTTCGATACTGTGATCGCTGTAGACCGTCACCTGATCCAGATTCCGACGTTCTCCGGTGCGGATGACCAGAAAACCATTCTCCGGGCTGTGCTCAATCACCTCGCCGGTCACACCGATGGGGTAGAAAGAGTCCTGCGCAAACTGGTCACGGGTCTTTCTCTCCCTCAGAGCGATCATCATTACTCGCTCTCCGACCTTGGGGGGCTTGCCGGTCATATTCTGATAGGTCTCGGTGCGCAGGTACATGTTGGCATCCGGCACTAAGACGATGTTATATACAGGAACTACGGTCATAAAATATATCCTCCTTCATCTCACAGCAAATGCCCGTCATATGAATCTCATGCATTTCCTGTTCATTTTGTTGCTGTCTATCAAATGCTAGCGGAATGTGCATTCGATTGTTCATAACAATGAATGCTCACGAAACGACTCTCTCACTTTTGATTGTTCAAAATACAATTAGCAGTCCATCTTGTCTGTTGCTAGTTTCGATGTCTCATATTACACCTGCCTGAACAGACAAGTCAAGACGCTGTCTTTTCCGTCGGATACAGAACGTTCCCATTTACTCTCCAGCATGCGCAAAAATCTTCATCTGCCCTTGTACAGCACACAGGATCGCCTGATTTCGTTTCCGGAAAACAGAACCTCTCTAAAGCCGATCACAAAAGAATTTCCCCTTTTCATCAACGCCTTTTGTCCATCCTCAAAGTTCTCCGAAAAAATAAAATCCCCACGGCCCTCTATTCCAAGGACTGCAGGGATTTTATCAACATGTTTGATCCAGTAAGCCTGCTGAAACGCACAGAAATATACAGATTACAATTCTTAAGCCTGCGGATGCTCCTTCAGGAACCTGATGATCTCAGAGCTCTCATAGAGGGGTTTGTCATCAACAAAGAGACAGGGGCACTGCTCCTTACCGCCAACAGTAACAAGGCGTTTGTAAGCCTCGTCATCCTTATAGATATCATACTCCGTGACATCGGTGCGCCCCTGGGCTGCGATCTCTGCGCGGACAACCTTACAGAAGGGACAAGTCTCAAAACCGAATAATTCTAATTTCATGGGAACTCCTTTCTAGCGTGAAACACTTCATGCAAATGCGCAAGGCAAATGTCCTCTTCTCTTCACAGAATACACGGGAAAATACACCCTCTCGCTTTCACACGGTGCTTTTCAGATACATATCAGTTCTTCTTCATAGGATGTTTGGGAAGAAGTAACTTGGTGCCTCCCATATAAGGCTGCAAAACTTCGGGAATCCTAACCGAGCCGTCAGCCTGCAGATTGTTCTCCAGGAAGGCAATCAACATACGGGGAGGGGCAACACAGGTATTGTTCAGGGTAGTAGCGAAGTACTTATTGCCATCCTTATCCTTAACGCGAATCTTCAGGCGTCTTGCCTGGGCATCACCCAGGTTGGAACAGGAGCCGACTTCGAAATACTTCTTCTGGCGGGGTGACCAGGCTTCGACATCACAGGATTTGACCTTGAGATCAGCCAGATCACCGGAACAGCACTCTAAGGTGCGCACCGGGATATCCATGGAGCAAAAGAGCTCAACCGTATTAGACCAGAGCCTGTTATACCAGTCCCAGGCTTCCTCAGGCCTGCAGACGACGATCATCTCCTGCTTCTCAAACTGGTGGATTCGATAAACGCCTCTCTCCTCAATGCCGTGGGCCCCCTTCTCCTTGCGAAAACATGGAGAATAAGAGGTATAGGTGTAGGGAAGATTCTCCTCATCATTTAAGGTATCAATGAACTTGCCGATCATGGAGTGTTCAGAAGTACCGATCAGATAGAGATCCTCCCCCTCAATCTTGTACATCATGGAGTCCATCTCATCAAAAGACATGACGCCGGACACCACATTGCCATGGATCATATAGGGGGGGATCACATAAGTAAAGCCCTTATTGATCATAAAGTCACGGGCATAGGCCAGGCAGGCGGAATGCAGCCGCGCGATATCTCCCATCAGATAATAGAAGCCGTTGCCGGCGACTTTGCCGGCCGCATCCATATCGATGCCGTCAAAAGCCTCCATAATATCCGTGTGATAGGGAATCGGATAGTCAGGGACAAAGGGCTCGCCAAACTTCTCAATCTCCACATTGCAGGAGTCATCGGGACCAATCGGGACAGAATCATCAATGATATTGGGAATGACCATCATATCCCTGGTCAGCTTCTCAGAGAGTTCTCTCTCCTCTTCCTCGATGGCCTTGAGACGATCGGCGTTGGCGGTAACCTGAGCCTTGACGTCCTCCGCCTCCTGACGTCTTCCCTCCTTCATCAGAGACCCGATCTGCCTGGACAGTTCATTCCTCCTGGCGCGCAGGTCATCGCCTTCGCCCTTTAGAGCCCGAACCTTCTCGTCCAGTTCGATCACCTCATCGACCAGGACAAGCTTGTGCTCCTGAAACTTCTTTCTGATATTCTCTTTTACAAGTTCCGGATTCTCTCTTAAGAACTTAATATCAATCATGGATCACTCCTCTTTTCTCCAGGCCCATCACATTCTACGAACACAAATCACACGTTCCAATTATAGTAATCGCCGCTTGAAAATGCAATCAGAGAGCCAAAGTGCATCCCATAAAAGAGCGCCAACACGCATCCTCTGCAATTCTCCTAGAATGCCGCTGAAAGAGGGTACTTCTTCGTCAGACTGTCTACAATTGCTCTGGCTCTTGGAATTCCCGCCTCCTTGTCCTTGACAATGATGGCAATCGCCTCCGCCACCTGATCGAAATCCTCTTCCCTCAGGCCGCGGCTTGTTGCTGCGGGGGTTCCCAGACGGATGCCGGAGGTGGTAAATGCAGATTGGGGATCATTGGGAATGGTATTCTTATTGGCCGTAATGTGCGCTTGATCCAGCCACTGTTCCACATTCTTACCTGTCTCCTGGAAGGGCGTCAGATCCAGCAGCATCAGATGATTGTCTGTATCACCGGAGACAATGCTTAAGCCGCGCTCTTTCAGTCCCTTAGCTAAGGCCTTGGCATTTCTTGCGACCCGCGTCATATAGACCTTAAAGGACGGATCCAGTGCTTCCTTAAGACAGACTGCCTTGGCGGCAATGACATGCATAAGAGGGCCTCCCTGGACACCGGGGAAGACATAGCGGTTGAGCTTATACTCTCTGGCAAAGTCCTCGGTGGAGAGAATCAGACCGCCGCGGGGCCCGCGCAGGGTCTTATGGGTCGTCGTTGTCACAACATGAGCATAGGGAACCGGGTTCTGGTGCAATCCTGCTGCTACCAGACCCGCAATATGAGCCATATCCACCATGAGGATTGCTCCGACCTGATCCGCGATCTCTCTGAACTTCTGAAAATCGATCGTTCTGGCATAGGCAGAAGCGCCTGCGATGATCATCCTGGGCCTGCACTCTTTGGCAATGCGAAGAACCTCCTCATAGTCAATCAGGCCGTCCTCATTGACCCCGTAGGGCACAATATTGAAGTAGAGACCGGAGAAGTTGACGGCAGACCCGTGGGTCAGGTGCCCTCCCTGATCTAAGGCCATGCCCATCAGAGTATCCCCAGGCTTTAAAACCGCCATTTCCACTGCCATATTGGCCTGGGCCCCGGAGTGGGGCTGGACATTGACATACTCCGCGCCAAAGAGCTCTTTGGCACGATCAATCGCCAGCTGCTCGACCACATCGACATTCTGACATCCGCCATAATAGCGGTGTCCCGGATACCCCTCAGCATACTTATTGGTCAGAACAGATCCCATGGCCGACATGACGGCGGGGGATACCCAGTTCTCTGAGGCAATCAATTCAATGTGATCGGCCTGTCTGTCATACTCCGCCCGAATCGCATCCGCTACCTGCGGATCTTCCTGATAAATGTCCTCCCATGTATACATATTTTCTCCTCTTTTCTGTTCTCACCGCAGTTGAGCTTCCGGATGATCTTTCACTTGGGCTGCCGGATGACCGGCCTGCTCACTTTGCTCTTTCACAAGAACCCCCGCAAGCATTCCATTGTCATAAATCCCTGTCTCCTGCGGCTTTGTCCGCCTCACAGCTTCTTCTCTGGGCGGATATGGCAAATACGGCAGAATCTCCGCAATTACTTGGCTGTGATGTATTTCTGCGCAGTCAAAAGTTCTGCGCACAGCACAGCTCCGCCTGCAGCACCGCGGACGGTGTTATGCGACAGGCCGACGAACTTCCAGTCAAAGATCGAATCTTCGCGAAGGCGTCCGACGGAGACGCCGAAACCTCTCTCGTAGTTCACATCCAGAGCAACCTGAGGACGATTGTCCTCCGTCAGGTACTGAATAAACTGCTTCGGCGCAGAGGGAAGCGCAAGTTCCTGCGGCAGGCCCCTGAAAGATTCCATAGCCTCAATCAGCTGATCCCTGGTTGGATTCTGCCTGAAATTGACAAAGACAGTCGCCGTATGTCCATACAAAACAGGAACACGGATACACTGGGAAGTAATCTTCATGTCCTCTGAGGGGACAATACACTTCTTTATATCATCCACATGACCCCAGATGCGCAGGGGTTCCTTCTCGGACTTCTCCTCTTCCCCGGAGATAAAGGGAATGATATTGCCCATCATTTCCGGCCAGTCCTTAAAGTTCTTGCCTGCGCCGGAGATGGCCTGATAGGTGGACACCACCGCCTCTGTCGGCTCAAACTTCTTCCAGGCGGACAGAACCGGAGCGTAGGACTGAATGGAACAGTTGGGCTTCACGGCAATGAAGCCCCGCCTGGTTCCCAGACGCTCCTTCTGGTACTTGATCACTGCAAAGTGTTCCGGATTAATCTCGGGAACAACCATGGGAACATCCGGTGTCCAGCGATGCGCGGAGTTATTGGAGACAACTGGTGTCTCCGTCTTGGCGTAGGCCTCTTCAATCTCCCGAATCTGATCCTTGGACATATCAACAGCGGAGAAGACGAAATCCACTTCAGAAGCAACCGCCTCCACTTCATTGACATTTTTCAAGACCAGCTTGGCAACATCCGCCGGAATGGGTGTATCCATCTTCCAGCGACCCTCAACTGCCTGCTCATAAGTCTTGCCTGCAGACCTGGGAGAAGCCGCCACAAGGGCAACATGAAACCAGGGATGATTCTCCAGCAGAGCAATAAACCGCTGTCCCACCATTCCGGTTGCGCCTAAGATACCAACTCTTAATTTTCCACTCATATTCAGCTCCTTGTCTTTACCAGACGGACATTTGTTTTTGCATGGTTATCATCATAGAAGAGGGGCTCTGCAAATGCAAGGAAGATCCATATTTCCCACGTTTTGACGAATATGCGCAAATTCGAATGGGACTTCTTGGCGATTTTTTCAACGTTCCAAATCAAGTTGGGCATTCTTCCGACCCTCGCAGACTTTTTATATTTCCCGGTATGGAGCAAATGCTTCAAGCTCAGCTGGGATCACTCATAGCCGGCTACTTTTCCAGATAGCTCTTTGCAAGGGCGATCTCTCTTGCCATGGCCTCAGGCCCCGGCGCTCCGATGGTCAGCCTCTTGGCAACGCAGGTCTGCATGGAAATCGCCTGATAGATATCCCCGTCAAATGCCGGCGAGAACTGGCGCAGCTCCTCCAGCTTCATATCATCGATAGCAATTCCCCTGTCCAGACAATACAAAACCACACGGCCGATAATCCCGTGGGCATCACGGAAGGGGACTCCCTTACGGACCAGATAGTCGGCGGCGTCCGTCGCATTGGTAAAGCCATGCCGGGCCGAAGCAAGCATAACTTCCCTGTTAAAATGCATGGTTCTCAGCATGCCCGCAAAGAGACGGACACATCCCTTCGTTGTGTCCATGGCATCGAAGGCCATCTCCTTGTCCTCCTGCATATCCTTGTTATAGGCCAGCGGAATCCCCTTCATCGTGGTCAGAATCTGCACCAGCGCCCCATAGACACGGCCGGTCTTGCCGCGCACCAGCTCGGCGATATCCGGATTCTTCTTCTGCGGCATGATGGAGGACCCGGTGGAATAGGCATCATCAATCTCGACAAAGCGATATTCGTTGGAATTCCAGATGATGACCTCCTCAGAGAAGCGGGACAGGTGCATCATGATCGTGGACATAGCGGACAGGAACTCGATCAGATAGTCCCGGTCGGAGACGCCGTCCATTGCGTTCTCTGTAGGGCCATCAAATCCCAGAAGTTCTGCCGTGTACTCCCGGTCCAGGGGATAGGTAGTTCCTGCCAGAGCCCCGCTGCCCAGAGGACAGTAGTTCATGCGCCCGTAAATATCTGCAAGCCGCAGACGATCCCTCTTAAACATCTCAAAGTAGGCCCCCATATGATGGGCCAGACTGATGGGCTGGGCCTTCTGCAGATGGGTAAATCCCGGCATAATGGTCTGTGTATTCTCCTCCATGATATGAAGAATCACCTCCAGGAGCTCGTGCAGTTCCCCATCCAGTTCGCAGACATTTTTGCGGGTAAAAAGGCGCATATCCAGAGCCACCTGGTCATTACGGCTTCTTCCGGTGTGAAGTTTCTTGCCTGCATCGCCGATGCGGTCGATCAGGTTCGCCTCGACGAAAGAATGGATGTCCTCATAGCGATCTGTGATTTCAAGGACACCGGATGCCACATCCTGCTCGATTCCGTCCAGCCCCTCTAAAATCTGATCCCGCTCCTCCCGGGTCAGAATCCCCTGCCTGGCCAGCATTTTCACATGCGCCCGGGACCCCCGCAGGTCTTCTGTAAAGAACTTTTGGTCAAAGCCGATCGAGGCATTGAATGCGTATACCAGCTTGTCTGTCTCCTTAGTGAAACGTCCACCCCATAATTGTGCCATCTTTGCCTCCTGTCTTTCTCCCGTTATTTTTCTGCCTGATTTCAGTGAATGTCTTGCTCTTAAGAATCCTTTTCCATGTCGAAATCTTTCTCTCCCCGAATTTCATAATCATTTTTCCATATCACAATCACAGCCATTTCCCCAAACTTATCACATGATTCTCCTTATTCTCTCTGCTTCCAATCCACTTCCATGCGGATTAACTTCAGTCAATGTTCTCCCCCCATCTCGCTTTCTCCTGCGAAGGACGTGATCTCTCCGGCAGGCTGTTCTCTGAAATCCGCTTTTGGAACAGCAGCCTCTCACGCTCCCGCATCGAGAAGACACAGCCGCAGTAATCCTGGCGATAGAGACCATATTCTCTCGACAGCTGGGTCGACCGCAGATAACCGCCTTTTTTCTTGAAATCCGAGTAAAGATAGCTGACACCATACTTCTCTCCCATCTCAGCTCCGATCGCGTTCAAAAGCTGCTCGTCTTTCATGGGAGAAATGGAGAGGGTGGTTGTGAAGTAATCTATTCCCAGCTCTTTGGCCTTCTTCGCCGCCTCCTCCAGGCGCAGGCGAAAGCATACCTCACAGCGCCTGCCCCGCTCGGGTTCATTTTCCAGGCCTCGAACCGCCTCGTAGTATTTCTTTTCCTCGTAGTCTCCGGCAAGAAAGGTAATGGAATGTTCAGACGGCATTCGTTCAATGAAGCGGCTCAATTCCCGAATCCGGTGCTCATGCTCCTGGGCCGGATAGATATTGGGATTATAGAAATAATCCGTTATATCAAAGTACCGGGACAGATACTCCAGAACATAAGAAGAACAGGGGGCGCAGCAGGAGTGAATGAGCAGGCGGGGAACCCTTCCCTTTTCCTGTAGCTCTGCCAGAGTCTGATCCAGTACTTTCTGATAATTTACCTTATTCATGCTTGCCATTATAACAGGGAGGCCCCGCTTGTTCCAATCAGTAAGCTTTTCTTGCAAAATGCCTCTCACTCCCGTATAATCGCTTCATACGCTTCTATAGCACAGTTGGTAGTGCACTTCACTCGTAATGAAGGGGTCATCGGTTCGAGTCCGATTAGAAGCTTTTGAGGCTTTTCTATCAGGAGTTGTGAGAATGGGGGATTTTCTTTCTTCACAGCTCTTTTTTTCATGGCAGTGAAATTTACAAGAAGCTCACTTTAACGCTTGGCAGAGCATCTGTTTTATCGCTGCCATGGAAGATTCCTACGGCTTGGCAGACAAATATTGTAAGCGGATCATCCAAAAACAGCTATTATTTGTGGCCCTCACAAAAGATTTATTGAAATAAACAGTAAAGGCCTGGCTCCATGCATAAGGAATTCCGGCAATTGCAAAAAAACTTAATTTTTTAGCACTCGCCTATTGACAGTGCTAACAACTCGGTGTATAACATAGTCAAAAGGAAATCAGAGAAGCGGCCGGAGCCCAAAGAAGGTTCTTGCATCAAGCTTTCTCAAGGTGCGGATTGCAAATCCCAATCGCAATTCGCCAATGTGATTTCTGCAGAAAGAAAGGAGTTTCATATGTTTATGACACCTAGTATTCTATCCGACAATGTATTTGATCACTTCTTCAATGATGATTTCTTCTGGCCCACAGGTAAGATGGCTTCCCAGCAGAATGGTGTTGCCAACTTAAGAGCTGACATCAAAGATCTCGAGGGCGCATATGAGCTGACGATGGATCTGCCCGGCTTCAGCAGGGACGATGTCAATGTTGATCTCAAGCAGGGTTATCTGACTATCTCAGCCAAGAGAGAACAGAACAATGACCAGAAGGATGATGAGGGACATTATATCCGCCGTGAGCGCTACTCCGGATCCTTCCAGAGAAGCTTCTACGTCGGTGAACACCTGGATGCTTCCGATATCAAGGCATCTTTCAAGGACGGAGTTCTCACGCTCAACGTTCCCAAGGAAGAGACCAAGCAGGTTGAAGAGAAACCTTCGCAGGTACTGATTGAAGGTTAATCTGCAATGTGCATGCAGGACAAGCCTTTTGTTTGTGATATATCTCTCACTTTCCTCTCCCCGGCCTCGCGATCCTCTTTGCGAGACCGGGGATTTTTCTTGCAATCCATCATCCGCCCTGGCACCTCGTCATCTGTATCTTCCGCGGCCACCTCTTCCGATACATTTCTTCAGACAACTTGACCGAAAGACAGAGGAGAACTTTGTTGCTTTCGCCCGATAGGAGCCCCTCGCCTTCCATGCTATAATCAACTCGTGGTCTCCCACCGCTTTCTTATCCTGTCATGTCTATGAGGAAGATACATGACAGCAAATCTTATATCCTATTCGGACTTCAAAGCACAGCTCTTAAAGCAACTCCGCCTGGAATTTCCCGCGGAGTATGACATTCATATCAGCAGTATTCTAAAGACCAATGCGATCACTCTGGATTCTCTGATGATCTATGCGCCGGACTGCAATCTTACCCCCAACATCTATCTGAACTACTACTATGAGCGCTATGAGAAAGGTTCCTCCTTTGATACTGTCTTCAGGGAAATCATAGACTGCTATCAAAAGCGCAGAACGGATCCGCCTTTTGACGTCGAACGTTTTGCCGACTTTGCCTATATTCGTCAGCATTTAGTCTTCCGCATCCTGAAGCAGACGGATAATCAAAATCTCCTGCTCGATATTCCGCACATCGATTTTCTGGATCTGGCGGTTGTCTTCGCCATTCTCCTGGAAGACCCGGAAGGGCATCACGCCAGCGTCCTGATTCACAACAGTCATCTGAAAGCCTGGGGGAGTCCCGCCACGGAAGATCTCCTCTCAATCGCGGAATTCAACACGCCCCGCTTTCTTCCCTACACATTCCAGCCTCTGTCAGACCTTCTGGATCAGATATCCGCCCCTGAAGAGAACCGACTGTCAGATTCACTTGGGTCCTCTTGCCCAAATGATGATCAACTCGTAAGTCCTCCCCTCTTCGTCCTCAGCAACCAGGCCAGGCTATATGGAGCTGCTGCCATCCTCTACCCCGAACTTCTGTCTGATATCGCAGGCAAGCTGTCCTGTGATCTGATCATCATCCCCTCGTCCATCCATGAAGTTCTCATCACGCCTTATACATCTCTGATGTCTCAAAAGCGTCTGGATGACATGGTCGTTCAGGTCAACACGGCACAGGTTCCCGGAGAGGATATTCTCTCCGACCACGTCTACTTCTTCAGCCGCAGGCAAGGGCACCTCTGCTTGGAACTGCCGGAGGAAGCCAAGGAAGACCTGGGAGATTCCAGTGTTTGCCGCCGCGAAGACGAGCCGAGATTCCAGACTCACGCCGGTTAGAAACATGCCGTCGGGCGCACAGCACAGGAATGGAGCCGGTTCCCGAAGGATTCCGCCCCAACATTTGAAACAGAGCCGAAAAGAGAGCCGACCACCGTACATCGCGCATGCGAAACAAGCACGAAATACGGTGATCGACCCTCTGCCTCTTACGGACTGGACGCAAGACCATTAGATTTGATTGTTCATAACCATCGATCGATTGGAAGGTGCACTCGATATGATTCACGGCAATCAAATGCTCTCAAAACGCACATTCTATTATCTGCGCGTCTTAGCCATCTGCGCCTTCTTTTTCTTTCTGGCAGCCTTATCCTCATTCGCTGTAACCTTAACAGGACCATCTACAGACTGCGCCTTGCTGCGAGACCGCATCATATACCAGAGCGGGGTCGCGATAAAGATCGAAGAATAAGTACCTGAAACAACACCGACCAGAAGCGGGAAGGCAAATTCTCTCATGGTGGAAGTTCCCAGAATTAAAAGCATCAGCACCATGACTGCTGTTGTAAAGGATGTAGACAAAGATCGGCCCAGTGTCTGACGAACCCCCTCATTGGCCATCTCCGCCAGGCTCTCCCTACTCGTATCACCCAGCGCCTTCAGGTTGTCCCGGTGACGATCAAAAATAACAATGGTATCGTTCACTGAATAACCGACTACTGTCAGAATGCATGCGATGAAAGCGGAGCCGACGGACATACGGAAAATCGCATACATCGTCAGGACAATCAGAACATCATGTACCAGGGCAATAATGGCAGAGGAGGCAAATCGAAAATCTCTGAATCGCAGCCAAATATAAATCAGCATGAAGAACACTGCTACAATCACTGCGATCAGGGCTGCTCTTCGCATCTCACCACCAATGGTAGATGAAATATTCTCTGAGCTGATCTCTGACTCAGGTACTGCGAACTTCTGGTTCAGGGCTTCATTCAGACTCTTACGTTCCTCCAGATTCAGGGTTCTGGTCTTAAAAATGATCTGCTTGGAGTTCTGCACTGTCTGCACCTGGACATCGTGGTCACCAGTAACCGACTCAAAGACTGGTACAATCTGGCTCTGCGCCTCCTGCAGACTATAGGCCTGATCAAAACTTACGGTTGTAGAAGTCCCGCCCGAGAACTCCAGACTGTAATTAAGAGCCTTGCCTGTGGAGGCCTGATAAAAACCAAGCCCAATCACACCCGCGCAGATCACAGCCAGAGAAATGCCGATAAAGAGCCACCTTCTCCCAATAAAGTTAATCCTCGGCCACTCCCTGGACTTACCATAAGCCTTTGGATTGCGGGCTCCCAATGCCATGAAGATGTTAATAATCAGCCTGGTAATCAGCAGAGCTGTAAACATAGACAGAACGACACCGATCGCCAGTGTAATGGCAAACCCCCTGACCGTGCCGGATCCCAGAAGTCCCAGAACAGCGGCCGCGATCAGTGTTGTTACGTTGCCATCGATAATAGCTCCAAGCGCTTTGTGAAAACCTGCAGCAACAGCGTTGCGAACATTTGCCCCGGCAGAAATCTCCTCACGGATTCGGGCAAAGATAATGGCATTCGCATCTACAGCCATCCCCAACGAGAGAATGACACCGGCTACACCGGGAAGGGTCAGGGTCACATTAAAGGCATAGAGAATAGCTACTGTCATTACTGTGTAAAGGGTCAGAGCGATCGCAGCTGCAAGACCGGGAAGCAGGTAGAGGGCAATCATGAATACCATGACAATAGCGAGACCGATACCGGCTGCCAAAAGAGCTGTAGATACAGCATTGCTCCCGAGCTGAGCTCCAACAACCTCGGACTGCATTTCCTCCAGCTCGATGTCCAGCCCGCCAATACGGATATAAGTAGCCAGCTTTTCTGCCTCTTCATAGCTGCTCATCCCATTAATAACAGCGCTGCCATCCGTGATTGCCGCGTCTACCCTGGGAACAGAGACAAACTTCCCATCATAATAGATACCGATGGACTGCCCCTTCTCCTTGGCCTGTGTTGTTGCGTCGGCAAAGGCCTTGGTTCCGTTCTCATTCAGAGAAATCTGAACGACAGGCTTCTGCGCCCCGGTCTGCTGTGTCTCATAGCCGGCCTTCGAAGAGGTAACATCAGAACCGGTCAGAACAATGGATCCATCAGCCTGCAGCTGGTCCATTGATTTGGTCAATTCATACTGACCGCTCTTCTGGCTGACCTGGTAGTTGGCAGAGCCATCAGATCCGGTCTGCTTGATGAAATAGAGCTTACCAGGCGTACCCAACTGCGCCAGAATCGCATTGGCATCCTTGACCCCGGGAATTTCAACGGTAATACGATTATCTCCCACCTGATAGACATTGGCTTCTGTGGTGGTCTGTCCGTCTCCCAGATCGTTCTCAATACGAGACTGCAGCTTAGCGATGGTGTCCTTCATCTGCTGGGATGAGGGCGTATCTCCCTTCGCCTGATAGGTAATAGAAACGCCACCTGCCAGATCAAGTCCCAGCTTCAGTCCCTTGCTGTCTGTAGACTTGGTCTGTCGAATGACATGAAAACTCATCACCCCCAGAGATCCCAGGATCAGGATCAGTATGACAAGCCACAGGACTGCCGTCCGCTTTTTCATACGATTCATGCTTAACTCTCCTTCGTTCCTTATTCACGACAGCAGAATGCTCGCGGAGTGTTCATTCTGCTGTTCCAACTCGCCACAACCCCCGGCTACGGCAGGACAAACATCCGGTATATTTTAACACATCAGAAATCAAAAAGCAGAAATCCACCCGGATTTGCTTCGCTTTAACCAGTCCCTTTGATTAACGTTTCTCATCTTTAACGACACTTTTGCCGGAGCAAAAGTGTCGTCACTGCTAACACAATTGCGCCGGACGCATTACCTGCTCATCATGTTCGGAAGTATAATCCTCTGCCGCAGCAGCCTGAGCTGCCTTAATCATGATGGAACACTCGATTCGCTTCTGCTGCAGGGCACAGCCCAGATCGTAGGTGTCATTGATCTTGCCCTTGAAGTTATAAGAATTCGCCGCACAACCCCCGGAACAGTAGAACTTGGCGAAGCAGTCCCTGCACTTATCCTTGGCATAGACATTACAGAGCTTAAATTCATCGCGAATATCCGTTCGAACCAGTCCGGTT
The DNA here is from genome assembly GCA_027682585.1 of Lachnospiraceae bacterium AF51-6-b8A. GTDB lineage: Bacteria > Bacillota > Clostridia > Lachnospirales > Lachnospiraceae > Shuttleworthia. The sequence continues at coordinate 89,358 of JAQCZH010000001.1, read as the reverse complement.
CCGTCGTTGATATTCCCCATAACGAAATCTTTGTTCCCCGCAAACTGATGACAGGGATAGATATCGCCATTGGGGGTAATGCAGACATACTCGGTGCCCGAACCGCAGCCGGACAAACGCTTAGCCACGCAGGGTCCACCCTCCAGATCAATCATAAAGTGAAAGAAGTTGAAGTCCTGATCGCTTCCCCTGCGCCTGACCATCTCCGCAGCCAGTTTATCATACTCGGCAAAGAGCTTGGGCAGATCCTCTTCACAAAGCGCATAATCGTCTGTGGGCTGTGCCACGACAGGCTCAACAGAGATCTGCTTAAAGCCAAGATCTGCGATATGTAGGACATCCTCGGAGAAGTCCAGATTATTCCTGGTAAATGTTCCCCTGGCATAGTATTTCTGCTGTCCCCTGGACTCCGCCAGCTTCTGGAACTTAGGGACAATCTTCTCATAGGAAGACTGACCGCCGCGGAAGGGACGCATCAGATTGTGGATCTCCTTCCTTCCGTCAATTGAGAGAACGACATTGCTCATCTCTCGGTTGAGGAAGTCCTGAATCTCGTCGTTCAGAAGAACGCCGTTGGTGGTCAGCGTGAAGCGAAAGTTCTTGTTGTAGATCTTTTCCTGCTGTCTTCCATAGATCACCAGCTGCTTGACCACCTCCCAGTTCATAAGAGGTTCTCCGCCAAAGAAGTCCACCTCCAGATTCCTCCGGTTACCGGAATTGGCAATCAGGAAATCGAAAGCATTCTTTCCGGTCTCAAAGCTCATAAGTTCTCTGGGGCCTCCGCAGTAAGTTCCCTCGTCCGCGAAACAATACCTGCAGGCCAGGTTGCAGTCATGGGCCACATTGAGACAGAGGGCCTTAACTACTGTAGGACGGCGCTTTAAGACATCATCCATATAGGTCTCATAGCTGTCTGGCGTAAAGAGAGACTTGTCATCGATCAGGGCCTGAATCTCGTCAAAAATCTCCTCCAGATCAGCCTGGCTGGTATCGGGATATTTAGCCAGAATCACCTTTTCGATCTCTTCCCTATCCTCCCGCTCATACATCCCGATGATGTCATAGGTCGCATCATCTACCACATGTATGGCACCAGAGTTAACATCCAGGACAATATTGTAGCCATTGTTTTTAAACTGATGAATCAAGTCTTCTCTCCATTTCTAAGGATCAGCGGATAAACGGAACTGCTCTATTGGCCTGACCTGGCCTGTAAAACATAAACGAATCCATTGAACTTACATATCGAATCCGCAAAGCAGTCGAATCTCCGTTCGCAAAAGAAAGACCGCAGAGACTTATCCCCGTCCCTACGGCCTTCCCTATAATTCACGGCAAAAGGCCGTTCGCAGATCCAACCTCCTCTTGCCGCACTCGCTGCGGGGCAACCGCACCGGTACAGTACTTAACTTACTGATTCTCGCAGCTCTGGTTGCCTACCGTGCATGAGGTCTTGCAGGCAGACTGGCAAGAGGTCTGGCACTCACCGCATCCACCCTTCTTCAAAGTCGTCTGCAGCCTTCTGGTATTAAGAGTCTTAATATGCGTCATTCGAATCCTCCTTGATCGAGCTGTCGGAAGACATCCGGCAACATAACCGTAAAAACTAGAGCAAGTATAGCATAGGCCTGTGGGAAAAGGAAAGCACCATTTCCTCTGAACCGGTATCTGTACCCCTCCCCTGCGGATCATATATGCCGCCTCTCTCTGCAGCCGTATCCGCGTTGCAATGCACTGTCTCAAATGATAAAATCTACTCATTGCGAATTCATCATTCAGGAGGATTTTCTATGTTCTCATCCATTCCCGTCGTCTGGATTGTCCTGATCATCATCTTAGTTATTTTGATTGGCCTCACCATTGCCCTTTACTTCTTTGGCAAGCGCATGGAGAAGCGTCAGACCGAACAGCAGGAGCAGCTTGAAGCGGTCAAGCAATCCATCAGTATGCTAATCATTGACAAAAAACGACTCAAGCTCAAAGAATCCGGTCTTCCCGACCAGGTCATTGCCCAGACTCCCTGGTATGCCAAGCGTTCCAGAGTTCCGATTGTCAAGGCCAAAGTTGGTCCCCGCATCATGACTCTGATTGCAGATGAACAGCTCTTCGACGATATTCCCGTCAAGAAGGAAGTCAAAGCTACTGTATCCGGTCTCTACATCACCGGTGTCCGCGGATTACACGGACGCATTGAGCGCAATACCGAGAAAAAGAAGGGTCTGCGCGCATGGTTATTGCGAAGAGCCAATCGCAATCGCTGATACTCTTTTGAATGTTCTGCCAGGCAGCAAAAAGCCGCGCGGGAATTCTGGCCTTTGGCCGATTTCCCGCGCGGCTTTTTGTTTATGTCATTCATAACGATAAAATACTCACAGAACCTGTTTTTGTGCTCTATCGTTTCTAAATTAATTGTTCAGGCGGCTTCCCTTTAGAGGCAATTTTATTCCTTCTTTCCGAAGACCTGCTCTCTTAATTTCTTTCCGGTCGGCGTCGCTGCCAGGCCGCCGCCAGCCGTCTCCCTGAGTGCTTCCGGCATACTGTCTCCAACAGCTTTCATTGCAGAAATACACTCATCGACAGGAATCTTCAGGTCGATCCCGGACAGGGCCATATCAGCCGCTGCAAAAGCGATCATCACGCCGGAAGCGTTGCGCTTGATACAGGGGATTTCAACCAGACCTGCCACCGGATCGCAGACCAGTCCCATCTGGTTGACAATGGCGATTCCCATGGCCGTAGCTGCCTGCTGGGGGCTGCCGCCCCGAAGCTCCACCAATGCCGCTGCCGCCATGCCGGAGGCAGAACCGCACTCAGCCTGGCAGCCTCCCTCAGCTCCGGCAATGGACGCCACATTGGCCACCACCAGGCCAAAAGCGCCAGCCGTAAAGAGAGCTCTGACGCAATCCTCCCGGTTTACTCCCCGATCTTCATAAGCACTGACCAGACAGCCTGGAAGAATTCCGCAGGAACCCGCCGTAGGCGCCGCCACAATCTTACCCATAGCCGCATTTGAGACAGAAGCCGACAGGGCGCGTCCTACCGCCTTCGTCATATAAGAGCCCATCCAGCCGCCTTCAGGATCATTCGCTGCATAGCTGAGCATCTTGTATCCCTCTCCTCCAGTCAGCCCGGAGTGAGACCGCAGATCCTTGTCGGCTCCGCGCACCGTGCAGTCAATCATGACCTGAAAGGCCTGATCCATCCTGGCAATAATCTCTTCCTGACTGGTCTCCATCGTTCTGACCTGGTCTTCAATGAAGACATCACTGATCTTTTTGCCTGACGTCTGCGCAGCATCAACCAGTTCCTGAATTGTCTCATACTTAAACATGGCGACCTCCATCAGACAGCCCGAATCAAAAGGGCTCTTTCCACATTGTCAAGACTCTCAATCTCCTCTGTCATTCCCATAGGCGGCATCTGGTCAATCTCAATGGTCATCAGTGCCGTCGAACCTTTTTCCTTGCGGGAAAGTTTAAAGTTGCCAATGTTGACATCGGCGTATTTCATCCGCATGAGGTTGGTGACGTCGGCGATGACCCCCGGCCGATCCCTGTGCAGAACCAGAATCGTATTGTTCTCGCCTGTGAAGTTGACCTCCATGCCATTGACGAAGTCGACGCGAATATTGCCGCCGCCGATGCTGGCGCCCTGAACACATCCTTCTTCTCCGCCAACTGTCCTGTAATGAATACAGGCGGTATTGGGATGGGCTCCTGGAATATCTCTGGGAATAAATTCATAGGAAATCCCCTTCCTGGCGGCAATTTCCAGAGCGTCCCGAATTTCCTTCGAGTAGGAGTGGTATCCCATAATCCCTGCCAGAAGAGCCCGATCCGTACCATGCCCCTGATAGGTTCTGGCGAAAGATCCTGACAATTCAATTCTGACTGAGGCCAGGGGCTGATCATTGGACACCTTATTCACTACCCTGCCCAGGCGCACTGCCCCGGCCGTATGAGAACTGGAGGGGCCGATCATAACTGGCCCGATGATATGAAATACATTCATGAAAAATGCCTCCGCGGCTTATGCCTGGGCGCTCTTTTCGCCTCCCTTGGCAAGAAACTTATTGTAAATGGCATTGACAACGACACCAATGGCGTTATCGCCGGATACATTGCAAGCGGTTCCGAAGGAGTCCTGCGTCAGATAGAGGGCAACCATGATCGCGCAGATCGGCCCATTGGGATCTCCTGCTTCCTTGCCGAAGATCAGATAGAGGAAGGGCAGAGCTGTCATAATGGATCCGCCCGGAGCGCCGGGTGACGCAACCATGGCCACACCCAGAGTCATAATGAAGGGAACGACCGTACCCAGAGAAATCGGCAGGTTGTTCATCAGGCAGACGGCTGTTGCGCAGGCAGTGATCGTAATCATGGATCCGCACATGTGGATATTGGCGCAGAGAGGAACAACAAAGTTCCTGATCTGCTCGCTGACTCCATCCTTCTCAGCGCACTGCAGATTGACCGGAATGGTCGCTGCGGAGGACTGGGTTCCAATGGCAGTGGTATAGCCGGGGATCTGATTCTTCATCAGTTGGAATGGATTCTGATGAGAAATACTTCCAGCCAGGGTAAACTGCGCCAGCAGATAGAGCAGGTGCATGATAATAACAACCAGGAATACCTTCCAGAGGATCCCAAGAATCACATAGGTCTTGCCAGACACGGTCATATCGACAAAGGTCCCGCAAATATAGAGGGGGAGAAGGGGAATGATGGCCACGTGAAGCACACGGTCAATGATGGATGAGAAATCCTTCATCCCGTTATAAAGCGTATCTCCGATTTCCTTCTTTCCTCTCATGGATGACAGGCAGAGTCCCAGCATGAAGGCCAGAACCACTGCGGAAATGGTATCCAGAAGGGGCGGAATTTTAATTGAGAAGTAGGCGTCTACTGAGTTGCCTGCTGTCGCCTGAATCTGGCTCAGAGCATCGGGCGACATAAAAGCCGGGAAGAGGGCTGCGGATACCAGATAGGACAGGGTGCCTGCGATCAGAGTAGAACCGTATGCCATGGCCACCGTAATCAGCAGCAGTTTACCGGCCGACTGTGTCAGATCCGCAATTCCCATGGTGACATAGGCCAGAATCATAAGCGGAATTACAAACTTGAGCACCGTAGAGAAAATACCGGACAGAGTCACAACGGTTTTCGAGAACCAGAGCGGCATGAACTGGCCAATCAGAATACCGAGAACGATGGCAATGATGAGACGTGGGACAAGGCCCAATTTCTTTTTTTCTTTCATTTCTTTCCCCTTTTCTTGAGATGAAACTGCCTGACCATTTCTGATGGCCTCAACATCAGAAATGGTCAGAATCTAACCACGACTATAGTATAACTTGAATGTACTATTTGTGGATTTCATCTTTTTGATAAAGTCTATGAAAATCTTTAATCATTCTCTCTCGGGACTTATAATAAGAGCATCTGATTCACACATCAATCGCATGATGTATGAACCATCTCATGCATCATGCGATACCGCTTCTGCAAATATTCTATGATCAAAGGGAGCAGAAATAAAAAAAGAGGGTGGGAAAAAATCTATGGAAATCCGACAACTGGTAACCTTCGAGCGCGTGGCGGAATGTCTGAGCTTCTCCAGAGCAGCCGAGCAACTGGGCTATTCCCAATCCACCGTCACCATTCAGATCAAGCAGCTGGAAGAGGAGTATCACACGCAGCTCTTTGACCGCATCGGACGACATGTCCGGTTGACGTCAGAGGGAGAACGCTTCCTGGCCTTCACCAATGATATCTTAAACCGCATCTACGAAATGCGCAGTGATATGGGCAATGAGAATTTCAAGAAACACCAGCTTCGGCTGGGGGTTATTGATTCGCTCATGGAATACCATCTGTCAGATATCCTGCTTCGTCTCTATGAACAGCATCCCAACTACCAGATTACCATTGCATCCGCCCCGCCCTCAGAACTGGTGCAGCAGATGATTCACAATGAGCTGGACATTATCTACCTCTTAGACCAGCCCATCTACGACAAGAACTGGGTGAAGGCTCTGGAGGCAGAAGAATCCATCGTCTTTGTCACTTCCGCCCAATCCCCCCTGGCCAGACGCAGAAATATCAGTATGGATGAAGTGATCCGCCAGCCCTTCTTCTCCACGGAGGCCGGTGAGAACTACCGAAAAGCCCTGGACCAGTATCTGGCTGCCCGCGGTATGGCCCTCTCCTGCTTTCTTGAAATCCAGGACCCGGCGATCATCATCCGCATGCTCAAAGAACACGGGGGCATCTCCTTTCTCCCTTACTTCTGCGTTGTTGACCAGGTGACTGCGGGGCAGCTGGCCATCGTCCAGGTCGAGGACTTTCGCATGCATATGCAGCGCCAGTGCATCTACCACCGGGACAAATGGGTGACAGAAGAAATGCGGGCATTTCTCAGCCTTATCCATTAAAAATCCGGGTCGCATTCTGGCGCTCCCCGGATTTTACTGTCCACATTTCTTTAAGATGTGTCCCTGCAAGTATGTTTTGAAGAAGATCCCCTGATATCAGTCCGCAGTCAAATTCTCCGATTCCGGAGTAAGCTCTATCATCAGTTCCCGCTGTCCGGCCTTCTGGCCATTCAGCTCAACCTGATAAGACAGAAAAAGACGCATCCTCCGATCCGCAAGGTTCCAGAACTGACACCGGTCGGTGAAGATTCTCAGATCCATCATCCCCACAGCGGTATGATAATTACACCTGGTCCACTCGCCGGGAATATATAGCAGACGGCCGCTGGTTAATCCCCTGCGGATAATCTCCACCTGCCCCCGGCAGATCCTGACAGTCGTCGGCACCGAGCTGTCTTCTCCCTCAATCCGATCCTCATAATGCAGAAGAATGGCTCCCTCCCGTTCCAGCAGCCTGCCTCTGTAATCTCTCTGGCTCTCCTGCACAAGACCGTCCAGGGTCTCTTTGACCCGAACCTGGATCAGGGTCTCTCTTGCAGCGGGCATCAGCGTCGGCTCTGATCGCGGATCACCCCGCGAACAGCCTCGATCTGGTTAGCCAGGTGAGTGTGCATAATGGCCTTGACATAGTCCTTATCCTTTCGGCGCAGTCCGTCCAGAATCGCGGCATGTTCCTGAATCAGACGGGAATAAGTCTCTGTATCCTTGATATACTCGTAGCGATAGCGGTACATCTGCTCACGCAGGTTGGTGACAATACTCTCCAGCTTGGGATTATCGGCCGCCTGATAGATCACAGCGTGAAAGGCCTCGTCCGCCTCCGTGATCTTGCGGTAATTGCCGCTTCTTGTCGCCAGTTCAAAGTCCTTCATAGCAGTCTCAAGGTGTCTGAGAAAATCCGGATCCTCACACATACAGGCCCGGGTAACTGCCAGTTCATCCAGAGCATCCCGAATCTCAAGGACATCCTGCAGATCCTTCTCCGTCATCTTGGCGACCTGGGCCCCCTTTCTGGGAATGGTCACTGCCAGTCCCTCCTGCTCCAGCATGCGGATGGCCTCGCGAATCGGGGTGCGGCTGACCCCAAGACGATTGGCCAGATGCATCTCCATCAGGCGCTCGCCGGGCTTCAAATCTCCCCGCAGAATCGCATTGCGCAGGGTGTTGAAAACCACATCCCGCAAGGGGAGATAGGCATCCATATCCAGCTTCAACTCCACGTGTTCTGATTGTACCATCCAAATCCTCCAGTTTCTATTTGCTCCGCCGTCAGACAATGGAATATACGCTCCGCAAATATCCATTGTCACAAATCACGACAGCGTCAGGACCGCTTCGCTTCGGGTATGACTTAGGAAAATTCCTTCCAGCCCTAGGCTCTCCTCCTGCGCCTGCAGTCCCTTTTGACAGTCCCTCATTTTCTCTTCATCAGAAAAAAAGGCGAAGACCGTAGGGCCGGAGCCGGACATAAGCGCCGCATCGGCGCCATTGCTTCGCAGGTAATCCTCTATCTGTCGTATCTCGGGATAAAGCGGAACCGTCACATCTTCTAAAATATTGCCCAGCGAATGGCAGATATCGATATAAGCCTCTCTGCGGACCGCATCGAGAAGTATGTCGATATTGGGATGATTGCAGCCCGTACAGGAGTCGAGAGCCTGATAGACCTCTCCGGTAGAGACACGGACTGCAGGCTTGACGATCAGAGTTGGGGTCTCCCGCAGAGCCGGCCTGACCGGCGTCAGAATCTCGCCGATCCCCTCTGCCAGCGCTGTGCCGCCCATAAGACAATAGGGGATATCCGCCCCCAACTGCAGGGCAAGATCCATCAGTTCTTCTCGTATGGTCCTGCTGCCAGCCTGCGCAAGTCCAAAGAGTTCCGCCATTCCCAACATCACCGCAGCCGCATCTGTAGAGCCGCCCGCAAGACCGGCCGCTACAGGAATCCGCTTGGTCAGGGCAATGTGCAGACCACTTGAAAGACCATAATGCCTCCGCATCAATTCTGCAGCCCTGACACAGAGATTCGCCCTGTCACAGGGCAGATCTCTCCGATCACACTCCATGGAAATCCGCTCGTCTTCCCTTACTTCCAGAACCAGATCATCATACAGATCCACCTGCTGCATCAGCATCCGGACATCGTGATACCCATTTGCCCTTCGTCCAAGAACGTCAAGACCCAAATTGATTTTGGCATAGGCCCTGCGTGAAATCTCTTTCATTGCTCTCCCTCTTATCAGCGCCCTCCATGTTGTATACAAAAATCATTATACTGGATTTCCTGTATCCATCGCAATGCAATCTTCTCGCAAAGCGGCCTGCCTTGCACCGCTTCTGCTCTTTCATGCACTGTTTGTCTCTTGTCTCATGCCGCAGAACCCGGCATACCATACATTCTATATTGTTAGTTATGGGTAACTTTTATCCTGTTCCTATTAGATCACTTTTTTTGATTTTATGCAACCAAAGGCGGCAGAGTCCATGCTCGCATGGCCTCAAAATACGTGAAAAAGATCATCAAAAAATGCCAGTTTCCTTTGAGGAATAAGGATTCCTGGCATTTCTTAATATCACCTGAAATATTGTATGTGAACGATTACTTCAAAAGATTTTCGAAACAAAATCAAATTTCAAATTACTTATATCCGATCCGTGTTCCCTTATTACGGAATCGTCAACTCCGGCCAGATGAAAATTGTGATCGGCCCCACCCGGCAAATCACAGAAACGGATCAGGAACTGCGGGAACTGGCTTTCCAGACCGATGTGACCACGGATGATATGGAGGACTTCATTGCGGGGATGAAAGGCATTATACGCATGCCCTTTGAAAGCATTCTGCAAATGGTTCGCAGGGGGATACGGCGGCGTTAAGAAAATGGATCAACCGTGCGCCTGCCATCCGGGGCGGCATGGATGTAGACGATGCCTTTTCCCACAGCGACTCCTACATTCATCACCACATGTCAGAGCCAATCAGCGCGAAAGAAATAGCGGCGGAATTGTTTTTAAACCGATCTTATCTCTCCCGAAAATTCAAAAAGCAGACTGGAGAAACACTGACTGACTTCATCTTGAAAGAAAAAACGGAGGAGGCAAAACACCTCCTCCGCTATTCAGATAAGTCTTTGACCGTCATTGCTTCTTATCTCGGTTTTTCCTCTGCCAGTCATTTTTCCAGAGTGTTCAAAAACTATGTACACAGCACGCCAAGCGAATATCGGGAAAAACATCAGTGACTGTTGCATTTTGCAGCCGGGCAATGAGCTTCCCATTGTTTATCCGATCCTGGCAACGGAAAGGGTCACCTTCTCCCCATTGACATCCCACTCCTTGGCGTAACCGTCCAAAGCGCCCTCAGCGATAGAGTCCGCCATGGTCTCGGCAGTGATTTCTTCCCCATGCGCCGCGCAGACAGCACTGACCTTCTCGCTGCCTCTGTAGGCGATGGCAATATGATCCATGACCTCAAAGCCGGCCTCCTTGCGCATGGTCTGCACCTTGGAAATAACCTCGCGAACCATCCCCTCCTCTCTCAATTCGTCGGTCAGATTGGTGTCGAGAACAACGGTCACATGATTATCCCCATCCGTCACATAACCAGTCTTCTGCGTCATAGTAATCAGGAGGTCATCCTCCGTCAGCTCAATGGAGGCGTCTACCTCGGGCAGGGTGATCTTGCCCTTCTCCTGAAGCTTTTCATAGGCGGCATTTCCATCCAAGGCAGCCAGAGCCTTTTGAATTTGACTCAGGAACCTGCCGTACTTGGGACCGACAGTTCTTAACTGCGGCTTGAAAATATAGGTCGTGAAGGCAGTGACATCTGTCACGAACTCGGCCCTCTTCACATTCAGTTCGTCCTCAATGATAGCCGTGTAGAAATCATTCAGATGATCCTCCGCCTTGATGTACATCTGCGCCAGCGGCTGGCGGTTCTTGATGTTGGAGGAGTTACGGCAGGCGCGTCCGAAGACAACAATCTTCAGAAGTTCCTTCATATCGGACTCCAGCTTCTCGTCAATCATACTCTCATCACAGGCCGGGAAGTCACACAGGTGAACCGACTCGGGCGCATTCGTATTCACACTGCAGACCAGGTTGCGGTAGATCTCATCAGCCATGAAAGGAATCATGGGAGCGGCAATTTTCGCGAAAGTTACCAGACAGGTGTATAGGGTCAGATAGGCATTGATCTTATCCTGCTCCATACCCTTGGCCCAGAAACGCTGGCGGCTTCTTCTGACATACCAGTTGGACAGGTCGTCAATGAAATCCTGCAGAGCCCTTCCGGCCTCTGGAATACGATATGTGCCCAGGTTCTCATCTACCGCCTTAACCGTGGAGTTCAGACGGCTTAGTGCCCAGCGGTCCATGACGGACAACTTCGCAGTGTCTAAGCTGTAGGCGCTGGGATCAAAGGAATCGATGTTGCCGTAGAGGACATAGAAGGCGTAGGTGTTCCAGAGCGTATTTAAGAATTTTCGCTGGCCCTCCTCGACTGCCTTGCCGTGGAACTTATTGGGAAGCCAGGGGTTGGAATTGGTGTAGAAATACCAGCGGATGGCATCCGCCCCATATGTGGACAGGGCTTCCATGGGATCAACGGCATTTCCCTTGGATTTGGACATCTTCTGTCCCTTGCCGTCCAGGACATGGCCCAATACAATGACGTTCCTATAGGGAGCTCTGCCGAAGAGAATGGTGGATTCCGCCATCAGGGAGTAGAACCAGCCGCGGGTCTGATCAACCGCCTCCGAGATGAAGTCCGCGGGGAACTGCTGCTCGAACTTGTCCTGATTCTCGAAGGGATAGTGGTGCTGGGCATAGGGCATGGCGCCGGAGTCGAACCAGACGTCCACGACCTCAGGCACACGGTGCATGGGCTTGCCGCAGTGGGGGCAGGGGAAGGTCACCTTGTCGATATAGGGGCGGTGCAGTTCGATGTCCGCCACGGAGGCATCTCCTGTCCTCTCGACCAGTTCAGCACGAGACCCGATGCACTCCTGATGGCCGCAGTCGTCACACTCCCAGATATTGAGGGGAGCTCCCCAGTAGCGGTTGCGGGAAATGCCCCAATCCTGGATATTCTCCAGCCAGTTGCCGAATCTCCCCTCACCGATCGACTGGGGAATCCAGTTGACCGTCTTGTTGTTTTTGACCAGGTCATCCTTGACAGCGGTCATCTTGATGAACCAGGACTCCCTTGCGAAGTAGAGCAGGGGGGTATCACATCTCCAGCAATGGGGGTAATCATGCTCGAACTTGGGGGCGTCAAAGAGGAGACCCCTGTCCTCCAGATCGACCAGGACGGCCGGATCAGCAGACTTGACGCCGTTTGCCATCTCCTCTTCCGTGGGCTTGCAGCGCATGCCGGCAAAGGGAGTCTCCGGCTTCATACATCCCTTCTCATCCACCATCTGGACGAAGGGAAGGTCATACTTGCGGCCAACCCGGGCATCGTCCTCACCAAAGGCGGGAGCCTCGTGAACGATACCGGTACCATCAGACATAGTGACGTAGTCGTCAACCTCAATGAAGAAAGCCTTCTTATGTGACTTCTCAACAGCCTTGGCGGCACAGTCATAAAGGGGCTCATACTCTCTGTACTCCAGGTCAGCCCCTTTCATAGTCTCCAAGATCCGGTAGGCAGGCTGATCATCTTTGGCCAGGGGCCCAAGAACCTTGTCCAAAAGCGCCTGGGCCATGTAGTAGATGAAGCCGTCAATGCATTTGACCTTGGCATAGGTCTCAGAGGGATTCACGCAGAGCGCGATGTTGGATGGCAGGGTCCAGGGAGTCGTAGTCCAGGCTAAAAAATAGGCGTCCTCTCCCTTGGCCTTGAAGCGAACGACTGCCGACCGCTCCCTGACCGTCTTATACCCCTGCGCCACCTCCTGTGAAGACAGGGGAGTCCCACAGCGGGGGCAGTAGGGAACAACCTTAAAGCCCTTGTAGAGCAGCTTCTTGTCCCAGATTTGCTTGAGCCCCCACCACTCGGACTCAATAAAGTTGTTGTCATAGGTGATGTAGGGGTGATCCATATCGGCCCAGAAGCCGACAGCGCCGGAGAAATCCTCCCACATGCCCTTATACTCCCAGACAGACTCTTTGCACTGCTCAACAAAGGGCTGAATGCCGTACTCTTCGATCTGCTCCTTACCGTCCAAGCCCAGCTTCTTCTCAATGCCAATCTCGACGGGAAGTCCGTGGGTGTCCCAGCCGGCCTTGCGGGGAACAAAATTCCCCTTCATGGCCTGATACCTGGGGATCATATCCTTGATCACACGGGTTAAGACATGACCGATATGGGGCTTACCATTCGCTGTCGGGGGACCGTCATAGAAGGTGAAGGTGGACTGCTTCTTGGAGGAATCCATTGACTTCTCAAAGATACGATGATCCTCCCAGAACTTCCTGGTCTCTCTCTCCCGCTCGACGAAGTTGAGATCATTTGTCACTTTTCGGTAAGTAGACATACACTATCCTTTCTCTGCTGAAATCCCATAGGATATATCACACCGCACACGATCTGATGTTTTCCCTGTCTTATTTCCCGCGCTACTTGGACTCTTCCAAGATCCCGCATTCCTGGTACGAAAAAAGCCCCTTGTCCGCACAGGACAAGAGACTCTTGCTGACCACCCATACGAAGTACTTGATTCCTCCCGCCCAGATTCAGCCTGATCCGCCAATCTTCTCGCTGTCCAATCGGCCTCAGGTCTGCACAATACCGGGATTTTCGCATACACGCTCTCCGTAACGGGGAGATACCGTCCTTCCTACACAGGTGTATGGCACGCTTCGCTTCTCTCAATCAACTTCTCTCTATTGAAAAAAGATCCTCCCAAGAAAATATTCCTGAATCGGAAAATGCCTGTCACCCTTCAGTCGGCTGCCAGGAAGTGATTTTCACTGAACTGCCCGGGGCCGATCTCTCACCAACATCGGCTCGCTCATCCGTCGCCTGCTCCGCTACTCTCTTCCTCATTGCTTTAGATATGAAAGACGTACCTATTATAGAGAGGGAAACGCCTTGCGTCAATCATTTCCATCAGAAGCGCGCCGCCATGAAGAGTCCGTCTCCCGTTCCCTCAATAAAATCAGCGCGATTCGCCTCCTGCCCCTGCTCACGCAGGATATTCTGCCCGGGCTGGTTCATCAGCATCTTCAGGAAGTTGGGATTGCCCGCAATTCTGACATAGGAACCGATCAAAAGGGTGATGGACGCAAGTGCCATGGCAATTCCCATGATTGCCGGCCAGCGGCCTGCCTTACTCGAATAGCGAACCAGCTGAATCACTCCGAAGGCGATCGCCATGACAGCCACAAATACATTGAGCCCTGTCGCGAAGAAGGCGAGAGCGAAGACCCCCATCCAAAGAGCCCGCATTCCATTGGCCCGGTCGATGATTCTCCCATGAGAATCCCTCGGTCTGGGATCATAGGAAGCCTGATAGCGCTGTATTCCCTGCTGCCCTGTTTCCCGCGAATCCCATGGCTTTCGCTGATCCGATTCATAAGATTCAAATTGCCGCTTCTGATCCATCGAAGCCCTCCTCTTTTGCCTGTCAATCTGTTTCGCCGTCAGCGAGAGATCTCCGAATCGATCTAGTCAGAATCCCAAATGCTCACAAAACGAACCCTTGATCACTCTCTTAATGCCCCCTGCCCTGTCAGTTGAACTTCATAATCTTTCTGGTCAGCTGATAGGCCTTGACTGAGAGTCTGCGGCCGGTGGGGCCGGGCAGATTCATAGCGCTGCCCATGATGCCGTAACGCACTTTCATATAGGTACGGCGATCCTTCTGTTTCATATAACGCCAAAGAGCCCTGACTTTCTCCAGATTCTCCTTGTCATGAGAGAGATAGGCCATGGAAGTCGTGACCACCGTAATCATCTCCAGATAGCCCAGCATATATTTGCGCAGATGTTTCTCCGTCACTTTCCAGGGATCCACGGAATCGATCATCAGATAATTAACCCGCAGCTGCTGGTCAATGCGCTTAATCATCGTCTGTTCGGCAACGGACTGTCCCTCTCTGCCGATGAAATAGCGATAGAAATTCACATTCAGGTAGTAGAGGGTCTTCACATGCGGCAGGGGAACATAGACAAAGAGATTGTCCACATAGAAGGTATGCTTAGGCAGTTCCAGACCACAGTCACGAAGCATCTGGGTTCGATAGGTCACAGAGTGCATCAGAATGGTAAAGCCCTTGATGTTGTGCTTCATCTCACTCCAGCCGATCACCTTGTTCTGGGGAAAGAGCAGGCTGTAGACCATGCGCCGTCTGGTGTTCTCATGGACCTTCTCATAGACGTAGTTGGTCAGAAGCATATCTACCGGAGTTCCCTGGCGAATCAGGCGTTTTAAGGTACTCAGTACCTGTACATAGGCCTCGGGATCAACCCAGTCATCAGAGTCCACCACCTTATAGTAGATGCCCTGCGCATTCCTGAGTCCCGCGTTGACCGCTTCGCCGTGACCGCCGTTTGGCTGGTGAATCGCCCGGCAGATCTTGGGATACCTGGCCTCGTAGTCATCCGCGATTTCAGCGGTCCGATCTGTTGAACCATCATCCACGATCAGGATCTCTACATCCTCTCCGCCGGGAAGAAGAGAGTGAATGCACTTCTCCATGTAGTCCTGCGAATTATAACAGGGAATGGCAAATGTAATAATCTTCATACTGTCTCCATCTAGCGATTCAACTTCGCATACAGAAATTCCTGTCTCCGACTCCGAAAGCCCTCTCCCGGGCCTTTCCTTTCCCGGATACCTCCCTTGTAACACTTCCTATCATTCCGGATTGAATTTTAAATGTCAGCTCTTTTCATTCGTCAGCTATTCTTATTGTACCAGTCCGGCAGAACCCTGACCCTTAATCTTTTCTGATATTTCCCTGTCTTTGCGGTCTGATTTCACGACGCCTTCCCACATGCCTTTTATCCGCAAACCGACATACATTTATGTCTCTTTTTGCCCGGGCCCCCGCTCTAATTGAATGGCTTTCGCATAGGCGGCAAATGCCGATGGGATGGCATATTTTCTGGAGATCTCCTCGATGTCCACAGGCCAGGATAAGGTCTGTCCTCGCCTTTTATCAGCAGCTGCCGCTTCCTTCCCTCGTTTCCCCCTCTCTGACGCTTTTTGATTCTTCTCCCCTCGCGCCTGGTCGGATCCCCTGTCTTCCTTACCGCCTGACACAGGTTCTGTCTTTTCCTCTGTCAGCGCCAGTTCCGCATCTGATACCCGGATCTCATAACCGGTCATACGCCACTCGATATGGCTGAAAATGTGCCTGGCATCATCCAGTCTTCTAATCCGCAGGGGCTCATAGCCCAACGTTTCGACATAAGCCAGAGCCTCCGCTTCACTCAAGTGTTTCCTGACATTTGGGAACTCATAGAGCCCCGCCAGAAGTCCTCGGTTGGGTCTTCGATCAATGACCACCCGCGAACCATTTCTGACAATGAGTACGGTTCGCTCCTCAATACGTCTGGGCTTCCCCTTGGACCGCACCGGCAGATGGTTCCAGCTTCCATGCCGGTGAGCCAGGCAGTATTTCCCCCAAGGGCACTGCCCACAGAGAGGATTCCCATTTGGAAGGCAGACCGTAGCTCCGATCTCCATCATAGCTTGATTGAAGATCCCCGATCCGCTTTCGGGCATGACCTGCTCTAACGCAGCCTGGGCCCGCCTTTTGGCAAGGTCGCTCCTGATGTCGATGTCATCTTCCGAGACCCTGGCCAGAACGCGAAGCACATTTCCGTCTACCGCCGGTCTGGACAGGTCAAAGGCAATGGAAGAAATCGCCCCCGCTGTGTAGGGCCCGATTCCTGGCAGCGAGAGAATGGCATCATAATCGGAAGGCATCTGCCCGCCAAAATCCTCCATAATGACTTCCGCCGCCTTTTGCATATTGCGAACTCTGGAATAATAGCCAAGCCCCTCCCAGAGTTTGTTGAGCTGATCCTGCGGACAGGCTGCCAGATCCGCAATGGAAGGCAAGGCCGCAAGGAAGCCCTCATAATAGGGCTTCACCGCCTCCACCCGGGTCTGCTGCAGCATGATTTCCGAAACCCAGATATGGTAGGGATTCCTGTCACGCCGCCAGGGCAGATCTCTCTTATTTAATTGAAACCAGTCCATGGCCAAAACGACCAGGGGGGACAGATCAAATTGATCCAGCATTATTTACCTCATATCTGAGAGCTCTCACTGACCTCTTTGTATCATACGAACTGCCTCACTTTTTTTCAACGCCTGTGCGATCTGAAGAAGAAAAATCATGAAAAAAGGCGGCCTCCCCGAAGAAGATCGCCTTTTTTCATGATTTTGCTTATGCTTCGGTCTCTTGGCCCCCTACAGCTTCTGATCTCCTTCTTTCACCCATCCGGCTTTCTTAACAGCCATATGAATCAGCAGGGTCAGGATTGCGGGTAAGACCACGGATATGAGAACCAATCCGATCCAGTCTCCCGCGGAAATGCCTGCTTTAAGGCCTTTTTCCATATCGCTGATCCAGCCGGAATAGACCCCCAGAGGGCCTACCAGACCACAGGTTCCCATGCCGCTGGAAATGGCGGGTCCATCCATCTTCAGCTGAAAGACGCAGGTGGCAATCGGCCCCATGATGGCAG
Organism: Lachnospiraceae bacterium AF51-6-b8A; assembly: GCA_027682585.1. Taxonomy (GTDB): domain Bacteria; phylum Bacillota; class Clostridia; order Lachnospirales; family Lachnospiraceae; genus Shuttleworthia. The sequence goes on along the minus strand of JAQCZH010000001.1, from coordinate 72,277 downwards.
AGGCCAGAGTGGGGGCAATCCAGATACGGGGGTTTTTGACAATATTGCCCATCTGAAGCATGGAGGTACCGATTCCCTGAGACACAAGTCCGCCGACTCCATTCTCCTTATAAGAGGCTACCGCAAAACCAACCATCTGGGCACAGCAGCCTGCCAGGGCCGCCCCGCCTGCCAGACCTGTCAGTCCCAGCGCGGCGCAAATGGCCGCCGAGGAGATGGGCAGGGTGAGGGCGATTCCGACGACAACCGATACGATGATTCCCATGAAAAAGGGCTGCAGCTCTGTGGCCCACACAATGATGCTGCCCAATTTCATGGCCGCGGCGCCCAGGAGGGGGGCAATGAGCCAGGATAAGGCCACACCGATTCCAATGGTAACAATCGGCGTAACCAGAATATCAACTCTGGTTTCTTTGGATACGGCTTTGCCGCACTCCGCGGCAATTATGGCGACAAATAAGACGGCAAGCGGGCCGCCCGCACCGCCCAGGGCATTCGAGGCAAAACCAACCGTAATCAGAGAAAAAAGAACCAGGGGCGGCGCGGACAGGGCATAGCCTATGGCGCAGGCCATGGCCGGGCCGCTCATAGCCATGGCCATCCCGCCGACGGTATAGTCTATTCCGGCGATGGTCGCGATCGTCCTGGAAAGAGCGGCGATATGAAACTGCGTTCCCAGTGTGTTGATAATGGTTCCCACCAGAAGAGAACAGAACAGGCCCTGGGCCATTGCCCCGAGCGCGTCGATTCCATATCGTTTTCCGGAAACCACAATGTTCTTTCGCTTGAGAAAAGATTGAATATTAGACATGTTAGCCTCCCTTGCGCATATATGTCTTGACACATGCATATACACTAAGGAAAGTCGACAAAAAAGTCAATTACGAATGATACGAAAACGATACGGTTTTCAAAACTGCATTTTAGAAAGCCTGCATTCCCGCATAAAGCCGAATCAGGACAATAAAATCCCCAGTTCCCGCAGTCTCTCCCGGATTCGGTCAAATGTCTCAGGGTTCTGGCAGGTGATCGTATGCAGATGAATACCATCCGTAAGCATGGACAGGGGGGCCGCCTTGCTCTCCCTGACTCTTTTGACAAAATCCTCGGCCTCCAGCCGGTTCGAGATTTGCAGATTACCGACCAGTTCTCCATAGAGGGGATGCTCGACAACCACATCCACAAGGCTGCCGCCGCAATCAACGATCGCGTTCAATTCCTCAAGAATTTGCGACGAATCATGCCTGCATGCGATCTGGCAGACCGGCATACCGGTCTCCTCCGGCAGAATATATCCCCGCGGCGTCGCCGTGATCTTATGTCCCTCTGCCCGAAGAATGGCAATATCTCCCACAATAATCTGTCGGCTGACTCCGAACTTTCCCGCCAGCGCCGAGGCACTGATGGCCCTGTCTGCCGCCTGCAATTCCTCTAGCACCTGTCTTTTTCGTCTTTCTCGCTCCACTTGCTATTCCCTTCTTCGGATTTTACTCCGCCTATCTGGCTCTGATTCCCCGATCCATCTAAAAGCATCTGTCTGGCTCCCATTTCTTGGGCAAACCTCAATCCTCTGCCCTATTCCCCTTCCTCCTGCCAGTTCCAATCCGCTCTGCTGACTCCCATATCACCTTATCATCCGCTTTCCTGCAGAACGAACCTATCTCACGCATAACTCACATGAAGTTTACCACAGAAAGGCGATTCCAATTGAATTCCCTCTGTTAAAGAATTATCATGATTTTAACGGATGCCAAGGAGGCACCGCCATCGTCTTGATAAGGAGAGTGAATATGACAGAATTCAAACACCTGACCCTGGATGTCGCAGAAGAAATCGCGACCTTGAAGATCAGCAACCCCAAGTCTCTCAACGCCTTAAATACAGAGACCCTCGAGGAACTGGATGTCGCCCTGACCGAGATTGAGGCCAGAGATGATATCAAGGTTTTGATCTTAACCGGCGGTCCCTGCTTCAACAAGAAGTTGGGCGGCGATGATCCCTACCGGTCCTTTGTCGCCGGCGCTGATATCTCTGAGATGGCAGGCTTCACTGCCCCCCAGGCCAGAGCTTTCGGCATTCGCGCCTCCAAGCCCTTCTTCAAGCTCATGGAGATGCGCCAGGTGACCATCGCCGCAGTCAACGGTTTTGCCTTCGGCGGCGGAAACGAAATCGCCATGGCCTGTGATATCCGCGTCGCTTCTGACAACGCCCTCTTCGGTCAGCCCGAGACCGGTCTCGGCATCATCCCCGGTTTCGGCGGCACCCAGCGTCTGGCCCGCCTGGTCGGCATGGGCCGCGCCAAGGAGCTGATCTTCACCTGCGATAACATCGACGCCCAGGAAGCTTACCGGATCGGTCTGGTCAACAAGGTTGTCTCCAAGGAAGATCTCTATCCCACCTGCCAGGCAATGGCTAAGAAGATCATCTCCAAGGGTTCTTACGCCAACTCCATCGCCAAGGCGGCCATCAACAACGGTTACGATATGGATATTAAAAATGCTGTTGAGATGGAAGCCAACCTCTTCGGCGTGGTCAACGATACCCACGACAAGAGAGAAGGCATGGGGGCTTTCCTGGAAAAGAGGACAGCAGACTTAACTGACTTCTGATACACGATCCAATAGATTCCATTGTTCTGAACTCGGGGCTGTGGGGAAATGAGTTTTCATTTCCCCACAGCCCCCCTTTTGCCTTCCTCTGAATTTTCTCTTGATTACAGCAGATTTATCCGCAGCGGGAATCAAAAGCTCCTGATCCTTTGGTATGGCTCAAATCAGCCCTCTCCTCAGCAGCGCAGGCCATTTTTGTAGACCGCCTTCCGATTCAGCTCGCCATCCAAGAGCAGAAGATCCGCCTGCATTCCCTCGGCAATGGAACCGATCTGGCCCTCAAGTCCCAGCTCCTTCGCCGGATTAGAGGTCACCGCCCGCACCACTGTCTCCAGGGGCAGGCCCATTTCCCGAACAGCCACGCGCATGCAGTCTGCCAGATTGCTCACAGATCCTGCCAGAGCCCCATCGGAAGCCAGTCTGGCATACTTGCCCCTCTTGATCACTTCAAGGCCGCCCAGCGTATAACTGCCATCTTCCATACCGGTCGCCCGCATGGAGTCGGAAATCAGTATCATCCTCTCTGCTCCCATCATGCGAAAAGTAGCTCTCACAACAGCGGGATGAACATGCACTCCATCCGTGATGATTTCTGCACCGACCCAGGGAGAATCACAGACTGCCCCCACCACCCCCGGAGCCCGATGGCTGTAGGCAGACATGGCATTGTAGAGATGGACAGCATGACTGGCTCCCAGATCGAAAGCCAGCTTGGCCGTATCATAGTCGGCATTGGTATGGGCCAGGGCAATCGTGACCTGATCTTTCAGCTCCCTGATGAAATCAAGTCTGTCCCGGTTCTCCTCCGGCGCAATCCCGACGAACTTCACCAATCCGTGAGAAGCTTTCAAAAATCCTTCCAGAACCTCTTTTGAAAAGGGAATGATCTTGCTGGCATCCTGGGCCCCCTTCTTGGCAGGACTAATGAAGGGTCCCTCCATATTGACACCGACATAGGAGGCCCGGAGCTTATCAGCCTCCCCTGATGGGTGAAATGCTTTCGTCTTCTCTCCCTGTGGGGGACAAGTCGCCATCTCTGTCCCTGACTTCTGCTTTTGGGCATACATCGCTATGGTTGCCAGAATCTCATTCAGTTCCTCCACCGACAGGGTCATGGTCGCCGGGCAGAGAGAGGTCACTCCGACGGAGAGCTCATATTCCGCGATCGCAGCCAAAGCCTCCTCTGTGGCGTCGCAGACATCCGCTCCCACTGCTCCGTGAAAATGCAAATCAATCAGTCCCGGAATCAGATAGGCTCCCTCTCCGTCAATAATCTCATTTTCTGCATGAACTGTGTCGTCAAAACAATTCCACGCAGGATTTAATTCGTATTTTTCATTTTCATCCCTGCCTTCTGCCAAATCAACAGAGCAAATTTTATCTTTCTCAACCCTGACCCTGCCGGGATGAAAGTGAAAATCTCTCCCATAGACAAGTACATTTCGAAATTCCATGGCCCATCTCTTTTCTATTTCGATTTATCGGTAATCTCCAAATTGTTCTCCTGCACTGACTCAGCAATCCGCCCATTTTTCTTGCCCCGATGCAATCATTCACCCGATAATCGTCTCCAATGGAAAGCAGAATCTGCGATATTCCCATCTGGTCACATCAATATCAAAAATGCTCTTGCGGATCCATCTCTGCGCCGCACCCCCTTAGCTTCTCTTCTCCCGCATTGCCTTAAAGTGATAATATGCCCCCAGCATTCCCGCCTGATTGCCTCTGGCCGCCAGAGCAAGTCCGGTTTTCTCTGCAATAGATGGGACCAAATAATGATCCAGGGCGTTTCGCAGTCTTGGATACAGATATTCTTTCTGCTTCATGATGCCTCCTCCCAAGACTATGCACTCTGGATTGAGGATATAAGTCAGATTGGCCATACCTCTTCCCAGCAGATCCACCATCCGGTCAATCGCCCTGACACAGACCGCATCTCCCGCTTTGGCTGCGGTAAAAACGCGAAGGCCATCCCAGTCCTCCAGGCTCTCTCCCCTGGTCTCTGCTACACTTCTGCACAGAGCAGAAGTTGAAGCCATCTCCTCAAAGGACTTTGCCTGGCCCAGATCCATATAGCCCACTTCGCAGGCCGCATTGCTAAAGCCGCGATAAATTCCCTCGCAGCCCTCTCCTCTCAGGTAAAAGGCCCCGCCGATCCCTGTTCCAACGGTCAGAGCAAGAACGCTGCGGCAGCCTCGTCCGGCCCCGGCCATCGCCTCCGCCAGGCAGGCGCAGTTGACATCATTTTCCACCTCAACCGGCAGATGACAGGTATCCTCCAGAATCTGTTTCCAGCAGGTTCCCTGATAGTCAGGAATCGTCGGCCCGGAGTGGAGAATTTCCCCGCTGACCGGATTCACTATTCCCGCTGTAGAAATGCAGATTCCGGCATAGGGTTCCCTTTCTCCATCCTGATCGGGTATATTCTTTTGATTCCCTTCTGTTTTTCGGCGATCGGTTGTCGTCTTTTGATTCCGTCCTTTTCCATCCCAATCGGGTGCAGTACCCCGGTTCTGTTCCGCCTTTTCCCCTTCTCCTTTAAGCGCAGATCCATGAGTCTGCTCTGTCTTTTTCAGATATCCGTCCAGAATCTCAAGGACATTGGCTACCAGCCTGGGGCCTCCCAGATTCGCCTGACTTGCTCTCTCGTGGAATTCCAGAATTTCTCCCCTTCCGGAGACCTGACCATACTTGATCGCTGTTCCGCCAATATCAATACAGATGTACATTTTCATAATACCCTCATTCGAAGAAGCGCCTTTTGAGATCGGAAGCGCTTCCCAAATCGCAGCTGCATAACCACCGCATCAGAGCTACAGGCTACACAGACCTTCTATCGTCCTGGGCCATTGACAGTCTCTTTGATTTTCAAAGACATGACATCACAGGCCATACCTGGCCACTGCCTCCTCGATCTTCGCCGCCGTCTTTTGGGCAAGCTCTCTGTCTGCTTCGGTCAGGGGGGCAAGGGGTCTTCTGACGGAACCCAGGTCAATTCCCTCTTTTACCCGGAGGACTTCCTTGATCATGGCATACATATTTCCCTGACCGGCGCAGAGATCTTCGATAATGCCGTTGACGACATTCTGGATCTCTCCGGCCAGAGGGAGACTGCCCGTTGCCAGGCAGTCATTCATGGCAATAAAGAGTTCCGGCATCGCTCCATAGGTGCCTCCGATTCCCGCATCTGCTCCAATGATTCGGCCGGAGATGAATTGCTCGTCCGGTCCATTGAAGACTACATGCTCTCCCCCGCCACAGGTCTTGAAGACCTGGATATCATAGGCTGCCATAGAAGAGTTCTTGACTCCGATCACCCTGGGATTCTCGAGCATCTTCAAATAGAGCTTCCTTGAGAGAGCCACCCCGGCCAGCTGGGGAATGTTGTAGATCACAAAATCCGTATGGGGCGCCGCAGAACTGATGTCATTCCAGTAATCCGCAATGGCATCCTCCGGCAGGTGGAAATAGATGGGCGGAATCGACGCGATGGCATCTACGCCGAGTTCCTCCGCGTGATGGGCCAGTTCCATGGAATCTGCCGTGTTGTTGCAGGCGACATGATTGATAATGGTCAGCCTGCCGTCGGCCTGATCGACAACGGTCTCAATAATCTTCTTTCGCTCCTCCACCGTCAGATATATGCACTCTCCGGACGAACCGTTGACGTAGAGCCCATTCACCCCCCTGTCGATGTAGTAGTCCACCAGTCGGCGAACGGCGTCTGTACAGATCTTGCCCTTCCGGTCATAGCAGGCATAAAACGCCGGAATCACCCCGGTGTACTTGTCTAACTTACGCATCTCAACCTTCTTTCCAAGTTCAACTCTTTTTTCGATCCGGATTCCTTTTCTCTGGCTCTTGGGACCTGTCATGACATCGATAAAGAAAAGCCGGGCAAAGCCCGACTTTTGCCTTTCTGATCCATCTTATCCCTTCACAGCTCCCATTGCGATCCCCTGGGTGAAATATTTCTGGAAGGTCAGGAAAATGATCAGAATCGGAGCCGCCGCCAGGGTCGCCCCCGCCATGATCAGACCAAAGTCCGTGGAATTCTCCGCCTGCAGCTTGGCGATACCGAGAGAGATGGTCAGGTGCTTGGTCGAACTCAGCATAATCAGCTGCATGAAGTAATCGTTCCAGTTATTGATGAAAGTAAAGATGGCCAGAGCGCCGATTCCCGGTTTCACCATAGGAACAACGACAGCGTTGAAAGTTTTGAGTTCACTGGCTCCGTCAATCCGGGCCGCCTCAATCAATTCTCCTGGAATCCCCTCTGAGAACTGCTTCATGAGGAAGACGCCGAAGGGCCAGCCCACAGTCGGGAAGATCACCGCCCAGATGCTGTCATAGAGATTTAAGGCGGACATTTCCCGAATCAGGGGAATTAAGATCACCTGCTTGGGCAGCGCCATGGCACAGACAATCAGAGAGAAGAGCAGAACTCTTCCGGCGAAGCGCTTCTTGGCCAGAACATAACCGGCCATGGTCGCTGTGATACAGGTCAGAATCATTGCCATCACGGACATGAAGACCGTATTTAACATCCAGCGAATCGAAGCGGGAACCATAGGGCCCGCAGACAGGATCAGAGGACTGCCGTCCTCCGTGAAGTTACTGCCGAAGGGAAGGACAATCTCCCAGAGCGGAGCCCTCTGACTTCCCATCAGAGTTCGGAAATTATCCAGCACCCACTTGCCCGGCCACCACTCTGGAGAGGGAGCGTTGATAGAGGCAGCGGTCTTGAAGGCCCCGGTCACGATCCAGTAGAGAGGAAAGGTGAAGAGAATGGCCAGAATGACCAGCAGGATGATCCCGATCAGGTAATAGGGTGTGATTTTCTTCTTGATCATTGCTATCACCTTACCTTTCTCGGGTCACTCTGAACTGCACTGCTGACAGAACCGCTATGATAATGGCAAGAACCACGCCCATGGCATTGGCGTAGCCGTAGTCATAGAGTTTGAAGGCCGTGTAGTAGATGTAGTACATGACGGTATCCGTGCTGTGGTTGGGTCCGCCGGAGGTCAGAAGCTGAATCAGGGCAAAACACTGAAAGCTGTTGATCATGGTGATGACCAGAATATAGAGAGTCGTCGGCATAATGGCCGGCCACTTGATCTTCCAGAAGAGTTGAAAATCCGTGGCTCCGTCAACCTTGGCCGCCTCAACAACCGACTCATCCACATTGCCCAGAGCAGATACATACAGGACAATGGGCTGACCGACGGAAGTTGTCAGCAGGATAAGAATAATGCAGGCCAGAGCGAAGCGCTCATCGCCAAGCCAGTTGATGTTCTCATGAATCAGCCCGGTACTCTTGCCCAGATAGTTAAAGATCCCATAATAGTTATTAAACATCCACTTCCAGACCACGGTAACCGCTACCGATCCGGTGACAACCGGCAGGTAGAAGATGACGCGGAAGGCGGACAAAGCCGGCCCTCTCATCTTGTAAATCAGCGACGATACCCAGAGTGAAAAAATACAGACGACGGGCACAGACACGATAACAATCAGGAATGTGTTAGCCAGAGCCTTCTGAAAAATCGGATCCGCAAAGAGATTCTGATAATTCTTCAGCCCAACAAAGACATCCTGTGTGTCTGCTCCCATGGTGGAATCAAAGAAACTGGTGAAGATGCACAGCACCATAGGGAGGACAACAAAGCCAAGGAAGAATACCAGGCTGGGCAGCAAAAACAGATACGCCGACTTGGTCTCCCGGATCACAAGTGCCCGCTCCCTCAGCGCAGCATTTGTTGTTTTACGCAAGATTTCCCTCACTCTCTAACAATCCGTGCCCCGCTTCGCGAACATCGAATTGTCATGAAAAAGGGCGCCCTGCCCTGTCCGGGCGGGGCACCTCTCGTCTCCGTTATTTCAATCGCAGCATCATTTCTTCGCCGCTGCCGCATTGGCATTGGTATCGAAGGTTTTAACCTCATTGGCAATATTTCCGCCGGTTCCGACTCTCTGCAGCATGTTCCACCACTCGGTACGAGCAGTTGCCCAACCGGGAACCACCTGGTAGTAATCACCCATAGAGGGCATGAACTTGTCGGTGAACATCTTCATAACCTTCTCATTCGCCTGTCCCGCGTAGACATCCCCAAGATTCTTGTGCGTAGGGAAAAAGCCGGACTCTAGAACGGATTGCTTCGTCTGGGTCTGATCATTTGCCATGAAATCAATGAACTTCTTGGCCGCGTCAATCTTGGACTGCGAACCATTATTGAATACACCAAACCCCCAGATACCGCCGCAGAGTTCTGCCTTGCCATCGTTGGAGGGGAACTGCATGGGAATGATTTCATCCCCGTTATTGGTCTTGCCTGCCTCTCCGTTCTTGGAGTCATTCTGCTGAGAAGCGTTCCAGCAGTTGGAGATAGCCAGGGTTCCGTTTCTAAAGAGAGTGATCTCATCGCCTCCGGCAATAGACGGATCGAATTTGACACCCTTGGTATCTTTCAGAGCCTGCAGAGCCTTGATATTGGCCTCAGAATTCACCGTGTACTGGGTGTGCTCCGTATTGGTGAAGCGACCGCCATAGAGGTTGTTCACAAGAGCTCTGGTTCCCTGATCCCCGCCCTGACCGGAGCAGTAGACAGCCGTCACATCAGCCCCCTGGCCGGAATCCGCCAGCGCCTTGACTGCTTTCAGGTAGTTCTCCGTCGTCCATGTGTGATTCTCCAGATCCAGATACTGAAGGGCATTGGCCTTCTCGAACTTGGTCTTGTTAATTGCCATGCAGTGGGCAACCATGCAGAGCGGATACTCGTAATACTTGCCGTCAGCACTCTTGCAGGCAGCCGTTACATTGGGATAGAAATCCTTGGCCGCGTCTCCTGCGAACATATCAGCCAGGTCAACCATCAGGCCCTTGGATCCCCAATTGGCAACCAGTCTCTCCGGCCCTTCCATGATCAGGTCGGGAGCCTTCTTTCCCTCAATCGCCGTGTTGACCTGATCATCGCCAGTCTTGTAGTCCAGATACTGGACGGTCACCTTGATGTCCGGATACTTCTGATTGAAGTTGGCGATCAGCTTATCAACGGTCTCTGACTTGCCCCAATTGCCAATGGGATAGGTCCAGAGAGTGATGGACTCCTTGCCACCGGTCTTACCGCTGTCTGTCGACGCACTCTTCTTGCCCTGGCCGCAGCCGGCAAATGTTCCGGCAACCATTGCCATTGCCAGACCTGTTGCTAGAACTCTCTTAAATCTCATAGAAAACCCCTCCTAAAATATGTGAATCCTTAGATTCCCTTTACCCCGGCATGGATCCCTGCTCCAGTGCCCGGGCAAATTCCCTGGTAATCAACTGCGGCCTTGTGATGACAGAGCCTACCACAACGGCGAATGCTCCCAGATCAATCACTCTTTTCGCCTTCTGTGGCGTATTGATATTGCCCTCCGCGATCACCTTGTGTTCCGTTCTGCGGATAATTTCCCGGAGAATTTCGAAATCATTTGCCTCAATCTTATCTCCCCGGCTCTGCGGCGTATAACCCACCATAGTTGTCCCAATGAAGTCAAAGCCCAGAGCGTCAGCATGCAGAGCCTCTTCTACCGTGGAGCAATCTGCCATCCACAGCTGATTTGGATATCGCTGCTTCAGTTCTGCGAAAAAGGCGTCCAGACTCTTTTGCTCCGGTCGCAGAGCTCCGGTCGCATCCAGCGCAATAATGTCAGGCTTCACCTCCATTAACTCTTCCACTTCCCTGCTTGTCGGAGTGATATAGACCTGGCAGTCCGGATAGTCCCGCTTGACGATCCCGATCACAGGAAGATCAACGACGGACTGGATTTCTCGGATGTCCTCCGCTGTATTGGCCCGTATCCCGGCTGCACCGCCTTCCCTCGCCGCGGCCGCCATACGTCCCATAATGAAAGAGGAATGAAGTGGTTCATTCGCGAGAGCCTGACATGAGACGATGAGCTTGCCCTTGAGTGCTTCCACTCGGTTCCTCATGTGTTCCCCCTTTCTGTTTTGATAACAGGATCGTATCACAGAATAAATATATTTTCAACTCATATTTAATTTCTGGAAATTTTTTCTTTCATTTATTTCAAAAGTCGCCTCAGAGGCAAACGCAATACCAGGCCTTTTTGAGTACAGAACCTGTTTTTGCGTGAAATACAGCGGATCCAGACGTCTGAAACCACACGACTGGCATCAGATCCGACAGAGACGAAGCGCCCCTGCATCTGCAACCAGAATCACATCCCGGTGCAGCTGCAAAATAGAGGCCGGTACCCGGGAGGTCACCGGTCCGAAGAAAGCATCTCTGACTGCCCTTGCCTTATCCTCTCCGCTGACAATCACCAGAATTTTCCTGGCCTGCAGAATCGTCCCTACCCCCATAGTAATGGCCCGTCTGGGTACATCCTCTCTGCGGGCGAAGAGGCGGGCATTGGCATTGATTGTGCTCTCTGTCAGGTCAACCACATGTGTTCCGTTCTCAAAGGCGTCTGCCGGCTCATTAAAACCGATATGACCGTTATGCCCCAGGCCCAACAGCTGTAAGTCGATCCCCCCCAGCTCTTCTACCAGACGGTCATAGTCTCTGCACTCCCTGTCTACATTCTCCGCCAGCCCGTTGGGCACATGCGTGTTGTCAATATTGATGTTGATCTTCCCAAAGAGGTACTCGTTCATAAAGCGGCGGTAACTGGCGGAAGATCTGCCATCCAGACCCAGATATTCATCCAGATTTACCGTCCGAACCTCAGAGAAATCAATATCTCCCTTCTCATACCACTCCACCAGCTGCCGGTAGGTTCCAATCGGCGAAGAGCCCGTGGCCAGACCCAGAACCGCGTCAGGCTTTAAGATCACCTGCGCCGAAATCAGGTTGGCCGCCTTACGGCTCATCTGCCTCTCATCCTCCACCGCATAAATTCTTACCATACCTCTCTCCTCTTCTTCCTGCAGATTCCTGTATCTGACCGTTAAAAAGGGCTGCCCCCAGGGGGCAGCCCCTCATTCATGACAATGGAATACTCGCAAAGTAAGCATTCATTGTTTATCTGCTTCCTATATCCTAATAAAGTTTATTCACCACTGCGTTCGCTGTCTTTCGACGGTTTTCTCTTGCCGTCCTGACATTAGCCTTAAAATAACATTGATAGAGAACATCTATGATATGCAGCTGGCTTAATTTGGCTCCCATGGAGCCGCCTTCCAGCGGCCCCTCCTTGGAGCCGCAGATCAGGACACAGTCAGAGAACTCCGTCAGGGGAGACTTGAGAAAGCGGGTGATGGCAATCACCTTGGCCCCTGCCTCCCTTGCGATCTGGGCTACTTCGACGGTATCCTTGGTTGAGCCGGAGTAAGATACCACGAAGAGCAAATCTCCCGCCCCCATCATGGCAGCCGCCATTGCCTGCAAATGGGTATCCCCCGCCGTCATCACCTTAGGCGTGACATGCAGGAACTTGTTGTTGGCCTCAATCGCCGCTGTCTTGCTGTCTCCAACCCCGAAGAACATAATCTGCCTGGCCTCGGTCAGCATACCGACCGCCTGGTCCACCGTCTCCCTGTCAAGCAGGCGGTTGGTCTCATTGATAGCATCCAAATGACTCTTTAGGACCTGCTGAAAGATCGGTTCCTTGCCGTCCTCTATCTCCTTCTCATCCGTATCCTTTTCATGGCCCATATTAATCGAGAGCCACATCTTGAACTCCTGGTAACCTTTTGCCCCAATCGTACGGCAAAAACGATGCACCGAAGCATCCGCCACATGGCACTCCTCTGCCAGTTCTGTAATCGACATAAAGAGAACTTTCTGGGCATTTTTCTGCACATAGTCGGCAATCTTCTTCTCCGTCCTGGTAAATTGATTGTAAGAGAGCTGCATGGACAGCAGCACATTTGGAATCGCCATTATCTCCTCCTCATCAAATGTCGGGCCGTCTTCCATCACTTTTCCCCGTCCACTTGATTATAGATTCGGCGAAAGGTGTTTTCAACAAAATTTTCATATTCTATATTTAATTGTTAATAATTTTCATTCCGAACTGATGCGAAGACGGATGCAATACCTGTCTCACTTTGTCGTGACAGCGATTCTAAGGCTGAATCGTTTTCATGCGCGCAATTTGACCGGCCATCTGATTCGCGCCTGCGATTGGGATACAGACATGAATCAAACGGCCGGTCTTCTTGACGGACGTTCCTGCTTTCTGTTTTCTTTCTGCTCTCTTTGGATGGTTTGGACAGCAGCTCTATGCCGGAATCATCTGCCGATACAGGTCAATATAGGCCAGGCTTGCCGTGTCCCACGAAAAATCGCAGGTCATAGCATTGTGCTGAATCCGCTTCCAGGCGTCAGGATCGCTGCTGTAGACATCAAGAGCCCTCTCGATGGTCTTGACCATCCAGTAACCGGAGAATTCCCGGAAGGAAAATCCCGTGCCCTCACCGGTCACCACATTATAAGGCCGCACCGTATCCCGAAGCCCACCGACCTCACTGACAATCGGCAGGGTTCCATAGCGCATGGCCATCATCTGTGAGAGCCCGCAGGGCTCAAAAGCGGACGGCATGAGGAAGAGGTCTGATCCCGCATAGATCTGCTGAGCCAGTTCCAGATGAAAAGTGATGTTGGCTGACACTTTATCCCGAAAGTTCTGTCCGAACCACCAGAAATCATGCTCATAAGCCGGGTAACCGGTTCCCAGGACAACCATCTGCAGATCGTGCTGCAGCAGATTATTCATCTCGCTGACCACCAGTCCAAATCCCTTCTGATCCGTCAGTCTGGATACAATCCCGATTAAGGGCACATCCGGGCGAACCGGAAGGCCTGCGCGTTTCTGCAGATCCGCCTTGTCAAGTGCCTTGCCCGACAGGTCATTCACCGAAAAATGATGAGGGATGAGCGAGTCCGTCTCCGGGTCAAAGAGGTCTGTGTCTATTCCGTTGACAAGTCCTGATAATTTACCGGATTCCATACGCATGAGCTGGTCAAGCCCCTTGCCGAACTCAGGTCTCTGAATCTCCTGCGCATAGGAGGGAGACACCGTTGTTACCCGGTCAGCATAGAGGACTCCTGCCTTCATCCAGTTCAGGCAGTTGTTCCAGCGCAGGGTTCCGTCTGCATAGCGACGATATCCCACACCGAACAGGTCTGCCAGCATTCCGCTGTCGAATTGTCCCTGGAACTCAATGTTGTGGATGGTGAAGACCGTCCGTATCCCCTGATAGGCCTGGATCCAGTGATACTTCTCCTTGAGCAGGAAAGGGATCATGGCCGTGTGGTAATCATGAACATGGAGCACATCCGGTATAAAACCGATCTTCTCCATAAGTTCGATGGCCGCCAACTGAAAGAAGGCAAAGCGCTCCCCGTCGTCTCCCTCTCCATAGACCCTGCCGCGGAAGAAATACTGCTGATTATCCAGGAAATAATAGGTCACCCCATCGCGGATCAGCTTCTTCATTCCGACATACTGATGGCGCCAGCCGACATCCGTATAGTAGTAGCCCACGTACTCGGTCTGATCGCCAAACCTGGCGTCAACCTGGTCATAATAGGGAAGAACAACAAGAACCTCATGTCCCTTTTTCGCCAGAGCCTTGGGAAGGGCCCCAATCACATCACCTAAGCCGCCCGTCTTGGCGAAAGGAGCCCCTTCTGCCGCCGCAAACATAATCTTCATTGAATCATATCTCCTGTAATTTCCTGTCCCTTGCCAATCACCAGTATATGATCTTCGCTTCCTCTAAGTGTCACTCCTTCCGGAATCAGCACATTCTTGTCAACAATCGCATACTCTACCGTGGCGTTCTTATGAATCTGTACTTTTGGTGAAATCACGGACCACCGGATGCTCGCGCCCTCATCTACAAGGCAGTTACGCCCCACGACAGAGTGCTCAACAGCACCTCTGACAATGGATCCTGAGGCAAACTGCGAATTCTTAATTCGTGAATCCGCATCAAAATAGGTCGCCTCCTCGTTCTTGACCTTGGTATAGATCTTCTGATTTCCGTAAAAAAGAGCGTAGAATTTCTGCGGGTCCAGCATATCCATATTGGCCCGATAGTATGCCTGAACCGAATTGATATTGGCCAGGTACCCCGAGTGCTCAAAGGCCAGGGCTCCTGCCTCGACCAGGAGATCACGAAGGACAAAACAGATCTTGCGCAGTTTGTCCTTCTTAGATTCCTCCTCCAGCTTTTCAATCAACCAGGAGGTGTCCACTACATAGATATCCGCATTCATCGGCGCAATCTCAGGCGCATCGGCAAGATCAATCTTGCCCGCCACACTGTCTGTATCGTCAATCTGCAGGATTTCATTGACCTCAGAGATCTGCTCTTTCGGCAGTCTCTTGTAGACCACAGTCACCTTCCCGCCACTGGCATTGTGAACATGGATCACCTGCTCCAAATTGATATTGCAGAGAATATCAAAGGGCATGTAGATGGTCTGGTCAGATCCAGACGTCTTCAGGTAGGTCAGAAGCTGCCTGTAATAATCCCGATCCACCAGCCGACAATCTTCCTGATCCTCCATAAAGGAGGGAAAATAATGGCTCAGAAGCGTGTTCAATCCCCACACCCGTCCGGAACGGACATGGTCGAAAACAGAGCGCGCGTTCTTCTCACTAAAAATAGCATGGACACTGCGAATTCCAGAGTTAGCGATACTTGACAGCTGGAAGTCAATCAGACGATACTTTCCATCAAAGGGCAGCGTAGCCAGCGGCCTCTCTTTCGTCAGACCTCCCATATCTAAACATCCTGCTCCCACATTTCCTAAAATGGCTGTATACTTATCAATCTTCATCTGGCGCCCCCACTACTTCGTTATAACCGACAACTACCACTTCTTTGCTGCCATCAATCATGACATTCTGGCCAATGGTAGCGCCCTCCCCGACAATAGCCCGTGTCACATAGGCTCCGGCCTTAATGGTAGCTCCACTCATAATAAAGCTGTCCTGAATGACCGCCCCTTCTTCCACCTTAACGTTGGTTGACAGGATTGAATGTTCCACCTTACCTGAGACAAAACAGCCATCTACGACAAGTGAATTATTTACCGTGGCCTCATCACTGATGAAGTTCGGCGGAGCAATGACATTTTTCGAATAAATTTTCCATGACCGATCACGACTATTCAAGGCATTTTCAACATCGATGTATTCCATATTAGCCTCCCAGAGAGACTCAATGGTACCGACATCTTTCCAATAACCTTGAAAATGATAAGTGTAAACCGGTTCCCCGTGTTCCAGATAAGCGGGGATGACATTCTTGCCGAAATCCGACATGTCTACCTCATTTTTCTCGGCGTTGACAAGCATGGTCTTTAATTTCTGCCAGTCAAAAATATAGATCCCCATCGAGGCGTGCCTTGACTTGGGATGCTTGGGCTTCTCTTCGAACTCAACAATCCGGTCATTGGCGTCCGTATTCATGATTCCGAAGCGGCTGGCCTCCTCCAGGGGCACATCAATCACCGCCACAGTCAAACTGGCATGTTTGTCCTTATGCTGCCTTAACATGTCGTCATAATCCATTTTATAGATATGGTCGCCTGAGAGAATCAAAACATATTTGGGATCTATGCTGTCGATATAGTCCATGTTCTGGTAAATGGCATGACTGGTTCCCAAAAACCAGCGGTTCCCCTCCTTGGCAGAGTAAGGCTGCAGGATGGTCGCTCCGGTATCAATGCCATCCAGCCCCCAGGAAGAACCGTTACCGATATGACTATTCAGGACAAGTGGCTGGTACTGTGTGATCACACCCACATTCTTAATTCCCGAATTGGCGCAATTGGACAGGGCAAAGTCGATGATCCGGTAGCGTCCTCCAAACTGAACCGCCGGTTTGGCAATGCTCTGCGTCAATTTCCCCAGACGCGTCCCCTGCCCGCCGGCAAGAATTAAGGCCAACATTTCATTTTTCATGTAAATCCACCCCTTCTCCGATCACGGATATCATGATTTCTGTGAGTGTGTCTTTCTTTCCTGACGAATATTCTATTGTTTTGTGCGCCTCTTCACTCTCCACACGCTGGCCCCCAGCGCCGGCAGTGTGAAGCTCAATGTATTCTGGTACTCCTTCCAGCTGCCTTCCTCGGTCCTGGTATCGGGATTGTGCTCTTTCCAGACACCGCCGAATTCCTCAAGTTCTGTGTTAATTACCTCCTGATATAATCCCGCGACCGGAACCCCAATGGTAAAATGCCTTCGCTCAACCGGCGTCATATTGAAGATGCAGACTAAGAAATCTCCCTTGTCCCCTCTGCGGATGAAAGAAAGAACGCTCTCCGCCCGGTTATCTGCATCAATCACTTCCAGACCGTCATAAGAATCATCGATCTGCCACAGAGCCTTATGCTCCCTGTAGAAGGAATTCAGCCAACTGGTAAAATGCTGCATCTTTCGGTTCATGTCATCTTCCAGATTCCCCCATTCCAGCTGATAATCGTATTTCCATTCCAGGAACTGACCAAATTCAGATCCCATAAAGAGCAGTTTCTTCCCGGGATGGCAGATCTGGTAGGCATAAAGGTTTCGCAAACCTGCGAACTGATTGTAGCGATCTCCCCACATCTTATGCATCATGCTCTTCTTCCCGTGAACTACCTCATCGTGTGAAAAGGGCAGGATAAAGTGCTCATTGAAGGCGTACATAAAACTGAATGTCACCAGGTTGAAATCATACTGACGGTAAATAGGATCCTCCTCATAGAACTTGAGAATATCGTTCATCCATCCCATATTCCATTTGAAGTCAAAGCCAAGGCCTCCCTCTTCAAAGGATCTCGTAATCGGCGTGGCGGCGGTAGACTCCTCAGCGATCATCATGACATCCGGATGATAGAACTTGACCACCCCGTTAAGGCGCTGCAGAAAACTGTAACCCTCCATATTGCGGTTGCCGCCGTCCTGATTTGGCGTCCAGGGTCCTTCGTCATAGTCCAGGTAGAGCATGTTGGAAACCGCATCCACGCGAATTCCGTCAATGTGATACTCCTCAAGCCAGAACAGGGCGCTGGAAAGCAGAAAGGACTGCACCTGATTCTTTCCCAGGTCGAAGTTCAAGGCGCCCCAGCGGTAATTATGAGCTCTGTGATGGTCCTGATATTCAAAGGTCGGTGTGCCGTCGTAATAGGCCAGGGCGTCGTCATTCTGGGTGAAATGCCCGGGAACCCAATCCACAAGGGCACCGATATTGTGCCGGTGGCAGGCCTCGACGAAATCCTGGAAGTCCTCCGGGCTTCCATAGGTATGTTCCAGGGCAAAATATCCCATGAGCTGATAGCCCCAGCTCATTCCCAAGGGGTGTGCCATAAGAGGCAGGAACTCCACATGGGTATAGTGCATCTTCTCCAGATAGGGGATCAGCTCCTCTTTCAACTCGCGAAATGTGTATGGGCTTCCGTCTTCTCTCAGTTTCCAGGAAGACGCATGCACTTCATAGATATTGACCGGGCGCTTCTGAAAGCCGAACCGCTTGCGCCGTCCCATCCAAAGGCCGTCCTTCCACTTCCTCTCTCTTCTCACGCGGACAATCGCGCCGGTTCCCGGCCTGGCCTCGAAATAGGTGGCAAAGGGATCTGCCTTCTCGACCACCTGACCTCCTCTTCTCTTTACCAGATACTTATAGATCTGTCCCTCTCTGGGAAGATCGGAAGTAACCTCCCAGACCCCGATATGATTCTTCACCATATCAAGCGGACGATCAAACCAACCGGTAAAATCTCCAATCAGCTGAACCTGCTCCGCGTGCGGGGCCCAGACCCGAAAAACGAAGGCTCCCTCCTGAACCTCAGCCGGATGCAGTCCCAGATAATCCTGCAGATGAAAATTCTCACCTGTTCCGAACGTGTACATTGCCTCTTCCAAACTCATACGATCACCTCACTCCCTGAATACACCTCTGTAATCGTTATATCTATTATATCACTTCTCTATGTTTATCAGAAAATTATTAATTTATATTAATATTATTGAATTAACTATCTTGAAGTGGAATAATAGTTAAATAAGCATTTTTTGAAGAACAATTTCTCATTGCATATATAGAAGAAGTCCCTCCTTCACAACATCTGCCTTTACAGGTATGGAACAGCTTATAGCGGGCTGGATATGATGAAAGGCACCCGAACAAGGATTACACAAGTGTGGAAGAGATCGCGCGCAGATTATCAGCTTGCTTGTCCGCCAGAAACATAAAGCGCATAGACATTCTGTATGGGTGTTCTACGTGAAAAAAGCAGTACCGTCAGAAACCCAACGGTACTGCTTTTCAATATAGCGGACTTGCGCTTAACTTCGCGCTCCCGCGTTTACTTCATCATCCTGCAAAACTCTCCCGGAAGCGGATCAGGATATCTCAAGCGTTTTTTTCCGGCTGTCAAAGCAATAGTGTTTCTTGCTGACCCCGATGCTCTCCAGTATCACAAGCCCGGAACCGGTCTGACTGCTCTTTATCTCCATCTGATTTCCGATTTCTTCATAACTCTTACATGAGAATTCCGGCGCTGTCTTCTTCCGTCGAATCAGATCCCGGATAGCCGCAATCAGATCCGATTTGCGCGTGACCTGATTCCAATCAATGCAGTTGACCGCGTCCGGCGCATTGTAACTATTCCTGGCTCTTGCGTAATCGGCATCCGTATATTCCCCCCTCGGACCGGTCGCGACCAGCTTGGTGCGCTGAAACTCCTGTCCCAACTGCATAAAACAGATTCCCTGCATAAGGAGGTTCAAGGCATTGGCCAGATAGACCCGTTTTTCCAGTTCTTCCTCAGGTTCTCCCGGGTGCAGAATCGTCAGCAGATCGTTCAGATTATAATTATCATGTGCCTCAATGTAATTGAGTACCTGATTGGGGGCCACATAGGATACATATGCCAGGCTGCCGAGCAGAGACTTGGCGATCTCCTCCTCCTGTCCCTGGACTGAGACAAATCCTCTTTTGATCTGATCAAACACCTCAGAACCTTTGACCGCGTCGCGCTCATTATCATTGAAGAATGCGATGCGGGGCATAAAGTGGGCATTGGCCTTCATTGCCTTGTACTGACCGGGCAGCCCGCTGCCCATATCCCATCCCTCCCCATAGATAAGGATGCGGGGATCAATCCGATCCATGGCAGAACGTATGGCATTCATCGTATCGACATCGTGAAGCCCCATCAGGTCAAAGCGAAAGCCGTCAATCCCAAATTCCCGCGCCCAGTAGGTGAGGGAGTCAATCATGTACTTGCGGTACATCTCCTTCTCACTGGCTGTCTCATTGCCGCATCCTGACCCGTCCTGAAAGGAACCGTCATAGTTCATCCGATAGTAATAATTGGGCACGGAGAGCTGAAGCGGAGAGTAAAATGAGGAATAGGTGTGATTATACACCACATCCATAACAACCCCGATTCCCGCCTGATGATAGGCATGGATCATCTGCTTCAACTCCAGAATTGGCGCCAGAGGATTCTCCTGGTCCGAGGCGAACTGCCTGTCCGGCACATTGTAGTTCTCCGGATCGTAACCCCAGTTGTAGTTGAGCTTTCCATCTTTATCATAGGTCTTATGGTGATCAAAGACAGGCTGCAGCTGAACATAGGAGTATCCCATTTGCTTGATATAGTCAAAAGCCGTCGCGTCGCCAGCGGCGTTTCGCGTGTTGGGCTGGCAGGCTCCCAGGAAGGTTCCCCGCAGGTGCGCGTCAACTCCGGAACTTACAGATCCAGTGAGATCCCTTAGATGAAGTTCCGCAATCACTGCGGAGCAGGGATTTTTAACCCGCCAGCCAGCGTCTCGTCCATGCTCTGCCTCGAAATTCTCAGGAATCAGACTCTCCGGTGCCGCGATCAGGCTCCGCTGGTTGTCCAAAGTCAGAGCAATGCTATAAGGGTCTCTCGTCTCCTGGTAGAAATCTTCCTCATGATAGACTCGATAGATATAAGAGGCAGTATCCAGATCTCCCTTGATTGCAAGAGACCATACGCCTCGCGTATTCTTTCTGTGGTCACTGAAATGGACATCCTCCCCGCGCTTCATGTCATAGACACGAACCTGTTCCTCTCCCCCGGCATATAAGACCAGCTGAACCCGATGGGCCAGAGGGGACCAGAGGCGAAATCTGGTCTCAGACTTATCATAACGATATCCAAGCCATCCCTGAAATCCCCATCTTCGGTCGAAATCCTGAATATGAACTGCCATGTCAAAGGCTGTCTGATCCGGATTTTTCAGATAGGGGCTGGTCAGAGCTGCCTGCTTTGAGTAATACACCTGTCCGTCTCCTTCCACCAGCCAGATCTCATTGGGAGCATCTCCTACAAAGCGTCTGACTTTATAGTCATTCGTCTGTTTCGACCAGTCATCCGTCTTGACCAGAAGATTCACCGGGGTCATAAAACGGTTGGCCGGGAAAGTAATCTCGCCATAGAGACCGAAGTCATCCCGCCCCGAAAAAGAAGCATCCTGCCCCCAATAGCCATCCAGCCATTTCCACATACTATAACGGCGCTCATCTCCATCCTTACTGTGGAAATGGACGCTTAATTGATTTTCCATTTTTTCTCTCTTTCAAACAAATCTTCCGTAACACTCCACCCGTTTCAGACGCATTGGCTCTTTACCCGTTCATCTCTTCTGACTTCTTCACGGCAGCCAGAATGCCATCCATGACAAGACCGCGGAATCCCCCTTCTTCCAGAGTCCGAAGACCGGCAATGGTCGTCCCTCCGGGGGAAGTCACCTGATCCTTGAGCTGTCCCGGCACAAGACCGGTTTCCAAGACCATTTTCGCGGATCCAAGAACGGATTGAGCCGCGAATGTGTAAGCCTGTGCCCTGGGCAGACCGGCTGCAACACCGGCATCGGCCATGGCCTCTATCAGCATATAGATATAGGCAGGAGAAGAGCCGCTCAGGCCGGTCACAGCATTCATCAGGGTCTCGGGAACCAGTTCCGCCCTGCCCAGGACTCCGAAGAGCTTCAGGGCAAATGCCCTGTCATCCTCTGTCACCTGTGCATTGGGTGTCAGAGCTGACATGCCTTCTCCCACCATAGCCGGTGTGTTTGGCATGACCCGAACCATCCGGACAGGGCGCCCAAATGCCTCCTGCAAATCCTTCAGATTTTTCCCCGCAGCGATACTGATGACAAGGGCGTCCTCCGCGACAGATGTGCGAATCTCCGGAATAATGACATCCAGTACCCTGGGCTTAACCGCCAGGACCAGGATCTGTCCAAAGGCAGCCGCCTGCCGATTGTCGCCTGTCGTCTGCACGCCAAAGCCTGCCACAGCCCTGTCACGGCTGTCCTGACTGGGGGCAGAGACCATGATCTGATCTCCTCGAAAGAGTCCCTGTCTGGTAATACCACGAATGATAGCGGAAGCCATATTGCCCGCTCCGATAAAACCGATCTTTCTGTCTCCCATACTTATCTCCGATTTCTTCTACAGTTGTCTGAACACGCACGGCCTCAAAATCTGTCTGTGTCACCATGTGAATTGCTTCTGCAGGTGTCCTGAATACACAGTGATGCTCTTCCATCCATTCCTTATGCAGATTTTTCTGCAGCTGCCCGGAATACGCGCCATATCTCCTCGGACACGCGAGTCTCATTCTATCATGAAATGTCCCCTGTTTGCTCCTCTTTCAGTAAAGGGTCCTCCGATTCCTGTGCCTGGCGGCGGATCCGCTCCATCCAGTCTTTCATCTGCTTCTCATAACCCTGATCTGAGAGTTCATAAAAACTCTCTCCCACGAAAGCATCCGGCAAATACTGCTGCCTGACATAGTGATTGGGCCAGTCATGGGCGTACTTGTAACCAATCCCATGGCCCAGCCTGGCGCTCCCCCCGTAATGGGCATCCCGCAGGTGTCCGGGCACGGTCTCTGTCATGGTGGCCGCAACCGTCTTCATGGCCTTCATAATACCGTTCACCGCGGAATTGGACTTAGGCGCGCAGGCCACATAGGCTGCCGCCTGCGCCAGGATAATCTGGCTCTCCGGCATGCCGATTCGCTCTACCGCCTGTGCCGCGCTGTTGGCAACCAGCATGGCCATCGGATCGGCATTGCCCACATCTTCCGAGGCACAGATACAGATGCGCCGTGCGACAAATTTGACATCCTCTCCGGCATAGAGCATGCGGGCCAGATAGTAAATCGCCGCATCGGGATCACTGCCCCGCATGGACTTAATAAAGGCGGAAATCGTGTCGTAGTGGCCATCCCCCTGCTTATCATACTTGACCACCCGTCTCTGAATGCACTCACTGGCCACATCCAGTGTAATATGGATCTTTCCGTCCTCAGATCTAGGTGTGGTCAGAATACCAAGCTCGATTGCCGTCAACGCATTCCTCGCGTCGCCATTGGCCATATCTGCCAGAAAGTCCAGAGCCTCCTCTGTAAGAACAGCCCCATAGCTTCCCATCCCCTTCTCCCTGTCGCTGACCGCCCGAAGCAGGAGCTGCCGGATATTCTCCCGGGAGAGAGGCTTGAGTTCGAAGATGACAGAGCGGGACAGAAGAGCCCCGTTGACCTCAAAATAGGGATTCTCCGTTGTCGCCCCAATCAGGATGACGGTTCCGTCCTCCACAAATGGAAGAAGATAGTCCTGCTGCCCCCTGTTGAAGCGGTGAATCTCATCAATAAAGAGGATGGTCTTCCTGCCGTACATGCCAAGGGCGTTTCTGGCCGCTTTAACCGCCTCCTGCATATCCTTTTTCCCCGCCGTTGTAGCGTTGATCTGGTGAAAATCAGCGGAGGTCGTATTGGCAACCACCCTGGCCAGAGTCGTCTTTCCCGTTCCCGGAGGCCCATAGAAAATTGCTGAAGACAGTTTATCTGCCTTAATGGCCCGGTAGAGAAGCTTGTCTTTTCCTATGATATGCTCCTGGCCAACAACCTCTTCCAGACAGGTCGGCCGCAGCCGTGAAGCCAAAGGAGACTCATGCTCCTGATTCTTATTTCTGGCATAGTCAAATAAATCCATTTGATCCTCTCATATCCGTCTCTATCAAGGCAGGCGCTTCTGTCATCGGCTGCCGGGCCGGACGCGACAAGTCTATGTTTCCCGGTCCAAATTTCCCTACCTCACTTCGATACAGAGGGCTTCGGATCCATCTTGGCCCTGCCCCTTTTAATCTTCTGTTCAATCTTCCCGATCACATAGAAGTGATAGGCGCATGCTGTAAAGATCCCGGCCGTAAGCCAGGCAGACGCGTCACAGGCCGCCGCCAGAGGATAAGAGGCGATCTGCATGGAGACAGCCGCCGGAATCACCCTGGCCACCAGTTCCACCACACCTCCCATCATGGGAAGGAAACCATAGCCGCAGCCCTGCATGATATTGCGAAAAATAAAGATCATACCCAGAGGAACATAGCAGGACATGGAGAAATAGATATAGGGTCTCGCAAATGCCATCAGTCTCCCGGTATCCGTCCCCGCCGGAAAAAATAGCTGCATGAGTGGATGAAGCAGAATCAGAACCAGAACGGAGATAAAAAAGGAATAGACGATATCAATCTGCATAGCTGCCCTGACGCCGGAGCGGATCCGATCCGACCGGGCCGCGCCATAATTCTGCCCTCCATAGGCAGCCATGGACTGTCCCAGAGCCGCAAAGCCCTGCGTCAGCAGAGTGGACATCTTGCTGGCCGCTGTGAATGCAGCCACCGCTGTCGGGCCAAAGGTATTGACCGCCGTCTGAAGGACCATAGTCCCCGATGCGGTGATGCCGAACTGCAGGGCCATGGGCACTCCAACGCGGATCTGTCTGATTGCCATACCCCGATCCAGCCGCCAGAAATCCCGATAAGGACGCAGATCCGGCATCTTCTTTCCAATATAGACCGCAGCGGCCAGAGCGGCAACCACCTGTGAAATCACTGTGGCGTAAGCCGCCCCCTCCGGCCCCATGCCAAAGCCCGGAATAAAGAGCAGGTCCAGGAAAATATTGCAGACCGCTCCGATGGACAGGAAGACTAGGGGCAGTCTGGAATTGCCGACCGCTGTCAGAAGGGAAGAACCCAGCGTATAGAGGACAATACTGAAGAGACCTGCGCAGATCACAATGATATAGCGGTAAGCGTCATTGAAGATCTCTTCCGGCGTATTCATCAGGTGCAGAACCCGCCGCATAAACAGAGTCGAGAAAAGGGTCAGAATCACAATCACCCCGAAACTCAGCATAAGTGCATTCGAGGCCGACCGCCTGGTTCCCTTTGCATCCATGGCTCCAAATCGCTGGGCTGTCAGGACAGTAAATCCGGCAGTCAGTCCCGTGGCAAGACCCTGAACCAGAAAGATAATGGTTCCAGTGGACCCTACGGCCGCCAGGGCATCCGGCCCCAGAAACCGACCTACAATAACCGTATCCACCAGATTATAGAGCTGCATGAACATATTGCCCAGAAAGAGGGGCAGAGTAAAACGAAGAATCACTGCCAAAGGCCTGCCCTCTGTCAAATGTACGCTCTTCATGGCAATCCTTTCTCAGGTCACGCCCTGCCAGCAGAGAAATATCCCCCGGCCGCCACCGACGTCCAATCAGATCACTTTCTCTCTGCCGCAAAAAGAGTTCCCACCTTCTTCTCCTCTATGATGTCATAGAGGACCTCCGGATGGGCTCCGTTGGTCACTAAGGTATCAATACCATTGGCTGTAGCAAGCTCCGCCGCCTGAAGTTTGGTCCGCATCCCACCGGTCCCCCGTCGGCTCCCGGCGCCGCCGGCCAGGGCATAAGTCTTCTCTGTAATCTGGTCGATGCGGGAAATCAGTTTTGCATTCTTGTAGAGGCGGGGATCCGCATCATAAAAGCCCTCAATATCCGAGAAAATAACCAGCAGGTCTGCCTGGCAGAGTACAGAGACGACCGCTGACAGCATGTCGTTATCTCCAAAGAGTTTATCCTCAGATTCAATCTCCGTGTAGGAGACGGAGTCATTCTCATTGACAATGGGAATAACACCCTGTTCCAAAAGAGCAGAGAAGGTATTGGCCAAATTCTCCTTCTTGACCTCCTGCTTAATATCCTCCGCATTCAAGAGGATCTGAGCCACAATCTTATTGTACTCGCCGAAGAACTTATCATAGAGAAACATATTCTCACACTGCCCCACGGCGGCGGCGGCCTGCTTCATCCGCATCTGATGCGGTTTCTCGGGCAGGTGCATCTTGTTGGCCCCAACAGCGATAGCCCCGGAGGAAACAAGAAGAACCTCATGTCCCATATTCTGTATATCAGACATCACTCTGGCCAGATGGTCCAGATTCCGCAGATTGCTCTTTCCGCTCTCATTGGTCAGGGTGGAAGTACCCACCTTAACGACAATACGCTTTCTCTTGATTCCCATATCCGCTCCTCTTCGGCTCGCTCTTCTCTGATTCGAGAGAGTCCGTCCATTATAGAACAATTTCTCTGCCTGTGACAGGGATAAGATCAAATTTCCTGAAACTTACGCAAACTTATGAGAATCTCATTTCGCGAAATGAGATTCCCCCTGCCTCAAATAGATCCCGGCAGAAGAAAGAAGGCGCCGGCAAACTTCTCATAGGCAATATTTTGCTCAATAGCCAAGCAGGCGGCTGATCCCATATAAGACCAGCAGATGTCCCGGGTAGAAGGCGTAGAAGAACCACTTGTGAAAGGATTTCCTGCTCCCGGCCTGTCCATTGTAGCTATAACGGATCAAAAACAGGGGCAAAAGGACTCCCAGCAGATAGATCTCAGTCCGGGCAGGTCCCCCGCCAAGCAACTCGAAGATGCCCAGGAGAACGGTATAGATGATCGTCATCTCAAAATAGGCTCTCCACATGCGGGACTTATCATGATAATTGCGGACAAGCAAAAGAGGCATAATCACCCCGTATCCCGGCCAGTCTCCCCAGATGCTTAGGAGCATACAGGCGCAAACTGCCAGTCGGCGCTTCACTGGCTGCAGGTCTGCCTTCTGATCGAAATAGCAGGCGAAGAGCCCCAAAAAGAGAGTGTATATGATGCCAAAATTGATCCCCAGCGGACTTCGAACATGAAAATACAAAGAAAAGGGAATCCAGGAAACCAGGGCAAAAACTCCCATGCGAATCAGATATTTCTTCAGATTCCGCGTATGTATGAAACCCTCGGCAATAAAAAAGGCCATCGCCGGACCAGTCAGCCGACCGATGAAATGCATCAGCTGTCCCTGCCAGCTATCGAAGGAGACAAAGCGCCATGCCACATGGTCAACCACCATGGCCAGGATGACCAGATATTTGATTTGATTTCGATTGAGAGAAGCTGTCTTCATGAATATATTTTCCCACATCCATCCGACCGAAGGCAAGCCGATATGAAATTTCCCGGAATACATCTTGTGGAGACATAAACCATTCGACAGATACGCCGGCACTGATAAAAGCATACGACTCAATGGATATGACAAAAGCTGACTTTCCTGATTCCCTGCCGCATATCTCATGCAAACAGGATCATTGGAAAGTCAGCTTCTCTTACTCAGCCTGCTCTGTAAGCCTCTGCCTCAGATGTCATTCACTCTTTTTGGGCAGACAGCTGATCGCCATCCACCTGAATCCGGATGGTATCTCCCATATCAATCTGCCCCTGCAGAATAATACGGGCAACCAGGGTCTCAACAGACTTCTGAATGTAGCGCTTCAAGGGGCGAGCCCCATAAGCGGGCTCATAGCCGTGATCAATGATGAAATCCCTGGCCTGATCCGTCAGGACAACCTTGATCTGACGGTCGTCCATACGGGCATTGAGTTCTGCCAACTGCAGATCCACGATCCTTCCAATGTTGGACTTGGTCAGGGGTTTGAACATGATGATCTCGTCCAAGCGGTTAATGAACTCCGGTCTGAAATGAGCCTTCACCTGGTTCATAACCATCTCCTCCGCCTTGGGACCGATCTCTCCGAACTCGTCAATGCCGTCCAGCAGATAGTCGCTGCCAAGGTTGGAAGTCATAATAATAATCGTGTTCTTGAAGTCCACCGTTCTGCCCTGGGAATCTGTAATACGGCCGTCATCCAAAACCTGCAGGAGAATATTAAAGACATCTGGATGGGCTTTCTCCACCTCATCGAAGAGGACGACGGAATAGGGTTTACGGCGCACTGCCTCAGTCAGCTGACCGCCCTCGTCATAGCCAACATATCCGGGAGGAGCTCCAATCAGACGGGACACGGAATACTTCTCCATGTACTCGCTCATATCGAGGCGGACGATGTTCTTCTCATCGTCAAAGAGACTGGCGGCCAGCGTCTTGGCCAACTCTGTCTTACCGACACCGGTTGGACCCAAAAAGAGGAAGGATCCGATTGGCCGGGATGGATCCTTGATCCCCGCCCTGCTCCGTATGATGGCCTCTGTGACCAGCTGAACCGCCTGATCCTGACCTACAACTCTCTTGTGAAGTTCCTCGTCCAGATGCAGGGTCTTATTACGCTCGCTCTCTCCCAGCTTGGCCACCGGAATCCCGGTCCAGCGGGAGACAATGCGGGCGATCTCTTCCTCCGTCACGGCCTCATGCACCATGCCCATATCCTTGCCCTCAATGCTGGCCTCTTCCTGCTTCAGGGATTCTTCCAGCTTGGGCAACTTGCCGTACTGCAGCTCCGCTGCTTTGGACAGATCATAAGACGTCTTGGCACGCTCTATTTCCTTCTTGGTCTCTTCGATCTCCTCGCGAAGAGCAGAGACCTTACCGAGGGCATTCTTCTCATTCTCCCACTGTGCCTTGCGGCTGTTAAGCGTCTCTTTCAGATCTGCCAGCTCGCGGGTCAGCTTCTCCAGGCGCTCCTTAGAGAGGGAATCGGTTTCCTTCTTCAGGGCCTCCTCCTCAATCTGCATCTGCATCACCTTGCGGTTGATCTCGTCCAGATCCTCCGGCATAGAGTCCATTTCCGTGCGAATCGAAGCGCAGGCCTCATCGACCAGGTCAATTGCCTTATCCGGGAGAAAACGGTCTGTAATATAGCGGTTAGAGAGGGTCGCGGCAGAGACCAGGGCCGCGTCCTGAATCTTCACATGATGGAAGACTTCATAGCGGTCTTTGAGTCCGCGCAGGATCGATATGGTATCCTCCACCGTCGGCTCATCCACCATAACCGGCTGAAACCGCCTTGCCAGGGCCTGATCCTTCTCAATATACTCTCGATACTCATCTAATGTGGTCGCCCCGATGCAGTGAAGTTCTCCTCTGGCCAGCATGGGCTTTAACATATTGCCGGCGTCCAGAGCTCCGTCTGTCTTTCCGGCGCCCACAATGGTGTGGAGTTCGTCAATGAACATAAGGATCTGTCCCTCTGACTTCTTGACGGAGTCGAGAACAGCCTTGAGACGTTCCTCGAACTCGCCCCGATACTTGGCTCCGGCCACCAGAGCCCCCATATCCAGGGCGAAGATCTTCTTGTCTTTCAAGGTATCCGGCACATCTCCCCTGGCGATACGCTGGGCCAAGCCCTCGACCACGGCGGTTTTGCCGACGCCGGGATCGCCGATTAAGACGGGGTTGTTCTTGGACTTGCGGGAGAGAATCCGAATCACGTTGCGGATCTCCTCATCCCTTCCGATGATGGGATCCGCTTTTTGTTCCTTAGCCCTGGCCACCATCTCATGGCCGTACTTGTCCAGAGCCTCATAGGTGTCCTCCGGATTGTCACTGGTGACTCGGACATTGCCGCGCACCTGAGAGAGGGCCGTCAGAAAACGCTCCCTGGTCAGCCCGTACTCGCTCATCAGCGCCTTCATGCCCCTGCTGGCGAAGCGCATCATTGACAAAAAGAGGTGCTCCACGGAGACGTACTCATCTCCCATGGCCTTCGCCTCATCCTCCGCGTGATTTAGAGCATCGTTGAGCGCCTGCGAGAAATAGCGCTGCCCGGTCCCTGAGACCTTGGGCAGAGCATTGAGCTTGGACAGGGCATTTTCTGTAAAATGCTGCCCATTGATCTCCATCTTCTCCAGAAGCTTGGGGATCAGTCCGTCCTCCTGCTGTAAAAGCGCGACCAGAAGATGCTCGTCATCGATGGTCTGATTGCCGTAATCGGCCGCCAGCTTCTCTGTATTCTGTACTGCTTCGATGGACTTCTGTGTGAATTTCTGAATGTTCATAGGCCCACCTCCTTCTTCTTACTTATTGGGATACTCTGGAAGGGTATTCTGTGCATTCTCACATCCCCTTTCCATGCCACAAGTAAGTTATAACACCGAAATTAGCACTCGTCAAGTAAGAGTGCTAATAATTTTTATTCATGGCAATGGGCTTACCGCTCTCGTTCCGAACCATCCGCTTTACTTTACGAGTGGAGGCGATTCAAATACTCCATTTTCCTCTCCACCCGGATCTGTGGATCCACCAGACGTTCAAAGCGCTCGGCGCAGGAAGCGTCTCCGATCACGCTCCCATAGTGACTGGGGATAACAATATCGGGCGCGATGGCATTGGCCAGCTCAGCCGCCTGTTCGGGATCACAGGTGTACCTGCCTCCGCATGGGATCAAGGCGATATCGCAGACCACAGCCTTCGCCTCAGCTGTCGCGTCAGTATCCCCGGCAACATAGACCTTTTGCTTCTGATCATCTATGAGATATCCCAGCCAGCCTTCTTCTCTGGGATGAAAATCTTTTCCTATCGTATAGGCCCAGATACCGGTGATCTGGATTCCCTCCCAATTGATCATCTGGCCGGGTCTCAAATAATGGACTCTCCCCTGCAGATCTGCGCGCTCCTCCGCAATTTTTTCTCTCATGCTCTCTGGAAAGACATACTGGGTCTTATCTTCCGCCACCTTGCCCAGATCCTCCGGAGAATAATGATCATAGTGCTCATGGGTAATCAGAACCAGATCCGCATCATGAGGGTCCTCTTTCAGCTGATAGGGATCCAGATAGAGCACCTTGCCGCAGACTTCCATCCGAATGGCTGTATGTGTGATCAGACGAATGTTGGAGCTGTCCGAGAGTTCTCCGACAAACCCCATTTCCTCGAGGAGTTCGGCCGCCTGCTCTCTGACCTCTTCGGCCACGAACACACTGACGGGGTGGGAATCACCTGCCCCCATGTAGATCCCCATCAGCTGATTGGCACCATCCTCATGCTTATAGGCGCAAATTCCCTGACTCTTCAGGGCGGCGATGGCCCTGTCAGCCTCAAATTCATTCGTGAGGGTCACAAGGCAGACTCCGATTCCATCCGCTCCATGCTCACGCCCGAAAATACTCATATCCTGTCCCTTCTCTCATCGATTCATAGGCCATAGAATGCTCCCTAAGTGTGCGTTCTATGGCCTATGACAACGATATCCATCTTTTTTCTGTTTCAACGCGACGCGAAACCGTTCAGTGTATCAGTGCAAAATAGAGAATTACCACAAATCCCAGCACAATCCGATAGAAACCGAAAGGTTTAAAATCGTGCCTGCGGATATACTCCATCAGGAAACGGATAATCACAAGGGATACAAAGAAGGCCACAAGCATACCAGTCAGAAGAATGGCCGCTTCCATACCGCTAAAGTAACCTCCCTTGGCAAAATACTTGATAATCTTCAGAAGGCTGGCCCCAAGCATCACCGGAATCGCCAGAATAAAAGTAAATTCTGCAGCAATCTTGCGGGAGATACCGATGGAGAGCGCACCGATAATTGTTGCTCCAGATCTGGATGTTCCGGGGAAGACCGCTGCCAGAAGCTGAAAGAGCCCAATGATCAGAGCATCCTTCATGGTCAGTCCCTCCAGACTTGTCACGACAGGCTGCCTGTCGGCATTTCTCTTCTCAATCACAAGGAAGACAAGTCCAACTAGAATCAGCATAATCGCGACTACCCACCAGTTGTAGAGGTGCTCATCCAGCCAGTCGTCCAGGACAAGCCCCACGACAGCCGCCGGAATGCAGGCTGCAATGGTCTTAACCCAGAGGGCAATGGTCTTGCGGCTGAGATAATGTTCTCCCGTCTTTCTCGACTTTCGAATCGGCCAGATCGTCTTCCAATAGAGAAGAATGACCGCCAGGATAGCGCCAAACTGAATCACAACCAGAAACATTTTCCAGAACTCATTGGATACATTCAGCCTGACGAATTCATTCAGCAAAATCATATGACCGGTGGATGATACCGGCAGCCATTCTGTAACTCCCTCCACAATACCGAAGAGAATGGCCTTAATAAGGTTAAACATACACTTCTCCTATTCCTGATAGCTTAATTTATCTTTCTCTGTGTATATCGGTGGTATTTTCGGCAATTTCTGATCCCTCTGCTGCGGTCCCTTCTGTCTCTTCCGGCATGATTTCTGCCTGGGAAATAGTCCTGGCGTTCTTCTGTCTCTCTCCCCGACCAAATTCCTGTTCTCTTCGCTCACGAAAATGCCTAAGCCTGACCAGAATCGACTCTCGGTATACAAAATCGGCAATCGCCGCAAATGGAATGGCTAAAAGGATTCCGACGACACCGAACGCCTTGCCGCCCACAATAATGCAGATCAGAATCCAAATACCCGCCACGCCCAGTGTGTTGCCGAAGAGGCGGGGTTTAATCACATAGCCGTCGATGGTCTGCAAGATAATGGTGAAGATTAAAAACCAGAGGGCTTGCCAGGGATTAATGAGCAGCAGGATCAGAGATCCAATGGCTCCGCCAAGAATAGGGCCAAAGGTCGGAGCAAGGTTCGTTACACCGACAACAAGAGAAAGGAGAACAGCATAGGGCATCTGCATAATCATCATGAAGATGAAGTTGGCGGCAGCGACAATCAGACCGTCTAAGATCGTACCACCAATGTAACGAACCAGAATCCGATCTGACCTCTTGACAAAATCCCTCAGTTCCCGGTAGCGCTGCCGGCTCAGAAGCAGCCCCATCAGCTGGCGCAGGCCTCCCATCCACCGCTCCATATCCATCAGAAAATAGATGGCCATGATGATTCCGATCACCCAATCGAAGACACCGACACCAATATTGGTAACAAAGTGCAGCAGCTGACTGGGCTGGCTTGGAAGAAGATTGGTCAGGCCATCCAGTCCTTCCTTAATCATTCCTGACAGATTGCTGACATCACGCCCGTTTTGTCTTAAGGCATCCATAGCCAGAGCAATCAGTTTCTGCAGACTCGCGATATAGTCTCCCGCATTCTGAAGAAAACGCACCACAGACCCGATCAATTGCGGAATCAGCGCAATCATCAGAAGCACAAGCAGAAGCAGCACCACAAGTACCGTTGCCGTCACCGAGAATACATGTCGGGTCTTCGGTCTGAAATGCTGCATCCGCGAGAAGATCCTCCTCTCAAAGAAGTTGACCAGCGGATGCAGAACGTAGGCGATCACCAGCCCTAAGAGAACAGGGCGGGTAACTGAAGCGATTGCGCTGACTGTCTCTGCCAGAACATTGAGATGGGAAAGGGCCAGATAAAAGAGGATTGCAGTTCCTAATCCCAGGGCAATCTGCACCCAGGTCTGCTTATAAAAATTTTTACTGATTTTCATCGCTCAACCATTCCATTTATGACTTCAGCATGGACTGAATTACCCTGAGATTTCCCTTAAATAACTTATAGTATGCCGTCCCATGTTCATCATCAAAGCGCTTCACGAATTCTCTGTGAAGGTCTGCCAGATGGTCTGTATCCGCCTGACGCAGAAGCTTGCAGATTTCAGGGCGATCTGTCTGCGGCAGATGATTCATCCGCAGAAAAACTTCCACATAGTTTCGCAACCTTCCATTCGCATTCGCCAGATAAGCCCTGTCAGCTTCTTTCTTCCAATTTTCCTGATCCTGCAGCTGCTCGAAGACCCGGTTACCCAAGTCTTCCCCCAGGAGATGATTCAGACTCTGACGAAAATCTGCCTCTTTTGAAAACGGAATCGATTTGCTCAGGCACCTGACTGCCTGAGCCTCTTGCGGATCTGGCACCGGCCGCCTGATTTGTTCCCATCCTTTTGATGAAGTCAGCTGCTTATGCGCCCCGTCCCTGGCTCCGGTCCCTGCAGACACCTGATCTGACTTGGTCTTTGGTTTAATCTGCACATCTGCTTGATCCGACTTGGACTTGGCTTCGGTTCGTACTGAAGTTTGCTCTGACTGAGACTTCGGTCTGACCCGTGCAGGCGCCTTCTCCAACTTCGCCTTTTCCCCGGTTCGCGCAGATGCCCGGTCGGACCTGGTCTGCGATTTGGTCTGCACAGATGCCTGGTCGGACTTGGCCTTTGATCCGGTCCGTGCAGGCTTCTTCTCCAACTTCGTCTTTGTTCCGGTTCGTGCAGATACCCGATCTGACCTGATCTGCGATTTGACCTGTCCAGATGCCTGATTGGGCAATTCCGCAGATCCCGTCTCACCCCTGCTTCCTGCCGCAGTATCTTCCGTCCTGGCCACCTGGCTCTGACCAGTCACCTTCTTAAAGATCTTCAAGACGACGCTCTCCTTACTGATCGGCTGAGGATTCGTCTTCTTCTCTATCTTCATCTGCACTGGCTGACGCTTGATCTGAATGCCTCTTTCCTGCCAGAAATAGGAAACCGGATCATACCCTTTATCATTGGAAATGATCACATAACGACAATCCGTCTTAGAAGCGATCATGTAGCCCAAATAAGAAACCAGCTGAAAATCAAGCGCATTGGTTCCCTTATGACAACCGATTGCTTCAAACTCACAGCCCTTAGCTGCAAAATCCGCCATCCGCTCCCAGGATAATTTGGGACTGTTATCCGTATAGAAAGCAACCACCTTGTCTCTGGGCTGAATCGCCGCGATCGCATCCACCCAGATCTCATTCACATTTTCTGTATCGACCAAATATATGGTCTGTATTTTCATCAATATCCAAGTACCTTTCCGGAAGTTCTCTCCCTGCAAACCTGCAAAAATATATCCGAACACGTAAATCGGCTCTATTTTAACACAAATACTTCCCGTAACATATGAAAAGGCCGACCGCCGCAACTCCCACCCTATACTTCCCGGAAGATCCTGAAAATATCGTTAGAGTCTACGGCAGTCAGCCTGACTATCATCTCTTGTGTCGAGCGCGGCGGATCAGAATACCAAATATCAATCCCCCGGCCAGAAGCACTCCCAAGGCAAGTCCCTGAACCAGATTTGCTTCGGTCTGCAGCAGCTGCTTCTGTCCCTCCCTCACCTGTGGCCCCTGTGTGCCAAGGACATCTTGCTTCTTCGACTTCTTATTACCGGCCGACGCCAGACGATCTGGATTGGCTGTTTCTCTTTTATCTCCTGTCCGATCGTCTGCCGGCCGTCCAACTTCTTTGTCTTCTCTCCTTTTCTCCTTACCTACCAGATCTCTCAGCCTCTCCAGAATATTCTTTTTCTCCACTCGAATTCCCCGGAAAATCTTCTCGCTTCGGTTTCCCGCGGCGTCTTCTGCCTCCAGCCGAATCTCTTCATAGTTTCCCTGATCCAGATCCAGATAATAGCGGTTTCCCTCTGCCCGCAACGAAATCTCTCTTCCATCAAGGAAGCATCGAACCTCTCTTAGGGCCTGATTATCCCGGATGACAAACTCCTCCGTATACCGATCTGAATCCACCCGAAGTCCATCTTTCATAGAAATTGCATGAATCACCGGCTTTGTCCGATCCATGCGAAAGCGCAATTCACCCTCTTCCCCGAACCGACTCTGGTTTCCCGCAAGATCCCTGGTCAGAATCTGCATCTCATAGCGCCCATCCGTCTCAAACAGCTTCCTGGGGATTCGATAAATATGGCTCCAAAAACCCTTCGCATCCTGCATGGACTCCATCTGGTAGTCCTCCGACCGCAGGAGGCGGCTGATCCCATCCTGGCGCAGAAGCAGTTTAGGAAAGCCTGTCGCCATCGCATTAAGATTCTCCTCACGAAGCACAAATTCCGGGAGTTGACGCAAAGTCTGATCAGACAGCGGCATCCCTGCCCCCTCCGTATGAAAAACAGACCCCCGCCGATTGACCAGAAGACTGCGGGACAGATGGCTCCGGTTTCCAGCTGCGTCTCTTGTGCTGATATTGATAGAATACCTTCCGTCTTCCGAAAAGATGTGCTCCGAAAAAAACAGGTCCCCCTCTGACGTCTGCTGAACCTCCCCGCTCAAATCACTTCTTCCTTCCCTTGTCTGACGTATCAGCTGCAGCCGCAGGGCCTTTGGATCAGGGTGCGCATCCGCCACACGAATCCTCCCGCTGACACTTCCCCGATGACTCCCCTCGGACAGTCCTTCCAGTTGAAAGGTCGGCTTGGTCTGGTCAATGGTGAATGTCTCCGAAGCCAGCTGACTCACATGCCCTGCCTGGTCTTGTCCTGTCAGCTTCAGCTGATGGCATCCATCTTCTCTCACCCAGATCCTCCCCTCAATTTGTTGTCCCCTTCGCTTCCACTCGACAAGCAGGGGATGACCGTCTAAGGTTACTTCCAATCCTTTCTCACTCAAGTTCGCATCTCTGGCAAAAAGCTTGAACGCAACCGGTTCAGCATAAATTGCCTTCCTCTCTCCCTGCAGCTTGGCGGCAAGGTCCGGCCCCCGGAAGTCCAGTTCATACTCTTCTCTCTTGTGAATCTTCTGGCCGGTAATCAATTCGATCTCTGCTGTCAGGTCAACGCGGTCTTCCTCTCCGGCGCCCTCGATCTCGATCTCACTATTTCCCCTGTAAGCGGCTCCCTCTTCGCTCTCCTCTCTGTCAAAGTGCTCAAGTTCCCCTTTCCTGATCTCAAGTCCTTCCCCCGGCTCCTGTCCTTCTCTCTTCATCTCCGACAGAGACCGAAGACTCCAGGAGATCCTTCGAATAGGAATCTGCCGGCTTTTCGCTTCCAGCTTCACATAAAATTTCTCGGCATAAAGTCTCCTGCCGTCCGCGACCTGCACCGCTTCTGCCGCAGGCTTCAGTTGCAGGTCCACCATACGGTTCAAGGCCCCCTCCTCAATCGGAAAGGGAACCATCGGCTTTCCAACCGAAAGCGCTGCCACAAGCCCCAGGATCAATACCTTCCTCATAAATTCCCCCCTGCTTCTTCCTCCAGCATATCCAGCATATGCCTGCTGTCCTCAAGCACCTTTGTTACAAATGGATTTCTCGTCCTCATAGCCCGAATTCTCTCAGACAGCTTCTCCAAGAGTTGCTCATATTCCTCTTTCGATACCCCATCCTCCAGAAAATATTCCCTCTGCCGATAGAGACTCTCCAGAACTTCCTGTCTTCCCCGGGCCCGAATCAGATCATTCTCCGCCTCATCCAGGCCACGTTCATATGCTTTCAACCGGGAGAAATGCGCTTGATACAGCCCCTTCTCCCTCCCCTCGCGCATCCATCTCGCGGCCTCGCCGTGGAAGTGAATCAGAGCCAGATGCTCTTCTAATTCCTTCTTCAGCTTTTCTCGGCCATCTCCCGAAAAAGGAGACGCTTCCTCCTCTTTCTGCTCAGGCCCTTTTCTGCTCCCATGCCAGTCATCTTCTCCCGATATAAGCTCCTGACTGCTTCTGTACAAAGCTTCCTCTCCCCGCTCAAGCCACTCTTTGGCTGCCTGCATCCGGGCCTCCTGACCAATTCGATCCCCGGATGCATCGATCCCGTAGTAATACCAGTAGAGCTTCCCCACCTGCAGACAGATGACAGCGTAAGTCAGGGGTTCTTCTTGGGCCATTCTCTTCGACGGCTCACTTGCCAGAAGCTCCAGCAAACCCTTTTCTTCCCACTGGGTAAAGGTCAGGTCTTCCTTGTCCTGTCGAATCATTCTCTCCAGCCTTCCCCTTATGTTTTGCGCCTGCTCTTGACTCCTTTTATTGCCTCCCCACAGAACCAGCAAAGCCGTGGGAAGGCATAGAAGTATCAAGAGCAGGATTCCCGCAGGCAAAAGAAAAGTCATTTTCTTAACAGGTGCTCCGGTAAAAGCCGGATTTGTGACCACGGATAATTTCGTCAGAACAGCTTCCACTTGTCCTGCTGTCTGAAAGCGATCCTCCGGTCTCCTCCTGCAGCAGCCCTCGACCACTCTATTCAGTCCCTCTCTTTGTCTGCTCTTATCATCAGGCAGATAATCACACAGTTCTTTCAGACAGACCCCCAGCGCATAGAGATCGCTGCGCTCATCAAATCTGCCTTCAAATTGTTCCGGCGCCGCATAAGCCGGACTTCCCAGAGAAGCCTCCTGATCTGACACATCCGCAGGAGAAATCAGAGTTCCAAAATCAATCAGCTTTAATCGTCCATCCGGGCAGATCATCACATTGGCAGGCTTGAGATCCCGATAAATCAGGGGAGGCTTCCTGCCGTGCAAATAGATCAGAAGATGCGTCAGTTCCACCCCCCAGTCAAGCAGCTGATTCACTGACAGTTGTCCCGGCCGGATCTTATCCATGTAACACTTCAGTGACTGCCCTTCCACCAGCTCTATAACAAGGCAGATGATGTCTGCCCCCTCCAGAAGATCTACCAGATGCGGCAAACAGGGGTGGTCTAAGTCCCGCAGAACCATCAGTTCTCCATAGCCTGACTGCAGACGGTTCTTGGGAATGCACTTGATCGCTCTTTGAATCCCTATATTCTCCTGTATTGCCAGATAGACCCGTGAGCCTGCTCCGTGACCGAGTTCCTCGATAATGCGATACTTTGATGCCAGAAGGGCTCCCTCTGCCAGAAAACCGGTGGAATTTGATGTGTTCATAGATGTGAAAACTGATGAAATGAAGAAACAGATATGTTCTGAACAGTCGTGAGGCAAAACCTGTGACAAGAAAGTGAGATCTTTTGTCTTTGCACTTCCTTTGTTACAGTATATCCATCCTATTTCTCGCCTTCTATTGGAAGAAGTCACAGGATTTGCAGCGGATCTTCTACACGCCCGTTAATCTACAAGTTTTCCTGCAAACGCAAGCCCATGGAATCCATGCATCTGAATACGTATTTCGCAAGGATACCATTGTCATACACAATGGAGGCTGTGAGAAACGATTTTTTCGTTTCTCACAGCCTCCTGTTTCAGAGATGTGTTTTCCTGTATCCGCAGTCATCCTTATTCTTATTTGTCAGCTAATAAGTTTACAAACCGGCCGATACACTTTTCTAATCCTCATCCTCCTGGAAGAACGTTTTTCTGTGAATGCTCTGTACCGTTGTCCAGCTGACGATACTGCCAATACTCAAAGCCAGAAGAAGCAGGACGCACTGCATTCCCTGCGTCCTTGCCAGGGGCATATTCCCGACCAGGATGGATGCGATCATATAGTGAAAAAGATCACCTGGAATCAGAGGAATCAGCGCAGGATATGTAAAAAAAGCCACCGGAACATGTTTTGCTCTGGCCAGGATAGACCCATAGAGAGAGGCTGCAAAAGAAGCCAGCAGAACCGTGACAAAAGGATTTCCCGTCAAGGCGATCAGAACCAGATAGGCCAGTCTTGTCACAAGTCCTCCCATGCCGGCCAGGATCAGTTTTTCTCTCTCATGAATCTCAAAGGCGACGCCAAACCCAAAAGAGGCCAAAAAAGACAGTATTAAAATAATGATCGAATTCACCATGCCTTCGCTCCTCCCATCAGAATGACTCCCAGAAATGTCCCTGCTGCCAGAGACGCGCTCTCCAGGAACACATTTAAAAGCTGCATAACGCCATTGAACTCATTGCCGCAGATTAAGTTGCGAAAAGCATTGATCAGCGGAATTCCCGGAATCATCAAGAGGCTGACTGAGATCAGGGTCCACTGGGTATCAGGCATCAGCCCGAGCCTCACTAAAATAAAGGCCAGAACCGTCACAGCGAACATACTGATCACATTGTTAATAATCTGCACCGTCCTGAGTCGGGCAAGTCCCTGATTAATCCAAAAGAGGGTAAAGGATACGACAGCTGTTCCGAGCACATCCGAAAGACCGCCTCCCAGGATCAGACAGATACTGCAGATGGCCAGAACCTGACACAAGGCTATGGTCATTTTCTTATACTGCCTCACCTGGCGGCTCTTTCGCAGGCGCCCTCGCAGCTCCTCGGGCGCAGGAGTCTGACTGGAAATTTCAGACGAAATCTCATTCAGTACCTTCAGCTTCTCCAGATGAATGCTGATCTCAGGAATATCCATCTGCTTCATATAGGTTTTCCCCTGACGATCATTGAAACAGATACTGACATGCTGATGGGTAATGGCCATGCTCATCTCCCTCAGATGGTAGGCTTCTGCCGTCTTCTCCAGGGCAATTTCCACATGCTCAATGGTTGCCCCACAAGCCACCATATCCCTGGCAAGTCTGGTCAGATAATTTAATATTTCTTCCATAATAGAGCCGTCCCCCTTCCTCCTGTCTCATTCAGAGACCTCACACAGGCCGACAAACGCGACGCCTTTGATTCGCTGCGTAGTATCCCATCATTGATAACAGCGAAAGTTCACGGAATATGCCTTGTATTCTAGCGATTCTTCCCAAATAAATCTATCATCTCCTCCAACTCAAAATACCGTTCCATCCTGGCTTCCAGTTCTGCTTCCAGTTCTTCTTTCTCTTTGGTCAGATCCGCCAGAAGCCCCACATCCGTCGGATGCGCAAGCATCTTTTGATCAATCTCCTTCGACCGCTTCTCCATGACCTCTATCTCTTTCGTGATGGAGTCGTATTCCCTCTGCTCCGCATAGGATAGTTTCGTCCTGACCCTGGGCTTCTTCCAGCTCTCCCTGCTCTTCTTTTCCTCGGAGTTCCCAGCAGAAGCAAATGGCGCATCCTCTTCCCCTGTCTTCTGCCCCGGCAGGCCGACCGCTTGACTTCCATAACTGTCCCTGCCAACAGTCCCCGTCCGCAAATTCCCATCCGTATTCCCTGCCACAAGCGCCTTTCCTGCTGCCCTAAGACGCTCCTTATACTCTCTGTATCCGCCCTCAGACTGCCCTATGCTTCCATCCGGGCGAAAATAAAGAACACGGGTGACCACACGGTCCAGGAAGTAGCGATCGTGAGAGACCACAATTAAAATGCCTGCGAATTGATCCAGATAATCTTCCAGCACCTGGAGGGTCTGGATATCCAGATCATTGGTCGGCTCATCCAGAATCAGGACGTTGGGAGCAGCCATCAGGACACGAAGCAGACAGAGTCTGCGCTTCTCCCCTCCGGAGAGCCTGGCAATGGGAGCGTACTGCATCTGACTGTCGAAGAGAAACCGCTCGCACATATTCGAAGCGGAGACCAGCCCCTCCGGCGTGCGGATATTATCTGCCTGTTCTCTGACATAATCAATGACCCGAAGCGATTCGTCCAACTCCTCATTCTCCTGGCTGAAATAACCGAACTGCACCGTCTGTCCGATCTCAACTTCTCCTGTATCAGGCATTTCCTGTCCCAGAATGGTCCGCAGAAGAGTGGACTTCCCACAGCCGTTGGAACCGACAATACCAATCCGGTCATTCCTGTTGAAATGATAGCTGACGTCGTAAAAGAGCCTGTGCTCTCCGTAAGACTTGGAGATCCCATCCAGGAGAATGGTCTTGCCGCCCAGGCGGGAGGACAGGGCACTGATCTGCACCCTGCGCTCTTCTACCAGAGGATCGCGATCTCTGAGAGCTTCAAAGCGCTGAATATGCGCCTTCTGCTTCGTGGATCTGGCTCTGGCTCCCCTCTGCATCCAGGCCAGATCCTTCTTATAGAGAGCTGCCATCTTGCGTTCTGTGGCGGCAGCATCGTCAAGACGGGCCTGCTTGCGCTCCAGGTAACCTGTGTAGTTTGTCTCATAACAGTAGGAATTTGCCCTGTCGATCTCCAAAATCTGATCTGTAACCGCGTCCAGGAAATAGCGGTCGTGTGTCACCATGAGAATAGCGCCCCGATAACTCTTAAGGTAATTCTGCAGCCACTCCACCATCTCATAGTCCAGGTGGTTGGTCGGCTCATCCAAAATCAGCAGGTTCGCCGGGGTCAGAAGAGCCGCCACCAGGGCAGCTCTCTTCCTCTGGCCTCCGGACAGGACGGCAGGATCCGCCTCCGGATCCTCTAAGCCAAAACGCAGGAGCATGGCCCGTACTTCCCCCGTTATGTCCCAGTAGCCTTCCCTGCCCCTGACAGCGGCAACAACATTATCCAGAAGATTTTTCTTCTCATCAAAGACCGGATTCTGAGACAGATAGGAGATACACACCTTCCCTCCCCGAACTACCTGGCCGGAATCCGCCTCCATAACCCCTGCCGCAATGGCTAAAAGGGTGGACTTGCCGGTTCCATTCACTCCGATCAGGCCGATCTTATCTCTATCTCCGATTCCAACCGTAATATCATCTAATATGGTTCGATTGGCAAATGCCTTCGTGACATGCTCTAAGTTTAGAATATTCATGGATCGCATTATAGCATAGTCACATGCTATAATTTATTCAGTAACCATGTCAAAGGTCACTCGCCGGGAATAGCTTATTCTCCCGTGTGGATATGTCCTTATGGCATACCTATTTCCGTTCAGTTGGGGGAACACATGAAGCAAGAACCAAATGCAGAAACAGAAATAACGATGGTTCCTGCCAGGCCTCGCAGCATGCGTAAGGCGGCGGAAGACACAGCTTCCAGCCCCAACCAGGAAAATCCTGCTCCCGACCCGAATCCCGATGAAAGAAAATCCATTGACTGCAGGGCGATCGGTCTGGCAATCGTTCTTCTGCTTCTTCTGATCTACGCAGGCGGCCTCTTCTTCTTCTGGGGGCATTTTCTTCCCAACTCCAGTGTGGGAAGCGTCGATGCCTCCCTTATGAGGCCTTCCGCCCTTGCCCGTGATTTGGCCAGGACCAACGGTCAGTACCGCCTTTCGATCAAGGACAAGAACAGCCATGATGTGACCTTAGAGGGGAGTGCCATTGGACTGACCTATGCTGATCAGGATCACATGCTTCTTGCCAGGAAAGCCCTGCGGGCGCAGAATATCTTCTTCTGGCCCCTTGACATTTTCACCGGGCATCACTATTCCCCCGCCGTCAGCTATGATGAGGCCCTGCTGAAGGCCCTGCTCAAGCCGATCCTGAGCCAGTCCCCCGAGCCGGGTGATGCCAGAATCACCTTCTTTGGCGACAAGTATGAGGTCAGCCAGGGAGACTGGGGAATCAAAGCGGATCAGATTCTCTCCGATGTCAAAGGGGCGATCTCGGATCAAAAGAGCCAGTTGACCCTGCCGGACAGCGACTACACCGCCCCCAGCCGAAGGACAGATGATCCCGCCATCAAGGCGGCCTGCGCCAAAATTGATTCCTATGCCAGGTCCACTGTCAGCTACCGGGTGCAGGGCAAAGAAGCCTCCCTGTCCAAAGCAGATATCTTCTCCATGCTTCAGATTGACGAAAATTTCAATGTCAGCCTCAATCCGGACGGCCTCCGTCAGTTTGTAGACCGCCTGGCCCATGAGCTCAACACCTATGGTTCCAAGCGCCCCTTCCACACCCAGAAGGGGGATGATATTGAGGTCTCCGGCGGCACCTACGGATGGGTCGTGTCCAAGAAGAAGGAAATCGAACAGCTGTCTCAGGAGATCGAGGCGGAGCAGGCGGTGACCCGGGAGCCTAACTGGGAGCAGACAGCGCTTGGCCCCATCGGCGATGATATCGGCAAGACCTATGTGGAACTGGATTACAGCAACCAGCACATGTATTACGTCAGGGACGGTTCCCGCGTCTGGGAGAGCGACATCGTCTCCGGCAATATGTCCAAGGGCAGCGGCTCTCCCGACGGCATTTTCCGTATCATCTACCGCAA
This sequence comes from Lachnospiraceae bacterium AF51-6-b8A, assembly GCA_027682585.1. Lineage (GTDB taxonomy): Bacteria > Bacillota > Clostridia > Lachnospirales > Lachnospiraceae > Shuttleworthia. The sequence goes on along the minus strand of JAQCZH010000001.1, from coordinate 28,966 downwards.
GTCCCCCGCTGTCCTGAAGGGAGAGGATTACGAGTCACCCGTCCAGTATTTTACCGTCTGGGCCTCAGATGTCGGCTTCCACGATGCCTCCTGGAAACATGTCTTCGGAGGAAAGGAATATCTGACCAGGGGATCGCACGGCTGTATCAACCTGCCTCTTGAAGCCGCCAAGTGGGTCTATGAGAATATCCCGGATGGCACTCCTGTCGTCTCCTACTACCGTGAGCCGGTCGAACTGACCACTGACAACAACCGCATCTCCAATGCCAGATCCTATGTCAAGAAGTAGGGTTCTTTCGCCAGACCTCTTCCCAGTCAGACATCATCCGAGTCAGAGCAAATCCTCTGGGAGAACCGCACGCAGGCTCCGCCATCTTCTTCGTTTGACAGGTCCAGCTCTCCCCCCATTTGGCTGACAAGCTGTTTTACCGTATAGAGTCCAAGGCCCGAGTGCCCATCCCCGCTGTGTCTGCCCTCATCTCCCCTGTAAAACCGCTCTGTTGCGTGTTCTAAGTCCCTTCCGACAAAACCGGATCCCGTATCGGACAGCTGATATCGTATGACTTCCCCATCTGCAAATGCGCGGATACGGATATATCCACCTGCGGGCGTGTAAGATAAACTGTTTGACAGGATATTATCGAAGATACGATCCAGCTTATTTCGGTCGAGGGTATAAGACGCATGCAGGCTTTTGTCATCGCACAATTGTATCTCAATCCTCTTTTCTTTTGCCTGCAGGCGGTATTCCCTTACTTTCTGTTCAAGGAAACTGTACAGGTTCATTCTGACATATTCTGCCTTACTCCCTGCCTGCTCCGACTCGGAGGCCTCCTTCATCTGCCGGGCCAGACGGGTACATTTCCTCGCGTTTCTCTCAATCACCGACAGGTACCGCCTGGACTGATCCGGATCCATATGTGGATGATCCAGCAGAGATTCCGTATAGGCCAAAATGATAGAGGCGGGCGTTTTTATGTCATGCGCCAGAGCATCAACCATCTCAATACGCTCCTGTTCCATCTTCCACTGCGCAGACAGAGACTTCCGCAATTCCTCCTGCATCTCCGAGAAAGCCTTGCAAAGTTGTCCCAACTCATTGTCAGCATGGTAGTTGATTTGAAAGTCCAGATCTCTTCTCTTGATCTTCTCTGCGGCCTCCTGCAGAAGCTGCAGGGGCTGGTTGATTCTTCTGATAAAGCGTCTGGAAAAGTACATGGTAAACAAGACAATATAGACAATTGGAGAAAAAAAAGCTCCGTTTAACAGTACTGACACCCATGAACCCCTAGAATTGACCGGAAACATTTTCACCTGATAGACAAGAGCAACGGCACCCTGAATCTCCCCATCTTCCCCAAGCAGGGGAACAAGTGACAGATATTTATTTTTCTCCTGATAGATGCTGGTAATATTCAGATGACGAACCAGGTCTCCTCTGGATGAAAAAACCGGATTTGTCTCTGTCCCATACAGAAATTTCCCCTGCCCATCGACAACCTGATAGCGAATTCCCTGATCACCAATCACTCCGCTCAGATCCTCTTCCCTCTCCTTTGACAGCAGATCCGTATTCATCTGCCGCACATACTGCTCAATCGCCGGGATCTGCCTCTCATGATAATTGGCCGGATAGATCCCCCTGTTTTCTTCCAGAAGATACAGGGCAAAAGCGACAGCCAGGGTGAGCAGGGTCGCCGCAATGGATGCTACAGCGATCCAGGTGACCGTCATTCGAAAGCTGACCACAAGTGATTGTTTTCTCATTCTCATCTCTCTTTCAAAGGCGCTCCCAGCGGTAGCCGATCCCCCAGACGGTGGAGATATATTCTTTCTCCGAAGACACTTGCGCAAATTTCTTTCTTATTTTCCGAATATGTTCTACGACCGTATAGGCATCTCCCTCGGCGTCACAGCCCCATACCCTCTCATAGATATGTTCTCTGGAAAAGACCTGACCGGCCCGAAGAGCCAGGAGTTCTACAATTTCATATTCCCGCCTGGACAGGGGGATCTCCGTATCGCCGATTCGAACTCTGTGCTCCAGCAGATCAAGGCTTAAGTCAGCAAAATAGAGTCTGGCACGTTTTTTCTGATGATGGTTCTCCTGAGATCTCTGTTCCCTCCGAAGATTTGCCTCAATCCGGGCCAGAAGTTCTCTGAGTCCGAATGGTTTGGATATGAAATCATCTCCTCCCAGTGTCAACGCATGGACTTTATCGCTTTCCGCCTGTTTTGCACTCAAAAAAAGAATCGGACACAGGATCTGATCCCGGATCGCCCGACAGACTTCAAATCCATTCATATCCGGCATCATGATATCGAGAAGAATCAGATCCGGCTCCTGTCTGGCAAGCGCGATTCCCTCTTCTCCCCGATAGGCAGTCAGGACCCGGTGCCCTCGCGCCTCCAACTCGTTTTTCAGAAGCATAAGCAATTCGACTTCATCGTCAATCAGCAGAATTTTACTCATCTTTCCTCAGCTCCTGCGCGAAAATATCCCACATTCAATATATCCTATTCCTGGGATTTTCTCCCCTCCCAGCTGTTAAACCAGACCATAGCTCCTGCGCAAAAAATCACAAGACTGATCAAAAGCACAAGGTTCCCTGTCAGGAACTGCCGTGCGACAGCGCCCGAGGCGATCTCAACCGGAGGCCGATCCATCCCCGCCGTAAATTTCAAATAGGCCCCCGGTAATCCGGCCATACGATAGGGCCACAGCCAGGGCATCAAAATCCAGACCCGGTCAGCGAGTACAGATGTTCCGAGAGCCATAGAGGAAATAAGACCTCCGATTCCTATCCCGATCGAAATCCCCGTCCCCCACACAAAGCTGGCCCACAGATGGATTGCCAGCAGAGGAAGTGCGCCGAACAGACCCAGAATCAGGGCAAGGGCAAAAATAACCCAGCCCTTAACGGCGTCCGGCGAGCCGATCTGCATCGTCAGTTGAAACACAAAAAAAGCCAGAATCGCGCTGACGAAATGAAAGAGAAGCAAAAACAGGTACTTACTGAAATAGAGCTTCTTTCTGTCAATGCTCGTTGTAAGATATCCTGTGAAATTACCGGCAAAGGCCTCCTCCTGCACAAGAGAAGCCGCAAGGATACCGGTCATGATCGGCACCATCAATCCCTCCCAGGAGAAGAAAAAGAGCTGAAAGATCTCTGTCTCGCTCAGCTGCCCCCGCAGTACAATATATCCGGCGACTGCCAGAGAAAAGAGAGGCGGAAGCAAAAAACCAAGCCAGCGGATCCCTGTTCTTTTTGTTTTGAGCCATTCCGATGACAAAAGTGAAATCATTGACAATCCCTCCGCTGAAAGCAAAATGCACTGATCCCGGCAACCACGAAAGAAGCTCCAAGAGATAAAAGCAGACCCAGCGGGAGTACCGAGGAATCCTGCAGGGCATCGGAGGCATCCATCATAACACCGTTCGGGTTTAACTGTAAGATAGGGCACATCATACGTATACTCCAGGCCCAGGGGGACAGATACCAGAAGGGCTTTGCGGCCAGCGCAATTCCCGACACCATCCCTGCAAATCCCATCCCCATACCGGCAAACATGCCCTTCCATGCTGCAATCCACAGCTGGAGTGGGATCAGTGCCAGGGATGTAAACCACGAGAAGAAAACAGCCAACAGTATTTTGCTCCAGGGAATGGCCCACTTCCCCTCTGTCACTGTGATCAGACCGGAAAAGATCGTCGCGATAAGCAGAACCATTGATGTGATGAGCAAGAAGATCGACATGACAAGGACTTTGTCAATCCACAGGCGCCAGGGTGCATAGGCACGCACACGCAGGCCGCGATAATTTCCGGCCCTCTTTTCCTGCAGGTCAACCAGATAGGCAAGTAAGGCAATCCCAAAAGGCAAAAAGGCAACCGTCCAGAGATTAAAGACCATGGAGGTCACATTCTCCCATTTTCTCACCACCCCGGCCGGCATAAGCCAAAGACTCGGCAGAGCCTGCAGGACAAAGAAAAGAGGGAGTAACACAAGCAATTTCTCTGTCATTGTTCTCCTGTATTTCAGCAGTTCTGACGACAAGCCCCTCATAACCGCCCTCCCTTTCTTATTCTGTCCATGAAGAAGGTCTCTAAATCTTCTTCATGATCCGGTTCTCCCTGGTAGACAAGCTGACCCCTGTCAATAATTCCAACTTCATCAACAAGCTGTTCCAGTTCAGACAGAATGTGGCTGGAAAGAATCACCGTCATTCCCTTCTTCGGGAAACCGGCGATCAATTCTCTGAGCTCTTGAATCCCGATCGGGTCCAATCCATTGGTCGGTTCATCCAATATCAGCAGCGATGGATCATTCAGCAGTGCCATTGCGATGCCCAGTCTCTCTTTCATCCCCATCGAAAATTGCGCAACACGTTTTGACCCCGTGTCCTTTAAGTCAACCGTATTCAATACTTCGTCGATCTTCTCCTTCGGAAGTCCCAGCAGTCTGGTATGCACCAGTAAATTCTCTCTTGCCGTCAAATTAGCGTAAAGAGCCGGTTCCTCAATCAGGGCGCCGATTTTGGCAAGATGTTCACGCCTCCAGTTCTCCCCGTCAAATAGAATCTGACCTTCGGTTGGACGCAGGAGTCCAAGAATCAGTTTCAGGCTTGTGGACTTTCCTGCTCCATTCGGTCCCAGGAGGCCATAGATACTGTTTCTCTTGATTTGCAGGGAAATCCCCCGCACCGCATATTGTCCTCCGAATTTCTTGGTCAGCTCTCTTGTCTCAAGAATATTGTCCCGCATTAACATAGATATTTCCTTCCAGAATCTTCTCGTATTACCGCTGACAGCTACGATACATAAGACTTATCAAGAAATAATCATGATTTCTTATTTCCCGCAAAAAGGGGCTCATATCGACCGTTTCTTTTCTCTTTTTCAAGTTCCTTTCCAGATATCCGGAACTGAAAAAGAGACGGCTTTCGCCGCCTCTTTTCAGATCTCGCCTTCATTTGACAAGACAGATGTCACTTCTTCCTCTTTCCTTCAACTCTCAATCTCCGGCAAGTCCTCCGTCATAGTCCGCCAGATACTTCCTAGCACAGTCGGCGTCAGAGGGACCCTTCTCATAGCCATTGGCCCTGCGGACCATGACCTCATGCCCCTTGCCCGCCAAAAGAAGCAGGGTCGGCTCCTTTGCCGTATGAATGGCCGTTCGGATAGCTTCCTTTCGATCTGGGATAATCTCGTAGGGAGTGCCGAAGGGTTTGATATAGGAGGCAATCTCTTCGGCAATCCGGGCCGGATCTTCCCTGCCCGGATCGTCTTCCGTCAGATAGATATAGTCGGCATTGGCCGCCGCCACCTCTCCCAGGTCTCTTCTCCGGTTGATCGCCTTGCCTCCGGAGGCCCCGAATAGAGCTACAATCCTGCGGCCCGGGAATTCCTCTTTCGCTGCCGCGAAAAGCTTCTCAAAAGAGAGGCGGTTGTGAGCGTAATCGATGATGGTCACGATCTTTCCGTCGGCACTGGTATACTCCTCCATGCGTCCCGGCACCCGGGCCCTCTTCAGACCCTCCTTCACGCAGTCGTATGGGATGCCATAATGCTCTGCCACAGCAATCGCCGCCAGGGCATTGGAAACATTGAAAAAACCAGGTATTCCCAGGATATACTCTCTCTCCTGCCCGAGGACACGCGCCTTAAAATGAGTCTCCCTTCCCTGCTTCTTCATCCCATAACCGTAGACATCAGCCCTCTCGTCGGTCTCTGAAAAAGTAATCACTTTCTGCGCCTTCTGAGCCGCTTCAAGCATTTCCTCGGAGTGATCGACACCCAGGTGAACGACGGCTGTCCTGCACTGGCTGAAGATCCTGAGTTTGGAGGCGAAGTAGTCCTCCCAAGTCGGATGCTCGATGGGGGAAATATGGTCATAGCCGATATTCAAAAATGCCGCCACATCGAACTGCACATCCAAAACCCGATCGTACTTGAGAGCCTGGGAGGACACCTCCATGGTCACGTAGTCAAGACCCGCTTCCCTGGCATTGGCAAAATGTTCCTCCAGTTCAATGGGCTCGGGGGTCGTCATACGGGAGGGATAGCTTCTCTTTCCGTCTTCCGTCAGAATGGTTGAGATCAGGCCAGAAGGCCTGCTGCCCCGGCTCTTCTCATAAACGTCGAAGATAGCCTTAAGAAAGAAAGCCGTCGTGGATTTGCCCTTGGTTCCCGTAATGCCGACCAGGCAGAAGGCCTCCCAGGGTCTGTCGTAGCAGAAGCTGGCGCTGTGGGCCATGGCAGCGCGAATATCGCTGACCCCAATCCATGGCAGGTCGACCCCTTCATAGGGCTTCTCGCTCAGATAGAATGCGGCTCCTCTCTCTTTGGCCGTCTGCAGAAAGTCCGCCCGAAATCCGGCTCCCTTGCAGATAAAGAGTGTGCCCGGAATTACTTTTCTGGAGTCACAGGAGACCAGGGTGATTTCCCTCTGCAGGCTCTCTCCCAGGCGCTCGCCAAGTGTTTCCTCAGTCTGACTCAGCAGGCCAAAACCCGCGAGCATTTGCAAATAATCAGCTAACAAGTGTTTCATGGCGTCTCTTCTTACTTCTGCTTTTCATAATAGGTAGCGAACTTCTTCACATGACTGCGCAGATTATGCCATACCCAGAGTTTGTGATACCAGTTCTTCTCATCGGGGGACTGAAGGGAGTTGCTCACATGCCCCTGATCCTCCATCCGCTTCATGAAAGCGTGGTATTTAGAAGGAACATAGTCATAAGAAACCTTCCGTGGAACCACTCTCCACAGGCTCTCCTTCTGACAGATCTCAAAACCGGTGTCAATCCCCTCAATCAGATCACTGACCCAGTACTTTGCCACATTGCAGCCAGCTGCAGTCACATAATAGTTGGAGCGTCCCTGACGGCAATTAATCTCGAAAACCTTATACTTGCCGTCCCTCTCATCGTACTTAATATCGAAATTCGAGAAGCCGGTATAGTGGATCTCCTCCAGGAAATGTCGGATCTTCTCACAGAGCGTCCGGGACTGCGCATCCAGCTTCTCTGTGATGACGACGGCGTGGTTGCCTCTTCCGTGGGGGGTATGCTCTTCCAGAAGCGTATGGCCCAGGCACATCATCTTGACCTGGCCGTTCCTGTCGGAGTAACAGGTGAGTACTCGCATATAGGAATCGTCGCCGGGAATCATATCCTGGATCACCATGGTATCCGGATAACCGGCTGCATAGCAACGGTCTAAGACATCCAAAAGAGCCTTGCAATCCTTTAAGACGAAAACCTTGTCGTTGCCCTGAAAAGGATACCGCCAGTAAAGTGCGGAAGAAGAAGGTTTGCAGATATAGGGAGGCTTGAAGGGAAGCTCAAAATCATGCCCCATCTCCTTGCGATAAATGAAAGTCCCGGGATGATCAATGTCATACTTGTCCGCCAGTTCGTAGAAGTGCTCCTTGCGGATCAACTCTCCCATCAGCTTGCTGCCAATATAAGGAACAATGACATTGTTCGGGTACTTGTCCCGATTGTCTGTCACCAGAAAGACATAGTCATCGGAACAGCCGATGGGCATAACCTTACCGTCCCCGTGCTCCGCGGCGAAATCACAGATCAGCCTGACCAGCGTCTCGGCCTTCTCCGCGTCCGCATTGACCCGATAATCAATCAGACTGGACCGATAAGCCGGACCGGAGGGGAACTTGCCGTAACAGGTTACCTTGATCTGATACTGCTCCCAGAAGGCTCTGGCGACAGAGTAGACATTGATATCTCCTCCGAAGAGAAGAGGGTAGAGTTTTTCTTTCATGCAAATCACCTGTTTACGCCGAGCAGATGTCCTGCGTCGACATCCTGAATCATTATGGAAGTCCCATTGACTCCACGGGTTCTATTCTACAACTTCCGACTGGTAAGGGCCTCACAAATATAACTTTTTCATTGCGGTCATACGTCTGTAGCCCAGGCTGAAAAGTTTCCGTTTTTCGATCTTCCGCCGGAAATAAAAGTCTGTGTTCTCCTAAACCAGAAGCGGCTTCAGACCAAAGAACTTAATGCACTCCTCGGCCAGGACCTCCATCGCATCAATATAGAACCCGGACAGACCATGGTATTCCCGATAAACCGATAATTCCGTACAGCCCAGAATTGCCCCGTCACAGCCGGCCTCTCTGACCGCTCTGTCAATAGCAGCAAAGATGTGACGATTTCCCTTCTCCCCCGCTTTGATCTCATCGTAGATCAGGGACATGATCTTCTTCTGCGTCTGAGGGTCTGGCTCATAAGGCGCTATTCCCTCCGCCTCCAAAGCCTCGCGGTAAATCCCGGTCACTATGGTGCCGTCAGTTGCCAGGATGGCCACCTTTCTCTTGTCTGCAGCCGCAAGCCGTCTGACGGTCTGACGGGGCATATGAATGATGGGCACGGTCAGCTGATCCTGCAGACGATCTGCAAAGTAGTGAGACGTATTGCAGGGAATGGCAATGGCCGAGCAGCCACAGGTCTCTAATATCTTGCAGTCCTTCAGAAGGCGAGCCAGCACCGGTTCCTCATCTCCTGACAGAATCGCCGCCGTTCGATCCGGCATCTGGGTGTCAGAGTAAATCATGGTTGGGATGTGATCCTGATCACGATTGGCCGGGGTCCGATCTAAAATCCACTGATAGAAGATCTGCGTGGCCTGCGGCCCCATACCCCCTAAAATGCCAAGTTTTCCTGTGAAAGCATCTGTCATTTCATCACCATTTTCAGGTCCTTTGACCTGTGAATCGTAAAGCGAATGGGATCCATGCCCGAAGGCACGGATCTCATCCCTGATAGGGCAGCAATAAACATCCTTTCCGTGTCAGCGGTCATCCGCCTCTAAGAACCTGTCTCCGCGAAAGATATGACCTTATGACACGGCTGTCATCTGTTTTCATCTTCGACTGGTCCGGTCAGCAGATCTTTCAGGTGCTCCATCTGAAGTTTCCTGCACATGGCACAGAAATCAGCCAGAGGCAGGTCATGAATCTGCTGCTTCTGCCCCCGAACCGTCACAGATACTGTCCCATTCTCCACTTCCTTGTCCCCGATGACTATGGTATAGGGGTCGCGCAGAGTTCTGAAACGCTTGATTTTTTCATTCATGTTCTTGTCGGCATAGTCGGCTTCAACACGAATTCCCATGGCGCGCAGTTTCTCCTGAATCTTCAGCGCATAGGCGTTGTGACTGGTACGAATCGGAACGATACCAACCTGATAGGGGGATACCCAGAAGGGGAAGCTGCCCTTAAAGTTCTCAATCAGGATTCCGATAAAGCGCTCCATAGAACCAAAGATCGCTCTGTGAATCAGAACCGGCTGTTTCTCGCTTCCATCCTGAGCGGCGTACTTGAGTCCGAAGTTGAGAGGCAGCTGGAAGTCTAGCTGAATCGTCCCCATCTGCCACTCTCTTCCCAGTGCATCCTTCATCTGCAGATCAATCTTGGGCCCATAGAAGGCACCGTCTCCCTCATTGACGTCATAATTGCCTTCCCCGTACATGTTGTCCAGGATCTCTCTGAGTTCCGCCTCCGCTTTATCCCAGGTCGCGATATCTCCCATGAAGTCATCCGGTCTGGTGGACAGTTCAGCGCGGAAGGTAAGACCGAAGGTGGAATAGATTTCATCCGCGATGGACATGATATCTGCAATCTCACTGGCGATCTGATCCTCCGTTACCAGGATATGGGCATCATCCTGACGAAACATCTGCACCCGGAAGAGGCCGTTAAGCTCTCCGGACTTCTCCTTGCGATGAATCACATCCACCTGGGAGACTCTGAAAGGCAGATCCCGGTAAGAGCGCAGTCCATTCTTATAAAACATGATAGCATTGGGGCAATTCATGGGTTTGGCCGCATAATAGTCTGACTCATCCTCCTTCTCGCCCGGGATGATAAACATATTTTCCTTATAATGGCCCCAGTGACCAGAGGTAGCCCAGAGCTTCTGATTGTTGATGACCGGGGCTGCAATCTCCAGGTAGTTATGGCGCTCATGCACGCTTCTCCAGTAGTCGAGCAGGGCATTGAAGAGCTTCCAGCCCCTGGGTAGCCAATAGGGCATACCGGGAGCAGACTCATGGAACATAAAGAGCTCCAGAGCTGGTCCCAGCTTCTTATGGTCTCTCTCCTTCGCCTCGCGAAGCAGTCTCTGATGTTCCTTTAGTTCCTCCTTGGACGGGAAGGCATCCACATAGATTCTCTGCAGGGTGTCATTTTTCTCATCCCCTCTCCAGTAGGCACCGGAGGTAGATCGAACGGCAAAAGCCGCGGACAGGAGTTCCCTGGCATTGTCCACATGCGGCCCTCTGCACAGATCCGTAAAGTCATCGCCAGTCTTATAAATGGTGATCACAGCGTCCTCAGGCAGATCTCTGATGATCTCGGTCTTATACTTCTGATCCCGGAAGAGCTCCAGCGCCTGATCGCGGGAGACCTCTTCGCGGATAAAGTCCTCCTTGCGCTTTAAGATCTCCTTCATCTTTGCCTCGATTTTGGGGAAATCATCCTCTGTGATGGATACGGGCAGCTTGAAATCATAGTAGAATCCCGTCTCAATCTGAGGCCCGATGGCATACTGCGTCGTTGGCCCGTAGAGTTCAACGACGGCCTTGGCCAGGATATGAGCCAGGGAATGACGATAGACCTGTAAGAATTCCTCTCTCTCCATTGCTTCTCTCCTTCTGCTTATCTCATTTGAATCTGACCCTGCCACTTAGGAACCAGGATCATTGGTTAACAACAAAAATGATTTCCACGGAAAAGAAACACCCTGGGCGCGCCTTTCCTGCGCGCCCAGGGTGCTTCTTTTGCACGGTTCCACCTAAGCTTTCACTCATTCTCCCGTAACGAAGGATACCGTCAGATCTTACACACTCTCGCCGGATGCCCTGATCGGTTTCTGACATAAGCTTGGGATCTGCAGCTGGGGAGTGGTCTTGGCAGATTCCGAAACACAGATGACTTCCAGCCCGGGTCATCCTCTCTGGTGAGTTTCTCTGGAATCTGTTACTGTCTCCTTCAACGCCTTTTTCGATAAGTATTTACAGTTTATCTTTTGCGTTTTCTCTTGTCAACCGCAATTCCACTCTCCGCATTGCGGTAAGCCAGCGGCGTCATGGCAAAGAGCCGCTTGAATGTGCGGTTGAAATGTTCCACATTGGCATAGCCGGATTCATAGGCAATGCTCTCCACCGTGGCAGCGCCGCTCTTAAGCAGGGATTTTGCCTTCTTCATGCGCTCTGCCGTGACATGTTCGCCGAAAGTCCTGCCCGACTTATCCTTGATGTACTTAGAGACATAGGGCTCAGAGAGGTGAAAGGCCTTGGAAATGGTCTCCAGCGTAACATTGCGGTAATTCTTGCGAATGAAGTCAAGCATGGCCACCAACCGAGGATCTGTACTCTTATCCTGCGCAGCGATCTTAGGCAATTGATTCACTGCCACACAGAGGGCATGAATGGAGGCAGTCAGAATGTCCTCGTGGATCCCGGCTCCCCAATAATCCCTCTCACCGGTGGAAATTCCCACATAGGCAATCGCCTTAGAAGCAGAACCTCTGGACAAGGTATGTTCCTCGTACGCCGTCAGCTCATAGCTGACGCCAAAGAATTCCTTCACCGCATTGGAGACGGCATCCAGACGCCCGTTTCCAATGGCCTCCACCTTGTTCACCTCTCCTCCGCTGCAGATCTGTACATGAGCGACAACCGCCTCTCCCATGCGTCTGAACTCAGCATCCTCAATCGTAAAATGTGGCATGGACTCGACAAACCTTGCCCGAAAAGCCTTGTAGACTTCTTCCGGCGTCAGCTCCTGATGCGTCTCATCAGATACCTGCTTGATGGCATAACCTACAGACTCTTTCATATTAGCAGGAAGGATCAGGGCAAAGTTGTGCTGCAGAATATAACTTACCCCGCCCTTACCAGACTGGGAATTGATGCGAATCACATCCTTGTCATAATTGCGGCCGACATCTTTGGGATCAATAGGCAGATAGGGAACAGTCCAGGGTTCTCCCTGCGTCTCCCTCTCCCTGGCCGCCATTCCCTTGGCGATCGCATCCTGGTGGGAACCGGAAAAAGCAGAGAAAACCAGATCTCCCGCATAGGGCTGACGGACAGAGACCTGCATCTGCGTCAGGCGTTCATATGTCTCTCGAATTCCCGGCATATCTGAGAAATCCAGCCCCGGATCAATCCCATAGGAATAGAGATTCATTGCCATCGTCACAAGATCCACGTTGCCGGTCCTCTCTCCGTTGCCGAAGAGCGTTCCCTCGACGCGCTCAACCCCGGCCAAACAGCACAGCTCCGCGTCAGCGACAGCGCAGCCCCTGTCATTATGCGGGTGCAGGGACAGAATGACGTTGTCCCTGTACTTTAAATTTTTAGAGATGTACTCAATCTGGCTGGCAAAGATATGAGGCATCGCCGTCTCGACCGTTCCGGGGATATTAATGATGCACTTGCGGTCAGCGCTCGGCTTCCAGACGTCAAGAACAGCATTGCAGACCTCCAGCCCGTAGTCAACTTCCGTTCCATGGAAGGACTCGGGGGAATACTCAAAGGAGAAGTCGCCCTCTGTCTTCTGCGCCAGATCCAAAAGCATCTTGGCCCCGTCTGTCGCCAGCTTTCGGATCTCTTCCTTATTCTTTCGAAAGACCACATTCCTCTGGGCGACAGAAGTAGAATTGTAGAGATGGATCACAGCGTGCGGTGCACCCTTGACCGCCTCAAAGGTCTTCTTGATAATATGCGGTCTTGCCTGGGTCAGCACCTGGACGGTCACATCCTTGGGGATCATATCCCGGTCGATCAGGGCACGCATGAAATCGTACTCTGTCTCGGAGGCTGCCGGGAAGCCAACCTCTATCTCCTTGAAGCCGATCTTAACCAGCATCCGAAAGAATTCCAGCTTCTTCTCCAGACCCATGGGTTCTATCAGAGCCTGATTCCCATCGCGCAGGTCAACAGAACACCAGATAGGAGCCCGGTCCAGATAGTCCTTTTGGGCCCAGTCAGTCTCTAAGACGGGCGGCAGGAAATATTGTCTCGTGTATTTCTCTACATTTTTCATTGTGCGACTTCCTCCGATGCTTACCACGCAGGTATTCCATATCCAGCACTGATGCTTTCTTATAGTAACATAATAATTTTTGTAGTTTAATGTATATATTTACTCTTTTTTATTGATTATATTTAATGCTTCCCTTCTATTTCTATCGAGACTGACTGTCCTTACACAACAAATCCGATTTTAAGATCCAGGTCCATCTCAAAACAGCAGTGCCGGCCCAGTGCCGAATCTGTCGCAAAATACAGTATTTTCTTGCTAAGCTTCTCTTCGGCAAGTAAAATTAATTGTGTATGGGCTCTTTGGCCCTCTCATACGAAAAGGAGATTTACATATGGACATCACCATTATCCTGCAGATGATCGGCGGCCTGGTTCTTTTCCTCTACGGAATCCAGTATCTTGGCGACTCCCTCAAGAAGGTATCTTCCGGCCGTCTGGAAAAAATCCTGGAAACTCTCACTTCCAACAAGTGGAAGGCTGCTCTGCTGGGAATGTTAGTCACCGCTGTGATCCAGTCTTCCGGAGCAACCATCGTCATGTGTGTCGGCTTCGTCAACTCCGGTATCATGAGCCTGACTCAGTCTGTCGGCGTCATCTTAGGCGCCAATATCGGCACCACCATTACCGCCTGGCTCTTGTCTCTGTCCGGCATCACTTCGGACAATATCATCCTTCAGCTCTTTAAACCAGCTAACTTCTCTCCCATCCTCGGCTTCATTGGCCTGGTCATGTTTTTAGCTGCCAAGAAGGAGCGAACCAAGGATATCGGCTCCATCCTCCTCTCTTTTGCCATTCTCCTGATCGGAATGAGTTCCATGTCGGCAGCGGCAGCCCCTCTCTCCAGCAACGAGACCTTCACCAGTCTTCTGACCGCTTTCTCCAATCCCATCCTGGGCCTTCTTGCCGGTCTTGTCATGACTGCCATTCTCCAGTCATCTTCCGCTTCCATTGGTATCCTGCAGGCTCTGTCCACAACAGGAACTGTCAGCATGGGCGCGGCTATTCCCATCATCATGGGTGAGAACATCGGTTCCGCGCTGACCGGCGTCATCTCTTCCATCGGTGCTTCCCGCAATGCCAAACGCGCCGCCTGGATTCAGATGTTTTACTGCATCTTGAAGACCTTCACCTTTATGATCGGCTTCTACTCTCTGAACCTGCTCTTTCACTTCCCGGTGATGCATCAGGCGGCCACTCCCGTCATCATTGCCGTTTTCCACTCCATCTTCAATATCGCAGCTGTTGTCATCATGCTTCCCATCTCTGATATTTTAGTCAAGATGGTTGAGACCGTCTTTCCCATCACCGAAGAGGAGACCCGTGCCAGAGAAAGCATGCACACCTTTGATGTCCTGGACGAGCGCTTTCTAGACTCTCCCGTCCTGGCTTTAGACCAGTCCAAAGTCGTTCTCATGGAGATGTTCCGGCATTCCAATGAAGCCATGAATGACGCTATGGATCTCATCTTTGCGTACGACGAGAAGAAGGCCAAGAATGTCATTCGCCTTGAGGCTCTGGTAGACCAGTACGAAGACCGGCTGGACTCCTACCTGACTCTTCTGTCTACCAGAACGCACACGGAACACGAGGCCAACCGCCTGACCATGCATGTTCACTCCACCAATGATTTGGAACGCATTTCTGATCACGCGCTCAACATTGCCAGCTCGATCACAAAGATGCGGGAGGACGGACAGTCCTTTTCAGATGCGGCCAAAGAAGAGCTCAAGGTCTTCACGGATGCCGTCCGCGAAATCCTTGATTTGACCATGCGAACCTTCGATGGCAACAATCTGGAACTGGCCCGAAGCGTCGATCCCCTGGAGGACACCATCGACTTTCTCAATATGGAGATCAAGGATCACCATGCCCGCCGTCTGCAGCACAATGAGTGCTCGATTGAAATGGGACTGGTCCTCTCCGATATCACAATCGATCTGGAGCGCGTCGCCGATCACTGCGCCAATATGGCTGTCTACATGATGGCCACCAACGACAATAATTTTGTCACCCACGATTTCGTCCAGCGGGCCCGCGAGGCCAAGGACAACAACTTCGAGATCCTGGTTGCCGGCTATATGGCCAAGTACAAGATTCCTCAGTCCAAGTTCAAGACCCATATGGATCGGGAGGAGTAATCTTCCGCTCCATGCCTCAGATCTGTCGAGCTTTGCATCCGACAGATACGTCATTGTCCTCTCCACCCAAAAAGGCTCCCGCAGAACGAAATCGTCCTGCGGGAGCCTTTTCATCTCTCTTTTTGAAATCGCAGAGAAAACTTATGTTCAAGAATGGATTCTCATTTCAGGAAATTGAGCAAGCCTGTAGACTGCAGAAAGAGAACCAGCATCATGACAGGAGTTACGAACTTCACCATGATGACATAGAGGCGTTTCCTGCTCATCTTGTGACCGGAAGACTCCACTTCATCCGTCACATATTTTGGCCCGACCACCCAGCCAATCAGAATAGTAGATAAGAGGGCAATAAAGGGCATCAGGAAACTATTGGAAATATAGTCCATAATGTCCAGAAGCTGACCGGTAGATCCATTGGGAAGTTTGATCTCTACATAGAAGACAGAGTAGCCAAGAACAATAATGACAGAGGCCAGGCAGTAGATGACGGTTGCAATCAAAGTCGTCTTCTTTCGCTCGCTGTGGAAGATCTCCATACAGTTGGCTACCACCGTCTCCAGGACAGAAACACAGGAGGTCAGTGCAGCGAAAGCTGCCATGATGAAGAAGACCAGTCCGAAAACAGGACCCGCAAAACCCATGGCCGCAAAAACCTTAGGCAGGGAGATAAACATAAGGGAAGGGCCCGCTCCCATTCCATCTGTTCCTGAAAACACGAAGATCGCCGGGATAATCATCATTCCTGCCAAGAAAGCAACCAACGTATCAAAGATCTCGATCTGAGCGATCGACTTGGACAGATTGACGTCCTTCTTCACATAGGATCCATAGGTAATCATAATTCCCATGGACACGGACAGGGAGAAGAAGAGCTGGCTCATGGCATCCAGCAGAATCTGCAGAAAGCGGCCAAGAGTCAGACCCTCCAGATTTGGAGTCAGATAGACCGCCAGCCCCTGCAGACCGGTTCGACTGATCCCGTCCGCATCCCGGTGATGCAGGAACAGGGCAAAGACAGCGATGAAAATGATCATGAGAAGAAGAACCGGCATAATAAAGCGGGAGGCCTTTTCAATCCCGCCTTCTACTCCCTTATAGACGATGACAGCTGTAATCAGCATGAAGATCAGGGCATAGATCACAGGAGAAATTTCTCCTGTGATAAAACCGGTAAAATACTTATCCCCTGCCGCCGCCTGCGTCTCCCCGGTCAGATAGGTGACAATATAGCGGGAGATCCAGCCTCCGATCACCGCGTAATAGGTCATAATCAAAACCGGAACAAAGAAGGTGAGAATTCCAAGAAATCCCCATCCCCTCTTCATCCTGGCATAGGCGTTAACAGAAGACACACCTGTCTTTCTCCCAATGGAAATATCTGACGTCAGAAGGGTAAATCCAAAAGTGACAACCAGTGCCAGATAGATCAGGATAAAAAGCCCACCGCCGTCCTTTGCCGCCAGATAGGGGAAGCGCCAGAGGTTGCCGACTCCGACCGCAGAACCCGCCGCCGCCAGGACAAATCCCAGCTGTCCGGTAAATGTTCCGCCCTGATTCGCTTTACTGCTCATGATTCACCCCATATTTCTCCGTGATAATTTTCGTAAGGACATCGACGCAGGTCTCAATGCCGATAGCGCCGACATCCAGACTAATCTCATAGTGGCGGCTGTCTCCCATTGTATGGCCCGTGTACTGTTTGCAGTAGTTCTCCCTCAGCTGATCCCTGTGAGCGATATACTTGAGGACGTCTCCTGTGTAACCGCCCAGTTCTTGGGCATGGGCCTTGCGGCTCTCAAGATCTGCATGCAGGTAGATGCGAAAGACGTCAATTCCTGCTTTCTTCAGGGTATAATCCGAGCATCTGCCGATAATAATGCAGGAATGCTCCTGGGCCAGCTCCAGAATCAGCTTCCGCTGGGCTCGGTTAATCTCATCGTGAGACGAAGTATAGGCGGCAGAATTATTGAGAACTGTATTCAGGAACATCGATCCTCTGGAGATTTCCTCCCCCTCCTTGGCAACTTCATCCTCTCCATAACCGGACTCCAGAGCTGCCCGTTTCTGAAAATCCTTGTCATAAAAAGGGATTCCCAGGCGCTCTGACAGCTTCCCTGCGATGGTGGATCCATAAGCAGCATACTGCCTGGAAATCGTTATAACCGGTAATTTTCTCTCCATATCTCACTCTCCTGTAAAAAGTCAAACCTCAGAACAAATTTCCCTGATCTTCCATGGTCTCCAGCATGGAAGACAGACGCTCCTTATCAAAATAGTCCATAGCAAAAGGCTTAAGCGCAAGCGCCATCAGCTTCATCGGGTTGTCATCTGCAGCAATACGATTGGAAGACATGGCCCCACAATAAGTGCAGCGGTGGATAATAGCCCATTCTCCATCCGATCTGGTCCAGACCCCGATCGGCTCCATCACAGCGCCACAGCCTGCTGCCCGGTCTCCCGGGCGATTGTCCACGTGTTTGGAATGCAGGCAGTTCGGGCAGTGATTACGATGATTGGATCCTGCCCCATTCGAGACAATCAGCCAACCGCAGTTCTTGCACTTGAAGGACTCCACCGCCGGGTTCTTCATATAATAGTTCTTATCATATTTACGGCGCTTATTCTCTCGGTTCACGATTCCAGCCCTCCATGGATCCCTGCCCTCCCATCAGATCTAAGAGTTCCTGCATCCGTTCCACCGGAAATGCCGGCGTTCCCAGGGGCCCCGCCGCCAGGCTCATCAGCTTGATGGGATTATCGTACTTTGTCATCGGGCTCGTATGCAGTTCTCCGCAAATGACACAGCGGTGAATGATCTCTCCCTCTCTTCTGCTCTTTACCCAAATGGAAATCGGTTCCAGTTCTCCTCCGCACTCATTTTCTTCCTGGTCGTACTCATGAAGTGCAGACAGACAGTTGGGACAGTGCTCCCATCTGATGTTCTCCATCCCCGCATCCGGCGTCCAGCCACAGTAGGGGCACTCAAACCTTTCCTCTATTATATTCATCTTCCTGCTCATCTCCCTGCATTCATCCTGTAATCATTCAGGATCACTTCTGTCTGCGCCTCCTGTCTGCCAACGACTTCTCTTCCGGCAAAACACCATCCAAACTCTGTCGCCCTGCCATAGGAAGAGGCCTCTGCAGAAGTGCCCGTCTGTGACCGGCTTTGACGCCAGTTACTCTGCCGCGGGCAGAAGCCTCCGCAGGAAACGCCGCCTCCCGCCCTGACTCTCAAAGACGCGGATCTCGCAATTCTTCAGTTTCGGCCGCCAGATCACCCCGTGCGGAGCATCTTCCATATAGCCAATCAAAGCCCGCATAATTCCTCCGTGACAGACCACCAAAATATTGTCGTAGCTGCAAGCCTCCCCCGCTCGCTCGATGTCCCTGAGAAAAGAAGCCGATCTTCTGCGCATAGATTGCAGAGACTCCACCGTGGGCGGGCAGGGAAGATAGTCTGCATAGCGCCAGTAGAGAGACATCCAGGGACCAAGCGCCCAATAGGGCCGTCTCTCATACCTGCCGAAGTCAGTCTCTGTAATACGGGGATCGATCCCGATTTCTTCTTTCGGTCTGCCGGACAGAATGGAGGCCGTCTCAATAGCCCGATCCAGGGGCGATGCATAGACTGCGTCAAAGACCGGCAATTCTCCCAGAAAATCTTCCATTGCCCTCCTTGCCGCCCAGGCCTGTCTGCGGCCGGTCTCGTTTAACGGTTCGTCTGTCCTCCCCTGCATAAGATGGGCCCGATTCAGATTTGTCTGGCCGTGTCGGCTGATCCAGATCTTCATGTTCTCTCCCTAACAACCATAGATTTTTATATTATACCCTCTATTCTTTCATTCACGCAAATCTCCTTTTCACAGCTCACGAAATCATGAAACTCTCACATTCACATTCGGTGGGAATTCGAAAAAAGCCGCCCTGCATCGCGTTTACACAGGGTGCATACCCGCGATACAGGACGACCGGCTTTCTGCGAACTCAGCGCACGGAGCGGCGTTTTTTCAGTTCTGCTGTATTTTCCAGGTAGACAACTGCTGCCTCTGATCAGGATCTTCCGTCATCGCAGAAGCCATGGAACCATAGGGAATATTAACGCCGGTATAGCAGATCGATCCCCATAAAATATAAGTCCTGGCCGGATCTTTGGATACAGGAAAGACATTCTGAATGAAAATCGGCAGTTCCTCAGCAAAGAAATCGTAATACTGTCTACCGCCCTTCTTGTGCCGAGGGCTCTTATCTCACATTCCCAGCAGGTCGAAGTTCTCGAAGCTGACGATCAACTCGTAATCTCTCTTTGGATTGGGGTACTTGATCTGAACCGACTTCATGGACTGACTGTAGTACCAGCCGTAATCTGCCTGCTCGAATCCGGACCGGTGCAGGAAATGGGGAAGCCTCTCTCCGGCAACAGCCACCCAGAAGGGTGCTTTGGTCCGATGAACCATATCAATGTAGATATCTTCTACCGCAGACCGGTAGGAACCGGTAGACCTGAATGTGACGGAGGTCTTCTCCCCCTCTTCCATCTCAATCACCGTTCTCCTGTAGACTCCTTGCTGATACTGCATCGTATTTCCATCATCCTCATACAGGACAAAGGACGACTGCCCGGAGGGAACTAAAATCACTTTCAGTCCCGTCACCTCGTCGGTAGTCAGATTATTCAGTTCATTTAATGCCATAGGCAGGATCGCTCCCTCTGCCAGGAAGAGGGGCACACTCTTTATATCGACCGGGAAAGAGTAGGTCTCTCCGCCCTGATAGGCCTCTCTGGTATAGAAATCATAGAAGGTGTGACCGGCAGGAAAATAAACATCTTTCGTTTCAACGCCCTCGTCAACGACATTGGCTACCAGAAGGGAATCTCCTTCCATAAAGTTCACACCCTCCCGATAGGTATTGACATCATCCTGATAGACCATGAAAAGAGGCTGCATGATCGGAAGTCCGGTCTCATTGGCGCGCCGCATCAGAGAATAGAGATAGGGGCTTAACTGGTAGCGGAAGTGTATCGCCGCAGAGATCATGTCCTTGGATGCAGAGTACATCCAGGGTTCCGTAACGGTATTGTCGGTATTGGTGGAGTGGATAGAGAAGCGGGGCTGGAAGATCCCGTTCTGTACCCAGCGGACAAAGAGTTCTTCCTCCGGGGCAGGGCCATAAAAGCCCCCGATATCACAGCCCATATTGGCAACACCGGACAGCCCCATGCCCAGGATCGTTGCTATATTGTATTTCAGGGCATCCCAGCAGGTGAAGTTATCCCCTGCCCAGGTCTGCGCATAGCGCTGCAGACCGGAATGTCCGGATCGGGTCACAATAAATGCTCTCTGGTCGGGCTTAAGCTCATGAATCGCCTCCTGAGCCAACTGACACATCAGGTTGGACATGACGGCCTTGGTCCGGCCAATCGTCGCTCCCTTGCCCTCGAAGGAAACCCTGGCATCCTTATCAGTCAGGCCATCGTACTCGCAGTTATCATTCCAGATAGAATAATCTCCATATTGAATCAGAGACTTCTTGACGTAGTTTTTCCACGCATTGCGGGCAGCGGGATCTGTGAAATCCACATAGTTGCCCAGGCCGCCCCACCAGATGCCAACAGCAGGCTTGTCCTCTTTCGCATCCCTGATAAACATATTTTTGGCGATAAATTCGTCGTGCAAAGGATGGCAAAGCAGCATGCCGGGTTTGATATTGGGAGATACCGAAACGCCCCGCCGGGTCATCTCGGAAAAGAATCTTGCCGGATCCTTGAATCGATCGTAATTCCAGGTAAAGGTACATCTTTTAAGCCCTTGAGAGGTCTCCACATTGCAGTAACCGGAGGAGAGCTGAAAACCATCAACGGGGATATCCTCTTTTCGCGTTGTATCAATAAAATCAATGATGGCATCATCCGCATCTTTTGGCAGTTCCGGATAATACATAGAGGATCCCAGATATCCCAGGGCTCCCACGGGGAGCATGGCAGACTTACCTGTCAGATCCGTATAGCGTTCGACAACATCGGCAATCTTGGGACCATTGATGAAGAAGAGATCAATGTCTCCGCCATCCGTCCGATAGACCGAATGATGTTTGACATAGTTGCTGTGACTCCTTCCCATGTCGAAATCCGACTCATACGTATTATGATAGAAATAACCGACCGCCTGCCTGGTCTGATCATTCAGACGCACATAAAAGGGGATATGCTTATAGAGGCGGTCGGTCTTCTTTGGATTGTAACCCATGGAGTCGCCGGGAATCAGCTGCATATATTCTTCCCGCTTGTCAATCTGTCCTGTCCGCTCACCAAAACCATAATAGTGATCGTGCTCGGTCAGAGCAGAGTAGTGAATACGGCGGCTATTGGAATCCTGCTGAAGTCCCATGTAGGGAATATCTTCATGAATCAGTTGTCCTTTTTCATTAAAGATCTTCAACATATATGGTTCCCGGAAGACAACAATGGTCATTTGGGGACCGCAGATCACCTCCACCCCGTCAGCATTTGCGTGGGGGTAGCCAAGAGCTTGGTCCAACTCGGCCAGATGCGCCTTCTTATCGTCCCCGGTAAGAAGTCTCCCCTCCTTGGGCTCAACTCTGGTGCGATACCCGGCAAGGACATCGTCCATCCGATCCTCCCAGGCAGTCATGGCCAGAGTGTAAGACTCCTCCGCAAAGTCACCGTCAAATCCAGCGCGGATACGCAGGATATCATCTGTCATGAACATCAGGCGTACTTCAACGGCATCGGTCATGATGGTAAATATCTTTCCCTTTTTTTCAATGGCAGTCACCTTATTTGCGATACGCATTCTATTTCCTCCACGGTCTGTAAAAGACATCGACTTTGTTACAAACCATCTTAGCTTCTTAGGCAGGACAAAACTATACGATTTTTGCCACATTCTCCCGCATTTTATACATATCTTGTGGTATCCTGTTCCTATCCAAACAGCCTTCTTACCAGATCTCATCCGAAAAGATGACGCAAATGGATCAGCCATCGGGCACAGCTGGTACACAGGCATATCCTTTCATCCTATGATTCAGGTGTTTCTATGATTGATCACGCAGGTATTCTTATGGAACAAGGCGCTGACATCGCCGTAGAGCGGGTCTGTTCCTCAGAGGACATGATGAAATCCCACTATCATACCTACTACGAGCTCTACTATCTGGAGGAGGGCAGGCGGCTTCACACTGTTTCCGACCGGATCTTCACGACAGAGCCTGGCGATATCATCCTCTTTCCTCCCTATTCCATGCACCACTCCTATGCTCCAAAGGAAGGTCAAACCTTTCAGCGCATTGTCATCTACTTCACTGAGGAGTCCCTCGAGGATTCTGCTCTCCAGCAAAAAATGAGAAATGCTGCCGGCCTCTATCATCCCGATCGCAGAATCGGTCATCAGATCCACGGTCTGATCGGCATGATGCTCCTGGAACAATTTGAAACCGACGATCTGCACAAGGTCACCATGAAGACTATTCTCCATGCAATTCTCCTTCTGCTGCTAAAAGATGTCCGTACTCTGGATACCACAGAAATAAAATCCCGAATCACTCAGGTCATAGAATACATCTCAGATCACTATATGGAGGAGATCCGCCTGGACAAGCTGGCCGAACGTTTCTATGTCAGCCAGTACTATCTCTGCCGCGAGTTCAAGAGATACACCAGCCGCACCATCAATCAATACATCAACACCACCCGCATTCTCAATGCGCAGAGAGAAATCATGGAGACCAATCACTCCTTTTCACGGGTGGCGGCCAACTGCGGCTTTGCCTCCTCCACACATTTCTCCCGGGTCTTTCGCTCCGTAACAGGCATGACTCCTACAGCCTTCCGCAAAACACTGCCATCAAGGCGGCGCAAGCAAAAAAATCCAGTGTGATCTTTTAGATTCGCACTTTTTGTTGTGAATCCAACAAACTTTTCTCGATGAAGCCCGTAAGATACATATTGTTCTGCTGCAGAAAGCAGAAACTAAACTTCATTATGGGAAAGAAAGAGGCATACGATTATGGAAAACAAAATGTTCTGTTACCAGTGTCAGGAGACTGCCGGCTGCACCGGCTGTACGGTTTCCGGCGTCTGCGGCAAAAAGCCGGAAGTTGCTGCCATGCAGGATCTTCTGATCTACGTGACAAAAGGGCTCTCAGCGGTCACAACCCAATTGCGCGCCGAAGGTAAGGCCATTGACGAAGCTGTCAACCACCTGATATCTGTCAATCTCTTTACGACAATTACCAACGCCAACTTTGATCTGGCAGCCATCCAGGAGAGAGTTGAGGAGACCTTATCCTGCAAGGAGCTGCTTCTGCAGCAGGTCACGGATAAATCTTCTCTGCCTCAGGCATCCACATGGAATGGCGACGCCGCCTCCTTCGCTGTCAAGGCCGCTACAGTCGGTGTTCTTGC
The DNA here is from genome assembly GCA_027682585.1 of Lachnospiraceae bacterium AF51-6-b8A. Classification (GTDB taxonomy): domain Bacteria; phylum Bacillota; class Clostridia; order Lachnospirales; family Lachnospiraceae; genus Shuttleworthia. The sequence continues at coordinate 5,322 of JAQCZH010000001.1, read as the reverse complement.
CACAGAAAATGAGGATATCCGCTCTCTTCGCGAGCTGATCACCTATGGACTCAAGGGGCTCTCTGCTTACTCCAAGCATGCCAATGCCCTGCTCAAAGACGATGGAGAGGTAGACGCATTTATTCAGAAGGCTCTGGCAGCAACTCTGGATGACAGCTTAAGTGTTGACGATCTGGTTGCCCTAACCTTAGAGACCGGTAAATTCGGTGTCCAGGGCATGGCCCTTCTGGATGGCGCCAACACCGGGGCCTATGGCAATCCTGAAATCACTGAGGTCAACATCGGTGTCCGCAAGAATCCCGCGATCCTCATTTCCGGTCACGACTTAAAAGACCTGGAAATGCTCCTGGAACAGACACAGGGCACAGGCGTTGATGTCTATACTCACTCTGAGATGCTTCCCGCACACTACTACCCCTTCTTTAAGAAGTATGATAACTTTGCCGGCAACTACGGCAATGCCTGGTGGAAGCAGGCCACAGAGTTTGAGTCCTTCAACGGCCCCATCCTCATGACCACCAACTGCATTGTCCCCGTTCGCGATTCCTATAAGAACCGCATCTTCACCACCGGTGCCGCAGGCTATCCGGGTGTCAAACATATTGACGCCCCTTACGGGCAGACCAAGGATTTCTCCGAAATCATCGCCCTGGCCAAGACCCTTCCCTCTCCCACCGAAATCGAAACCGGTTCCATCGTCGGCGGTTTCGCCCATGAGCAGGTCTTCGCCTTGGCTGACAAGGTCGTTGATGCTGTCAAGTCCGGCGCCATTAAGAAGTTCGTCGTCATGGCAGGCTGCGACGGCCGTCAGAAGGCCCGCTCCTACTACACCGAGTTTGCCGAGAAGATGCCTAAGGATGCCGTCATCCTTACCGCCGGCTGTGCCAAATACAAGTACAACAAGTTAAACCTTGGTGATATTGCAGGCATTCCCCGCGTCCTGGATGCCGGTCAATGCAATGATTCCTACTCTTTGGCTTTGATCGCCTTGAAGCTCAAGGAGGTCTTCGGCCTGGATGATGTCAATGATCTCCCCATCGTATACAATATCGCCTGGTATGAACAGAAGGCTGTCATCGTTCTTCTGGCTCTGCTCTATCTGGGTGTTAAGAATATCCACCTGGGACCCACACTGCCCGCTTTCCTCTCCCCCAACGTCGCTAAGGTACTGGTTGACAACTTTGGCATCGCAGGCATCGGTTCCGTCGATGATGATCTTGATCTCTTCTTCGGTGATATCGCCTGAAAAGACAGAAATCGGATACGAACGCATTCTCTGAACAAGAACTAGAAAGGATTCCTATGAGCGCAACACTCGGCCCCATCCACTACTGGATGTATGATAAAATCCGGTTTCGCGAGGAACTGATCGCTTCTCTTGCTGACTTTGCCAGGGCGCAGGGCTATGGGGAAGAAGAGGGTGGTCTTCCCCTGGAGAATTACACTCGAAGAGAACTCCCCCCCATTGAGGAGGTCATCGACCTCTCCAATATACATGCTTCTCTCTCCGGCTTGATTGAGGGGGTTGAGAGGCGCTACGCTGGGCTCATTACCACCCTGCTCAGGCGGGATCCAGATCGTCTCGGCGCTGTTACTGACTGTGTCAGAGCATTTGGTGCAGCCCATCCTATCTCTGCCGTCGATCCGGCCACAGCTTTCCAGGGTATGAACAATATACTCCTGGATGGCATGCCCTGTGACCATGCTGTACAAGTAAGGGAAGAGGCAGAAGACCACATCGCCTTTTCCCTGACCGATGACCTGCACGGCCCTTTCTGGGAAGAGGTTGACGGCGACAGAGATATCTTCTACCAGCTTCGCAGTGAACTAGTCAACGCTATGCTGTCTGAGACCAGCTTCAGACTTCATTCTGACGGTGACGGCAGCTATCGTATCGCGCAGGAGACATGACCGGGAGGAGCGCTGACAGAGAAACGAACGGCTGGACAGCGCCAGTCAGAAAGGATTCATTTATGTACTCTACCGACATTATGCGTGCGGAACACGACAATATTTTCACCTTTCTTGGAGCCGTGCGTGCCCTTTGCTGCCAGGTCCTGGAGGGATTGCCCCTTCCGGTCAATGATTTCCGCAAGATCATTGCTTTTGCCCGCAACTACTCAGATCACCAGCACCACGGCAAGGAGGAAAATTTCCTCTTTAACGAGATGGTTGCCAATCTTGGTCCCATCGCCGACAAGCTGATCAATCATGGCATGCTTGTAGAGCATGATCTCTGCCGCAGGCACATCATGGATCTGGAGATTGCTCTGAACCTCTATGAGAGGGATCCGAAACCGATCCACAAGCTGGATATCCTGGAGGCTGCTGAAGGCTATGCTACGGTTCTGCATCGTCATATCAGCAAGGAAAACTCCGTCGTGTATCCCCTGGCAGAACGCTCCTTCTCTGAAGAAATCGTCCTGCGAATTGATCGTCAAGTACAGGCTTTTGAATCCAAAACCTCTGAGGAAGGTGTCCAGGATCACTATCTGGCTATGATGAATGAACTCAGGGACAAGTATGGGCAGATTGAAGATCAGCATGATAAGGCAGACAAGTCCGTCTCACTGGCAGCGGCATTTGGCCGGCAGCACAAGTCGAAGTCAGCTGATTAAAGACGTTCAACAAACCCTGCCGCAATGCAGAGGAGCATTGCCTCGAGAGTGTTTCCCTGTCGCAAATAATAGAGAGACGCTCCGCCTATTCCACTGTCATAAATTAGGAGTCTGTGAGGAATATTTTATTTCCTCACAGACTCTTTTCTCTGTCATAGGAGAAAGATTCCTGCATGTATCTGCCTATCTCCCATCCATATCATAGATGCTGTTGTCTCTCAAAAACAATATGGATACACACCGGCATAATCTGCCAGGGAGAAATTGTTCCAAACCTTCTGTGGTATCATAGATTCTGGCCAAGGACGAACTATAGCAAGATGAGGTGCGCATATGAATCAGGAAAATAAAATGATCTACTGCCTGCTCCGCCAGGCCCAGAAATCCGTCTTACGTGCACAGGAGGACCTGATCGAGGCTGGAACACAGCTGTCGGAAGGCACTTCCGACCAGAACAATGCCCTGGCAGAGAGCCTGGAGCATATGAGCAATTCTCTCCACCTGGCAATTCTTGAACTGGATGATCTTATTCCCGAAGATCTTTCGAGCGAAGAAGCTCTGTCTGCAGAGATGAAGCCTTCCCTCCTCGCTGAAATCAGTTCCTTCCCCCGCATCACTGCAGAGAAGCTTTCAGATCTGATTCCAGATCATCCCATGGAGAAACTTACAAGCTTCGTCCCTGATCATCCTGTTGAGAAGCTCGCAAGCCTGGTTTCGGACCATCCCGTTGAAAAACTTACGAATCTCGTCCCTGATACGGCTGCCGAACGTATCAGTGAACTGCTTCCCGACCGGGACAAAGCTGCCGTCTACTCCGATCTGGATCATATTCCCCGGGGCAAGGCCAGTCAGAAGATCACGCCGGGGGCTCTTATTTTAGAGGGCGGTGCCTTCCGCGGTCTCTACACCCAGGGTGTCTTGGATGCCCTGATGGAAGCTGATATCAATTTCCAGACGACCACCGGTATCTCAGCAGGTGCTCTGTCTGCGCTTGGCTATGTTGCCGGCGAAATTGGCTGGTCGGCCCGATTGAATCTGAGTCTGCGTCATGATCCCAACTATATTGGTCTCGATGCCATGCGGCGCGACCATGGCATCACCGGTTTCTCCTATATCTTTGAGGACCAGCTCAAAGAGCACCCTATCAGCCTGCATCGCCTCAATGACCCCCGTCGCCGCCTTCTCGTCGGAGCAACAGATATGAATACCGGTCTGGTGCATTTCTTTGAAAAGGGCCGCTGCAGAGACTTCTTTCGCGCCGCGCGAGCCTCCGCGACGGTTCCCTATGTCTCCCGACCTGTTGTCATCGATCAGATTCCTTACCTGGACGGCGGAATGGTCTGCAATATTCCCTACCAATGGGCACTGGATGAAGGCTATGACAAAATCGTCATCGTCAAAACCAGAGATCACAGTTACCGCAAACCGACTGTCGGCGCTTTCCGCCAGCAGAGAATCAATCATCTCTACTATCACAACTACCCTCTCCTGCTGAATGCACTGAGCCATTCCACAGAGAATTATAATGCTCTTCTGGATCGAATTGATAGGGATGAGAAAGAGGGCAAAGTGTTCGTCTTCTCTCCCAGAGATCCTGTCGAAGTCAACCGCTTTGAATCGGACATGGATAAACTTGGCGATCTCTACTGGAAAGGCTACCACGAGGCCAAAGAGGCAATTCCCGCTCTCAGAGTCTATCTGGCGAAATAGAAAGTCAGAATCTCCTTTCTCTCAATCGAAAGCAGTAGAAAGAATATCGTCCCACAGCAAATCAAACTGCCAAATAAAATAGATAAAACCCCAGCCAGACCAAAGGGAATGGATGGGGTTTCTTCATAATGCCGCTGGTCGGGCTCGAACCGACACGGTGTTGCCACCACGGGATTTTAAGTCCCGCGCGTCTGCCAATTCCGCCACAGCGGCAACTTCTGCTATATGGATTCCATACAGCAAAAATGGGACCTATAGGGCTCGAACCTATGACCCTCTGCTTGTAAGGCAGATGCTCTCCCAGCTGAGCTAAGATCCCATATATATATCACACGAAATCTCTCTGAGACGCTTCGCATGAAAACGACCTAGGAGGGGCTCGAACCCTCGACCTCCGCCGTGACAGGGCGGCGCTCTAACCAACTGAGCCACTAGGCCATGATTTCAATTGTTGCAAGACAAAGTGGACCTTCAGGGACTCGAACCCGGGACAAACCGGTTATGAGCCGGTTGCTCTAACCAACTGAGCTAAAGGTCCAAAAAGCCGATGATCGGACTTGAACCGATAACCTGCTGATTACAAATCAGCTGCTCTGCCAATTGAGCCACATCGGCACACTTCAAATGACTCCGACGGGGTTCGAACCCGTGTTACCGCCGTGAAAGGGCGATGTCTTGACCGCTTGACCACGGAGCCCAAACTCTTTATCAAGTATTTACGGATAAAGAAAACTCCCCAAGTAGGGCTCGAACCTACAACACCTCGGTTAACAGCCGAGTGCTCTACCATTGAGCTATTGAGGAATATTTCAGAAAGTATTCGATTACGAATACCCTCAAAACTTCATACAGATGAATCACAAACCGCAGATCTTTTCTCACACGTTTCGAAAATGGTCATCTCTCACTCAAAGCGAATGCTTTCTTCCTTCGAACCATTTTCTTCGCTTTTGGTCAAGCCTTCGATCGATTAGTGACAGTCAACTTAACACAT